>CAZYAY010000113.1:5929-8243 GCA_964646215.1 uncultured Candidatus Kuenenia sp. | reverse complement strand
GCTGCCAACGCTCCTACCAAAGAGCTTTTTACACACCTGCGTAAAGATGATAAATGGATCGTTCGCGATGATGTCTTCATCAAGTTTTTAGACCGCAAGGGTCCACTCACTGTTGGTTATGGCTCTCCTGGTTGCACCGGCGTTGAGTTGGAATTCGGAACCATGATGGGTAATCACTTAAATGAGCCTGTGATTCTGGTTAAAGCTGCATGGGGCGGGCATTCCCTTTACAAGCTTTTTCGTTCGCCCTCTGCTGGATTTCCTGCTGATGAAGTTCTTCAGAAAGAACTTGGGCAGGCTAGGGAGCGGGTTACTAAAAATAATGAAAAGAACAAAAAAAATGATCCGCTTCCAACCATGGAAGAAATCAAGAAAGACTACGGTTCTTCCTACCGTAACATGATGACTGAAGTTAAAACGGTGATGAATGATCATGCGGGGTTGTTTCCCGCATTGAAGGAATTGAAGCCCGAGTTGGCTGGTTTTGTTTGGTTCCAGGGCTTTAATGACATTTTCGGTGCAGAGAATGAATACGCTTCCAACATGAAACATTTCATCAATGATGTCAGGAAGGATCTTGACTCGCCGAAATTGCCTTTTGTGATTGGGGCGTTGGGCCAGAATGGTTCAAAGCCCGCCACCGGGGGGATGTTGGTGGTTCGTGAAGCGCAACTTTCGATGAATGCAGTGCCCGAATATAAAGGCAACTTGAAGGCGATTCCGGTTGATGTGCTGGTGGATAAAGCCGCGGAAGAGATGTTTCCCAATTGGCAGAAAAACCCTGCTTGGGTAAATACCGGAAGCGATCGGCCTTACCATTATTACGGCAGTGCGATTTGGTTCAACCGAATTGGAAAAGCGATGGGCGAAGCAATGATTGAACTGATCAAGGTGGCAAAATAAACAGCTTCCTACTTTTCTCATTTAAATCACAATGCTACACTAATATCCTGTACATTTTTCCTTCCATTGAGGTGCCTCATGATTCGTTTGAATTCCGTTTTAGCCAGTGTTTTGTTTGTTGCATTTTCCACCCCATCCCTTTTTGCAGAACCCACTCCCGTGGTTCTCAAGAAAGATGATCGCATCGTCTTTTTGGGCGATTCTATTACCCAGGGCGGTAATGGCGGCAAAGGGTATATCCAAGTAATCCGCAATGAATTTGCTGAAAAGAAAAAAGACCTCGCTATTGAATGTATTGGTGCGGGTATCAGCGGTAATAAAGTTCCCAACCTTCAGGTGCGGGTTGACAAGGATGTTGTAGCAAAGAAACCCACGATTGTTTTCATCTACATCGGAATCAATGATGTATGGCATGGCGAATCAGATCCCAAGCGTGGCACCATGCCTGAGGCTTTTGAAAGCGGCTTGAAGGAAGTGATTGGCAAATGCACCAAGGCAGGGGCACAGGTTATTGTTTGCACTCCAACGGTGATTGGTGAACTTCCAGGCGGGGCCAATAAGCTTGATACCAAGTTGGATGAATATGCCAACATCAGTCGCAAGGTTGCCAAGGAGTTGAATTTGAATCTTTGCGATTTACGCAAAGCATTCGTCGATCATATTGCAGCCAATAATCCTGATAAAAAAGCGGCTGGGATTCTTACCACCGATAGGGTGCATCTCAACGAAGCTGGTAATAAATTGGTTGCAAATACCATGTTGAAGAGTTTGGGCCAGTAAGCTTCTTTTGGGATTATGGATGTTCATCACGGGAGGCAGGTTTTACCACTTGGCTCCCGTTTTTTATTACTCAAACCGCATCATTTCTGGCTATACCAATTTATTGGTGTAGCACCATGCTAGGAACCCAGGCTCATTACCATAAGATGATAATTTGATATTATTGTTGCCAAGATTAAAACCTCGAACACGAAGACTCGTTAATTATGCCAAGCTACAACCCTCGCATTATCGAACCCAAATGGCAGACTTTTTGGTTAAAGAATAAGACCTTCAAGACACCCGATAAACCAACTGCGCAAAAATACTATATCCTCGATATGTTTCCCTACCCCAGTGGTGCAGGCCTGCATGTGGGCCATCCCGAAGGCTACACCGCGACCGATATTCTTGCCCGCTATAAAAGGGCCCGTGGATTTTCCGTCCTTCATCCCATGGGATGGGATGCTTTCGGCCTGCCTGCAGAACAGTACGCGATCGAAACAGGCACCCACCCGCGCATCACTACTGAAAAAAACATCAACAACTTCCGCAGGCAGATCCAGTCACTCGGCTTCAGCTATGATTGGGATCGTGAAGTTGATACCACCGATCCTTCCTATTATCGCTGGACACAGTGGATTTTTCTTCT
>CAZYAY010000113.1:2874-5829 GCA_964646215.1 uncultured Candidatus Kuenenia sp. | reverse complement strand
AGAAGCGAAGGGGCGGAGGTTTCTTTCAAGCTTGCAGCCTCGGATAAAGTGATCAAGGTTTTCACCACCAGGCCCGATACCCTCTTTGGCGCCACCTACATGGTTGTTTCGCCTGAGCATTCTATTGTTTCAGCAATTACCACGCCTGAACAAAAAGCTGCTGTCGAAGCTTATCAAACGGAATCTTCACGCAAGAGCGACTTCGAAAGAACCGAGCTTGCCAAAAAGAAGACCGGGGTTTTCACGGGCGCTTATGCCATCAATCCCGTTAATAACAAACAGATCCCCATCTGGATTGCTGATTATGTGCTTGCAGGATATGGCACCGGCGCAATCATGGCGGTGCCCGCACACGATGAGCGCGATTTTGAATTTGCAAAACATTTCAGCCTGCCCATTGTTCCCGTGGTGCAACCTTCTGATGCATGGCTCGAAAAAACCAAGAGCACGATGCAAGACTTCAACGAACCCTTCACGGAAGAAGGCACTGTTTGTAATTCCTCGGAGTTCGATGGTTTGACCTCTTCCGAATTTAAGAAGAAGATCATCGGGGTTTTAGAAACAAAACAACAAGGGTTTGGGAAAGTCAATTTCAAACTTAGGGACTGGCTTTTCAGCAGGCAACGCTACTGGGGCGAGCCTTTCCCACTCCTTCATCAGGTTGATGCACAGGGCAATCTTCTAGGCAATATCGAACCCATTGAAACTTCTGAGCTGCCTTTGGAACTTCCCCAGCTAGAAGATTTCAAACCTTCAGGCAGACCCGAACCACCCTTGGGCAAAGCCACCGCCTGGCTTAAAGTACAACGCAACGGCAAACAGTATATCCGCGAAACCAATACCATGCCCCAGTGGGCTGGCTCTTGCTGGTATTACCTCCGCTATATCGATCCTAAAAACCCCAAAGCCTTCTGCGACCCAGAATTGCTAAACGCTTGGCTGCCTGTCGATCTTTACATCGGTGGTGCAGAGCATGCTGTGCTTCATCTTCTTTATTCCAGATTCTGGCATAAGTTGCTTTATGATCGTGGTTACCTTAATTGCAAAGAGCCTTTTCAAAAGCTTATCAATCAGGGCATGATCCTTGGCGAAATGGAGTACACCGCTTTCCAAAAAGAAGGTAAGTTCATCTCGCAATCATTAGTTAGCTTTGATGGGATTTCTGCAACAGAGAAGAAGACAGGCCAACCTGTCGAGTGCATTAAAATCGAAGAGTCGAAGGCGGAAAAAAAAGGTGATTCTTTTGTTCTACTGGAAAATCCTGAAATCCGAATCGATGCCCGTGCTTCCAAAATGTCCAAGAGTCGTGGTAATGTCATCAATCCTGATACCGTGGTTCATGATTACGGTGCGGATAGTTTGCGACTTTACGAAATGTTCATGGGGCCTCTGGAAGCTACCAAACCTTGGAACATGAATGGTGTGGAAGGGGTGTACCGATTTCTTGCGAGGGTTTGGCGCATGATCATTGACGATCGTGCTGAACATAACACCCTTCTCGAAGCAGTGAAGGATATCCCAGCAAACCAGGAAACCCAGCGTATGCTGCACCATACCATCAAGCGGGTTACCGATGATTTGGAACATTATCGATTCAACACCGCCATCTCTGCCATGATGGAGTTCACTAATTTCCTCACCCCTGTTGCAGAGAAACCAAAGTCTGTTTTGAAAACCTTTGTTCAGCTTCTAGCCCCTTTTGCGCCTCACCTTGCTGAAGAAGTCTGGCAGGCACTTGGGGAAACTGCATCTCTTTCTTACCAGCCTTGGCCCATTTATAACCCTGATTTGTTGAAACTTGATACCGTTGAAATCCCTGTTCAAGTTAATGGCAAAATTCGCACCAGACTTAGTGTCGCATTAGGCATGGCTGATGATGCCCTTAAGGAACTTGCCTTGGCGGATCCCAAAGTCCAGGAGTTTATCGCTGGTAAACCAATCAAGAAAATGATCATCGTTCCAGGTAAACTTGTCAACATTGTCGCTGGCTGATAACTTTTTCACCACTGGGAAGAAAAAAATAAAGCAGTTCCCAGCGAAGACGCCAAGTTCGCAAAGGGATGCGAACAGCTAGAACTCTTAACCGTCTTGGTGTAAGAGTTTCCAATTTCAACGGCGCATAGGCATCACTCTCTCATGGTAGTGGGTACACTTCCTGCCCTAAACAAATTATGCTGGATTACAGAGATTCATAATACAAGCTGTCTACCTGGTTTAATGCCATGCCTTTACATGAATTTGGAATTCTAGATTACTCTGTGATGCTTGCTTGCTTTGTTGCAATGCTGGTGATAGGCGTTTGGGCGGGGTCCCATAAAAAAAGTGATGATGAATATTTTCTCGCACAGCGACAAATCCCATGGTATGCATTTGGGTTGAGTATCGTTGCTACATTGATATCGTCGCTGTCTTACATTTCAGAACCGAGGGAGGTTTTTCTATCCGGGTTTACGAACATCACGGGGATGTTCATTGCGATTAATCTTCAATTTTCAGAAAGAGAATGCTGATGGCTGAACCTTTTCGCATTGCTTTTATTGGCGTTGATCATCCGCATGGCTCGGGTTGGCGTGAATCCATCAGCCTAATTTCTGATCAAGCCTGCCTAGCGGGGTTTGTTAAGGGCTTCGATGGGGCAATTGCAAGCCTTGAAGAAAAATACGCGCTCCTTCCCAGATTTAATTCCGTAGGGGAATTATTACTATGGGGCCAATTTGATGGGGCTGTTGTTTGCCTTCCTAACCAGGAAACCACGGATGTTGTTGTGCAACTTGCCCAGGCGGGAAAAGCTGTCTTGGTTGAAAAACCCTGTGCTGCATCTGCAAGTAACTGGTTGCCTGCAATGGCTGCAATTCGTGAGAACAAGGTTGCGTTTCAAGCAGGATACATGTGGCGTTATGATGAAGGCGCACAAAGATTAAAATCGATGGTGCTTGAGGGAAGGTTTGGCAAACT
>CAZYAY010000113.1:0-2774 GCA_964646215.1 uncultured Candidatus Kuenenia sp. | reverse complement strand
GGTTCGCAGCGCTGGCTACACTGGAAACCATCCCACCCAGGCACTGGTGGACTTTTTGAAATTCATGGCCCCCAACCCCAGTTCATACCCATGGAAGAAAAGTTCATCCTACCTTTGGATAATACCAAGGGTTATGGTGGTAATAAAACGCTTCATCTATTGCAGGATTGGATTGCCATGGCTAAAGGGGGCCCCGATTGTAGGAATACTCCTGAATCGGTTTATTCCACCCTTCAGATTATTGATGCTATTTACGAATCGTCCCGCCTTGAAAAAACAATTTCGCTTTCGTAAGGGCATTCCAGTTCTTTTGCAACCGTAGTTACCAAAGTCCCGATTTTTTCGATATAGCCATGCATCGTGTCTCCTTCCTTTAAGAAGGTGCCAGAGGTATGGCCCACCCCTGATGGAGTTCCCGTTGAAATGATATCCCCAGGTTCGAGTGTAACCATCGATGAAATAAACTCGATGAGTGCGGCAATGGGGAAAATCATCTGGGCGGTACTCGAGCTTTGTTTGGTATCGCCATTGAGTTTCAATTCTAGTTTCAGCGATTGGGGGTCTTGCATTGATTTTGCATCAAGAACACAAGGGCCCATGGGGCAGAAGCTATCAAACCATTTGCCATGCAACCAATCGAAGAAGACATCTTTTTCGCGTTTTTTTCTACCTGTGTTTGGTCTGAACTTGCGGTTGGAAATATCATTGATGATGGTGTAACCCGCCACATAGGACAGTGCATCAGCTTCTTTGACAGCCTTGCAATTTCTACCTATGATCACGCCTAATTCCAGTTCCCAATCGATCGCATCGGGTGAAATCGCAGGAATACGGATGGGTTTATACGGGTCGTTAAGGGTGGTACTTGCCGGTTTCATGAACACGTAGGGGAAAGTTTCCGCGCGTTCAAGGGCGATGCCACCGCCTTCGCGGATATGCTCTGCATAGTTGCCTGCAAGCAGGAAGATTTTATTGGGTTTTGGTATCGGTACGAGAAAATTCGCATCAGTCAATTTTCTATCCGGTTTGAAGTTTTGAAATAAGCTTAGGGCGTTATGATGGTGTTTCCCCCCATGAATGCAGTCGAGTAACTCAGCGTGTGCCAGCCAGGAGAAATCCTTACCTGCTTTTTTTGCAGCATCCTCAAGTAGCATGAATCCTGCTTCATCGTAAAAAGCAAGTTTGTTGCCCCCAGTTGTTTTTACCCTGCTTAATCTCATGATTAGTTCCTTTAAAAAATCTTACCTTACCAAGTTATATTGTGTGAATAAACTTACAATCAATTGCCTTATTAGAGTACTTGCAAAACCATCAAAGAAACAGGATAATCATAAAAGTCTTGCCATTGGTGCGGAAGCTTATGTTTTATGAAAATGTCAGATTAGCTTTGAATTGAATATCAATAAGAAAGTGCTTTAAATTGATGGATTTTCCTCGTTTTATGCTTAAAGGTTGGTCTTTAAAATACCAGTTGATGGTTCGATTGATTTTGTTGATACTCATCATGGGCACCGTTCTTACTACAGTCTCTTTTACCATGCAATATTATGAAGGCAAGGATTCTAGATTCATGATGATGAATCTGATTTCCAATAACATCAATGATCTCCTGTTGGATCTGCTTGCAGAAATAGAAACTGATGCTGAAGTTTATAAGGGCTTGTTGAACAAAAATGCGATAGATAATCCAGATGTCAGAAACCAAGCTAGAGTTTTTATTGCAAATAATCTTAAAGCCAACAAATACATGGACGGTTTTTCGCTAATCGACAGCAAAACAGGTTACATGGTTCGTACGATGAAAAATCGAGAGGGAAAATTGTTGGTTGCTGAAACAATTCCGGATGAAAAAGGATTTTTTCATTCAACTCTTTATGAGAATCGGGGAATGCCGGAACAAAAAGTTATCAAGACCGATTCAAACAAAGACGATCCCCGTCATTTTGATTTTTACAAAGCATTTAAGGATGGCAAAGTCAATGGATGGTTTAATTCCAGGGGCTATTCACAAAATGTGCTTCATGATTATCCCCCCATTCTTAGTTATGTTTCTGCCTTAAGAGATGATTCCGGTGCAGTATTCGGATTGTTAACGCTTGATTTTGGGGTTCTCCAACTTCAGAAATATCTTATGGACATCACTAATAAAAAAATGGACCGGGATTATAGCTTTGGTGGAATTCCGTTTGTATTGGAAAGAAGAAACAATAATGAAATTGTGGTCATTGGTCATCCCGATCCCACTTATATTGAAACAATTCCCGACGCTTCAATTGTTAGTGATAGTAATAGGTTTTTGATTCTTGCGGAAAAACATCCTGACCAAAGAATCAGGGCGTTTACCGAGGTCATCGAAAAAGAATACAAGGAAAAAAGAGACCCCTTTAATGAAAATTCAACGGGTATAAATGTTGGTAAAGCAGATGATGGTAGCTTGTGGCTTTATTCGTGGACTGCAACTTACCCGGGACAAAAACCAGACTGGATCATCGGTGTTTGTGTTAATCGAAACTTGGCTGCTGCATCTGTTATTAGAAGTCTTCGAATTACTCTTGGGGTTTTTGCATTCTTGGTTCTTGCAACTGCTTTTGTCGCTATAAAACAATCCCGAATCATGTCTAAACCGCTTGAAAAAATGTCAAAAGATGTAGTTGCAATCGGAAAAGGGAAGATCATTTTTTCATCCGACACAACTCTTTTGGTTAAAGAAATGATTGATTTGAAGGAAGGCATCGAGAAGATGAAATCGGGGTTGCTATCCTTCAGGAAATTCA
>CAZYAY010000112.1:0-8253 GCA_964646215.1 uncultured Candidatus Kuenenia sp. | reverse complement strand
GCCTTTGAATGTTCGGCAAAAGCTTTTTCCCGAAAAAGCCCTCGACCCTGATTCGTATTCTCTTCAAGCTTATTGGAATAATGGTTTCGAACTTCGTTCCGATGATAAAGCTTTCACTCTTAATATTGGTGGGCGTATTGATTTCGATAATTCGTGGTATCAGCTTCCTTCCGCAATGCAGCCCACGCTTACCAATCCATTACTCGATGGTTCTGAACTGCGTAGGGCGAGATTTCGTGCGGGGGGTAATGTTTACACCCAGTTCGAATACGCTTTTGAGATTGATCTTTCTTCAGGGTCAGATTTTTTCACCTTGGAACCTAATCCCCAGCAACCACTTTATTTAACCGATGCCTGGGTTGCAATCAACGATGTTCCTATTTTTGGTTCCATTAAAATCGGGCATCAGCGTGAATTACTTACTTTCACCAACTCAATGAATGGCAACTTCCTTCAGTTCATGGAACGGCCTTATATCTTTGATGCATTCAATAACTTTTTTCAATTCAGCAATGGAATTTCTGCAACCCGTAATATGTTTGATGATCACCTTCAAGCCTGGCTAGGATTGTTTCGAACCGGAACCCGAACTGGGGCATTCGGCGTGGGTGGTGGTGATGCTGCTTTCAGTGCGCGATTGAACTGGCAGCCCATATTACTCCCAGATGAACAAGCCTGGTTGACCCTTGGTTCTGCAGGAAGTATCCGCACGATCCCTAAAGAACCGGGGTATATGTATTATTTTGCAAGGCCCCTTGCCCGTGCTGGTTCTGCTTATCAAGTGCCTTACCTTATCAATACACCTGAACTTCTTTCCGATGATTTGGTCAACTATATCAACTTCAATTTGCATTCTGCCTATGGGCCTTTTTCTTTTGGCGGTGAATATCTGGCTTCCTACATGACCAATGTTGTAAATAACGGTTCGAATCTCCCTAATGCTCAAAATTCAAATACTCCCAGCCCCGTTGGTAATCTTGCTTTTGATGGTTTTTATTTTGAAACACTTTATTTTCTTACCCGTAATGATCACCATCCCATCGATCTTAAAACCATGGCATATGACCGGGTAATCCCTCAAACCCCCTTTATTTGCAGGGATAAATCCGACCCTAATATGCCCAATGGTTGGGGTGCCTGGGAAGTTGGCCTTCGTTTTGATTACCTTAGCCTTGATAGCGGCCCAGTTCAGGCAGGCACTCTTAATTCGATCACCACCGGCTTGAATTGGTATTGGAACGCAAACATGAGAATCATGGGTAATTACATTTATACTTTCAGAGATTGGAACGAGCCCAACGCGACAGGTAACATCCAGTCTTTTGGCTTGCGGGCCCATGTCGATTTTTAATCATAAGGTGATTTTTAATCCAGCTTTTTCTCTTGCATCAAAACTTGCTTTTTTATCTGATACACTCTCTTGATTGAACTTATCATTTTAGCAAAGGTTTTCCTTGGCTTCATTATTGTCCCAAAATGGATTGGTGCGAAGGGCGGTGCGTTACATCAGGCGCATTTATCGCAGGCGGTTTGCCTCCCAACTTAATCTTGATGATATCCTTCACTGGCCCAAAATTGATGAATCTTTGAATAAATCCAATATCAAGGATTGGCTTTTTCGCATTCCGACTTCCATCCCTGCCGAACGGCCCAATGGTACTTCTGAATTATCCATGAAGGGAGTTATTGCCTTTTATGAAAACCGGCCCGAGGTTCGTGCCATGTTTCCCATGGGTATCACCCTTTGTGGCATGAAGGCTTTCCTTGCCTACATGGTTTATCATTTGAAGCCTGAGGATGGCCTTTCTTTATTCGATGTCTACAGTTTTTTTCGAACCGTGGAGAGTTTCCCTTCCTTGACCATCAACTTGGTTTACTTTAATCAGCCCGAGTATCAAAGAGTATTCCCAAAAGCACTTGAGGATCAAGAACATTGGTTTGAATTCTTGCAGTATCTTAAAAAAACATTCAGGATCAAGGCAGATTGGATCAACGATTCTGGTTTGGATAATACCCTTGGAAAACCAAGTGTTCCTGGTGTTAATGTTCTTGGTCATTTTTGTTATCCTTCCGGGTTGCAGGTTGCAGCAACATTGGTTGCAGATTCCTTTGAAAAAGCTGGGCGCTTGCCACTTTTGAGAAGTATTCCTGCAACGCCAACTGATACTCCAAGGGGGAAAAAGTTCCGCGCTTTGCTGCAATATGAAAACACCATTATTGTTATGGCGCCAGAGCCTTATTTTGCAGACTGCTTTAATCGTGCGGGAGTTTATTCTTCTGCGGAAAAGCGAACCTTTGCGATTTGGTATTGGGAACTTGAAGAGGCGCCTGCTCATTGGTCGGGATTAACCCAAGGGGTGCAAGAGATCTGGGCCCCGACCAAGCATATTCAAAAAGCCCTGGCCAGGGTTGTTTCGGTGCCTGTAATTCCGATGTTGCCTGCGATTACCCTGCCACCTTTTACTCCACTTTCCAGAAAAGAACTTGGATTAAACGAGGAAGAGTTTATCTTTTTGTTTGTCTTCGATCTTGCAAGCATCATGGAGCGGAAAAATCCACTTGCCTTGATCCGTTCCTTTAAGCTTGCATTTACTTCGATGCCAAAAAGTAAACTGGTATTGAAGGTTTCTCGTGCGGGGAATTATCCCCAAGAGATAAAACTTTTGCGCGAAGCAATCGATGGCTCAAACATTTATCTTGATATTAGTGATATGACCCGGGATAAAGTCACCGCACTTATGAATTCATGTGATTGCTATGTTTCGCTGCACCGTGCAGAGGGATTGGGTTTGACCATTGCAGAAGCAATGCTTTTGAAAAAACCGGTGATCGCAACTGCTTACTCTGGGAATCTGGATTTCATGGATGCTGATACTTCGTTGTTAGTGAAGTACAACCTTGTCGAACTTGATCAGGATTATCTACCTTATCAAAAAGGCTGGCATTGGGCTGACCCGGATGTAAACGATGCTGCTGAAAAAATGCGATGGGTCTATGAAAATCATGAAGCGGCGAAACTCATGGGCGAGGCAGCAAGTCTGAAGTTGAATGATCTGTTATCACCCAAGCGGGCAGGGGAGCGAATGATTGCAAGGTTGGATTCTTTTCAATAATCTAGGCTGCAATCTTCTTTTCAGATTTGGGCAGAGGGAATAATTTTTCCAATTCTTTTCGTACTACTTCCGGGCTGAAATGTTCCCTTGCATAAGCCAAGGCTTTGTATTGCCTTTGTTCCCACACTTCTTTGTTGGAATACAATTGAACCACTTCATTGATAAATATTTCGAAATCTTCAGCGATTGCAACCACTGAACCATCTTGAATGCCAAATCCCCGGCCTGCCGCAATACTTGCAACACTAGGAACACCATGAGCCATCGCTTCTGCCAATTTAAGCGGGATACCTGCGCCAAACCGCAGTGGGCAGATCACAATTCTTGCCTGATCATAGAGCGGTTGTAAATCTTCCACCTTTCCCAATAGTTGGGCTGTTTTTCCTGCTGCAGCAATGATTCTTTTACAGGGGTTGGCGCCCACGATGAGCATTTTGCAATCAGGAAGTTGGGCACTTATTTCAGGCCATGATTCATTTAAAAATAGTTCCAGTGCATCCACATTGGGTGCATGGGCATCGGTTAGTCCGCCAACGAACAAGAGATTTTTTCTTGCCTCATATCCCGGGGCATTTTCATGTGCTTTCATCGGGTGACCATAAATTGCCACTCGTTTTTCTGCCAAGCCCTCTTGTACTGTTTTTTTATCTGCTTCACTAACCACCAGCACGGTATCCGCTTGTTTCATGATTGCAAACTCACGATTTTTCAAGTCTGCTAGGTGATCTGGTGCGATCGATTTTCCCTCGATTAAAGCACGATCTAGTTCCCTTTGAAAAATGATGGCTTCCGTATCGTAGATGAGATGAGCCTTGGGAAATAGTTTGCGCATGCGCCAAAGCATTGGTTCCGCATGGTGTGGTTTGCAAACCATGACCGTATCGTAGAAGCCCTGCCTATCTCTAAGAAGTGTTTCAAGATCAAAGCTTCCATGAAAAATTTCTACTCCGTGAAGCTGCAACTCTTTTACAGTAGGGCCATGGGTTGCAGGATCGGTTAGTGGAATGTAGGTGACTTTATGGCCAAGAGTTGCGAGATCAAGCAGGATTTTTTTGGTACGAGGCATGCCCGCACCTCTGGCAGGATCGGGGACATAATCATCCATGATAAGAATATTACGGCCTACTTTTTTATCCCGTGCGTGGATTATTGATTCTTCTTCTTGGAGAAGCGAGAGTTCGCGCTCGAACTTCTTCTTAAAGATGGGTGCATTGGTTTGGCACAATTTGAATGCACGCCCCGACAAGTTTCCATTCTCCCGATGTAACACTGCAGCGTGTGGTTGAACCAGAACTTTATAGCCCATTCTTTTGATGCTCATGCAGAGATCAACATCTTCAAAGTAGGCGGGGTTATACCGTTCATCGAAACCATTCAAAGTTCGGAATAAGTCGGTTCTCACCATCAAGGCTGCACCAGAGCAGAAATCAACTTCCCGAACATGATTGAATTCGCAGGCGTTGGGGTTGGCATGGCTTCTGCCATATCCCCAGGTGGAGCCATCTTTACGAACCAGGCAACCCGATTCCTGCAATCTGCCATCCATATGAATTAGTTTTGCGCCTGCTGCGCCAACATCAATTCTAGATTCCATTAACTGTGAAAGTTCATCACACCAGCCAGGGAGCACACAGGTATCGTGATTTAGAAAGAGGAGGTATTTGCCATGGGCGTGTTTGCTTGCAGCATTGTTGCCACGAATGAAATCCAGATTTTCAGAGTTGCGAAGGATGATGGCATTTTCGATGCGATCCAATACCTCATTGGTGCGATCGGTGGAAGCGTTATCTGCGATGATGATTTCGTAGGAATCGTGTGTGTGGTTTACAACACTTTGCAGGCACTCTAAAAGCAGGGCGGCCTTGTTGTAGGTAAGGACAACAATGCTAACGAGTGGTTTTGGATCAATCTTGAATGAAATGCAGGAATCTTTGTGGTTAAGGAAAGCATCGAGTTTATGGTTGAAATAGATATCAAGGATATCTCCCTGATCGGCATTACCATGCGTGTTTTTTGGTGCTTTGGGCAACGGGGTGGTGCGTGCGATGAACCATCTGCGCAAATTTCGCCAAGCTGGTTTGACGGGTTCGAGAAACTCAAGCTGCTTCAACTGCGAATAATATTTTTTTAAGATGTCTTTCATGCAGCCCCCTTCTTTTGCGAATGTTTTGAAGGGGCCCACGGAGTGATTATTAAGCGGGATGGAGTATCCAACGGGCATTGTGCCCCTGGTTTTGGAAGATGCGTAAAACCATCATTATCCAGATAGGGGCTGTAAAAGGGATCGCCTGATTTGATGAATGATTCATAGCGATCCATGAATCTTTTTGTATCTGCGGGGTGGGTGCGATCTGCAAGCCTTGATTGTGATTCCAAATGAAATAACACTGCGTAAGGGGTTTGCAATATCTTAAAGCCTTTGTCTTTAAGCCTCAGGCAGAAATCTGTGTCATTGAAACCGATTGCAAACGACTCATCAAACCCATTCACTGCTTCAAATGCAGAACTTGGCACGATCATGCAAGCTGCTGTAACCGCAGAATAATCTCTTACGGAAAAGAGGCTGCCGTTTAATCCCATGGTGCCATGGGTGTGGAATTTATGTGCATGATCTGCAGGGCCAGCGAGGCCGAAGATAACCCCCGAATGTTGAATGGAATGATCTGGGTACAAGAGAGTTGCGCCCACTGCGCCAACATCTGGGCGCTGTGCAAGGGACGCAAGATGTTCGAGCCAGCCCGGGTGAGCCGCGACTGTATCGTTATTGAGCAGAAGAAAATGCGTGTGTTTGCCTTTGGGAACAGATCGTGCGCCAAGGTTCATCATTGCAGCAAAGTTAAAAGCGCCTGTGTATGATGCAATGATGCAGGATGTTGATTCTCTTTGCAATAGTTCGCGTGTAGCAACATCATCTGATTCATGATCGATGATAACGATGTCCATGAGGTTTGCGGGAACAGTTTTTCGCAGGCTATCCAGGCATCCCTGTAAAAGGTCACTGCGGTTTTTTGTTGGGATTAAAATAGCTACCTTGGTTTTTGGATTCAGTGGGTGATCAATTCGGAAGAAATTATGATGCAATGCAGAGGGGCTGACATTCGCATTGATGTTCAGCTTTTTCAGATGCCTTTCCAAGGCCCCCATGGTGGATTTTGTTATCTCAAATAGATTGGTCGAATGGCTGGTGCTGCTGTTATGCAATCTCCAGCGATATAAAATATCTGGTATATGAGTGATAGTATTTGCTTTTTCAACCATGCGTAAGAACATATCGACATCGTGCGACACTTTCATCGAAGTATCAAGGCCACCTGTGGTTTTTGCAAGGGTGGTGCGGGCGCAGATGGGGTGAACCACATACGGATGGCTTAGATAATAGTCATGCGAAAATGCCGGGCAGGTTTTTATCTGGTGCACATGGGTTAGATCTTCGCTGGTGAGCGCCTCATCTGCATAAAGTAAATCCGCATCGGTTTCAATGATGGCATTTGCGAAACGGTGCAGGGCGTGAGGTTCGAGGTAATCATCATGATCCATGAATAAAACATGGGTGCCCGATGCCAGGTTGAGGCCTGCATTGGTAGCTGCGCTAACACCTTGGTTTTTGTCGAGGATCAGGGCATGAATGCGTTTATCTGTTTGTTCCGCGTTTTTAAGTACAAAGGGCACTTGCAAATGGCTTGAATGATCATCGATGCACCAGAGTTCCCAATCCTGGTAGGTCTGCGATTTCACCGAATCGATGGCTTGTTGCAACCATTGGGGATTGGTGTTGTATACAGGCATGAGGATGGAGAATTTTGGCTTGTTGACAGGCCATTGGGTGTTACGAAATTGCTCGAGTAATTCTTTCTTGGGGAGATAGTTTTTTAGCCATGCGGACCATGGGCCCGTGGGGCCGAAAAGGGTTTTTCCCAAGGAAGAATGGCGTAGTTTTTTCAACGCTGATTTTAATAGAGAAAGCGGGCCTCGCTGTTGCAGGGCCCGCATTATTCTTATTGGCAGTGAAGTTTTTTCAGGCATTGAAAGTTGTTCCTACCCAGCTCAGAAGGGCATCCACGATGCAATTTTCCTGCGCCAAAGTTGCTTTGAACTTGGCCCGCCTGACTTTACTGCAAGCACCAAATCGTGTGAGGTTTCCCCCTTTGATCTGCCACACCATTGGCCGGGGAATACGCTGATTTCTTTTCCAAACCCGGTATCTTTGAATAACTGGTGCAGATATTTTTCCTCGTACCCAACCACTTGTTCGGGGCAGTGGGGGTATTCAATCCTTGCAGGCCCACGATGGTGCTGCAGTTTGAAAGCGGATTTACCCTGCGAGATTAATCCCTGTACTTCTGGATTGGTGATGAAGAAGGTGATGAACGCCTTCCCGCCTGGGCGAAGCACCCGATGGATTTCACCCAGGTAGTTTTCCATGTCGCGGGGCAGCATGTGCGTGAATACCGATGTTAAAAACGCAAAGTCGAACGAATTATCCTCGTAGGGGAACTGGTATTTGCGGGATACCTGTCTGCCTGATTCGTTGTAACACTTGTTATAAATGTCGGAATGCTTGAAGTTGAAATTTGGCCAGCGGGTGGTGATGTTTTTTTCGCACCAGTCGATGCCATGTTTCACAATGTCGAAGCCTTCGAAACGGCTCGTGGGTTCGAGATAGTTAACCATCGCAAGGGCCATTCTGCCTATGCCACAGCCTACATCCAACACATCGTGAGAGGGTTTTAATCCCCCAAGGCGGGTGAATAATTGTAGAAAATCATCCCCTATCTCCTTGAAGTTACCCGCCCCAACATACTGCCTTTCCTCTTCGGAAGGCATGGGAAGATCCAAGTGCCTGGCTGTGCTCATGAGAACCTCTGTGCGATAAGTCTTAAGTACACATTATCTATCATCATTCAGTTAGCTTATTTCCCCGATTCGTGCAAGGCTAACACTTCATCCATGATGATTTGGTAAATCAGTTAAAATAGGCTTGACGAAATTCCCTATTATCTCTTACTTATGAAGTATTGTTCGTTACAATATTAAATGGCAATCTTGAACATGGTTTTTCGATCCTTCAGGCGATCAGGAGATTCTTTACTCGATGGCAAATAGTACCGAACCGGATATGCTCGACCGCTGGAAACTTTCC
>CAZYAY010000111.1:3526-8506 GCA_964646215.1 uncultured Candidatus Kuenenia sp. | reverse complement strand
ATTGGAATGACGCGCTGGCTGAGGGGGCAGTTTGCAGAAAACAGACCTTACAATGAAATGGTAAAAGACATTCTTCTGGCGCAGGGAAGTACCACGGCGGAAAGCCCTGCTGCGTTTTACAAAGCACTTGGTACACCAGAAATCATAAGTCGTTCCATCAGCCAGCTTTTTCTGGGCGTTCGGATCGAGTGTGCGCAGTGTCATCATCATCCTTCAGAAAAATGGGGGCAGGACGATTATTTCGCTCTGGCTGGTTTCTTCACGGGTGTGGCAAAGAAGGTTCTTCCTACAGGTTCAGAATCTATCGTAGGCAAAATTGGAAACGACCTTAAAAACCCCCGAACCAATACCCTGGTGCCCACCAAGGCATTGGGTGAAAAGGAATCATCTTCTTTGGTGGTTACCGATAGGAGGGAACTGCTTGCGAGCTGGATGATGGCGCAGGAGAATCCTTTTTTTGCCCGGGCCATTTCCAACCGGATCTGGTCGCATTATTTTGGCAAGGGCCTTGTCGAGCCGATTGATGATTTCCGCACCACCAATCCTGCCAGCAACGAACCTCTTCTAGATGAACTTGCGCTTCATCTAAAGAAAAACAAATACAACCTTAAGGCGCTTACGAAAACTATTTTGAATTCGCGCACCTATCAACTGGGAATCGGAACTCCTCTTAATACCAACGATGAGCAAAACTTTTCGCACAGCATCAACCGAGCGATGCCTGCAGAAGTTTTGCTTGATGCGATTACGCAGGTAACGGGAATCGCAGAGAAATTCAACGGCTGGCCCGAGGGAGTGCGAGCCATTCAGGTATGGGACAATCGTATGCCCTCTTATTTCCTCAAACTGTTTGGCAGGCCGGTAAGGGCAAGCGTTTGTGAATGCGAAAGAAGCAACGAGCCAAGCATCGCCCAGGCATTGCATTTGATGAATGCGCCTGAAATTGTCGCTAAGATTCATTCTAGAAAAGGCACTGCCAGGCAGTTGGCGGAATCGAAACTAACCGCGACTGAAATTATCGCAGAGCTATATCTGGCGGTACTATGCAGATTCCCCACCGCAAAAGAAACCGAAGTTTTACTGGAACTATTTAAAGAGGCGGGGGCAGACAGAAGATCTGCCGTAGAAGATGCCTTGTGGGCGTTGTTCAACACCAAGGAATTCGTTTATATTCATTAACCTTTGTTATAGGCATGAAGCCTGCGATAACTTACACGAGGAAAGTCATCATGATGAATGAAACAAATAAACGGTCGAATCTTTTTTGTGATGGTATCTCTAGAAGACAGGCATTGCGAATTGGCGCATCAGGATTTTTAGGGGGACTTACCCTTCCCAAACTTTTCCAGATGGAAGCCACTGCCGCCACCGGCCAGGCTGCCAAAGCAAAATCGTGCATCTTTCTTTATCTTCAGGGTGGGCCATCCACAATTGATATGTGGGACATGAAACCCGATGCACCTGCTGAAATACGCGGGCCTTATAAGCCAATCCGTACCAATGTGGTTGGCACCATGGTGGGCGAGCATTGCCATCGCAGCGCCAAGATTGCAGATAAGTACACCATCCTTCGTTCGCACAGCCATAACGATAACGGGCATACCACGGGCTCGCATTATGTGCTTACAGGGAACCGGCCTAATTTTGCTGATGGTGCGAATTCCCGCATCCCTGTCAACGAACTTTACCCTTCGCTTGGCTCGATTGTTTCACGAGAATTGGGCACTCGGGGAAGTGTTCCGCCTTACATTAATATGCCACACCCTTTAACCGCAGGCGGCCCAGGGTTCTATGGTGCAGAGCACGCTCCCTTTGTGATCGAATCCGACCCGGTACAACCTGATTTTGAAGTCAAGGATTTACAAACCGATGAACGCCTTAGCGAACTCCGATTCAAGCGTAGGCAGCGGGTGCTTAAAGGTTTGGAAAAAGATTCCGTGCAATCGGGCAGAGCCAACACCATGGCTACCTATTACGACAAAGCCCGCGATCTGATAACCTCGCCCGAAGCTCGAAAAGCCTTCGACCTTAAGAGTGAACCGGAAAAACTTCGTACCGCCTACGGTCATACATCCCTTGGGCAATGCTCGCTGCTTAGCCGTAGATTAGTGGAAGCTGGTTGCAGATTTGTTGGTGTTGATCACGGCAGTTGGGATACCCACTTCTCTTGTTTCCCCAGCTTGGAAAAAGATTTGATCCCTCATGCTGATATGGCTTTCAGCACTCTCGTTTCCGATCTTCAAGACCGTGGTTTGCTGGATAGCACCCTAGTTGTGATGATGGGGGAAATGGGAAGAACGCCTCGCATTAACGATAAAGCCGGGCGCGATCATTGGTCGCAGGCGCAAAGCGTTTTACTTGCAGGCGGGGGCATCAAGCCGGGCATCGTGGTTGGTGCTACCGATAAAACAGCATCGTTCCCCACGACAGAACCATTCGGCGTTGCTGATGTTCTACGTACTATTTTTCATCTTATGGGAATTGATTCAGACAAAGTGTACCGTACTCCTCTTGGCAGGCCCGTACCTATTGTCAGCGGGGGCAAGGTCATCAAGGAACTTCTGCTTTAAACCTTATTGGGTAGTATTCCAGCATTTCCAGACTTGGAAAAAAGATAATGCGCCCTCTACGATCTACTATTGTGCTAGCAAGCGTTTTCACTTTTGCACTGCTCGCATTTCAACATGAAGCACAGGCACAACTCATACCTGGGGGTATTGGTTATGCTTTTCCTGCGGGTGGAAAAGCTGGAACCAAGATTGAAGTAAAGTTGGGCGGCCAGGATTGGACACCTGACACCGAGTTTTTTGTAGCTGATAAACGGGTGAAACTCGAATTACTTTCAACACCCGGTCCGGTATTGATGCACGAACCGCCTTACTGGTTCGATATAAAAAGTTTTGCAAGCGACCCTGCCCTGCCCCGCGAAATATCCGCACGTTTCACCCTGCCCGAAGGAATGCCTCCAGGCCCGATTCACTGGCGCGTTGCCAATGCAAATGGCGCGGGTAATGGCGGTATATTCATGGTGGGCAATACACCTGAAATTCTTGAAGATGAATCGTTACGAATACCGCAGCAACTTCCAGAATTTCCCGTGACAGTTTCAGGCCGTTTAAAACGCATTGAGGAAGTCGACCGCTATCAATTCAAGGCGAAAAAGACGGGTATCATCACCTGCGATCTTTTTGCCCGAAGACTGGGTTCGGACTTCAACGGGGTGATCGAAGTCCACGACCAGAACCAGCGCAAGATTGCTGAAATATTTGATACAGAAGGCACAGATCCAAGCTTGGCATTTGCCGTGGAAAAAGATATCACTTACACCGTTGCCATCAGGGATGTGGACTATCGCGGGTTTAGATCGTTCACCTACAGGCTTGTGATGGATAGTGGGCCAAGAATTCTTGCGGCAATTCCTGCTGCAGGCAGGCGCGGGCACAAGCAAACCGTCGAATTGATTGGCATTGGTGTTGCAACAGGATTGGCGAAAATCGAAAGTATCAAGAAAGAAGTTACATTCCCTGCTGATGAAAAGGTGGCGTCTTTTTCTTACAAGCTTGAA
Organism: uncultured Candidatus Kuenenia sp.; assembly: GCA_964646215.1. GTDB lineage: Bacteria > Planctomycetota > Planctomycetia > Gemmatales > Gemmataceae > UBA969. Next base: position 4,941 of record CAZYAY010000111.1, on the reverse strand, counting down.
ACCGCCTTTGGCAAAAGTAATGATTTCTCATTCCCGCTCAGCAACTTTGATGAAAAAATTGCTGGAACTGAATTCCTTATGGTTCCCGGCGCAGTTACAGGCCGCCTGACCGAAGCTACAAAGTCTGACACCTATAGTTTCAAAGGAAAAAAAGGCGAACTATGGACTGTCTCTTGCGATACAGGGAAAATCGGCTCCAATCTGGATATTACGATTTCTGTTGTTGGGCCTGATGGCAAAGAACTCGCTTCCAAGGATGATTCTTCACCAAGCATGGATCCCGAACTTCCCATCACCCTGCCATCTGATGGTGATTATAAAATCATCGTTCGTGATCTTTCTGGGAAAACTAAAAATCCCGCATCTGTATACAGGCTGGTGGTTGACAAATCCAAAAGTAATTTCAAGCTACGAACCCTTCCCGCTGCAAGTGTTCCAATAGGGGGAACCTTGGCACTCGCCATCACCATCATCCGGGAAGCAGGCTTTAAAGAGCCAGTTACCCTGTCTTTCTCTAATCTTCCTGAAGGTGTCAGCGTTCCTGCAAACCTTATCATCGCCCCAACAGCAGCATCGTTGAATGTTACCTTAACTTGCACTAAAGATGCGCCAGCTTCAGCAATGCTTGCAAGAATAATAGGGACTGCAAAAATTGCAGATCAAACGATTACCAATACCGCACTGGCACCACTCAAGGGAGACCTGGCTGCACGAAACCCAGATTCAAATCTTACAGAGAGCATTCTGGTTGCTACCACAATCAAGCCTCCGTTCAAGGTCAAACCCGTGGTTGCAGATGGTGGGATTCGGGTTCACCGCGGAGCCACCTATCTTCCTGAAATCATCATCGAACGAAACGAAGGATTCAAAGGCGAAATCACCCTCGATATGGCGGGCACTCAATCCAGACACCGGCAAGGAATCCGAGGCCCGGTTGTAGTCGTTGGGCCTGAGGTAAAAAAACTTTCTTACCCGGTTTTCCTTCCCGAATGGCTTGAGACAGCCCGCACCTCCAGAATTGCATTGGTTGGAATCGCCCAAATCGCAGATCCCAAAGGCAAGATCAGGTATGTACAAGCGGCAATGGATGGCCAGGTAACAATGTCGATTGAGGGGGCGATGTTAAAATTGTTGCATCCTTCAGAAGAACTTGCGGTTCCAACTGGATCAACTTTTGAAATAACCCTGAAACTCGCCCGTTCCAATAAATTAAAGGAAACGATAAACCTTGAGATTATCGCTCCTGACGAACTTAAAGGTTTGGTTACTTTTAATTCGTTGGTTTGGCCTGCGAACACAGACACCTTAAAAGTAAAGGTTGGAACAAAGGCCGAAGCTAAGCTGGAAGGATCTTGGATATTAACAGCCCGCGTTACAACGCTATTTGAAAAACACCCTGTTGTTTCTGAGACAGG
>CAZYAY010000111.1:0-3426 GCA_964646215.1 uncultured Candidatus Kuenenia sp. | reverse complement strand
GCTATCTGTGCACCATTTGTATTCCTGATGGTGGTGGGCTTGCTTGAGCTATCCCGGATGGCACAAGTGCAGCAGATTTTATCAAATGCAGCAAGAGAGGGCGCCCGCATTTCGGCTCAGGGCCTGATCATTAATTCGTCCGGCTCCAGCACCCAGATCAGCCTTAACACCGGAACCCCTTCGGTAATTTCCACGGTAAAAGATACCGTTGCAAGGGCGGGCTTGCCCTCCACAAATGTGACGGTGCAGTTCGCCGCCCTTACGGGAAGCCCTATCACGCATCCCTATGAGGCAGTGAAAGGTCAAATCTTCAAGGTTACGGTCACAATCCCCTATGCCGATGTGAACAATATCAATTTCAACATGTTCAGTCCGAGTTCGCTGACATCATCCGCAACCATGGTATCGCTTGTGGATGATCCTTTTTCCATCAATGCCACCTTACCCACGAATTAAAGGACGACATAAATTGTTATCGCCAAGTTTAAATAGCAGAGGGAAAAGAAAAGGCGCAGCCATGGTTGAAATGTCTGTTGTCCTTGTTGTTTTCCTGATGATGTTTATGGGTATAATCGATTATGGGAGGTATTATTATCTTGTTCAAGTTTCAAATAATGCGGTGCGTGAAGGGGCAAGATATGCAGTGGTCCATACAGGCGATGGTACAACTTCCACGCAGGTTAGCGATGTGGTTACCACAAAAATGAACGGTACGGAAAATATGCTTTCTGGTTATGCGGTTACCGTGGAAAATGTAAACACATCCACTGGCGCAGCGATCGCCAACAGTAACTGGAATGATGCGCAATTTGGTGGGGCAATCATGGTAAAGATTTCAGGCACCTATACACCATCGGCGCCCTTTCTTCTTTTTCTACCGAGTTCATTTGCATTTCAGGCTTCAACCATCATGAACAGTGAAGGTAATTAAGAAAGAATATTGATCATGAAAAGTAAAAACTCCTGTTCGAACAAAGCCAGAAAAGCCGCCATCCTTCCAATGCTTGCAATAAGTATGGTCGCCTTGGTCGGAATGATCGCCCTTGCTGTGGATATAGGAATCTTGGCGCAGACAAAATCCCAGCTACAAAGCGCGGCGGATGCTGCAGCACTTTCAGGCTCGCGTGGTTTGACTGGTGACACCGCGACCGACAATAACCGGGCTGCAGTAAATGGATTGGCTTTAGGCACAATCCAGGCATCAACAATCATGGGGCAAACCGTACAAGCAAGCCAAATGACAACGCAAGTTGGGTATTACAATTACGATGCAGTTTTGGGCAAATTTCAGACTATCTTTACAGGTAGCAAACCATCAACTGAAAACTGGAGTGCAGTGAAAACAAATGTAACTTTCACTCAACCAACCTCGATCGCCAGGTTTTTTAATTATTCTGCTTTTTCCGCAACTGCAACTGCAACCGCCGTGCACCGCCCCAGAGACTTGGCAATTATTCTGGATTATTCTGGATCCATGCGCTTCAACAGTATTCCAGCCTATCCTACCAACGGTAATATTTCAGGATCCATGAATCCTGACCCGAATATTCCTAGATTTGGCCCATGGTCGACGATTACATCCGTAATGCAGCGCACCACCCAATACGGCGATTCCGCACCCAACAACCATACCATCGAGACAGATGATGGGCCCCCCATTGTAAAAGACTTTTATTGCAAGCAGGCGGATGGTTCTTATATCAGCGCCTTTTACAGGCCACTTTCTCCCTACAACTGGCGTACAACTTCCACCAATTTTGCCCTGCCCGCCCCCGATAATTTCCAGGACCAATCCAACACCCCTGTTCAGTTTACTGGTTCCACCACGGGGATGGGGGGCGATCGCTGGCCCAAAACCAATGGCTACAACCTTGGCGCTGTTCCGAATAATACGGGTTCCCCATACGCCTCCACCGTACAGCAATATGTTTCTGGTAATACAACGGTTCAAGCAAACACCCATGCCAAAAATGTAGCATTTGAGTCCGCAGGGTATACGGATTTTCAAGGCTTTACCATGGGGCCAGGCTACTATGGTAAGACTTTTTACATGTGGCCACCCGACCCCAGAGCCGCAAACGATTGGCGTAAAAAATTCTTTTACTATGGATCTAACAGTTCCACGCCCTGCGATGACAACTCTTTGCTTTTCAGCACAACAAATGGCAGGTTTCGCACCGCAAGTACAACAAGCTATAAGATTAATTACACTGCGGTAATCAACTGGCTTAATTCCGGCCCCAAGGTATTCCCGGATAATATGCGCGCTGGAAGAGTGCTTTACTATAGTGCGATACCAACAACCATCCCCGATACCGGTGGTACACTCGATCAAAAATTCTGGCGAGCCTATATTGATTATGTGATTGGTGCGGGAAATCAAACCGAGATTCTTTATGGGCAAAACTCTACTGCCTATGGCACAACCAAAATCACTGCAAAAGCAAGCCTAACTGCAGTACCCGCACCCTACATGCATTACAACGATAACCCGATTCATCCCAGATTAAACTTCTGGTTTGGGCCTGTATCCTTCCTCTCGTTTTTATCCGACTATCGGATCGGAAGGAATTGGTTCCCGGGCACTGCCCATGAATCAGCAACCTGGCAACTAAAGGCAGGAATTCAATCCGCCCTCGTCGATATTCAAAAAAACCACCCCAATGACCAAGCCTCGCTTATCTATTTTTCGACCCTAAATAGCTACAATGTTGCAAGGGTTCCGATGGGCAAAGATTTCACCCGCATGAGTAACGCACTTTTTTACCCCTACTCTCTTTTGAATAGTTTAAGCGATCCGAATGCAGAAATCCGGCCTTATGGTAGTAATTTCAACTCTTCTTATCTCGGTACGATTTCTTCTACCAACGGCATTGATGGCGGACAATGGGATAACAAATCTTCTGGGGAAATCCCCAATGCTGATGGCGGTACAAATCCAGAAATGTCATTCATGGCTGCCTACAACCAGTTTAGCAGTGCGACAGGTTTTAATGGCAGAAAAGGTGCGAACAAAATGATTATCTTTGAAACCGATGGGCAACCAAATAGCAATGCCAGTGGTACTTTCCAATCAGGAGGGGCTTATTTGTCGAAATTTACCAGCATTTCCGATGCTGGCAGTTCGGGAGCCGACGCTACCGCCGCTTTAAACACTTTGCAATATGTGTGCAACCTTACCACTGCCAACCCAACCGGTTATTCAACTATTAAAAATCCTGTCAGCGTACACAGCATCGCTTTTGGACAAGTCTTTGAAACCAATTCCACAAGCACTGGCACTGCTGCAGCAATGGACTTCCTGGTAAAATGCCAGATCAAAGGCATGACCTCCCCTGCCGGATCAACAACCTTAAGTAGCGAAAAAATTATCATTGGAGATTACAACACTCGAATCGAAAAAATCCGAAGTGCCTTTGAGAGAGT
>CAZYAY010000110.1:0-9047 GCA_964646215.1 uncultured Candidatus Kuenenia sp. | reverse complement strand
GCCGCATTGTAATGGAATGCAGGGTCTGGATCATCGGACCATGAATAAATCTGCATGGGAAGTGCGGTAAACCTGCTGAAAAGAGTCGGGCTGAAATTCACATAAAGCGCTGCTCCAAATAACACCAGGGGTGCTGCCTCTCCCATCGCCCGCGAAAGCGCCAGAATCATCCCGGTTAATATCCCGGGAAGGGAAGATGGCAATACAATTTTCCAGATCGTCTGCCATCGTGATGCACCAAGTGCAAGGGAAGCATGGCGAAGGGAAACAGGAACAGCCCGTATCGCTTCCTGGGTTGAAACAATGATCACGGGCAAGACCAGCAAGGCAAGTGTAAGGCCACCGCCTAGGGTATTTCGCGCGGCAATTGCGGGGCTTTCAAATGGTTTGAAAATCAATTCTACAAACACATAGGCACCCAGAATTGCATACATGATTGAGGGTACGCCCGCAAGGTTGTTGATGTTTAGCTGAAGGATCGAACCAATCCAGCTTTGGGCCCTGTATTCTTCAAGGTATATGGCAGTTGCAACTCCAAGGGGGATTGCGGCACAAATAGTAATTGCGCCTAGGAGCAGGCTGCTTAAAAGTGCAGCCTTTATGCCTGAATCTTGGGGTTGGCTGCTGGGGCCTGCTGAAATAAAATGCCATAACATTCCAAAGTAAGAATAGTCAGACCGTTTATCAGTCTTTAAATTGGATTCAATCTCAAGCTTTGTCTGTGCCCTGTCCTCAAGCTTTTTGCTTATCACTTTATCGTAGCGATTTGCCAGACTCACAGCATTAGCAGGATCTTGCTTGATGCGGGTTTCTTTTTCCTTGGTGAGGTCTGCAATTTCCTTGTTGGTTTCCGAATCAAAATCTTGAACCCTGCGTTCGATCTCGAGATTAAACTTTGCAATACGCTCCGGCATTAGTTTGAACCATGCGTTAACATCAATGCCTAATCGTAGGAAGAACAACAGCAAAAGCGCCAATGCCATGAAAGTGCAACCGAAAGCCAGCCATGCAAATCCATGGTCTGCAATCTTGCGACCCAATGAAAGGCCCTCACCCTGATGGCTTTTTCTGGCCCTTATCATTGGTATACCTGCCGGTACTTCGTTAAGATCCACTGTGCCAGCATATTCATCGAAAGCGTTACGACAAAAAGCACCGCAGCTACAGCAAATAAACTGTTGAAAAGGGTGGTACCATGCTGGACATCGCCCTGTGCAATGCGTGCGATGAAACCAGTCATGGTTGCAAGGCCTTCCCGGGGATCAAGGGTAAGTTTAGGCTGGCCTCCGCAAGCCAGGGTAACCGCCATGGTTTCGCCAATAGCCCGTGAAATCGCCAGAAGAAACGAAGCGAGAATTCCGGAAAGAGCGGCAGGAACAACCACCTTGGTGGAGGTTTCAAATTTGGTTGCACCCAAGGCATAGGAAGCTTCACGCAAAGATCCGGGTACCATTCGCATTGCGTCTTCACTTAAAGAGGCCACCATGGGCAATATCATGATTGCAACCACAATGCCCCCGGATAACTGATTGGTTACAGGATCGAGACCCGGAATAAACATTTGAAGCATCGGGGTGATGGCAAATACCGCAAAGTAGCCATAGACCACCGTGGGGATGCCTGCAAGCAGTTCAAGAGTGGGTTTTAATAACAACCGAATGGGTTTGCTGGCGTATTCGCTGAGATAGATTGCGGAAATCAACCCGATTGGTAATGCCAGTACGGCAGCGATGACCGCAACCATTATCGTGCCTGTAAGCAGGGGCAGGATGCTGTATTTTGCACCTTCAAAGCCCGCGGTCCATTCGGTGCCGGTGAAAAAATACTTGACGGAAACTGCGGGATCGCTGAAAAACTGGTAGGTGCCTGAGAAAACAATCCAAGCGATTGAGACGGTGATGCCAATGGATAAAAAAGCCGAGGCAAAAAGAGCCCATTCAATCAACCATTCAGAAATTTTGAAGGCTGGTGCAGGGGGGAGTCTCCTCATTACAGGAAGCTCAGATGATTTTTCCACGCCACTCATTTACTTTTGCCTTGATTCAATTCCAAACTTAAAAACCTTGAAGAACACATTAAGCATGATAAGCCGGAATCCTTGCCAGCGTGAGAAAAATTACAGTTTATTGGCCGGCTTCTTTGATGGCCTTGGCAAGTTTTTCCTGTTCATCAGATTGCATCAATGCATCCATCTTGATGTACTTGGCTTGTGAAATAAGATCGTTTCTGCGCAAGAAAAAGGTCATGAAATCTTGAACTTCAGGGCGTTTAAGAGATGATTTCTTTACATAAATATACAAAGGCCGTGAAAGAGGCGAATATGTTTTATCCATGACGGTAGCTTCAGTTGGGTTGATGAACTTGTCGCCATCCTTTTTCGCCACCGAAACAATTCCAAGCTTCTCCTTGTTTTCCTCGTAATAAGCCAAACCAAAATAACCCATTGCAAACTTGTCCTTGAAAACGCCATTGACTGTTACATTATCATCTTCGGTGGGTTGATAACTGGTTCTACTTTGGCCCGCCTTACCATTGATGACCTCGGTAAAAAAGTCAAAGGTACCAGAATCAGTACCAGCACCAAAAAGTTTGATCTTTTCCTTGGGCCATGTGGGATCGATATCGCTCCAGTTTTCAACTTTGGAATCTTTATCCCATACGGATTTAAGCTGGGCCACGGTCATGTTTTTAGCCCAGTTGTTTTCTTTGTTGATGACGATTGAAAGGCCATCCCAGGCAACCTGAAACTCGAAAAATTCAACCCCATTCTTGGCACAAGATGCTTTTTCTTCTGCCTTGATGGGCCGCGAGGCATTGCTGATATCGATTTCCCCCGCTGCAAATTTCTTGAATCCCCCACCTGTGCCCGAACGGCCAACCGATATCTTTACATTTGGATTGGTTTTACTGTATTCGCTTGCAACAGCTTGTGAAATAAGCAGTACGGTGCTGGAGCCATCGGCTTTGATTTCGCCTTTCAAGCCACCCTTGGTCGGAATGTTTTCTGCAGATTTTTTGTCCTGGGGTGCGGGGGTTTCGGCCTTTTCCTTCTTGGCCCCCGTACTGGGATTCCCGCCACAACCCATTGCAAGAACAGATAAAAAAGTCATCAGGGCAAAGCTTCTTTTAATCAACATTATGATAATCCTTGTTCCAGTCTTAAAAACCAAATGAGCAGAATCAACTATTTTTAATTTAATCAATATATGGGTGCAAGTTAAGGTTTGAAGAAGATTTTATTCACAACCAATAATTAACAATCGGGCAACAAAATCCGCATCTAAAATTAAAGGAGGTTTAAAATTCAGGAGAAATATGTTTATAATGCCTAAAACAGTACCTGAGAAGGCTTTACTGTGATCGTTTGCGTGTGAAATGATTGCTTTAAATCAAGATCGTACCTTAATATGTTTCAAAAAATATTTGTGCCCTTTGTTTTGGTTTTTCTGGGGATTTTAATCATCCTCGGAATCTTCCTCGTACAAGCCGATCTTGAAAAAAACAATGTTATTAAAATAATTCTGGCTCTAGGTTTTATAGGTGTCAGCCTTATCGCATTTGAAAGCAATCGGCTTTCCAAGATTATTGCAGCCCCGCTTGAAGAATTATCCATGGGAATTCAAAGGGTAGGGCTTGGGGATGACAACCAGCGCATCCTTTCAGATGATCAGGGTGCCTTGGGAAACCTGATGCGATCCTTTAACCGGATGACCGAAAGGCTTGAGGATAAAGTAAGCAGGCTCGAAGAGGATAGGCAGCAGTTGCGTACTATCTTGAGCGGCATGGTTGAAGGGGTGGTGGCCCTCGATGCCAACCAGCGGGTTCTTTTTGTTAATGATCGTGCTCTTATCCTTTTGGATTTGCAATCCCATGCCTTAGAGGGAAAAAGGCTTTGGGAACTTGTAAGAAATCGAGAGATGATGGATCTGGTGGAGGAAGCATTAAGGCAGCCCGAGCCCAAGCGCAAAGAATTGACCTTTGCAACTTCTGGAAATCGCAGCCTGACTTTGCACGCAGCAAGATTGCCGGGAAATCCAACCCGTGGAGCGGTTTTAGTACTCCATGATACGACCGAATTAAGAAGGCTTGAAAGGCTAAGGCAGGAGTTTGTCGCCAATGTTTCCCATGAGCTGAAAACCCCGCTTGCTGTTATCAAGGTTTGCGCGGAAACCCTTATCGATGGTGCGGTGGAAGATTGTGAAAACCGGATGCGTTTTTTAGAACAAGTCCTTGAGCAATCCGAACGATTGAACAACCTGATCATGGATTTACTCAGCATTGCAAGAATTGAAGCTGAGACCGAATTGTTTGATTTCATCTGGGTACCCGTTCGGGAAGTGATCGAGCAATGCGCCAAAAGGCATCGAGATCGTGCCATGCAGCGCTCGATTTCCATTAATGCCTTTCCAATGGAAGGCAGCCATCATCCGGATCAAGATTTGGAATGCCTGGTAGATGAAGAGGCATTTGTGCAAATATTAGACAACCTGGTTGATAACGCGGTTAAATACACCCAGGAACATGGTGTGATCAATGTTCGATGGGGGTTGGAAAATAAGTTTGTAATAATTATGGTAAGCGATAACGGCATAGGAATTCCCGAGGCTGATCTGCCCCGGATTTTTGAACGTTTTTATCGAGTAGACAAAGCCCGTTCACGCGAGGTTGGCGGAACGGGCCTTGGACTTTCGATTGTAAAACATCTGGTTCAGGCGATGAAGGGAAGCATTTCCGCCAACAGCCAGATGGGAAAAGGCACAACTTTTACCGTGCGCCTGCCTTATTCCAAAGATTAAACCCGCCTCTTACTTGTTAGGAAATAAGATTTTTCTGGTGTAAAGGCTTTGCCCAACCAAGGCATAAAGAGTGCTTTTATCAGGCCCGGCAAAGGTAATCGAACTGGCAAACATGGGAAAATTCGGCTGCAGTAAAACCCCGCACAACCTTCCTGTGGGATCAAAAACCTGCACCCCAAGGGATGTTGCTGCATAAATCCGATTTGCTTTGTCGATTGTCATGCCCGGTATCGATCCCGAAGCTCCTGCAGGAGGTTTTCTTGGAGCAACATACCGATCCTTGGCAGTGATATCCCCATTTTGTTCAATGCGAAAAGTGAAAACCGACCTTCCATCCGCACTGCCCGCAAACAAAGTAGTTTCGTCATTGGAAACGGCGAGGGAGATAACAGCATCTCCGATGCTAACTTGTTTTTTGGAGCCTGCTTTGTCCAAAAGATATATCGCTTTTTCCGCAGGCACTGCTGCATAACACTTTCCCTGTTTTAAAGTGCAAAGAGCTACACAATCCAACCCCTCGATAATTTTGGAAGCTTTGGTGTTGTCTGGGGCTGCATAAAGAATATTTGAACCACTTGCAAAATAAACGCCTCCTTGATTATCAAGTGCTAATGCTTTTGCTGGTGCATCGGCCACCACTTCGGTGGTTTTACCGGTTGAATCAAGCTTTAAGATTGATTTGGTTTTCGTGTCAGCAAGATATAAAGATCCTTGAGAATCTGAGGCGATTGCAGAAAACTCCCCTGCAAAATTGTTGAGGGTGGCTTTTTTCCAGTTTTCAGAGGGAACCAGAATCTGGCTAAGAGGGATATCCTGGGCATATCCCAAAGTTGTGGATACAAGTAGGAAAAAGCAAGCAAGTGACCTGTTCATGGGTTATTCCTAAGAAAGTTATGTGGAAGATTATTCGCGCCAAAGCCAGCGCAGGGATTCTGGAAGAATGACGCCACCATGTTTACCGTTATGACCGCCATCCCCTTCGACATAGACAAAATCATATTTTGCGAATTTAAGCGCGGCAGCCATGGATCGGTTGGCGAGGGGCCAGCTACCATGGAGGTTATCGAGATCGTTGCTACCATCTTGAAGGAAAATGCGGATGGGTTTCTTTTCGGTTTTACGGATCATGCCAGGATAAACATCGCCCCCACGGATGTTGGTAAAGCTACCAACATGGCTTAAAACTTTGCCAAACAAATCGGGTCGTTCCCAGGCAGCGGTGAAGGCACAAATGCCACCACTGCTGATACCGCAAAGAGCCCTTCCAGCAGGGTCTTTACGGACATTGTACTTCTTCTCGATTTCGGGCAGGATTTCTTTTTCAAGAAAAGTTGCGTATTGGTCGGAGGGGGTGTCGTATTCGAAGCTTCGGTTGCTACGGCCTTTTTCTTTGGGGTTGGAAGCGGGGATGGTGCCGGGGTTTAAAAACACGCCAATGGTTATTGGCATTTCTTTCTTGTGAATCAGGTTGTCAAAAACAACGGTAGCGCGGAACTGGCCTTTTTCGTTCGCATAACTGCCACCATCTTGGAATATCATAAGTGCAGCGGGCGTTTTGCCATCATATTGGGCAGGCAAATAAATCAACATTTCCCGAACGGTGCCTGGAAAGACATTGCTCTTCCATTCAGATTTCTCAATTTTACCCTTTGGGGTGTTGGGATTTGGCTGGGAATCGATGCCAAGAACATAGTCATCAGCTGCAATAAGGAAGTTGCAAAAGAGCGCTAAAAAGCAGGTGCAGGTTAAAAACCGTTTCATTGATGAATACTCCTTCTATTTGGTTATTTAATGCAAAATATTATCATAAAGGGTTTCAGGGCTAGAGGTAAAGGAAAATCGAACAGTAAAAACAGAATCATAACATCATCATTCCTTCATCATTTCTTCACAATCAATCATTAGGATAACCGTGCAAGAAAAATAAGCACAAATAGAGTATTCTTGAGCAAGGATATTATTACTGATGGCAACAACCTCCTACGCCGCGATCCTAACGGAAAGAAACCTGAATGGTCGCGAGCTTACGCCTCAAAACAATAGCTCGCCCAAGTATCAAATTAAAAATTTGAACTTCTGGTATGGTACTCATCAGGCATTATTCAACATTGATCTATCGATTCCAGAAAGATCGGTCACCGCGTTGATCGGGCCATCGGGTTGTGGAAAGTCGACCTTTCTTCGCTGCTTGAACCGAATGAACGATCTTGTGGAAGGCACCAGGCACACCGGCGCGATTCTTCTCGACAACGAAGATATTTACCGCCGTTCGCTTAACATGGTTGATCTTCGCAGAAGAGTAGGCATGGTTTTTCAAAAATCGAATCCCTTTCCGAAATCTATATTTGAGAACGTGGTTTACGGGCCCAGGGTTGCAGGGGTTCGCAATAGTGCGGTGCTTCAGGAGATTTGCGAGCGTTGTCTTAAAAGTGCTGCGCTATGGGATGAAGTAAAAGACAGGCTGAACCAGTCCGCGTTAAATCTTTCCGGTGGTCAGGCCCAAAGGCTTTGTATCGCCCGGGCTCTTGCCACCGACCCAGAAGTAATCCTTCTTGATGAGCCTGCAAGCGCCCTTGATCCCGCCTCCACTGCGCGCATCGAAGATCTTGTTTTTGAACTCAAACGCGATTACACCATCATCATCGTCACCCACAACATGCAGCAGGCTGCGCGTGTTTCTGATCAAACAGCTTTCTTCTTTCAAGGTAAGGTGATCGAAGTGGGCCCCACCGATCATCTTTACACCAGGCCCCAGGTCAAGCAAACCGAAGATTACATCACGGGCAGGTTTGGTTGATCCACCCAAAGGGAAACATTCAATGTCAAAGCATCTTGAACGCGATTTGGATGATCTTCAAAAAAATATCATGGGCCTAGCAAGCCTTGTGGAACAAGCACTTTCCCTAAGCATTACCGCACTTCGTGACAGGAATCCGGATGTTGCCAGAAATGTTATCCAGGGTGACATGCAAATCGACAAGGAAGAAAATCAGATCAATGAGGATTGCCTGAAAATCCTGGCTCTTCATCAGCCGGTTGCAGGCGACTTGCGCAGGTGCACCGCTGCAATGATGATTATCACCGACCTCGAACGCATGGGAGATCTTGCCGAGGAAATATCCGAACGGGCAATTCAACTTTGCATCCCTCCGTTGTTCCCCATTCCAGAGGGATTGCAACGCATGGCAGATATGACCACCATCATGGTCAGGCAAAGCTTGGATGCGTTTGTGAACCTTGATGTAAAGCAGGCCCTGATGGTCGTGCGAATGGATGATGAAGTTGATCGCTATAACAATCAGATCATCCAGGAAATCATCAAGCTGATGACCGAATCATCTTTGAATATTCAACATGGTTTATCAATGTTTTCAGCGGTCAGGCATATCGAAAGAATTGCAGACCATGCGACCAACATTGCAGAGGATGTAGTCTATCTTGTCGAAGGCGAAATCGTCAGGCACCGTGTTCAAGAGTTGGAGGGATGATTATGGTTTCTGAGGTAACTTCAATGAAAGATGTAAAGAAACAAGCGCCTTTGAAGGCTTCGGTGGAACCGAAGATGAAAAATGGAATAAAGATACTTGTCATCGAAGATGAAAAAGCGCTGGTTGATGCGCTTGTATATAATCTTGATCGCGAAGGTTATGAGGTAACCGTGGCCCACGATGGCCAGGATGGTCTTCGAAAAGCTCAGGCAATCCCCGACATTATTCTGCTTGATATCATGCTCCCGGGCATCAATGGTATTGATATCCTCAGGGAGTTGCGTGGTAACGAAAAAACCAAGGCAATTCCTGTCATAGTTGTTTCCGCCAAATCTGAGGAAACCGACCAGGTGGTGGGATTCTCGATGGGTGCGGACGATTATGTCACCAAGCCTTTCAGTGTTAAAATCCTATTGCAACGAATCAAAGCCTTGCAACGCCGGTCTGAAGTTCCCGTGGAAGAGGGAGCTTCTGAACTGATCGAACACAAGCAGGTCAAAGTCGATATGGTTAGGCATCGCGCATTTGTTCTGGATGAAGAACTGGATCTGACCCCAACGGAATTTCGATTGCTGGAATGCCTGCTGCGTAGTCCGGGTAGGGCGTTCTCGCGCCAGCATTTGATGGATAGCGCCATTGGTGATGGTGCCATCGTGCTTGAACGAACCATTGATGTGCATATCAAGACCTTGCGAAAAAAACTTGGGTCCATGGATATGATCGAAACTGTTCGTGGCCTTGGATATCGCTTTAAAGAATAGCC
>CAZYAY010000109.1:0-9074 GCA_964646215.1 uncultured Candidatus Kuenenia sp. | reverse complement strand
GGGGCGGGATTAATCTCGGTCATGGATGCAATTTCCTTGGTCAATAATGGAACCAAGAGTAGTTATACCCGCTGAATGGGGCCGAAGGGAGTGATTAGCTGGAAAAAAAGAAAGAAGCCTGCCTAATCATGGTGAAAGCAACTGGCGAATGAAGTGCGAAAACTGCCATATGTAGGGAATTTCCTTGGTTTGATATTCCTGCTGGGACAGATCCGATGCAAGTTTTTGGGAACAGGCGATGTCAAAATATTTCTGGGCCTCGATCCCATTTCCCGTGGCATAAAGCAGATTCCCCAATTCTGCAACGATCCTTGTGGATTCAGGGAAAACCTTATGCGCTTTTTGCAACAAAGCAATCACTGCCGATTTATCCTGCAGGGGGAGGGCCAATACATCAAAAATCGCCTTGCATAGCATATCTCTTGCATAGGAATGTTCCATGATCGAAAAAGTTGAACCTACCCTGCTAAGAATCTCAAGCAATACCAACGGCTTCTCTTCCAAGGGATAATTATCAAGCCCGATAAGTGACAACGAATAGCAATTGGGAAATCCAGCATCCGCCTTTTTGCACCAACCAATGCCATCAACCGCCTTTTGAATTGCAAGCAATCGCAGCAGATATTTCCAAGCGGGTAGAAACGAGGTTTCAGAAAGACAAGCCTGCTTGAGAAGCGCCACCGCTTTATCACGATCTTCCAACAGGAAATAACTGCGGGCGATTTCGATCTTGGCCCTATTGCTATAAGGCATCAATTCGAGCGTTTTTTCAAGCGCCTTCAACGCCTCCGCGGGCTGCCTTAAACCATTCAGGCATTCGCCCAGCTTCAACCATGCAAAACAGTAAGTGGGATGCTGCTGGGTCAGATTTTTAAAAAACTCCGCCTGTTCATTAAAAGACGTTTTTGCAGATGCTTCAAGAAACTGCTTTTCAACAACTCCTGCACGAAGCTGGAAATACCCATCTTGCTTTTCCCCTGCGCCTTCCAGTGCCATTAATATCTGATCATCAACACGCGCAGGAGTGGACGTATTTTTATCAACGCTTTGGTACCACTCAACCCTGCTGCGAATATGATCTTCCATCTTTCTTTGCTTGATAACAAAATCATAAGCTTGGTCACGAATTTTCAAACGAAGCTTTCTGTCTTGATAAAGACGATCTAACTGGCTGATCAATTCTTCAGGGTTATTAAAGAACAGGCCCGTTTCGCCATCCTTGACAATATTTTGGTAAGGCTCAAGGTTTTGATAAATACCTGCGACGCCACAAGATGCGTATTCCAAGAACTTGACATCGGATCTGCCCTTGTTGTATTTCGTGGGAAGAAGGGGGGCGATACCAACATCAATCGAGCCAAGGAAATCAAGGTAAGATTCGATTGATCCAAAGGGTTTGAAATGAAAGCGCGAGGAATCAAGACGAAAGAACTCCCTGGCAAGTTCATTGGTCATGATTGCAAGATGCGCATCAGGGTGGGCATCGAGCCAATTTTGCAAATGGGGTGCAACATGGTAGAGATCTGCAAAGTGACCGGGGGAACCAGCCCAACCAACCGTAAATGGTCTCTCAATAATTTCAGATAAAGGCTTAAGATGAACCAGTTGGTTCGGAAAAACTTCCACCTTGCAAGCGCCCATCTTTGACCATTGTTCAGCAAGATAAGCCGTGCTGGTTTGCACCCCATCAGAAAGACGCAGGAGTTGCATAAAAAGCTCTTGAATTTCACGATCCCGCCAACTTCTTGTAATCGGGTTCCAAGGTTGGAGATCGAAGAAGAAATCGTTGGCTTCAAAGATCGTTATTTTACCAAGCTTTTTCCGCATACTTACCAATGGAATCAAATCCCAATCTGAGAAGAACTGCAGCACTAATACATCTGCCTTCTCTGCAAGCATGGGAAGCAAATGATGATGAAAATGAACATCGATGCAAACCACCCCGGCAATCAAACCCATGAACCTTGCGGGCGCATGAATACGATAATGAGCATCGCCATCGGTTCCAAAATCACCAACCTGAACGATTAACATGGCTTGGCTCCAAGGTATGGCACAGGCGTAAGAGACTTCTTCAAATAAAGTGGATGACTGGGAAAGCCTTCCTTCGTCTCTTTAAGACAATTCAATTTGCCACCAAGCAATGTAACCACCTCCTGATGCCGATCAAGATGGCTGCCATGAGTGCCCCAGGCAGCAACAATCACCGAAGCATCCCTGGCGATTTCAATTAACCAGCGGTTATTATCCTTGCCCACGGGATTGGGTTGAGCCTTCATCACCGTGGGAAGAGTCGCACGGTAGGAGAAGATGTTCATCATGCAAAGGGCGCCAAAACCCCAGCGCATCGAATAATCAATGCATCGCGCAACGGTTGGATCGTTTTGAACTTCATCCGCGGTGGAGGGGTTAAGGCCGATAAACATTGCATAACTAGGGTTGGTGAAATCCCACTGGCGCCAAAGGGTATAGCGATACTTTCTGCATTTGGAAAATACGGTGCTTCGTTCCATGCCCCAGGTACACCTTTTGAAATCAAGAAAAGAAGGCGCCAAGCTTGACCTTTGCAACAATGCAGGTGATCATGGGAATATCTTACTTTATTAGCAGAAAGAAAACATGGATCACTCAACGCAAATTGCAAACGACATCAAAAAAGAAGGCCCCCAGCAGGCCAGCAATCAAAAAGATGCGGTTGCCTACATAGTATTCGATACCGAAAGCATCCCCGATGGCGAACTGGTTGCAACGGTAAAATACCCATCAGAAAACCTTTCGCCAGATGCAGCAATCGAAAGGGCGCAAGCCGAGGCGAAGGCTAAAAGCTTTTCAGGGTCGGATTTTCTCCCCTTCACCTTTCAAAAACCAATTGCTATCTGCACCTTGACCGTGGACAAAAACTTCATGCCCATCGGCCTCAACTGCCTGGATACACCGCAATATCGCACCAGCGAAATGGTCAAGCTATTCTGGCAGGGTGTTGAAACCTACAAACGCGCCAATCTGGTCAGCTTCAATGGCAGGGGCTTTGACCTGCCGCTTCTGGAGCTCGCAGCCTACGATCAGGGAATTTCTGCAACCAGTTATTTCGCAGGCGACAAACGCAGCAGATACCGCTCACCCTACATCGATTTACAAGATGTTTTATCAAACCAAGGTTCATGCAAGTTGGAAGGCGGCTTAAACCTACTGGCACGCAGGCTGGGGCTTCCCGGAAAAATGGGCATCACAGGGCACGATGTATACCCCATGCATAAGGCGGGCAAATTCCAAGAAATCAACGACTACTGCGCCTGCGACACCATCGATACGTATTTCGTATTTCTGCGAACTAAAGTTCTGATGGGCCATGTAACATTTGAACAAGAGAAGAAAATCTTCGAAGACGCAATCGATTGGTTTAAAACCAAGGCAGAAGACTTCCCAGCATTAGGCAAATATCTCGCAAACATCCAACGGGGCAAAACTGTTTGAGCCTGAACTAATCACCGATAAAACCAACTAAACATAGTTTTAAGCAGCAATAAACAGCCCCGAGTTACAATTTACTTGATCATTATGCCACATAGGCTGAATATTCGGCCGAACCACCCCTAAATCCGGTGTTTTGTAAGGTTTCACCTTGACATCTGAAAGCCAAAGTGAAAAGTTATATGTAGTTCTACATTTTATAAAACTCGCCCGGAAGCAGATCATGTTGCGAACAAGCAAAAGCAAGGCATTTACATTGATTGAATTGCTAGTGGTTATTGCCATTATCGCTATTTTGATAGGTTTATTGCTGCCCGCAGTTCAAAAGGTACGTGAAGCTTCATCCAAAGCCCAGTGCTCGAATAATCTCAAGCAACTTGGCCTTGCGATGCATTCTTATCATGATGTTTTCCGAATTTTCCCCAGAAACTACACCCGAGTCGGAACGAACGCTTGGGAAGCCTTGAGCGTTAATTTTCTTTTGCTGCCCTACCTTGAACAAAACGGTTTGTTTCAGAAAATGCTTCTTCCTGCAGATCCCGCGGTTGGCGATTCCGCAGCTTGGACAAACGATTGGACCGCAGCTAATACTACCTTAAAGGTTTTTATCTGCCCATCTTCGGAACCTGCAACTTTGCGAACTGCTAATTATTGGGGCGGGCCTGGTTGCAATTATGGCTGGTCTACTGGTAGTAGTGTTGAAACCAACTGGGCTGGCACCCGGTTTAATGGCATGATTTCTTATCAATCCGATACTAAGATGAGTGACGCCTCAGATGGGCTTTCAAACACGATTCTAGCTTCAGAACTCCTGACGGGTAGTGGCGCAAGTAGCGGGGCCGGCGTTTTTCCTCGCGACATCTTCTACGCAAATAATGGCTTGTTTAATGCAGTTGTAAATAAGAACTTCCCTACACAAACTGAACTCGACAACATAGGTAGTGCTGCGAAAACTGCCCCTTCAGGAGTTAGGGGAACCACAGGCGGAAACTGGGCCTGGTACGCTGCAGGCCAATCTACCCTTACCACCGCCGCACCACCCAACTGGAAATTTCCAACCGCAGGTGGCGATTGTTGCCCTGGTGGCGCCCATGACTGGGGCTTTGGAATCATTCCACCACGTAGTCGGCACACAGGCGGGGTCAACGCCCTCTTTGGCGATGGAAGCCTTCGATTTATTAATGATTCTGTTACACTGATTACTTTTCAGTACTTGGGTAACAAAGCCGATGGCCAGGTTTTAGGCGAATACTAAAAATTTCCGGAGTCATTCCTTGAGAACTTATTTCCGTATCTGTTTGCTTGGTTCATTGATTGCATTTTCTGTAACTGCATGTTCCAAACCACAAAATGAAACCATCATCATCAAGGCCGCTGAAGATCCTCTCGATGGAATTCGCACCGTGCTTGATGGGTATGCTAAAGGGCAACCGTTACGCAGTGAGGCAAGTTCATTTCCAAATTACATCAACGATGTAAGAAAAGTTAATCCTGAAAAAGCTGCCATTTTGGAAAAAGGGCTCGAAGAGTTGCAAAAACCTGGGGTTAATGTGCAATCCAAAGCCAAAGCTCTTCTCGAAAAACTGAAGTAACTTTAGATTCTAGAGTTTATCCAACAGCAAAAACCCAAAGCCTTTATCACCACAATTGTGGCCTGATGTAAGGATTGGGTCATTTTTTGGTAATGTAGCTGAACTAAGAATAAATATTAAATCTTAGGATTCTGCGATTGAGGGTGTAATTCAATCCGCCTTCTTTATCTGCGCATAGTGGTAAGCCCCGGAAAAAGAGACCTGACCCCTTTTAACTCTTCAGAAATATATCTTCTTTCAACAACCCAGGTCTGTAATTGCCCTGAAGGTAAGTAACTGAGCAAAAAAGCCTAGGCTTGAAAGTGCAAAAGGCTTGAGTAAATGCATCATTTAATAATTTGAGAAAAATATTGGAACTCTTTTGCTGCATCATAACCCACACCCTCGTGAAGCATCGCTCCAAACACGATTCTAAAAGACTCACCTTTTTTGACAGTGTGCAGGCTTTTGGCACCCTGCTTCATTGCAGACCTGCCGAAAGGGTTGGCTACAAAAACGCCATAATCCCTGTTATGCCACCAGGACTCACGGAAATTTAAAGGCGAAGCCATCAGGGTGATGCCTTCCTTGTTTTCCTTAGTACTAGAATAGTCGCACCAAGATGCAGCTTTACCCCAAGTGGCCTTTGCGCTTTTCAAACCTACACTTGAGGTGATGACACCGCTCGCCATTTCCGTCAAAGCGGTTGCGACCCTAGCTCCAAATCCCATTTCCTCTTGGTCTCCAAACGAAAAATCCGCATCATCACTTTTCAAAATTGCATCCCAAACTATCAAATAACCTGAAGGCCTTGCTCGCATCTGAATGTTGTTACGCATTTTGCAGATTTCTTTTCCAGCCTCGGTTAGAAGCCTGCTTTCCGTTGCAAAAACAATTAGGTCCATCCCAGCCTTCGGTTCTTCAACAAATTTAAGATGTTCAATACGGCCCTTATTTCTCCAAAAGTCTGTGCCACTAATATCTCCAAATGCCAGCCAGATTCCAGGGTGCATGGTGTCATGGTCGATAGCATCCGTTGCTGCAATCGGTGGATGATTGCGGGTTACCTTGAAACCCGATGGCAAAAGCAGATTAGAAAAGTAAGGCCTTAAAATCTTAGGGTCTGCAAAGACAAAATCTGCAACCTTCTTAGTAGCAAACAAAATTTCTAGCCGGTCTTTCTTTAATTCCACACTAAAACCCATAGGACCTTGACCTGCAACCTCTTGAAAAAGAAACACAAAACCTGCAAAAACAATCATCATTACAACACTAAGCAAACTAGACTTTTTCATTTGACACACCTTTTGATTGCAAAAACTTATGTTCCCAAATACCTACTTATCCTGATTGTTATTAAATCCGGGTCCACCTGCGCCCACATAACCATTGCTCGCACCCTTTGCATCACCAACCCAGAAAGAATAAAGCGAACCCTTCGTCAAATAAAAGCGCAAGCGCACTGGCTTTCCAGCCAAGCTGGATAAATCCTTTCCACCACGCCAACGAACTATCAACTTCGTGCTATCACCCACCAAAGGCAGACATTTATCTCTGCTAAACTCATCAATTACTTTTCCCTGCTCATCCATAACTTCAACCTGAAGCCCACCCTGTTGCGATTCAAGATTCACAAAAAGATTCGCTCCCGAAAACTTCAACAGCTTAGTGGTAAGCGAACCCTGAACATCGCCAGCATCCATCGAGGCAAATCCATCCCTTCGCATGGTTGCAAGCCCTGTTGCACCCGAATCAGCAGGCTGCATCGTGCGCCCGGAACAATAAAAATAAAGCTTATCCCCAACCACCAGACAACCTCCACCCACCGACTGCACATTACCCGCATTCCATGCCTTCGGGTCTTCACTTACACCAAGAAAGCGCTCGCGATTACTGCGATCCCAATGAAAACCATCCCTGCTAAAACCCACCAGCACTTCGTTTCTTTTATGAATCCCCAACGCTTGGCAGGTTTCATTATCGGGCCCCTGCCAGATAGTGAACAATCCCACCAGCAAGCTTTCATAAGGAAACACATCTAAGTTATAAAGCTGGGGTTCAATATGTTTGAATCGGGGATCAGGGTTGCGGGGATCAAGCCTGTCTGCAGCAACCCAAGGTTGCAGATCGCCCGGAATATAATCACCCTTGGCAACCAAATCGGTGTGCTGCGTCCAACCAAGAACATCGCGTGCACTTTTTGCCTCGCGGTAACAACGAAGCCGATGCACTCCTTCCTGCCCAACATGATCATGCCCACGAATGCTTGCAACCCACAAACTGCGAAACGGATTATAAAAGATTGTAGAACGATCCCACGAAGGCCCTGATACTTTCACCTCATCAGACCATTTCTTTCCATCTGCAGAAACTCGTAACGCAATATGGTAGGGCGATTTTTTCGTGCGGGCTTCAAACAACTTATACCTTTCTTTTTCATCATCCACCTGATGATCGAGCACCACCGTTGCGGCATCCCTGTTAGATTTCAGCACCACATTACTTGTAGGCTCCAAATCAAGTTCCGGGCGCCTCCATTCCACCCCATCTTCAGATAAGGCCAGGCAGGTTCTCCCGGTTGCAGATCGATACCACATCATGAACATCTTCTGCCTGGAATCAAACCAGACCCCATCACTGAAAGGCGCTGCAAATGCTGCGGTTTTACTTTTCTCCCATGCCATCTCAGGTTTTAATACAGGCGACTTTTCATGATACTTAGGCTGATGAAACCGTCTCTTTAAATCGGTTGATTCAATCAAAAAATCATCAATGAACAACTGCCTGCCCAGATCGATGGGAACCACACGGGGCCCGTTTTTCAAATAAGGCACCACCATCGGTTCAAACGATTTCATCTCCTTTTTAGTGCGTAGCGGAGGCCAGGGCGAAGAAAGTTCGATGCCATTGTATAACACCTCTTTCTTCACGATCCCAGACTGTGCCCACGCCTGTGGGACTAATGCAACCAATCCAATCAACAGTACAAAAAACATTCTCATGCAAAGGTTCTCAAGATTACGATCAAGGTTATTTATCTAGCACTTTTTTATGCTTAAGCCAGTAGGCGAAGAAATCGTAAAGCACCTCATTTGATTCCGCTGTGGGGGAATGGCCGGGCCGGTTCGACATGAACACCCTGCCCTCGTAACCCAGGAATTTGTTCACCGCAATCAAATGATTGAGCGCCTGCCAACGCAGGGGCGGATCTTCCGCACCCCCCGAAACCAACACTGGCCTGGGCGCAAGCAACGCATGCAGTTCATGTAAATCATGCCCAGTTTCAACCAAGGTTTTATAGGGGCCAGTGCGTGGGTTATCCGCTTTTATAACACCAGGCTTACGGCTGACACCTTTTTCATAACCAAGGTACCAAGGCTCCCAGTAATTAACATTGCCTCTTTTCTCATCAAACACAATCCCAGGATCGGACCATGCAGTTGCTGCGAATTTTTCGTACAAACAAGACCCAAATAATGCCCATTTTCCACCATAACTATGGCCCGTTAAACCTATCAATCTCGCATCCACTTGGGGAAGGGACGCAAGCACCTGATAACCGTTCGCTGCAACATAACCATGGTAGGTCAGGGGCTGAAGTTTGACATCATCGCGGGAAGGATAATAGCTGTTGGGGTCGCTGCCCAAAGAAAGCGTGACAAAGCCCCGCTTTGCAAGCTGCCAGGCGAAGTCGCGCATCTCCCCTTTTCTTCCTATCCCTGAAAGTGATTCATAAAAGACCACGACAACAGCAGGGAAAGGCCCCTTTCCTTCAGGGATGAGAAGGTAGGCATCCTCGGTTTTTTTCCCGGGTGCTACCTCGATGCGAATATGATGCTGCACCACTTTTTCACGCATCTCTTTTTCAAGATACTCTATTTTCGGTTGCTCAAGAATTGCGGGCCAATGCCCAAGCGCATCATTCCAACTCTTTCTGATTTCCTGCCTGCGCTTTTCCCAATCTTCCTTTGTCTTGACCCCTTCAAGCATCGATTTATACTTCCCCATATCGCCTGCATATTCCTTAGCTGG
>CAZYAY010000108.1:0-9078 GCA_964646215.1 uncultured Candidatus Kuenenia sp. | reverse complement strand
GGAATCAGCGAGAGGTTGATCAGGTCGGTTTCCTCAAGATTGAAATTGAAATTGGTATCCAGCTTGATTGGGATTGGAGTGCCTTCCTGTGGTACTAAAAGCCTGCTGGTATGCATGACCAAAGCTAGTTTTCTTTCGGAAATGCGCAGGTTCTTTTCAAAGTTGGACAATAAGACAGATGCTTTGGTTGTGCCTACTTTTGCTTCCGTAAGCTCTACATCATGAACTTGTTTTTCAGCCAGTTTCGAGGCGATTTGCGATTCAAGCCGTTTTGAAAATTCCAAAGCCAATGTAGCTGTTCTTATGCCATACTCGAATTTTTTTGTGTCGAAGTAATTCTGGGCGGCAAGTTCGATTTGCGATCTTCGGACTAAATCCTCCATGATCTGCTTGGCTCGAATACCTTCTTCAGCAATCGGAAGACTGGTGATCTGCCCAGTAGGATCAAGAGGGAAGAACAGGTTGACACGATTCAATTCCGCACGATCAAGCCCTGGATAACCAGAGAAGGGGGTACCGCCTGTTACATCTGGAAAAATAATCGCGCTGGAAGATCTGCCGTCCACCGTTCTGAATGCAGTAAACAATTGAGGCAGGTTCGAGGTTGGAATAAAATGTTTGAGTGCTTCAAACTTGGCAACTGACGCAGTTCGAACGGAAATGTTTGCCTGCACGGTTGCTACATTTTCCAGACTTTTGGAAATTGCGGTTGCCAGGGTGGTGTATGGGATTTCTCCCATGGGCGCAGGCAATTGCTTACCGCCCATCGGTTCCTGCTGGCAGGGCAGAAATAATATCAAGAATAAACTTAATCCCTGTATCATTTACATTCCTACCACTGGGTTTCCGATTGTTTTACCCTTTTATTCGTGTCGATTTGTATCTTGCACGACATGCCTGGCCTGATTCTGGTATCCATGTTTTCTTTATCAAAGAACCGAAGCCTTACAGGTAAACGCTGTACAATCCGGGTAAAGTTGCCTGTTGCATTATCAGGCGGGAATAACGAAAACGCAGAACCTGTTCCGCCTGATATACTTTCCACCCAACATAAGAATACCTTTTCAGGAATTGCATCAACCCGAACATAAACAGCCTGCCCGACCCGGGTGTGATCCAGTTGGTCTTCCCTTAAGTTTGCAACCACCCAGACATTATCAAGGTCGAGGGGCGTAATGCTTAAAAAAGGTGACCTTGAATTAATCGTCAGGCCTAGCTGGGCTGTTCGTTTGCTGATGATGCCTGATTGTGGTGCACGGATTAAAGTGTTTGATAAACGCAACCTTGCAAGACTGAGTTTTGCCTGCGCCTGATCTATTTTGCTGTCGAGACTTCTGCTTATCGACATTGCAATATCAGGTTGGATTTGTGCCGCCTGTGCTTTGGCGACTTCCGCCTTGGATTCTAAAAGACTTCGTTTTGCCTGCTCGAATAAAACGCCTGCTTGTTGCAATTGTAAACCACTCGCAAGGACTTGTTTTTCCGATGAGGATATCTGGCTTTTAAGCGACTCTACCTTTGCAGTTGCCTCGCGAAACACGGCTTCTTTGTTATCTTTGTCTTGGACTGGAATGTCGCCACTAGCCGCCAACCGTTGAAAACGAACATAATAATCCCCCGCATTGACTTTCAAGGCTTCCAATCCAGGGAGTTGAGCCTTGGCAGATTGAAGGAGTTCTTTTTCCTTGGCATGAATCTGCTCGCGAGTTTGGATTTCGATTTCACTTGATTTCACCAGCTCTTCTTTTTCCTGCATTTTAGCCCGGGCGCCATCGAGTAATGCAATCCTGTCCTCGCGAACGAGTCTGACATTAAAACGTGCGGCGTCCGCTTCAGATTTTGCTTGTTTAAAATCAGCAAGGGCTTGGTCAACTTCCAATTGAAAGGGAATCGGATCTATCTGTATCAAGGGGTCGCCTGGCTTTACCACCATGTTGTCATCAACATAAAGGGCAACCACTGGGCCGCTTACTTCTGAAGAAATAGGAGTAACATTACCAACAACATAGGCGTTTTCTGTCGAGACTTCCGACATGCGCCAAATCCACCAACCCAGAAGAATCAGGCTGATCATGATTAATAATGCGATGGGTAATAGCTTCCACATACCATACTTGATGGCGTGTGATTTTTCTTTTTCAGTAAGCGCACTGTTGGACATTAAAGCTCTGATCGAATGACAAATTCAAAAATCCGAACACTGTTATTTTATCGGATAGAAATGAAGCTAAGTTAAACCTTTTGCATAATAATGATCGTAATGATAATTCGTGTCAGGGAAATTGGCTTGAGTGCGTAAAATAAGCAAGGCCAAGGTGAAATCCTTGACCTTGCTAAGATGTTGGTTTGGGAAAGCTTTAGAAAATAAGGTGCTAAGTTGGTTGAGCCAAGTTAAGGAGAGTTCTCAAAGCTTTGCTTAGCCGTTTATGCCTTTGCGTAAATTTCTGCACCCTTTTCCACAAACTCTTTCGATTTTTCTTCCAGACCTTTCTTGAGGGCCTCTTCTTCGGCGATACCTTGTTCGGCTGCATACTTGCGCACGTCTTCGGTGATCTTCATCGAACAGAAGTGCGGGCCACACATGGAACAGAAGTGCGCAGTCTTGGCGCCTTCCTGCGGAAGTGTTTCATCGTGGAACGAGCGCGCAGTGATGGGATCGAGGCTGAGGTTGAATTGGTCTTCCCAGCGGAATTCGAAACGTGCCTTACTCAAGGCGTTGTCGCGATATTGTGCACCAGGATGTCCCTTGGCGAGGTCGGCAGCATGCGCAGCTATCTTGTAGGTTATTACTCCATCCTTCACATCTTTCTTGTTGGGCAATCCCAAGTGCTCTTTGGGAGTCACGTAACATAGCATTGCGCAGCCATACCAACCAATCATCGCTGCACCAATGCCGCTGGTGATATGGTCGTAGCCTGGAGCTATGTCGGTGGTTAGTGGCCCGAGCGTGTAGAAAGGGGCTTCATGGCACCATTCAAGTTGCTTCGCCATGTTCTCTTCGATCATGTGCATCGGCACATGGCCGGGGCCTTCGTTCATAACTTGCACGCCTTTGGCCCAGGCGCGCTTTGTCAACTCGCCCTGTACTTCGAGTTCGCCAAACTGCGCCTGATCGTTTGCATCCGCAATCGAACCGGGGCGCAAACCATCGCCGATTGAAAATGAAACATCATATGCCGCCATGATGTCGCAAATATCGTCCCAGTGCGTGTAGAGGAAACTTTCTTTGTGATGCGCAAGGCACCACTTCGCCATGATGCTACCACCACGCGAAACAATGCCCGTCATGCGATTGGCGGTAAGCGGAATGAATCGCAGAAGCACGCCGGCGTGAACAGTGAAATAATCCACGCCTTGCTCGGCCTGTTCGATGAGGGTGTCGCGGTAAATTTCCCAGGTGAGATCCTCAGCTTTGCCACCGACTTTTTCGAGCGCCTGATAAATTGGAACGGTGCCGATGGGCACTGGCGAGTTGCGGAGAATCCATTCGCGCGTGGCGTGGATGTTCTTGCCTGTGGAAAGATCCATCACGGTGTCTGCGCCCCATTTGGTGGCCCATCTCATTTTCTCGACTTCTTCCTCAATGCTCGAAGCGACGGCGCTATTGCCGATGTTGGCGTTGATCTTCACGAGGAAATTGCGGCCGATAATCATCGGCTCGCACTCGGGGTGATTGATGTTCACTGGAATGATGGCGCGGCCAGCGGCGACTTCGGAGCGGACGAACTCGGGCGTGATCTCTTTCGGAATGCGCTGCGGAAAACGACGAAATACGGAAGGCGAATACTCGCTGTTTGCAAGCTGACTCGAACCGGAATGCTGCTTGTCGAGAACATTGCGGACATTATCATTAGCCATCTCGGCCATCTTCGTGCGGCCCATATTCTCACGGATGGCGATGAATTCCATCTCGGGCGTGATGATTCCCTGCTTTGCATACCATAACTGGGTGACGGGATGGCCCTTGCTGGCGCGTAGAGGGCGTCGGCGTTGACCTAGAAGGCCGGGAAATTCAACGAGTCGATTCTTCTCCGCCTTACTTGCGAATTCCGCATGCTTGCCAGAAAGGTATCCGTTGTCCATCGGCACCACTTCGCGACCATTGTATTCTTCGACATCACCACGAGCTTGAATCCATTTGCTACGCAAGGCGGGCAGGCCTTCATCAGATTTACCAGCAAACGTCGGATCACCCCATGGGCCGGAGCAGTCGTACACGCGCACGGGTTCATTGGCAATCACTGCGCCGGTGTAAGATTTTGTATCGCTGACGACGATTTCGCGAACGGGCACTTTCACATCGGAGTGGATTTGGCCGGGTAGATAAACACGCCTGCTATTTGGAAGCTGCTCGCTACTGTGCGGTTCGATGGTTTCTTTGGTCGAAATCGATTTATCAAGGATTGGTTCCGGAGTGGTGTTATCCCGTTGGGCCGCTTGTTGCATTTCAAGGGTAAGGATTCCCTTACGTGCGGATTCCATTTGCGTCATATATAAAGCTCCAATAAAGATTGTGGGCCATCGAACTAATTATAGGTGGTGACTTGGACGAATGAAAAGTGGTCGACATAGGCCGCTTTCTCACGCCGGCATTACCCGGGTCGAGTCCAAGGGTTTTTTCTCAGCTTTGCTTCTTGCATTGCACCCCTAGCGTTTCAATCTCAGTATACCTGTTGAATCAATGGATGGCTACTTTCATTTGCAGGAATCCGATGTTTCCTTTTTATTCTTCTTGGATACGGGTACAATACTAGATGTTCGTTGCCTAATTGGAGTTTGATAAATGAATGTCCGGATAATGTTTATAGTTGCAATTTTGATTGGGTTTGTCGCTGCAATGCCAACTTCGCATGCCTACCAGGCACCCGAAAAATTGGTCGATAGGGTTCGTGTATCGATTGATAAAGGTATCCAATATCTCCGCGACATGGAAAAGGGTAAAGGGAATTGGGAGTTGGATGCCGAAAGTAACATCCGCAAAGGTGGGTGGACTTCGCTTGCAATGCTTTCTCTTTTAAACTGTGGTGTACCCCCTGAAGATGAAATGATGAAACGTGGGCTCGAATACCTTCGAGGCATACCACCTTCCCAGACCTATACAGTTGGGCTTCAAACCATGGTTTATTGCCTGGCCAAACAGCCACAAGATCGCGATCGTATCCAACGCAATGTTGATTGGCTTAAATCCGCAAAGTTAAAAGATGGCTGGAGCTATGGCGAACGGGCCTTTGGCTCTGCTGATAATTCCAACACCCAATACGCTTTACTCGGATTGCATGAGGCGTTTCTTGCAGGGGCTAATGTTGATCGTAAAATCTTAGAGGATGTTCGCAGCTATTTCATCAAAACCCAGGTCCCAAAAGATGGCGGATGGACCTATCGTGGCGGTGGTCTTACCACCATGACCATGACCACGGCTGGCCTTTCCAACCTATTAATCACCGGTGCTGATCTGGAAGTAGGCAGGCAGAAACTTCGGGACGATGGCGTTGCCGAACTTTGCGGAATTTACGAAGAGAACAAAGCGGTTGCAGATGCCTTGCGCTGGGTGGGGAATAATTTTCCCGCAAAGCTTACGGTAGAACGGGCCCGCGCTGCTTTTCAACATCCCTATTATGGCCTTTATGGCATCGAAAGAGTTGGCAGGCTTACAGGTAACCGCTTTATAGGTGGCCATGACTGGTACAGGCTGGGCTGCGAATTTTTTGTCGAGACGCAGAAAGCTGATGGCCGTTGGGATGGTGAAGGCAGGCAATTTGATCACTGGCCCGTGGTTGCGACCAGCTTTTCACTGCTTTTTCTTTCGAAGGGTAGAACCCCGGTTCTTATGACCAAGCTTGCGTACAACCGGGGTGATGACTGGAATAATAAACGAAGCGATTGCAAGAACCTCGTTGCTTTTGTCTCCAAGGAATTATTCAAAGGTCAGCCGATGGCATGGCAGATATTTGATTCCCGGGCTAAACTAGCCGAGCAGGAAGATCAGGTAAAAGATCTTGCAGCTGAGCTGCTGCAATCGCCCGTCACTTATTTCAACGGGCATAATCGCGCACCAACAGGCAAAGAGCGAGATATCCTCAAGGAATACTTAAATAACGGTGGCTTTGTTTTTGCAGAAGCTTGTTGTGGCAGGCCCGAATTTGATGCAGACTTTCGCACCATGTGCAAAGAAATGTTTCCCGATAACCCGCTGGTGTTACTTCCTGATTCCCATGCAGTTTGGCTTGCTAGCGGGAAGTTTGCCGTACCCCCCGGTGAGTTCCCACTATGGGGCATCCAGCAAGGCTGCAAGACTATTTTAATGTATAGCCCCAAGGCGATCAGTGGATATTGGGAGGGTAACGCAACCAGTATTGGCAGGGGATCTACAGCTTTTCAATTAGGCGCTAATATCATTGCATATGCCACGGGGCTTGAAGCACCCAAGCCAAGGCTTACCGAAGTCGAGATTTTCAAAGGCGATTTGAAATCAACGGTTCGTAGAGGCTTCCTAAGAGTTGCCCAAATCAAGCATGAGGGCGATTGGCAGCCCGCACCCCTTGCCATGCGGAATCTGATGGCGGATGTACGCAAGTCTGGGCTGGATGTTTCCCTTGAAACCATTCCACTCCCTCTTGCTTCCGACAACATCGTTGATTTTCGATTCCTTTATATGCATGGTAGAAGCGCATTTAACTTTCAAAAACAACAGATGGCCCAGCTGCGATTCAACCTTGAAACCGGGGGTGTGCTTCTTGCAGATGCATGCTGTGGCGCAAAGTCTTTTGATACTTCTTTCCGGGCATTCATGGACCAACTATGGGAAGACAAGAAATTGAAATTGCAACCCATACCCTTGACAGATGAGCTTTACAGTCATCAATTGAATGGAGAAGCTTTGCGGGAAATGCGCTGCAGAAGAGAAGGCGCCGATGGCAGGCCTGAACCTGGGTTTAAAAATGTCGCCCCATTGTTGGAAGGTATCAAACTGAACAACAGGTGGGTGGTGATTTACAGCAAATATGATCTCGGTTGCGCCTTGGAAAAACACAAGTCGACCGATTGCCTGGGTTACGATTACGATAGTGCCTTAAAGCTTGGTAAGGCTGCTGTCTTTTATTCACTCAAGCGATAGTGCGAAGAATTCATTCGTCATGGAGTTTTCAGAAATGGATAGTTGGTTCCTGCCTGTAGGTTTTCGTTATTGTGGTCTTCATAGCGGTATTCGTCCAGATCCTTTGAGAAAAGATCTTGCATTGTTCTTTTCAGATTTTCCCGCCTCTGCAGCCGGGGTTTTCACCACCAATAAAGTCAAGGCCGCACCGGTTCACCTGTGCAAGGAAAGGCTTCCCTCCGATTTTATCCGCGGGATTATCGTCTGTTCGGGAAATGCCAACGCCTGCACAGGCAAGAAAGGCATGGATGATGCCCGAAAGATGGCAAGTGTTACGGCAGAGGCAAACAACTGCGAAGATAAAGAGATTCTTGTTTGCTCCACCGGCGTCATAGGCAGGCATCTGCCCATGGATGTAATCGAGGTTGGTATCCGAAAGACTGCTGAACTGCTCAGCGATTCCACAATGTCGCTTAGCGATGCGGCTCATGCGATTCTCACTACCGATACTAAAATTAAAGTTGTGACCAAAGAAATCAGCATTAACGGAAAACAAGTGGTGGTTGCTGGGGTAGCCAAGGGCGCAGCCATGATTGGCCCAAACATGGCGACGATGCTAGCCTTTGTGTTTACCGATGCTGAAGCTTCTGATGGCGAGTTGGCCTCCCTTATCACCGATGCATCGGATAAGTCGTTTAATTGTGTAAGTGTTGAAGGCCATACCAGTACAAATGATAGCCTTATTATTCTTGCCAATGGTGCTTCGGGTGCGGGAAAAATGCTGGGTGGTGATTGGGATGCTTTTGTTGCGGTGGTAACCGAGGTTTGCTGTGAACTGGCAAAAGAAATTGCAATTGATGCAGAGGGTGCCAACCATCTTGTAACTATTACGGTAGAAGGTTTACGTGATGACAAAGAGGCAAAAAAGATTGCCAAGACTGTTGCTGAAAGTGTATTGGTTAAAACTGCGATTTTTGGCGCGGATCCAAACTGGGGCAGGGTGGTTTCTGCTGCGGGGTACGCAGGTGTTAACTTCGAAGAAAAAAATCTTTCTCTTTGGATGGGTGAAATGCTTCTTTATAAAGATGGCACCCCCATGGACTTTGATCCCAAGGTTGCTTCCGATTATCTTAGAAACAATCGCAATGTAACGCTAAGACTGCTTTTCAATCTCGGGATGGGGAAATGCACTTTTCAGACTTGTGATCTAACACAGGAATATGTGCGCTTGAACGCCGACTATACAACCTAATAGTCCGGGTTTGGTTCTTCGCCATTGCGGGTGACCAACGCTGCAACGACTTTAATACTGGTGCCGGATTTCAACATCGAAACATGGGCATCGCAAAATAGCGCTGCAGCAGCGTTATTATGAAATCCATAAAGTTCATGCTTGTTATAACAGTTGACTGCGCAAGGGCCGTATTGATCAGAACCATCTTCTTTTGCACCATCAAGATTGATGAAGCAGTTGGGTATGGCCCACCCAGCAGGGCCGGTTTCTAGGCTAGTATATCCCGATGTATTCCAGAATTGCGGCCTTCCTGCGACTTCGCCCAATAATATCGTTTGCGATAATCCGTCTTTGATGTCTGAAAATGTACAAGGGCGGTCTTCCCCAATCGGGCCCAGCGGATCACCTTTCCACGGGGCTAGCACCCCCAAAGCAATCAACCCTGCATCTACATCATAAATAATGGTGTAATCGCAAACACCAAAACTCAAATTGAAATACTTGCTAACTCTGCCTCCCGGGGCGTTTTGGCACACAAACATGTTTAGCGTTTTTGATACATAAGGTTGTACAGTCGGATCATCCCAAGCGGTCGTTCGGGGCAAAACTTTTGCAAGTGCTTCCTGCTCGATATAAGGCAAAAGAAACATTGGCCAAGCCTGGGGTTGAGGCGTGGTCACCGAACCCGGGGGTAGGCTTCCCTGAGTGGAATGATAGTTTTGAAACGCCAAACCGAGTTGCCTAAGGTTGT
>CAZYAY010000107.1:0-9358 GCA_964646215.1 uncultured Candidatus Kuenenia sp. | reverse complement strand
TAAACGCAAAGGCAATATCAGGCATAGTGCGTGTTCGTGGTGCTTTATGAGCAGTGGCGACAAATGGACCCTGGATGAATTATGTGTGAACGCCAAGGAAGTTGGATGTACCTCTATAGAGTTGTTACGACCTGCGCAGTTTGCAACGGTGAAGAAGCATGGCTTGGAAATTGCAATTGCCTCGAACGGTGCACCCGGTGGTTTCAAGAAGGGTTTCAACAACCCTGCATACCGGGAAGAACTTTTAAAGTATACGCGGGAAACTATCGACGCTTGTGCAGAGTTCAAAGTTCCCACTGTGATTGGTTTTGTTGGGTTTAAATACACCAATGCGGACGATCCGAAGAGTGCCTTGATTTCTCTTGATGATGCAGAAAAAAATTGTATTGAAGGTTTGAAGCAAATTGCAGGTCATGCTGAGAAAAAAGGGGTTACCCTTGCGGTTGAACACCTAAACACCAGGGATGGCTCACACCCCATGAAAGGCCATCCGGGTTATCAGGGCGATGATCTGGATTGGCTTGCCAAGGTTGTGCGCAAGGTGGCGTCTCCCAATATTAAAATTCTTTTTGATATTTATCATGTGCAGATCATGCATGGCGATGTGATTCGCAGAATTGGCGAATGCAAGGATATCATCGCCCACATTCATACCGCGGGAAATCCAGGTAGGAATGAACTCGATACCAACCAAGAAATCCAGTATCAACCCATCATGAAGAAGTTGGTCGAACTTGGGTACAAGGGTTTTGTCGGACATGAATTCATCCCTACCCGCAATGCAAAAGAAGGCTTGAAGCAAGCGGTTGATGTGTGTGACGTATAACACTTCATTTAAAGCTTGTTAAAATAGGCAAGTATATTAAGCGCACGAATTGGTAAGATCGGCAGTTTATTCTTTTTAATCCTTGTGAAAGGGTATTAAGGTTCATGCCGACTT
Organism: uncultured Candidatus Kuenenia sp.; assembly: GCA_964646215.1. Classification (GTDB taxonomy): domain Bacteria; phylum Planctomycetota; class Planctomycetia; order Gemmatales; family Gemmataceae; genus UBA969. The sequence continues at coordinate 8,418 of CAZYAY010000107.1, read as the reverse complement.
ATCCGTTTTAGTAATCTCTGCCCCTCATTTCGTTCGATATACATAGTGAGTGTATAAACGATAACTGGAAGTAAAATTCTGGGATAAAGTGCAAATAATTATGCGAACTAAAATGTATAGCCGAATAACTGCTGGATTATTATTTACGAGTGTTTCTTTTTTGGGCACTGTGCTAATGGCACAGGAAAGCTCTTTTCAGAAAACAACAAAACAGCTAGGGCTGGATGATTCTGGAAAGGGAGAGGTTTTTTCAGGGCCCAAGGAAGCCAACACGAAGGCCCCAACCGAATTTAAAAAGGTGGAAATCCAGGAAGGTGATTTCCCACTTCCCATCAACTTTGCATCTGCAATGCAACTTTCAGATGCAAGGCCATTGATTATCGATGCTGCCAAGGCTGCGGAGATGGTTGCAGCAGCGCAACTTCAAAGGGCCAATGTACTTTGGTTGCCTAATATTTATGCTGGTATTGATTACTTTCGCCATGATGGTCAGTATCCTTCTCCCTCACCCCCAGGTCAGGTTACAAATAGTAGGCAGGCCTTCACCGCTGGCCCTGGTCTTTCTGCAATTTTTGCAACCACGGATGCCATTTATGAACCTCTTTCCGCCAGGCAGATTTTGAAAGCCAGACAGTATGAAATCCAAGCTGCCAAGAATGATGCCCTGATGGAAGTAGCGGTGGCATATTTTAATGTGCAGCAATCGCGTGGAAGGTTGGCGGGTGCGATTGATACCGTGACCAAAGGGAAAGAGCTGGTTAGAAAAACTGAAGTATTAAGCAAAGGCTTGGCTGCGCCCGTGGAAATTGATCGTTCACGGACTTTGCTTGCAGAGCTCGAAGAAAATGCAGTGCAGGCGCGTAATGATTGGAAGGTTTCAAGTGCCGAACTTGCAAGATTACTAAGATTAAATCCGATGGCGCAGGTGGTACCTGTCGAGCCTCCGCATTTGGCATTAATGCTAATATCGCCCAGTCAGCCAGTGGATGGTTTGATTTCATTGGGTCTTACCAGCAGGCCTGAATTAAGCTCGAACCAGGCTTTGGTACAAGCGACGTTAGTAAAGCTGAAGCAGGAAAAGATGCGGCCTTTCATACCCAGTCTTTTATTGCAGGGTAATAGCGGTGCCAACGGAAACAGTGCTCCTCTTCTTGGGGGGGTATCATCAGCGGGTTTGAACGGGCAGTTCACAGGCGGAAGCCGCTTTGATATGAATGCTGCAGTTTTATGGGAATTGAAAAACTTTGGGCTTGGTAACCGCGCACTCATTAAAGACCGTGAAGGGCACAGACAACAAGCTTTGGTGGATTTGTTCATGATTCAGGATCGTGTTGCAGCGGAAGTTGCCCAATCTCAATCGCAGTTAAGTTCCGCCTCGGAAAGAATCTCATTTGCGGATGCAGGCCTAAAAAACGCCCTCATCAGTTATGATGGGAATCTTAAAGGCATGAGCGAAACAACCAGGTTTGGCGATGTGCTTATGTTGGTGAACAGGCCACAGGAAGTTGTTGCAGCTTTGCAGCAGTTGGATAATGCGTATAAGAATTATTTCAAATCGGTTCAAGATTACAACAGGTCGCAATTTAAGCTATTCAGGTCGGTTGGATTTCCAGCAGAAGTATTGGCCATTCAGAAAACTGCAGGACAGCAGATTGATGTGGATACCAGCAGACCGTTTGATCTGCCACCTGTAACTGGCATTCCTTATGCGAATATGAGTTACAACACAACGAATGCCCCACTCCCCGCCAAGAATTAGCAGGCAGGAAGTATTAAGCTTAATTGGACTTGGAAGCCTCCTTACCGGGGGCTTTTTTATTTTCTTCGGGTTTGGCACTCTCACTGATTTTTACAGCAATATTGTTGTCGAGTTCATCGAGGTCGCCCTTGATGAAAACCTCATCACCTTTAAGTTTTTCCCAAGTATCCCCACTTTTCACGCTGAGGAGTTCGTGCCAAATACCATCGCTAGCGCCCAGTTTTAAACCGAGTTGAACGCACTTACCATCTTTAAGAATGAAGGCGACGGGAAGGTCACCTCGCTTGGTAATGCAAGCGGTAGGAATAGCCTGCACATTGTTGCGTTCAATTTTCACATAGCCATAGGCGTACATTCCAGGAAGTAATTTGGAATCTGGATTGATCAGATCTATTTCAGCACGAAGGGTACGGCTTCGAACATTGAGAGCCCAGGAGGTGCGGGTGACCTTGGCATCGATTCGCATATCGTTAAATGCCTGAACCCGAACTTCGGCATTGGTTCCAATGTTAACAAAATTAGCATCCCCTTCAGGGACATCGACAAAAATGCGAACGATATCGGTTCGGGCGATTGCAAAGATGGGAGACCCTTTGGAGGAGGATTGATCAGGGCTCATGATTCTTGCAGTTTGATCCCCTGTTGCTGCTGTCACAAAGTCGCCTGTGTTGGCGTTTCGAAGAACAACAATACCATCGTAGGGAGAGGGTAAAGTTATATACCCAACAAGTGCTGCCAGCCTTTTTTCATCTGCTTCCGCAACCTTGACGGTCGCTTTTGCTGCAAAAACATCAACTTTAGCCTTGGCGAGGTTTGCTTCACATGCAACCCGTTCTGCATCTGCAACCATAACCTGGGCAAGTGCTGCATCGCGTGCAGATTCATAAGAACGAAGCTGCTTTGTGGATTCATCTAAAATTTGTTGATCGACCACACGCTGCGCCACCAAGTTAGTTAGGCGTTTTACTTCCGATTGCCAGCGCACTACATCTGCATCGAATTTTCCAACATCGGCCTTGGCTTTGGTAACCTTGGCGATGGCAGCTTTAAGAGTACCATCTGCGGAGTCGACAAGCCTTTCAGCTTGCTCCACTAGAACTTTATCCAAAATAACCGTGGCTTGTTTGAAGCCATACTCTTCGACTAATTCAGGGACAAAGAGGGTGGCAAGAACCTGGTTTTTCTTAACTTTGTCGCCAATATCGACATTCCATTTTTCGATAAAGCCCGGGATCTTCGAAAAGATCGAGGTTTGCTCATAAGCTTCGACAAAGCCTGGCTGACCCACGGTTCTTAATATGTTACGTGTTTCCGCTTTAACCAAAGTGACTTCGGGCATGGTGGGGCTGGGTTTGGCATGCTGGGTTTCTTTGCTGCAACCAGCAAAAGAAAGGGTGCTCAAACCTAGAATAGTTAGAGTCAGGGTTTTCGATGTGAATGTATGGGTCATGCTAACTCCGTGCCAGTTGGTGCTTTATCGGTAGATTTATTTTCAGGGTGTAAATGTTCGTGTTTATCGCCACCATCGAACTTGGTGCCTTCGGGATCATCGGGATCTATCGAAACCGAGATAGGCTTTCTGTTGCCAAGCAATATGGAAAAGACAGCGGGTAAAACCAAAAGAGTACAAGCGGTGGAGGCGAGTAGCCCGCCAATAACCGCACGACCAAGTGGGGCTTGCATTTGCGATCCTTCTTCCAATGCCAATGCCATTGGAAGCATGCCTGTGGTCATTGCACAAGCGGTCATGATGATGGGCCTAAGCCTACCAGCAGCCCCTTGTACCGCAGCTTCTGTAACGGTTAGTCCGTCTTTCCAACGGTCATTCATAAATGTGATCATCATCACCGAGTTTGAAACTGAAACCCCGATGCACATGATCGAACCCATGAAAGATTCAATGTTGAGAGTAGTCTTGGTAAGCACCAGAGCGGTGACTACACCGGTGATAACGCCGGGCACTGCGCCAATGGAAGTTAATGCCAGCCTTGGAGATTGGAAGTAAGCGGTAAGCATGACCAGGATCACGCAAACAGCGATGGAAAGCCCTATGCCCAGGGAGGTAAACATTTGGTTCATGGTGCCGGTCTGGCCTCGAGTTTCGATCAGAACGCCGGCGGGTGGAGCCCCTGCATCCTTAACTGCTTGTTGCACTAATCTTGAAGCGGTGCCTAGATCTACATCTTCAACATTTGCAGAGATGCTGATATATCGTTGGGATGAAATACGATCGATCTGGCCAGGAGTGTTTCCTGTTTTAACATTTGCAACGTCACGAACCATGAGGGTGACATCAGTGGTCACCTGTGAAAGAGGCAGGGTTTCGACATCAAGTGGGGAAACCATGCGTTGTGTGGGGACGAGAACTTCAACTTGGTAATCGAAACCTGTCTTTGGGTTTTGCCAGTAGTTAAGGGCGATGTATCTACTGGAGTTGGTACCAACAAGTACGGAGTTACCAATCTGCTGGACATTGACACCACTAAGGCCTGCTTTTTCGCGATCGATGTTCACATCAACGGTGGGGTAATCGAGAGATTGTTGGAATTGGACATCCCGCAGGCATGAGATGGCCTTCATTTTTTCACGCACCTTGATAGCGTGGGCACGCACATTAGGCAGGCTGTTTCCGTAGACCACAATTTCGAGGGGAGTGGGGGAACCAAAGCTCATCACATTGGAAACCATGTCGCCTGGTTCGAATCCGAAGGTAAGGTTGGAGCAGTTAATCTTTGCCTCATCGGATGGAACGCCTTTGGATTCCATGACCTTGAGCATCCAAGCGGAAATCTCAAGGGGTAGCATTTTGCGCATTTTCTCGCGGAAAGCAGCTAATTCTATACCGCTGCCTTCTTTAAAAGCCATGCGTAAAATACCATCGTCTGGCCCGCGCATCATCGTGATCATCAAATTTAAGCCGTACACGGGTGCGATCTGCCCTGCGTATCCGATGCTGATTTCAATTTTATCCTGGCCTACCTCGCGCTCGATGATTTCCAGTATTTTCTGGCCCATCATGCGTGTGATTTCGAAGTTGGTTCCCGGGGGAGGCCTAAAGCGCAATACAAACTGCCCGGAATCGATTTTCGGGAATAACTCCTGGCCCAACATCGAGCCAAAAAATGTCAGGCAGACCCCTGCAAGGCCTATGTATGATGGCACTACTATCCACTTTAATTTTACTATGTAGTGTACCAACCCTTCGTATGCTTTTTCCACCCGTTCAAACAAACTGAGTTTATCAGTTTTGTGTTCGTGGTGATTATCCTTCAACAGCCAAACCGCCATCACCGGAACAAAGGTGCTTGAAAGAAGGTAGGATGAAATCATCGCGAAACCAACTGCGAGGGCAAGGGGCATGAATAATGCCTTCAATGGATCGTCCATGATGAAAGCAGGAATGAAAACCGAAAGAATGCAAAAGAGTGCAAGCAAACGGGCAACTGCGGTGATATCGTTACCACGCCTGACCGCCCTGGCCAGCGATATCTTGCCTCGAAGTTGAGCATGGATGTTTTCAATTTCCACCGTTGCCTCATCAACGAGAATCCCGATGGCAAGCGCCAATCCACCCAGCGACATGATGTTGATGCTGTTGCCTGTAATATATAATCCAAACAGTGAACCCATGAGCGCGAGTGGAATATTGCACACCACCACGATCACACTTCGAATGTCTCCGAGAAATAGCAGGATCATCAATCCGGTGAGGCCCGCACCAATCAAACCTTCTGTTCCCACGCTTTTTATCGCGGTCACCACGGTGGGCGATTCATCAAACTCAAAACTGATTTTAACATCCTCAGGTAGCACTGACCTAAAGAATGGCATCGCATCAGCAATATTCTTTACAACGGTAAGGGTCGAAGCAGTGTCCTTCTTGATGATGGGCAGATAGACGGATTTCTTCCCATCCACCAGCGCATAACCGTAATTTACATCGGTGGCATCCGTAATGGTTGCAACATCCCTGATGTAAACATTCATGCCCATTCTAAGTGGGATATTGCCCAAATCTTGAATGTCGGTAACCAAGGCATTGGTGGGCACCAAAGGCATTTGGTCGCGGATATAAATATTGCCCGCGGGGATAACCACATTCCCGTTCATGATTGCTTTCACCACATCCTGTGGCGAGAGATTGTAGGTTCTTAGTTTATCCGGATTGGCATTTACCAGAATGGATCGGGCATTTGGTCCGAATGGTGGCGTACCGATGGTTCCGGGTACATTCTTCTGAACCAGGGGACGAATGAAATTTTGTGCCAAGTCACCCACCATGCCCAGAGGGGTCTTTTCACTTTTTAAAACGAGATAACCCACCGGCACGCAACCCGCGTCCATACGCATGATCAAAGGGGGGAGGGTTCCGATTGGCATTTGCGACATTGCACGAAAAGACATTGCAGAAACTTGGGCCATTGCAAGTCCCATGTCGGTGCCCGGAAAAAACGAAAGTTTAACCAAGGCACATTGCTGGATCGAATGGGATTCAATCGCAGAAACACCATCCACGTATTGAAAGTAGAGTTCGAATTGGTTGACGATCAAGCCTTCCATCTGATACGGGCTCATACCGCCATATTGCAGGTAGACATAAATTCTGGGCAGATTGAGGGGCGGGAAAATATCAACCCGCATTTTGGTGAGGGCTAGCGAGCCACCACCGATAAGCGCCACGACGATCATCATCATCGTTATCGGATGACGCAAAGCAAATACAATTGGATTCATCAAGCATACTCTTAAAATTTTGTAAAACTAATGGAAGAATATTTAAGTCAGTATAACGAGTAAGGGGTATATTTGTACTTGGCAAATTAATATTTTTAACGGGGCCGTCGTTAAACTACTAAACTCAAATAATGATTGAAACGAATATAGGGATTATGCTGAAAAGGGTTGGTTTTGATTTAATTTGCCATGTTTGTGGTGAGCAGCGGATGTAAATCATCTGGGGCGGGAAGGCAGAAGCGGAAGATAAGTCACGGAAACAAAACACATCTTTCAGAGCCGGAGGCGTAAGCGACGGTGGTATGCCAAAAAGAGACCTGACCCTTTTGATTTCTTCTGTTGCTACCGCATCCCGAAGGGATGCCAGCCTTTAGCCGGTGGTTGAGCGAAGCGATACCAGCGGCTACAAGCTTGGATGCCTCCAGCATCATAAATCGCCTTGGCTTACTTGGGCATATCGGGGTAACATCCTTTTCTGTTGTGATCGAAATCAACTTTGCTAGTATTTCAACAGTAAACCGCCCGCCTGATCTTTCCCGCCCTGCTCCTACAAGGATCAAACCACCATGGCAATTCAACCCCGGCGAACTTTTCTGAAACAAAATCTTGCACTGGGAACAGGCGCCCTGATTGCAGCAGCAAATGCCCAGGCAGCGGCAAATACAATCAAAGTTGGTTTTATTGGCCCAGGGGGCATGGGAACGAATCACCTTAGATTGCTGGTGCAGCGCAAAGATGTCAGTATTGATTATATTTGTGAGCCTGATGCTGCACGGCTGGCTAGCGCAATCAAACTTGTCCAAGATGCAAAAGGGAATCAGCCTAAGGGCGTTAAGGATATGCGTCAGGTTTTGGATGATAAATCGATTGATGCTGTTTGGATTGCAACCCCCGACCACTGGCATGGCCCCGCAACAATTCTTGCATGTGATGCGGGCAAGCATGTGTATGTCGAAAAACCCTGCAGCCATAATATCCGTGAAGGCAAGTTGATGATTGAGGCTGCCCGAAGGAATAAAAAAATCGTGCAGGTAGGCACGCAGTCGCGCAGTACCGCCCATGTTCAGCAAGCAATGAAGAAAATCAATGAAGGTGCGATAGGCGAAGTCTTGGTCTCAAAAGCCTGGAACAGTCAACTGCGTAGAGATTCCGGTAAACAAAAAGCCTCTAACCCTCCTGATAATCTTGATTATGATCTTTGGATCGGCCCTGCTCCACTGCGACCTTATCAATCCAATTTGTTGCCAGGCATCTGGCGCTGGTGGTTTGACTTCGGCACAGGCGATGCAGGCAACGATGGGGTTCATGAAATCGATATCGCCCGCTGGGGCCTTGGAGTTAACACCCACCCTTCCACCATTGCTGCATTGGGGGGCAAAAGCTTCTTCAATGATGATCAGCAATTTCCCGACACCATGTATTGTGCATTTGAATATCCGGGTGCCTCCAAAGAAGGCAAAGCAAAACAGTTGATCTATGAACATCGGATCTGGTCGCCTTACATTCAGGAAGGTTTTGAAAACGGGAATGCCTTCTATGGCACCAAGGGAATGATCATCCTTGGTAAGAGCGCAGGCTGGCAACTCTTTGGCCCAAAAAACAAACTTATCGAATCCGGCAAGGGTTCTCCCGATGTTGCTGCACATCACCAAAACTTCATTGATTGCATTCATTCGGGTAAACTACCCAATGGCGATATTGCAGAGGGGCACCTTAGCGCCTCGCTTGCCCACCTTGCAAATATCGCCTGCAGATTGAACAAAGGTTTTTCGTTCGATCCTGTGATGGAAAAAGTTACAGATCTACCTCAGGCAGATAAGTTGGTTCGCAGAACTTATCGTGAAGGCGGCCATTGGGCGATTCCCAAGGGCGTTTGATTCTTAAACAAGGAATATCATGAAACATTATTTTCTTACTTTTGTAGT
>CAZYAY010000106.1:0-9364 GCA_964646215.1 uncultured Candidatus Kuenenia sp. | reverse complement strand
GCCAGTTCCGCAACTGGTTTTATGCGATCCTTTCGATGAGCACCATGATGAGCAACCGCCTGCCCTTTAATGTGCTGCTGGGCCATGCGCTGGTGCGTGACCAGAATGGCGAGGAAATGCATAAGTCCAAAGGAAACAGCATTCCGTTTGAGGGCGCTGCCAACGATGGGTATGAAATCAAGAACTCCAAGGGAGTGTTGGAAAAGCATCCGCCAATGGGCGCAGACCTCATTCGTTGGATTTTCTGCAGAACAAACCCTGCGACCAATATCAACTTCGGGCCTGTAACCGCAGATGAAGTGAGAGCCCGATTTGTTCTAAAGTTGTGGAACACCTATGCGTTTTTCTGCAACTATGCAAGGTTGGACAAATTCGATCCTAATACACCCCAGGTGCCTTTGAAAGATCGCCCTGACATCGATCGCTGGATTCTTTCAGACCTGCAAAAGCTGATTGCCTTTGCTCGCAAATCTTTCGAAAGCCACGATCTTGCAGCACTCTGCCTCGAGGCAGAACGCTTTATCGATGACAAAGTGAGCAACTGGTATGTGCGCAGAAACCGCAGGCGTTTCTGGAAAGCCGAGCAGGGTACCGATAAACTTGCAGCTTACCAAACCCTGCATCAGGTATTACTTACCTTCACCAAGTTACTGGCACCCATCATGCCATTCCTTGCAGAAAAGATTTATCGCAACCTGGTGGATGCAGGAGATCATTCCATTCATCTGGAAGATTACCCGACCCCCGATCCGAAAATGATCGACGAAGTTCTTTCAGAAGATATGGAAGCTCTTCTTCATCTGGTTACCTTGGGCTCTGCATCACGCAACACCGTTAAGATCAAGGTTAGGCAACCACTCGCAGAATTACGGGTGTTGCCAGGCAATGATGCGGATCGCAGGGCGATTCTCCGCTTTGCAGACCAGCTTTGCGAGGAGCTTAATTTAAAGAAAGCAAGCTTGCACGATGCAAGCGCAGGGCCTCTTCTGGTACCAGAGATTAAAGCCAATGCGAAGAATCTGGGGCCAAGGTTTGGCCAACGCTTGAAAGATGTGCAGCAAGCAATCCTTAAAGCTGATCCTCTAGAACTTTTAAAGAAAGCACAAACAGGCGCGCCTTTCCAACTGGTGCATGGGGCCGAAACATTCGACCTCGAACCAGCGGATTTATTCATCAGCTTAAAGGCTCAGGAAGGTTGGACGGGTGTTGCAGACCGCGACACACAGGTAGCGCTTGATACCCGGATCACCGAGGAGCTTGCCTTGGAAGGGATGGCCCGCGATATCATCAGGCAGGTACAGGATCTGCGTAAAAAGTCAGGCCTTGAAATGGAAGATCGCATCATCCTTCATCTGGAAACTGCTTCAGAACTTCTTGCAAAATCAATCGCAGGGCATCGTGATTACATTGCCAGCGAAACCTTGGTGCTTAATTACAGTGCTACTGCACCTACAGATGCTCAGGTAGCACAAGTGAAAATTGAGACTCACGAACTTACGATTACTTTGAAAAAAGCTTAAGGAAACATCGCAATGAATGAAACCATACTGCAGTTTGGGTCGGGCAAATTCCTAAGGGCCTTCGCAGACCTTTTCGTACATCATGCCAATCAGCAAGGCCAGAACATAGGCAAAATCGTAATCGTGCAATCAACTGGTGGAGAGCGCGCCAACGAACTTGCCAAGTTGGGTGGCAAATACCATGTGGTGTTGCGCGGGTTGGAAAACGGCAAAGTTGTTGATCGGGTTGAAATTTGCGAAAGTGTTTCCCGCGCCCTTGCTGCAAACACCCAATGGGACCAAGTCCTTGAACTCGCACGAAGCCCGCATTTGAAAACTATTCTGTCTAATACCACCGAATCCGGTTACGACCTCAACGCTGCCGATACTGCAAATTGCGCACCACCTAAATCTTTTCCTGCAAAGCTACTCGCAGTACTAAGGGAACGGTTCAAGGCAGGGCAACCCGGCCTGATGATCATTCCTTGCGAACTGCGCGAAAATAATGCAGAACTCCTTCGAAGCATTCTTGTCAAAATCGCAAACGAATGGAAGCTTGATGCTGCTTTCATCGCTTGGATGGAAAAATCCTGCTCTTGGCACAACACCCTTGTTGACCGCATTGTTACAGGCACACCAGACCAGCACCCTCTTCTTAAAGAAGATCCGATGCTCGCTGTTTGCGAACCCTATGCTCTCTTTGCAATCCAGGAAGTGCCGGGCGTAAAGCGTTGGATCGATCATCCCGCAGTTATCTGGACTAACGATGTTCTGCCTTTCTTTTTAAGAAAAGTGCGCATCCTTAATGGTGGGCATTCGGGAATGGTGCACAAGGCGATGGCCAAAGGTTATACCATTGTGCGTGATTCAGTGAATGATAAAGAGTTGGGGCAATGGCTTGAAAAATTATTATACACCGAGATCGTACCAATTCTTGAAGGCCGATGCGATGATCCCAAGGGCTTTGCAGACCAGGTGATCGAACGCTTCAAAAATCCGTTCATCGATCACAAGCTTACCGATATTTTGATCAACCATGAAAACAAGATCAAGGTAAGGCTGATTCCAAGCCGGGATGAGTTTGTGAAAAAGTTTGGCACCCGCCCTGCAAATCTTGATGAGGTTCTGGGCAGATAAATTCCGCTAGGCTCCTTGGTTATATCAGTATGCACTCGCTGATCATTTCTCTAATGATTTTTCGAGCTGAAAAGTGCATGGCGCATGAAAGCTGTTTATGCGTCCATTTATAATAAATATCTGCTTAAAATGCCGGAATTTATATCCGTTGCATTTATAGTCTCGCTTTGATCTGACATAAATTATCAAGCAATTGCTGACAATTAGAAAAAACAAGGATACAATTTGTTATGTTCGCCTATGGTCAGTAAATAGAGGGTTATTATGCGCAGGCCAATCGTTTATTTCAGTTTTCTTCTATTTCTTGTATCAACCTCAATTCCATGGGCCCAACAAGCACCTCCTTTGGTTGCCCCAACCGAGGCTCGTTCCCCCGAAGAGGAAATGAAAGGCTTCAAGTTACCCAAAGGGTATGTTGTTCAACTTGTTGCCAGCGAACCAGATATTTTCAAACCCATGAATCTTTCGTTCGATTACAAAGGCAGGATCTGGATCACCGATTCGCTCGAATACCCCTACGCCGCCAAGGATGGAACCAAACCCCGCGACTCCGTGAAAATTCTTTCCAACATTGGTGCTGATGGTAAGGCGCAAAAAATCGAAACCTTTGCTGATGGTTTGAATATCCCCATAGGCTTACTCCCCCTCCCCTCCAAAAAAGGCGCACCACAAACTGCCCTCGTTCATAGCATCCCTAATGTCTACAAAATGCAGGATACCAACAACGATAACAAAGCTGATACGCGAGAACCTTTACTTACCGGCTTCGGCTTCCGCGATACCCACGGCATGACCAACAGTTTCCAGCTTCATTGGGATGGATGGGTTCATGCAACACATGGTTTCTCCAATGATTCCGAGGTGAAATCCCCCGAAGGCAAGTTGCTGAAAATGAATTCAGGAAACACCTACCGCTATCGACCCGATGGCACAGGCCTGCAATCCTACACCCGTGGGCAGGTAAACCCCTTCGGCATGACCGTCGATTCCTGGGGCAACTTCTACACCGCTGATTGTCATAGCAGCCCTATCTATCAACTGCTTCAAGGAGCAACCTACCCTAGCTTTTCCAAGCCTCACGATGGCCTTGGTTTTGGCCCCGACATGATCAAGCATTCTCATGGCAGCACCGGTATTTGTGGTATTACCGCACTTAACTCTGATTCCTTCCCTGAAGAACATCAAGAAACCATGATCATCGGTAATGTAGTTACAAGCAGGATCAACCACGATCGCGTCGATCGAAAAGGCGCAACCCCTAGTGCTGTTGAGCTCCCTGATTTCATGACGAGCGAAGATTTGTGGTTCAGGCCAGTGGATATCAAGATGGGGCCGGATGGCGCGCTCTACATCCTTGATTTTTACAACAAAGTGATCGGGCATTATGAAGTGCCCCTTACTCACCCAGGGCGTGATAGGCATCGTGGCCGTATCTGGCGTGTCTTTTATACAGGCAAAGATGGCAAGCAATCCCCTCCACCATTGCCTGACTTTACCGCAATGTCGGTCGAAGAACTGATTAAAAATCTCGGAAGCAAGAACCAGACCATGCGAATCATGGCGGGCAACGAACTCGTAGCAAGAGAAGATGGCGAAGCGACAAAATCACTTCTTGCCACCCTCAACAAGCCAGCGGATAACTTACAACAGGTTCATGCCATGTGGGCTTTGCTGCGATTAAACGCCCTACCCGACCAGGCAATTGAAGCGACTATCACAAATCCATCCCCATTTGTCCGGGTGCATGGCATCAAGATGGCAACATCAAAAACAAACTTGAACGAAGGCTTGGCAACACTTGTACAAAAGGCGCTGGAAGATACCGATGGCAGGGTCCAAATTGCCGCGGTTCAAGGCTTGGCCCAACACCCAAGCGAGGCGAATTTAAAAGCCGTACTTTCCTTCCGCACCAAAGTCAGCCCTGGTGATTCGCATCTTTATTATGCCTCGAGATTAGCATTGCGGGAACAGGTTCGAAATCCCGAAGCATGGAAAGGCGTGCCCGCCCAATCTAACGATCGATTGGAATTAAAGGCACTTGCAGATGTAGCCTTGGGCCTTCCCGGCGCAAGTTCTGCGACATTCCTTGCAAGCAAACTTGCTTTAATTCAACCCGATGGCGATCCAGAAATAGCTGTCGTCAGAATGATTACCCGTGATGGTGCGGATGCTGATAAAACAAGCATCGTCAATTACATGAAAAATTCCCAAAGGCCAAAGGCGCGCCAAGCAGAACTTATTCGTGCCGCTAGCCTCGCTGCGCAAGAAAAGGGCTCGAAAATCGATCCCCAACTCCTGGCACAAGCAACAGACTTATGTGGTTATCTCCTTGCTTCCAAACAGGAGAACGATGTTCGAATTGGAACAGAGTTGGCATCCTCCCTCCAGTTGATTGATCAGTTGGATTCGATCGTGAAAATTATAAATGATTCCTCGATGCCAGCAAACAACCGGCTGGCTTGCATTAGCGCACTTGGAAATATTCCCAATGCCAAGGCAGTCAGCAGCCTTCTAGAAACTGCTAAAAGCGCCAATAACAGTGCGGATTTGCGTGATGCAGCAATCATAGGCCTCGGGAAAAATCTCAGCCCTGAAGTACGCGCCAGTCTGTTGGCAATGTTTGCAGGAGCTTCAGCAAGGCTGCAATCTTCGCTGGCCTTGGCAATCGTTTCAACCTCTGAAGGTGCCAATGATTTTCTCAAGGCGATTGGAGAAGGCAAAGCCTCTGCCCGGTTGCTGCTCGAAAAACCTATTGAAAATAAATTGAAGCAACGCAATCTGCCCGACTTTGATAAAAAACTTTCCGCCTTGACCAAGGGCTTACCACCCGCAGACCAACTTTTACAGAAAAAGATATCAGACAAGAAAACTGCATTTCTTATGGGCAAGCATGATGAGATCAAGGGCGAGGCCCTGTTTGGCAAGCATTGTGCCGCCTGCCATCAGATTGCCAACAAGGGTGCCAAAATTGGTCCGCAACTTGATGGCATCGGGTCACGCGGGCTCGATAGATTGTTGGAAGACATGCTCGACCCCAATCGCAATGTCGATCAGGCATTCCGACAAACCACTCTTGCCTTAAAGAACGGCCAACTTGTCAACGGCTTACTGCTACGGGAGGAAGGGGTTCTTTTAGTACTTGCTGACCAGCAAGGCAAAGAAGTCCGCATCGCAAGTGATCAAGTTGAGGAGAAAAAAATCTCTCCGGTATCGCCCATGCCCGCAGGTTTTGTGGATCAACTTACTAACGCTGAATTTGCCGACCTGATGGCATATTTATTGTCCAACCAGTTGATGAAATGATCACCTTTTGCCCGAAAGATGTGCAACCATGAGCATCCATTTTTTCAGCAGCGTAAATGAGAAACCACTTTCCTCCGATGAATTGAATCAACTTGATGCCTGGTGGCGGGCAGCCAACTATCTCAGCGTTGGCCAGATTTATCTGCTCGCCAACCCTTTGTTGCATACGCCCTTAAAACCCGAGCAGGTTAAATCCAGATTAGTCGGCCACTGGGGCACCTGCCCCGGCCTTAATATGATCTATGCTCATCTTAACCGCCTGATTTGCAAACATAACCTTAATGTGCTTTATGTCACCGGACCGGGACATGGCGGCCCAGCCCTCATCGCCAACGCCTGGCTTGATGGCACCTATTCCGAAGTCTACCCCGCAATCAGCAGGGATGAAGAAGGCATGATGGCACTCTTCAAACAATTCTCTTTCCCAGGCGGTATACCAAGCCATGTTGCGCCTGAAACTCCAGGCTCCATCCATGAAGGTGGGGAACTTGGTTATGCACTTGCCCATGCCTATGGCGCAGCTTTTGATAACCCCGATCTTATCGTTGCCTGTGTAGTTGGCGATGGCGAAGCAGAAACCGGGCCCCTTGCTGCCTCCTGGCATTCCAACAAATTCCTCAACCCCGTGCGCGATGGCGTTGTACTTCCCATCCTCCATCTCAATGGCTACAAAATCGCAGGGCCAACCCTCCTCTCACGCATCGATCGGGAAGAGCTCAACCACCTTTTCCAAGGTTACGGGCATCAGCCCTTTTTTGTCGAAGGAGAAAACCCCGAGGAAATCCACCAAGCTTTTGCAGCAACCCTTGATAAATGTCACTCTGAGATACACAATATTCACCATAAGGCCCGAAACCATGGCGATCTAACCCGCCCCCTATGGCCCATGATCATCCTTAAAACTCCAAAGGGCTGGACTGGCCCAGCTTCTTTCGATGGTAAACAACTCGAGGGCACCTTTAGGTCGCATCAGGTACCACTTGCAAAAGTGCGCGAAACTCCCAACCAACTTACCGCCCTTGAACACTGGCTTAAAAGTTACAACCCCAACGATCTCTTCGATGAAAACGGCCACCCGCTTGCCCTCATCTCTGATCTTGCCCCCGTGGGTAATCTGCGTATGAGCGCCAACCCCCATGCCAACGGCGGAGCGCTTCTTCGCGAACTTATCCTTCCAGACTTTAAAGAATACGCAGTCGAAGTACATAAGCCTGGCTTCTTACTCGCTGAATCCACCAGGGTTCAGGGCTCTTTCCTAAGAGATGTAATGAGCCTTAACGCCCAGGCGCATAACTTCCGAATTTTCAGCCCGGATGAAACCAACTCCAATCGCTGGAATGATCTTTTTGAAGTCACTAATCGTGCTTGGATGCAACCCATCCTGCCCACCGATGATTCGCTTCATCCTGAAGGCAGGGTGATGGAAATTCTCTCCGAACATCTTTGCCAGGGTTGGATCGAAGGTTATCTTCTGACAGGCAGGCATGGATTCTTCTCCTGCTACGAAGCCTTTATTCACATCATTGATTCCATGTTTAACCAGTATGCAAAGTGGCTTAAAGTATCACGCGCAATCCCATGGCGCATGCCAGTCGCATCACTTAATTATCTGCTTAGCTCCCATGTATGGAGGCAGGATCATAACGGCTTCAGCCATCAAGACCCAGGCTTCATCGATCATGTGGTCAACAAAAAAGCAGAGATCATCCGTGTTTACCTTCCACCCGATGCCAATACTCTTCTAAGCGTGACCGATCATTGTTTGCGCACCAAGGATTGCATCAATGTGATTGTTGCAGGTAAACAACCTGCGCCCCAATGGCTCGACATGGATTCTGCTATCAAGCATTGCAGCATGGGCATTGGAATCTGGGATTGGGCCAGTAATGATCGTGGCTCCGAACCCGATGTGGTAATGGCATGTTGTGGCGATGTTCCCACCCTCGAAACCCTCGCAGCAGTTGATCTTCTACGAACCCTCGCCCCGTTTCTTAAAATCCGTGTCATTAATATTGTGGATCTGATGAAACTGCAATCACCTTCCGAGCACCCACATGGCATGCCCGATCGGGATTTTGATTTCCTCTTCACCACCTCAAAGCCAGTTATTTTTGTCTATCATGGCTACCCCTGGTTGATTCACAGGCTCGCTTACAAACGAACCAACCATGAGAATTTCCATGTGCATGGCTACCGGGAAGAAGGCACCACTACCACACCTTTCGACATGACCGTGCTTAACAAACTCGATCGCTTTCACCTGGTCGAAGCGGTGGTAAACAGGGTTGAAAGCCTTTCAAACCAAGCGGCCTACATCAAGCAAGATCTGCAAAACAAACTGATTGACCATGCGAATTACATTCGTAAGTATGGCGATGATATGCCTGCAATTAAAGATTGGAAGTGGCCCGGCTGGAAACCCAGAGACCGCGAGACACCCTCGTGATCGCCTTGATTCTAAACTCTGGCTCAAGCAGCCTGAAATTTCATCTTGCTAATCTAAAAAGCAAAGTGATCATTGCCCATGGCTTGGCTGATTGGGCAGGAGATACTTGCACTTATAAGCTTCAATCGCAAAGCGTTAACATCCAATCCACACTTTCATTTTCCGGCCCTGCGCCATCCTTTAACCACCTTCTCAACGATTTACAATCGCGCTTCCAAAACGAAATGAACCAGCTTGTCGTAATCGGCCACCGGGTGGTGCATGGTGGGAAATTCGCCAAGGCCACCCTTCTGGATTCCAATGCCCTGGATGAAATCAAGATGGCATCCACTTTTGCACCTCTGCATAACCCCCCAGCACTCGAACTTATTCATGAAGTCTTTAAACTGCTGCCAAAAATCAAGCAGATAGCATGCTTCGATACTGCGTTTCATTCCACCATGCCCAAGGCAGCCTACACCTATCCGATCCCCCATGCATGGACGGAAAATTTCAATTTGCGAAGGTTTGGTTTTCATGGATTAAATTACGCGTGGTGCAGCACTAAAGCATCACAATTACTGGGGCCTGAAAAAACCAAGCTGGTGATCTGCCATCTTGGGCACGGAGCATCTGCATGCGCTGTCAGCAATGGTAAATCAATCTATACCACCATGGGACTGACACCCCTGGAAGGCCTGATGATGGGAACCCGAAGCGGAACAATCGACCCGGGAATAATATTCCATCTTGCGCGAACGCAGAACCTTTCGCCTGGAGAAATCGAAAAGGCTTTGCTTAAAGATTCAGGCTTGCTTGGAGTTTCCGGGAAAAGCGCGGATATGCGAATGGTGATTTCCCTGGCACAAAAAGGCGATGAACGCGCAAAACTTGCAATAGAAATTTATTGCCTACGGGTGCAACAAACCATAGGCGCGCTTAGTACAACACTAGGTGGAGTGGATGGTGTGATTTTCACAGCAGGGGTTGGAGAAAACGC
>CAZYAY010000105.1:0-9502 GCA_964646215.1 uncultured Candidatus Kuenenia sp. | reverse complement strand
TAGCCATGATATTCTTGCTCAATGGAGCACCCCTAAATGAAAATAGTCCATCCTTCCCAAGAGCCATACCTAAGAATTTTAGTTTGGTCAATACTTGCTGTAAGTTATAATTGCTTAAATGCTTAATGTCATCGAATGTGAAATAATGGCCGTTAAATTATTGTAAAGCTATTTTAACTTTGGTAAGATAGGCAATATGAATTTTGCTCTTACTAAATAAGCTTTTGCAAGAATACATGCTTAAATACCTTTCGCAACTTTTGCTTACTTTCTGCTTGCTTGGTCAAGTTGTAAATGTATTTGGCTTGCCCTTGGCGCTTTCTCCCATTCAAACCTCCAGCGTTTCAGTTCAATTCAAAGGTTGCTGCGTTACTTCGGGTGTCAAAAGTTCCTGTTGCAGTTATGACTGCCTATGCTGTTCTTCGAATGAATTGCAATCGGATGATTTGCAACTGGTGCAGGAAAACTCCGCAGGGCAGGGCCTTCAAGTTTTATGGTTAAATCCCGTTTCAAACAACAAGTGCAAAGGCACGAATTTGATCAGTCAGTTTGGGGTTGAGATGGCGTTTCAAGAAATGGATTCAACGGATTGTTTGGTTCTTGCCTCCAATTCAAATCATCCTGCAGATTCTTCTTCACTTTCCTGTGGTGTGAAACTTTCCAAGTTCAAGCCTCCTCGAGTTTAATTTACTTTTCAGCATTTGTTTTCAAAGCGTTCCTGTTTTTCAGGGGCCAACAATTGCGCGTATGTTTTTTATCGCAGCAATTGAAACCTCTGCAAAATCAATCCAAGTAAATTAAGTGGGAGTTAGAGTTGTGGATTCTTTTAAAAAGCTGCCTTCCATAAATAGGAAAGCCTTTACCCTGATAGAGCTTTTGGTTGTAATCGCAATTATTGCAATCTTGATTGGGCTTTTATTGCCTGCGGTGCAAAAAGTGCGGGAAGCCTCTTCGAAAATGAGTTGCTCCAACAACCTTAAGCAGATATCCCTCGGAATGGCAAACCACGAATCCAGCAGGGGCTATTTTCCTGGTTTATCAGATGGCGCGCCCAACCCCCTGCCCGCTGGTATGACCACCGCACATTATGCCTTTGGTGTACTCGCGAATTTATTGCCCTACATTGAACAGGGCGCTTTGCAGAAATTGATTGATTACTCGAAGCCTGCCACTCTTAGCGGTTGGAGCGGTGATATCAATCCGGTTCATGACCCCGCTGCCAGTTCGCAGATAAAAATGTTCTTATGTTCTTCTGATGGTGGGAATCCTTTTTTTTCCCAGTCAAAGACAACCCGCACGCCTAACGCTTTTACCACCGCGGGAGCCAACTATGTTTTTAACATGGGATCTGGTACCGCCTCTGCAACCAAGGTTAATTACGATGCTCAGTTTCCAACCGATGGCATGTTCTGGTACGGTTCAAATGTCAAATATAGTGGTATTTTAGATGGTTCTTCCAACACCTTGCTTGCATCGGAATGCCTGTTGGGGCCTGGCGGTGCCGCCCCGACTTCAAGTGCTGCTCCGCCTGATAACACTGGTAAATATTATGTTGCCCTCAATACTGGTACCTTTACCTCGAATTCTGCGACACCTGGGGGTTGGATCAAGGGCGCATTGGTTTTAACAAGGCCCACGGAATGCGATACAGGCACGCGTGCCTGGGGCGTGATGCGTGGCAGCACCTGGTTTTGGGGTGGTCGAGATTGGAATTCGGTTTTCAATACCATGCTTAGGCCAAATGATACAGCCTTGGATTGCGGAGCCCATGGCCGGGGGTGGTTTGCTGCGCGAAGTAATCACACAGGTGGTGCCAATTGTGCTATGGTGGATGGTTCGGTACGCTTTGTAACCAATCAGATTGATGCTGCGATATGGAAAGCGGCTGCAACACGCGATGGGGGCGAAGCCGGCAATCTGCCTTGATATAAAACAATTAGGATGATTAAAGAGGTATTAATGATGACCAATGTTTCCTGGATAAAGCTGTTGTTTTTAGGGGTTCCCGTATTCCTAGGAGGGTCTTTGGGGTTGTACCTCGCAACAGATTTTGATGGCCCGACTTTTATTCCCTCCTCTTGCTGCAATCAACAAGAATTGAAGGGGGGATATAAAAGCTTTCCCTTAGAGCAATATGATGTCAAGGATACCCAGGAACGTCCCAGCCTTACCGTGGATGGCAAAGGCCGCATCTACCTTGCTTGGGCTTCCCAGACCAGTGATTCGGAAAAGAAACTTTTGCTTGCAACGTCAGATAATCAAGGTGAATCCTTCAGCGCAATTAAAGAGGTCATCAAGTCTGGAATATTCAGGTCTGTCTCCCAGATGAAGGGTAAAACCATTTCCCGTGATGTGCGCATGACGCCACATGTGATAGCAGGCAAGGAAGAAGTTTTCCTGGCTTGGACTGAAGCCCTGCCCGACCTAAAGGGTGTTCGCATGGTGGTATCCTCCTCCAAGGATGGCGGTGAAAACTTCGGTAATCCAACTCCGGTTCACCATGGTGAAAATGCCCGGGCTACTTTCACTTCTTTATCAGTCGGGCAGGATGGAACCATGGTTTCGTCGTGGCTCGACAATCGGGATAAGAAGCAAAAAACATTTGCCTCTGTAAAATGCCCTTCCGCACTTGAATTCACACCGGAAGAAACAGTTGCTGCGGGTGATCCGGAAAAAGGGGTGTGCCCTTGCTGCCCCACTTCCAGCATGATTGGCCCCGATGGCACTGTTTATATTGCCTTTAGAAACATCCAGGATGGGTACCGCGATTTTTACATTAGTCGTAAAAAGCCCGGTGCAGCCTCTTTTGAACCTGCCATCTCTATTATTTCTCCCACTTGGAAATTCGATGGCTGCCCTCATGACGGTGCCTCAATGGTGTTGGCGGGGGAGACCCTGCACATCACCTGGATGGATGCCCGATCCGGGTCGCAGCGTTGCTACCATGCATTTGCAAACTGTAATGAAATGAAATTCACAACATCTGAACTGCATCCCATGACTCAGGGTAGTCAGGGAAATGCCAGGCTGGCGCTGGATTATAAGGGCGATGTTCATGTTGTTTGGGAGGAAAGCAAGGATGCAACCCCGGTGGTTGATGCGGGTTTAGAGCACAAACATGGTACCCAGGAATTTAGTGCGGGTATTGGCAGAAACATCATGGTTGGAACATTTCAAAAAGATGGAAAGAAGTTTGGTTCAGTGAAGGCTGTAGATGAAAAAGCAGCGGTGTTTCAGACTCGGCCTGCAATCGCAGTTGCCCAGGATGGTGATTTGCTGATTGCTTGGAATGAGCTTTCTGAAGCAGGAAAAGCGATCAAATTCAAGAAGGTGAGAATCGGGGCAATCGTGGCGAAAGAATCAAAACCATGAACCAGACTCCTGCGGGGGGGAATTGGATTTTTATGGCAACCTTTGCTGGGTTGTTTGCAATTGCTGTTGTTGGTGGCCTGTTGATTGGCAAAAAAAGAAGCACATCTGGAATTACAACAAGTGCGCAATCAGATACACGAGGGCCTTTTCTTTATCAGGGAATGTGTGCATCCTGCCATGGTTCTGAAGGAAGGGGAGATGGAGTTTCAGCGCAGAATTTAAAAAGTGCGCCCAGGGATTTTTCTTTACGTCCCTGGAAAACCCTTGTCGATTTGCCCTCGATTAAGAAGGTAATCGTGGAAGGAATCCCCGGTACCGTAATGCCCGGGATTAAAAATGTCTTGTCAGAATCTGACCTCGATTCCTTGGCGAAACATGTTTTGAAGTTGGCTTATCAAGAGGCATCTCCGACTGAAAAAGTTTTATCGGGGGCGGAGAAGTTTGCAATGGAAACTGGGTTTGTTCTGCTTCAAGGCAACCCCGCACCCTTATTGCAATTGGAAGATGAGCAGGGGAATAAATCAAAGCTTTCAGATTATAAAGATAAAACAGTGATGCTTCATTTCTGGGGGGTGCAGTGCCCGCATTGCTTAAAGGAAATGCAATCCCTGTTGGAACTTGAGAAATCATTCCAGGGGAAATCTTTTGTTGTGCTGCATGTTTGCACGGATGAAGAGGATGCAAAAGTTGCGCAACAAATTGCATCGAAATATGCGCCTGGAATTAAAATCGCTGTTGAAACTTCTGGTATTGGCCTAGCCCGTTACGAGGTGCAAACCCTGCCTGCATTCTGGGTGATTGGGAGTGGTGGCCGTACCTTGGCGCGTTCTACAGGTGCTAAAGATTGGGCTTCCAATGCTTGCCTAACTTTTATTGAAAGCCTTATACCAAACTAAACAATTTACTATTAATGTCGTTTAATTGTTTGTTATTTTTTGTTGGTCTTTTATCTCCCTCAACTCCCAACCCTCTTCCCTTCAGGAAAAGGGCCTTTTACTCTGAAAGTCCGAGTGTTTTACTTTTTCTTCCCGCTTTTCTTACAAAATCCACCGACGGAGGCGGGTGGGCTGTATTTTTAATCCCCATTTTTCCGCCTTATTTCTCTGCAAGCGTTCCAATCAAAGCACCCATGAACTTTGATTGGTTTAATTAAATATTCAACTAGCGAATTTTATAATCGAGTTTCAATTCTTATTAAAAATATGTACCGTAATTAAAAGTTTAAAATTTCATTTTGTTGTAACCAGCCACTGATTTGCGTTAATCTAATTTAAAGTAAAGAAAACTAAATCGTTCCATGAAACTAAATCAGGTGGGGCAAGGTATGAAGCTTATGAGAAATGAATGCGTTGCAGCGATTCTTTTGTTATCGATTTTAGAATTAACCCAAAGCTCAGAACCTAAAATAAGCTTGGTCAACTTAGGCAAGAATTTGAATCTAGAGTTAGTTTTGATTCCTTCAGGTAAATTTACGATGGGGTCTCCTGAGGATGAAAAAGGTCGCAGTAACAATGAAACACTTCACGATGTCAATTTGTCAAAATCATTTTACCTAGGTAAGTATGAGGTCACTCAGGAGCAATGGGAAGCGTTGATGGGAAACAACCCAAGTACTAATAAGGGGGCCAAGTTGCCCGTAACGGATGTAACTTGGAATGATTGTCAAGAGTTTATCAAGAAACTGAATGCGAACACCAAGGGTGGGTATCGATTACCTACAGAAGCAGAGTGGGAATATGCTGCTAGGGCAGGTACCAAAACAGCTTTCTCCTTTGGGGAGACTATTACCCCTAAGGATGCTAACTATTCTGATTCTAAAATTGGTAAACCAAGTGCGGTAGGAAGTTATAAGCCGAATGCTTTTGGATTGTATGATATGCACGGCAATGTTTTTGAATGGTGTCAAGATTGGCGGGCTGTTTATCCTGTGGTTGCGGTGACAGATCCAGTCGGGCCAAATGGTGGAATGATTAGAGTGGTGCGTGGTGGATCATTCAGCTTTGATGCAAGAGATTCTCGCTCTGCGGATCGAGACCTAAGGGCTACCCCTGACGAGCAAAGTGACCATATCGGTTTTCGTCTAGCGAAGTAAAAAAGGCGCAGGTTAAAATAGGTTGCCAAGTGAACGGTTAATTAAAAATGCCATCAAAAACTAACCGGCATAAAGAATTAGTTTTCTAATGGAGCTTGCGCCGGTTCTACATTACTTTTTGCACTTGTGATTGCAAAAAAGATTATTCCCAGCACCATTCCCAGCGCGCTTGCCATATTAAGGCCCAGGCTGACAAGATGACTGTTGGTGAAGTCCTTGCGTGCTTTCAGAGCGCTTTTCGCGAGGTCATTGTTATATTCTTTTTGTAATAGAACTTGATCGGTAAGGCGGGCGCGTTCGATCCGGTCTTTTTCAACCTTTGGCTCCCATGCCCAGCCCGCAAGCGCTAAAAGTAATCCCATTCCAATGCAAACCAGCATCGCCCGGCCCATGGTGCCTGAAGGATTTCTTCTGCGGTTGCCCGCCAGAATTATCATGGCGGAGATGCCACAAATCACTTGGATGGAAAAATAAATGGGAAAAGCCGGTGATACCACCACTCCTGCAAGCCTGCTGGCTTGTTCTTTTAATAATGGGTTGGGGAATCCCGCAGGGGTGATCGTTTTAAATGCCTCGGGGGTGGGGAGCCAGTAGGGTGGGCTTTCAGTGACACATAATTTCTCAAACCAAGTGAACACACCAGGCCCGATGACTCCGGTGAAGAAAACCACGGTGCCAAGCCAGATGCCTAGTGAGAGTTGCAACAAGATGTTCGCGATGCTACGCCAGAGGACGGAATCTTTGACACGGTTTTCTGCCCCCGCCCACAGTCTTTGGATATTAGGGATGTGTTTTATCCATACAAGGATCGTTGCAAGAAAAGTGAAAGCCAGGAGATACATGTTGCCCTGGGTGCCCGATTTTAATGCGATGAAGGCTTGTGCTGAACAAAGGGCGATGGTGGAAGCTAGCGAACCTAGCGAAACAAAACCCCAGGAAGAAACAAAAGCAGCCCAGATAAGAAGGGCCAATGCTAATGGAATTGGTACAAGCATTCCCATGGCGCCTGCACTGGTGGCTATGCCTTTGCCACCTTTGAATTTTAGGTAAACAGGAAAAAGATGCCCGAAGATTGCAGATGCCCCCATAAGGATGCCTGCGACTTCCGGCCCAAATGGTGCATCGAGATAAAGCATGCCAGCCTTGGCGGGAATTGCCCCTTTCAAAGCATCAAGAATGAAGACTGCAAGGCCGTATCTAGCCCCGAGTACCCTGCCAACATTGGTGGCGCCGATATTGCCACTTCCTTGATTGAGTATGTCGACCCCTTTGATTCGCGCCAAAAAAAGGCCGAAAGGAATTGCTCCAATAAGGTAGGAAACGATCAATCCGATAGGGAGATAGCCAAACTGTTCCATGAATTTACCCGGTTTTTGAGTCTCAAAATCCCACCCTTATTATCATACCGTTAATAAAGGCGGAATTGGATGCATATTCTGTGGGAATTGTGTCGATAAATGTGGTAAAGTTGGGAAGTTAAGGTTAAAGTAAGATAAGTTGCCTACCCAAAGATCATTCCTGATCCAAAATTCTGGAGCTACGCATGGCTAGCCATAACAAAAGAGCATGTGATGAATTTAACCATCTGGGCTTAACCCGCAGAGGTTTTATCAAATCGGGTTCGCTTGGGATGTGTGGATTGGCTCTTCCGCAATTGCTAAGGCAGGAAGCGGTGGCCTCTGCTTTGGGAAAGCCGGTCAACCGAGAAAAATCAGTTATAATTTTGTGGATGCGTGGTGGCCCCAGTCAGCATGATATGTGGGATCCCAAGCCTGATGCACCTGTAGAAATTCGTGGTGAATTCAAGCCTATTTCAACCAGTGTGCCCGGAATTCAAGTTTCCGAATTACTTCCTAAAACCGCAAAGATCATGCATAAGTGGTCAATTATTCGCAGCCTGGCTCATCGTTCGATCGATGGGAATGTCGGGCACTCCGATGGCGATCAGATTTGTTTTACGGGTTACCCCAGTGGCCCCAGCCCCGATACCAATGTTATGCCCAGCTGCGGTTCGCATGCCGCAAAGCAGTTGCAGCACCTTAATACTGCAATGCCTGCATATGTCATGATCCCAAAGAATGTTCCTGGAACGGGTTCGGCCTGGTTGGGAAAATCGTACGCGGCTTTTGAAACAATGGCGGATCCCGCAGCAACCGGCCCTTTTAAAATCCCAAACTTTACTTTTGCAGATGGGGTGGATTCGGGCAGATTGGGTGAAAGAAAGGCCCTTTTAGATACTTTAAACAATCCTGATTTGGCTGAATCCATGAAGAATCTGGGAGATTACCAGAATCAGGCATTGGGCATTCTTTCGAGTGGAAAGGCTCGGGCTGCTTTTGATCTGGATAGCGAGCCACAATCTTTACGCGACCGATATGGCTTTATGCCCGCCTTTGATCCGGGCGATCCGCAACGATGTGGCGCACCCAATTGGGCCCAGCGCATGCTGCTTTCCCGTAGATTGGTCGAGGCTGGTGTCAGGTTGGTCACGGTTGATCTTCGATGGTGGGATTTTCACAAGCAAGGTTTTGATTCGCAAAAACGAGGGTTCCTGCCCCGATGGGATATGGCTTATTCCGCTTTCATCGAAGACATGGAATCCAGAGGATTACTTGAAAATACACTCGTAGTTGCCTGGGGCGAATTCGGCAGAACACCCGTAGTTAATAAAGATGCGGGCCGTGATCACTGGCCCTATGTCATGTCGGCTGCATTTGCAGGCGGTGGGGTTAAGGGTGGCAGAGTCATTGGTTCTTCTGATGCCAAGGGTGCAGTGCCCAAGGATAATCGCAAGCTGCCTCACGATGTACTTGCAACTATTTATAATCATCTTGGAATAGATACTAAAGCCGCTTACCTTGATCACAGCGGCAGGCCGCATGTGGTATTGCCCGAAGGTTCAAAAATTGATGAACTGTTTTAAAAGCAAGGCGTTTAGTTGATACCCGCGGGGATGATCGTCTTGATTTGATAGTCGCTGGTATTCCAAAGCGTAACATTGCCCTGGCAAGTTCCAACTGCCAGGGTTTTTCCATCCGGGCTTAAGGTGATTGTACTTACCATCTCGTTAACGGATGCAAGTTTGCAAATCAGTTCTCCCGAAACTGCATTTCGAACTTGTACGGATTCACTTCCAGCAGCGATAAACATGGTTTTTTCGTCTTTCGATATTTCAATATGCCTGATGGGCTTGGTTGAAATCTGAATCGACTTCAAACATTCTCTTTTCGAAGAATCAATCAGGTGAAGTGTTCCTTCGGAGGTGGCGACCAGATTTCTGCCCGACCATTTAAGGCATTCAACCGCGGAATCCATTTTCACCAAAATAACGGGATCTGAGTTCGAGAATAAATCAGCAAGGACAATTTCGCCGGTGGATGCACCAAAAGCGAAGATGCCGGTCTCTTCCTGCCTACCCGCGCATATGTAATGTAAGTCTGGAATGTTTTCAATATTGTGGTGAATGTCGTTGTGCCAAAGTTTAAGTGTACTTTGGGAAAGTTTACCTTGTGAGTTGACGATATTTCCAAAACTTAAGAGTGATTCTGATTGCCCGATACTATTTAGCTGATTGATGATATCGAACTCGGAACGAATCTTGGAATTGATCTCAAGTGTTTTGGGATCACATTGAAGAACTTGGGCTTTGCTGGTTCCTACATAAAGATGGTTGCCTGTGGTATCCCATTCCAAGCAGGTAAGTGGCAGGGAAGCAATCAAAGTATGGGCGATGGGATTGCCACCGGCTGCAGGCCAATTACTTAACATCCTGTCCCCTGCAAGAATCGCAATACTATTGGAATCGGGAGAAAAACGGACCTGAGCTATCTTGAGCGTTAGTGCTGGGAGTTTGGGTAGATCAGGGTTTGTCTTGGAGAGGGCTTTATTGGAGTAATCCATTTGGGAAGCGGATAAAACGGCGGCAGCAGCACTCAAAAATATACAGATTGATTTAACAATCGAAATTATAGCTGGCATAGGTCACCGATCCTTAATGATTTATTCTCTGATACTTCATTGTATCTTCATATTTCCAAT
>CAZYAY010000104.1:0-9555 GCA_964646215.1 uncultured Candidatus Kuenenia sp. | reverse complement strand
AAAAGAATCGGAAGACAACAACGCAACAACCAGCGCTTTAAAACTACCGTGGCTATCCACATAAACCTTGTCTAGATGTTGAAGTGTTTTGGCATCAGCAAGTGTTTCATTCCTACCAAGAAAATACCTGAAAGTATGTCTGATAAAAACCTGCCTGACACGATCAGATTTTGCAAGCCTCTGGATCATTTCCCTTGGGTTGTTAACCGGGCCGTTAAGAATCGCATCGCCACTGTAGGTTATCAATCCCTTGGTATTCAATTCAACCTCATGATTGATTGTGCCGGGAGGTTTTCCATTCTTATCAACATTTTTAGCGGTGGCTTCAAGATCGAGCACTGTTTCTTTGGTGCGAAATCTTCCAAAGTGATCGAAGTTTTCAAAGGGAAGCCCAAGGTCGTCCATGAATCGATGGCAGCTTAAGCACTGCCCCTCACGAGTTGCTTTTAAACGATCACGAAGAGGCAGATGCTTCTCATCAGAAACCTTGGCAACCATTCCCATGGGCATACCAGGCACTGTTCCCCCAAGCAATCGTTCGCGCACCCAGAGACCCCTCCGCACCGGGTCGTTATCAAAATTCTTGCTGAACGCAACCAGCCAACTGGGTTGCATCAATACTCCGATCCTAGTTCCTTCGGGAAGCAATGTTGGTTGTGTGGAGGGCCATTCTGCAACACCATAAACAGATTCCAACCCTGCTTGAACTTTGTTATTTTTATCAGGCGGCTTGGGAATCACCGCCCTGACCAAGCCTTCCATACGAGTTTGCATATTCATATTTTTCGCGGTGTTTACAAATGAAACCCTGGTAGTTAGCATTTCGCGCAGTACATCTTTATCTGCTTTTAAAACATGCAACACCAACCTATCTGTGTCTTCAACAAGGGTGTGTGGTTCATGAATGAAATCCACGGGTTTATCTTTGACTATTTTGGTGGCATTCGCATATCCAAAGTATTCACGAAAGAAATTGAGTAGGCGCGGGTTCTCAACATTTGGGTCATCCAGCATTCTTCGAACCTGAAGCTGAACCTGCTCTCTGGTTGAAAGCTCGCCCTTTTGTGCAGCTTGAAAAATCAGATCGTCTTTTTTATTGCCCAAGGCAGAGCTAAGTGCCAAGGCCAGATCGATGGGCGCAGGCTTTTTCCCATTAAAAGTATCCTGAGTCCCAATTCCTTTTACATTTCCCTTGGGCAACTCTTTGCCAAAAAGTAATTCATGGGGGATGAGATTACCTTTGTTTGGTAATTTAGGAGCAAAGGTTTCAAACTGTTTATCGATCCATTGAACGATTATTTTGGCATCTGCCTTGGGGAATCTTTGGGGGTTATCAGGAGGCATGAGCTCTTGATCAATTTGTTCGCGGACACTAAACCAAATATCAGAATGAGCGCTCAAGTCAAAAGGAAGATTATCAAGCCTGACCATGCCCCCCGGCTTTTTCTCACCATGGCATCTATTGCAATGAGCCTTGAACAACATCGTGATTTTTTTTATCGTTGCATCATCAGAAACCTTGCTGGCATCTTGCAAAGGTGCTGCCCTTAAAAACCCAGGCATACTGGCAACAAGTATCACAACCAAAGTTGTAATTCTTAAACCCCGGTTTGTTTTTATTACCATCACCCTACAACTCCGTTCGGAATGGCTTTATCACAAGTGTTTGATTCACTTGGTTGGTTGCCAGTGAGGCCACATGGCTGCGTTTCCAGCCTTTAAGTTCGTGATCTGCTTTTCAGTTTTATCCTCAAGATTCATGACGAACAACTGCCTGACACCTTCGCATTTGGAGCCATAAACAAGATACTTTCCGTCTGAAGAAGGCTGGGGATGGTAATGCAAAGTCATTGGTTTCGATTTGGTTAATTGCGTAATGGTTCCATCAAGGGTGATTTGAAAAAGCTCGACCTTGTTATCAGCAATCGCAGTGTAAAAGATGGATTTACCATCCTTCGCCCAGCAAGGCACATCACTGCTGCCACCATGAAAATCAGGGACATCAAGAAAATCAACAACGCCCCGATACCCTGCACGGTCGGCTAGTTTCTTAAATCCTGTGCCATCAGATTTAACAAGGCAGGGATGGCAGTTATAATGTTCGCCTGAAACAAATAACAAGTACGAACCATCGGGTGACCAGGCGGGAGCAAAGTTAAAAGGGTTTTGAGTTTCAATCCTCTTTGCATTTTTGCCATCTGCATCAGCCACGTGAATTTGATAATTTTTATGGTAGGCAATGCGTTTACCATCAGGAGAACTGGAGAACCCATAAGAGAACTCCTTGGAATCCTTGGTAAGGTCGGTCTTGTTTTTGCCATCAAGGGTCATGCGGAAAGGGTGGGAATTACCATCGATGATGGCAGTAAAACCAAGTTTGCCCGGATCATTCTTCCAAAAAAACAACCCCGTGTTATAAAAACTGACCCGGTCAATTCCCGTAACATTCGTGGGTCTCTTCGTTTCTAAATCCACCAGGAAAGAGTCAACGAGATATCCCTTCTTGGTATATCGGAAAGTCTTGTTTTTTTCTTCCCATCTTGCGTTTTCGTAATCTTCCCAACCCCTGACTATGATTGCCTGCCTGCCATCGGGGGACCACCCTGCAAACTGTGTCCATGAGTCGGGATCGGTAACCAGTTGATCCGCAATCTTGCCTGGGAATGTGCCATCAGACTTCACCAACGATGCACGCATGGTGCGCACATTCATATGCCTGCCCCCATCAAGGTTCGTCTTAAGCTCGGTGTATCCAATCAATGGGGTGTTATTGGACTGGGCGCCAGCAATCGAAATGAAAACTTGAAAAACCACAATCATGAAACCAAGTGACGCTAATGAAATCGTTTTCATGATGAATCTTTCCCGGGAATGTTTAGGCAATTATTCCCTTTACAATGTTTCCATGCACATCGGTAAGCCTGTATTGCCTACCCTGATAGCGGAATGTCAGCTTGGTATGATCAATACCACAAAGATGAAGGATGGTCGCCTGCATATCATGAACATGAACGGGATCTTTGATGATATTCCAGCCGAAGTCATCCGTGGCACCATAAACGCTTCCTGGTTTGATCCCACCTCCCGCCATCCACCAGCTAAAAGATTTGCCAAAGTGATCACGACCCTTGGGATTAGCAGGATCGCCCTGGCCAAAAGGAGTACGGCCAAACTCTCCACCCCAGATCACCAAGGTATCATCAAGCATCCCGCGTTCTTTCAAATCTTTGACAAGTGCGGCAGAAGGCCCTTCGGTATCTTTACATTGGTTTTCAAGCTGGGTGAAAAGGTTGCCATGCTGATCCCAACCCGAATGCATCAATTGCACAAAGCGCACGCCTCGTTCAAGCAGCTTTCGTGCAACGAGACAATTATTGGCGAATGTGCCTTTGTTAAGGGCATCGGGGCCATAGCGTTCGATGGTAGATTTTGATTCCTTGGTGAAATCCACAAGATCTGGAACACTGGTCTGCATTTTGAAAGCCATTTCGTATTGTGCGATGCGGGTATCGATTTCAGGATCGCCAACATCACTCAAATGCCTGGCATTGAGTTCAGAGATTTCATCAAGCAACGCGCGCCTTGCAGTGGGGCTGACGCCCGCAGGGTTTGCAAGATAGGGAACGAGATCGCCGGTATTGCGGAAGCGAACGCCTTGCAATCTGCTGGGTAAAAAGCCATTGCCCCAGTAATAATCAAAGAAAAGCTGGCCGCAAGTTCGACCCTTGTCAGAAGATGTCATCACCACAAAAGTAGGCAGGTTATCTGTTTCACTACCCAAGCCGTAAGAGAGCCACGACCCCAAGCTTGGCCGACCAGGCGTTTGGGCACCAGTCATGAAAAAAGTAACACCAGGCGCATGATTTACCGCTTCGGTATTCATGCTGCGGACTACGCAGATATCATCAGCAATCTGGCCGATATTAGGAAGCATCTCGCTAAGAGAAATTCCAGAATTGCCATACTTTTTAAAAGGCTTTATTGCGGGAAGGCAGGGCCACTTACCATAGCCGCTGGACATGGTCGAAAGTCTGGTGCCCCCCCGGATGGTGTCGGGGATGTCTTTGCCCAGCATGGTTTTCATCATGGGTTTTTCATCAAACAAATCGACATGGGAAGGGCCGCCACCCTGCCAAAGAACAACCACACGCTTTGCCTTTGGTGCAAAATGTGGCAGATCAGCAAGGCCACCCGTGCCTCGTTTTGTTTCCACACCATGCGCAATATTGTTGCCCATCAATGTTGCAAGTGCTGCGGTTCCTAATCCGCTTCCCATAGAAGCAAGAGCTTCCCTGCGGCTTAATAGGTTATCTTTAAGAAATTGATGGTGATTCATAGTTGGATTATTCCCTTGTCATTGCTTCATCAAGATTCATAATCGCCAGGCAAACAGCACTTAACCCCGCATGGGATGAAAGGTCTAATGACTCATCTCTTTTGCTGCTACCCATGCTTAAAAACGCTTTGGCCCCCATCGGGTCGGCCTTGTAAATTGCTTCCTGCTTTTCGAACGCCCTTCTGAGAATTTTACTTTCATCCATTGTTGGCGCCCTGCAAATCACCCTACGAAATGCATCAGCAAGCCTGGCATCGACATCCTTGTTCGCCTTCATGCTTTCTTGAGCCAACACCCGCGCAGCTTCAACCCATGTTGGATCATTCAACATGGTCAGGGCGTGCAATGGTGTGCTGGTGGTGGATTGCCTGACCCTGCAAGTTTGGCGGTTTGAAGCATCGAACATATTCGCAGGGCCAACGGTTCTACGCCAGAAGGTGTATAAACTTCGACGGTAAAGATCTTTCCCTGATGAAGCGGGATAGGTGAAGTCGCGCTCCTTGGTGATTGCAAGTGCCTCCCATACGCCATCGGGTTGGTATGGGTAGACAGGTGCGCCACCAACTTTGAGATCGATCAAACCAGAACTTGCAAGCGCCCAATCCCGAAGCAATGGCGAGGGCAAGCGAAACCTACCCGACCTGGAATAAAGCTTGTTTTCAGGGTCAAGGGCGCGATGCTCGGGAGTGCTCTTGCTGGCCTGCCTATAGGTGGCACTGGTGAGAATCATTTTTTGCATCGCCTTGGTGCGCCAGCCATTATCACGGAATTCAACAGCGAGCCAATCCAACAACTGGCCATGGATGGGGAACTCGCTTTGCACCCCGAAATCTTCAGAGGTCTTGACCAAGCCTGTTGCGAAGAAGTGTTGCCAGATGCGGTTTACCTGAACCCGTGAGGTCAAGGGGTTCTCTTTTGAAACAAGCCATTGAGCCAGCCCCAACCGGTTTAAAGGTGCATCTTTAGGAAGCTTGGGCAGAAACTCTGGAGTGTTGAACGAAACTTTTTCCTTGGGATTAAGATACTCGCCCCGGTCAAGGATTTTGGTTTCGCGGGGCTTGGCATCGCTCATCACCATCGCTCTGGGCAACTTATCGCCCTTGTAGTCGTTCAATTGCTTTTTGACAGATTCCAACTTGGTGATAGCGGGTTCTTTACCAGTAAGGCCAGCCTTAACCTTTTCATCAAAGTATTTTCTTAAGTCCGTGGTAAGAGCTTTCTTTTCCGCATCACTGCGATCAGCTTCACTCTTTTTCAAAACCTTAATAACACCTTCAGGAAGTCCCTTTTCCATCGCCTTTTTAGCATCCCCAGCCACTTCCTTATTCCATTTTTCGTAAGCAGCATCGACCACTTTTTTTGCATCGCCTTCTGCAGCCTTGATCATCGCTTCTAATCCTGCGATTTGTGCTTTATTCTCTTCCGTGGGAAGCTCGAGAAAAGGTGCAGCCACCCTGATGCGGGAGGAAAAGAACTGGGGCGTGCCACTTTCAGGCAGCCGATTAAACGCATCCATCAAACTGTAATAATCCTTCTGCGTGATGGGGTCATACTTATGATCATGGCATTGCGCACAAGCCATGGTCAACCCAAGCCAGGTGGTCGAGGTGGTATCCATGCGATCAAACAAGATCACATTGCGTTGCTCTTCAGCAATTGCCCCGCCCTCACCATTAAGAAGATGGTTTCTGTTGAACCCCGTGGCAATTTTTTGATCCTGGGTCGCATCAGGAAGAAGATCACCCGCAAGCTGCCAGATGGTGAATTGATCAAAAGGCAGATCATCGTTGAATGCCCTAACCACCCAATCACGCCATATCCATTGCCAGGTGTCGCCATCTTGCTGGAAGCCATTACTATCTGCATAGCGGGCAGCATCAAGCCAACCCAAAGCCATGCGCTCGCCATAATGCTTACTTGATAGCAAACGATCCACCAGGGCTTCGTAGGCCTTCTCACTTTTATCAGCGACGAAGTCATCAACCTCTTTGGGAGTGGGAGGTAAACCAGTAAGATCGATTGAAAGCCTTTTGATCAGGGTGATTTTATCCGCTTCAGGCGAAGGTATGAGGCCGACAGATTCGAGCTTTGCAAGTACGAATGCATCAATGGGGTTACGCACCCAGCTTTTATTCTTCACTGTTGGCACAGCGGGGCGAACCGGTGCAACAAAAGCCCAATGCGAACTGTACTGCCCACCTTGATTGATCCATCGCTCGAGCAGTTTCTTTTGCTCTAAGCTTAACTTCCTGTTTGATTTTGCAGGAGGCATCAACTCATTTGCCTTATCGGAGTGAATCCTTTTTATCAATTCGCTCTGGGCTCCGTCCTTGGGAACTATGGCACCCGATTTGAACGCTGATTCTTGTTGATCTAATCGTAGATCCGCCTTGCGTTTGTTGGCATCCTGCCCATGGCAATAAAAACAATTCTCCGAAAGTATGGGCCTGATATCCCTATTGAAATCAACAGGCGTGTCAGCAGCATATCCGACGCCCAATGTGCTTATTAAAAGAGGAAGAACGAATTGCATGAACAAAGCTCCAACCTGGCGGGATTTATAACAACCAATGCCATTAAATAGTACCACAAATCGTATTCAAGTACACTTTTATGACAACCATCATACCTTTTAAAACCTTACTTTCGTAACACCCTAACCCGGTGGTTCTCGCTATCGCCTATGAATACCGAACCATCCGTATCAACAAAAACACCATGTGGTCTGGCAAGCCTGCATTTAAGCGGGTCACCATCAGGGCCATCTGCTTTTTTACCATCGCCCACCAATAGCTCCAAAGTTCCTTTTTTCATATCGATCATCCTGATGGAATGCGACTCCGTATCTGCAAGATAAACATTCCCCAAGGTATCAAGGCTGACACCCTTGGGGCCGGAGAGGGTTGCTAGCTTGGCTGGCCCTCCATTTCCTGTGAAACCGGATTTCCCCGTGCCTGCAATATGATTGACGATGCCTGATTTGGGGTTTAGCTTCAGCACGGCATTACCTTCACGCAATGCAAGCCAGAAAACGCCATCGGGTGCAATGCTAAGCGCCCTTGGCCCATTAAGGGAAGATCCTTCAATTTTCGAACCATCAGGGGATGTCTTTTTTTCGCCATTGCCTGCATAGGTACTTATTATTCCACTCTTCATATCAACCTTACGAAGCCGATGATTAATGATGTCGCATACAAAAATATCATCAGAAGCATCGATAGCCAAGCTATGTGGCGCACTAAGTTGCCCCTTGATGGCAGGGCCACCATCGCCAGCGAAGCCCGCTTTTCCCGTACCCGCAACAGTGCTGATGATTCCCGTTTTGGTATCAACTTTTCTAACCACATGATTGCCGATTTCTACAAAGAAGAGATTACCTGCCTTATCCCAAGCGATTTCATAAGGCTGGTTGAGAGATGCTGAAGTTGCAAGCCCACCATCACCTGCATAGCCCTTCTTGGCGCTTCCTGCAACCGTGGTGATAATCCCATCCTTGGCAACCTTACGAACCCTGTGGTTATCCACATCGCAAATATAAAGGGCACCATCCGGGCCGCGGGCGATATGAAAAGGATTGTTAAGCTGAGCGCATGAAGCCGGCCCGCCATCGCCTGAAAAGCCTTTAACACCAGTGCCTGCAAAGGTTTCAACATTGCCTGCATAGGCGATAAAAGAAAACAAAAAGAAACTTGCAAATACTGCGAAAATTCGGCTCATGATTCAAACTCCCAAGGGCATTAAAAATTAGATTCTTATGGTAGCATCTTCTTGAATGTAGCCCAATAAGGTTTTTGCACCTGAATTAGAAGCTTTTCAAAAGCGACAGTATGAATAATCATTCATGATTTGACAAAAAACTTAATCATATCTTAATCTTCAAGGGTTATACTTATTGATTACATTAAGCCCCTCACCAATTGACCGGATAAGGAAAACTTTGGAATGAAACTCCATCTAGCCTTTATTTCCTCTTCTTTGCTCTTCACTATTTCAACCACCCAGGTTCTTGCACATTCTGGCCACGCTCAAACCGTCAACTTTAACGAACTTTCCTTCCTTCCAAATTTTGATGCGAATACCAACCCATCACTTAACGCTTCAACCATCTTCCTTGCTACTTTGTTCGCTCTTATTTTACTCCTGGCAATGGTGAAAGTTTATCGAACCAACAACCTATTAAACCCCATGACGATTGTTGTCGGGTTCTTTATGATCTGCCTTCTGGGATGCTTCACTGAAGAAATCAAAGATACTTCACCACCTTCCGAAATAATGAAACACTTTGAACCTTATCAAAGCTCCCTCGAACTTCGAAAAGATGATACGTATCTTTATGTGGGCTCAAACGGTTTTCCAGATCATCCCATGATGATCGGCATCAAAGCCTGGCAACAGCAAGTCCCAATCCCCCAAGCTTATAAAGGTTCCAACTCCTGGCGCATCACTCTTCGCCCCAAGCTTTCTGCCAAACCCATCTCAGGTAAAAAAGCCCTTTATAGTGGCGCCATCGCCTTGGCCATCAATGGTGTCCCCATCTTTAACGCACTCAACAATCGTGGGGATGATACTTATCTCGCAGGTGAATTGGATGACTTCGGCGGGCATTGTGGCAAAGGCGATGATTACCATTATCACATTGCACCCGTTCATCTAGAAAAGTCGGCAGGCAAAGGAAAACCCATCGCCTATGCACTAGATGGTTTCCCCATTTATGGCTACACCGATTCCGAAGGCAAGGAACCCACTGATCTTGATGAATTCAATGGCAGAATGGAAAACGATGGCTACCGCTATTACTCGACGAAAAAATTCCCCTACATCAATGGCGGGTTAAGGGGCGTTGTGAATATTCGAGGCGACCGGGTTGATCCCCAACCTCGAGATAATCCCATCCGCCCATCAGGCGAACCACTTCGAGGTGCGAAAATCACCGACTTCATCCGTGATGACGAGAAAAAGACCTACACCCTTAAGTACGATCTCCAAGGCAAAACTAATGCAGTGAAATACACCATCAATAAAGATGGCACCTATTCCTTCGTTTATCAAAATGCCAATGGCAAAGAAACGAGCGAAACCTATCGCAATCGCAATAAACAAGATGATAAAGACAAAGATAAGAAAGATAAAAACGACAAAGACAAAAAGAAAAAAGATGACTTCGATAGAAAGCAAGTGACCAAGGATGATGTACCGGAATCTTCAACCTTTAAACTTTC
>CAZYAY010000103.1:0-9557 GCA_964646215.1 uncultured Candidatus Kuenenia sp. | reverse complement strand
GAAGTGTAAGCGAAGATTTTTGAAGTGCTCGTTTTACATTCACCCTTTTTTCTTCCCTTGCGCTTCAGGCTTGTTCGACAACAAATATTGTGGGTGAGAGGTAGTGTTTTGATTCTATGTTTTTCCCTGGTTAATTTTCTTCTTCTGTCTCCTTCCGCCACCAACGGGTTAACATTTGCCACTCAATGCGAAAAGTGGGACCCATCCATGCCTGAGCATTTTCTCGATTCCCCGCTTTAGCGGAGAATTCTTGAGAAACCCTATGCCAAAATAAATATCAATTTTTTGGCATCTTTGGCCATTCCCGACCGTTGTATTAGGAACATAGGTTCTTTAATGATTTTACTTATGTGTCAGATTGAACACGGCTTGTTGTGATGCCCTGATCTTTTAGGAAATACATCGATGAAAATATTTGAAAAAGGTTTTAAGCGAATTTGATTCAAGCCGGTTTTAAACTCGAGTCCCTTTGGCCAATGAACCGCATGACACCATGCAGGTTGTAACTTAACCAGGAGAGATTTCAATGGGATGGGCAAGTCACAAAGTTGAATTGTATCGGCATGGAAAAACCCCCAACTGGTTGGAATTGAGAATGTTGGAACACGCCAACCCATTGCATTTTGTAATGGCGATTTTCGCAATAGTTGGATTGGTCCATGGGTTATGGACTCATGATTGGTGGTTGATCATTGGTGCAATTGTTTTGTCTCTCATGGGGCACACATACAGTTGGTACTGGAAACCCTAGCGGGTATTCAGCTTGAGAAGTTTTTAATTGATCTAAGCCCGGAGTGGGGTTTGTTTATCTTATCTGGAGAAATTAAAATGAAGAAATATCTTTTGTTTTCAGTTGGTTTGATACTTACCACCGCCTTGATTCCCAACATATTTTTCATGCCTGCAAAGGGGGATCCTCAGGAAGTATCAGCAATTCCCCGGGAGTTGACATCTTACAGCCAGGTGGTGAAAAAAGTTCTGCCCGCGGTGGTTAGTATCGAGTCGAAAAGTAAAGCCGTTACGAAAGAGCGGGGGATTCTTCCACGCAGATTTTTCCCCATCCCGGAGATACCCGAAGATTTCCGCAAATTTTTCGGTCAGTTCCCCGATCAATTTGATTTCGGAGATGAGTTCTCGCCCATGCTTGGTTTTGCCTCCGGTTTTGTCATTGATCCTTCCGGAATTATTTTAACCAATAATCATGTGGTGAAGGGTGCTGATAAGGTTATCGTCGAGTTTCAGGATGGGCGCAAATTTACCGCCAAGGAAATCCGTAATGATCCCAAGACAGACCTTGCAATCTTGATCATTGATGGAAAGAATCTTCCCTCGCTTAAAATGGGAAATAGCAACAAGATTGAGATTGGAGATCGAGTGCTTGCAATAGGCGCACCTTTTGGTTTGATAGGATCGGTGACTGCTGGAATCATCAGCGGTAAAGGGCGCAACCTACAAATGAACATGTATGAGGAATTTATCCAAACGGATGCTGCAATCAATCCTGGCAACAGTGGCGGACCCCTGGTTGATTTGGAAGGAAATGTTATCGGAGTCAACACTGCAATTAAAACCCGCACCGGTGGGTGGCAGGGTGTTGGCTTGGCGATTGCCAGCGATCTGGTTGAAAAAGTATGGCCACAATTACATAAAGAAGGCAAGGTCAAGCGGGGGTTTCTTGGGATTCAAGTCGCCAAGCTTGATCCTGAGGTTGCAAGTCGGCTGGGGGTTCCCAAAGATCAGGGTGTTTTAATCAGCAAAGTTTTTGAAAATACTCCTGCTTTCAAGGCGGGTTTGAAAGATGGTGATGTGCTGGTTTCAATTCATGGCAAAAAGATCAAGGATGGCCAACAAGTACAACAAATTGTTACTGGTCTTTTGGCTGGGAAAGTAGTTGAAATGGAAATCGTCAGGGATGGAAAATCAATTTCCATTTCTGTCACCATTGAAGAGCAACCACAGGAATTTGGCTTGGTAACCCAGCATCCACTTCAAAATCAGGAAGCTGATGGAACCACATTGGAAAATCTGGGTATTAAAGTGGCAGATCTTAATTCTGAAAGAGCCGGTCAATTTGGTTATAAGAAAGCAAGTGATGGAGCCGTGATTACTTATGTCGAACCAGGAAGCCTTGCTTTCGAAGCCGGTGTGGAACGGGGGCACCTGATTACCAAGGTGAATAATCAGGAGGTGAAAAATGCAGAAGCAGCAAGAAAAGCTTTGCAAAGTGGTTCGTTGGAAAAAGGAATTCTACTCCAAATGCTTTCACCCCATAACGGTACTAGTTTCGCATTGTTGAAAGTGGTTTCTGGGAAATAAGTATTCGCTTGTTGATTTGAAATATTATTTTCACATACATCATTTTCAAGCCCGTCCACTGCGGTGGATGGGCTTGATCTTTTAACTTTCTTAATAAAGTCTTTCATGGTTCATGGTCTTTAAAAATTCAAATTCATGGGTTGGTTCAATTCTGTTTGCATGAGCATCTTTTTTCGCTTAACTTTGATTGCTACAGGAGTTCCCACCCTATGCCTTCTTTTCTTCCAAGACTTTTGCTTGCCGTAATCTTCTTACCTTTTTCTTTGCTAATAGCGCAGGAAAAACAACCTTTTCAACCTATCAAGGCTATCCAAGGGCCCGATTGGATCATGGAAACCAAGAGCGCATCCTGGCAGGCGCGAGATTCCCAGGGCGAGTTTGTACACCGCGACAAGCTTTGGATCCTGGGAGGTTGGTTTAACTCCAAGGAAGCACCACCCAGAGATCTTTGGTCTTCCCCGGATGGGAAAAATTGGACTATGAACCATAAAGACCTTCCGATTCTTCATACTGATCTGCCCATGTCCATCTCTTTTAAAGACCAGATGTGGATGATGGGTGGTTGGCATAATGGCAGACTCCCAGGGCATTCCGCAAGCAACCAGGTCTGGGCCTCTTCCGATGGAACTGATTGGAAGCAGATTACTCCGAAGGCGCAATGGTCACCCAGGCTTGCTTCTGCAATTGTTGAGTTCAAAGGAAAGCTTTGGATTCTAGGGGGAACTGAAAATTACTACTTCGGTGATAAGAACAGCCTTAAGAATGATGTCTGGTCTTCCGCAGATGGCAAGGATTGGAAGCTTGAAACCAAGAACGCTCCGTGGGCACCAAGGGCCTATCACCAAGCTGCAGTTCTCAATGATAAAATCTATGTCTTTGGCGGTGGGAATTATGTTCCAGAATACTTTGCATACAACGATGTTTGGTCTTCCAGCGATGGTGTCAATTGGGTTAGGGAAACAGAAAATGCACCATGGAGTGAAAGGCTGTGGTTTTCTTCGGTTGTTTACAGGGATCATATTTGGGTGATGGGTGGGTGGTCGAATAAGCCCTCAAAAAACTGGGCTGATTCATGGGTGACTAAGGATGGTAAAAACTGGGCTAGATTCGATGCCAAATCCAGTTGGAAGGAAAGGCATGAGCACTCAGCTTTTGTTTTCAAGGATAAACTCTGGATCGCAGGCGGTATGATCCCTCCCCTATGTAACGAAGTCTGGTCTCTTTCATTACCCCCGGATTTCTTCAGCAAGAAATGATCATTCCTTTCTTGCTTAAATAAATGCTCAAAGATAAAGTTAAGGTATTAACCTGCCTGAGGTTCAACCTTCATGTTTAAGATTTTCGAAAACCAAAGTAGATTGAATCGTAGAGAGTTGCTACATGTAGGCGGACTTGGAGCCATGGGGCTGAGTTTGCCAATGTTGTTGAATTCCCGATTAAGGGGGTCGAGCAATCCGCTTCGTGGCAACACTTTTGGCAAAGCGAAGAATGTGATATTTCTTTGGTTGCAGGGTGGGCCACCCCAGCATGAAACCTTTGATCCCAAGCCCGATGCCCCTGTTGATATCCGGGGTGAGTTCAAACCCATCAATACCAATGTACCCGGCATTCAAATTTGTGAACTGTTGCCCCGCATTGCCACCATCTGCGATAAGCTGGCAATCGTTCGATCGATATGCACCCATAGTGATTTGCATGATGCGAGTGGTTACTGGGTGTTGACGGGGAACAAGTACGGTGGAACGCAATCCAGGCAGATCGCCCCAACTGACTGGCCATATATCGGGTCTATCGTAAAACTTTTGAAGCCCAGTGAAAAGCTGCCTGCCTACTCTTCGGTTTGGCTTCCCGATGTGATGCGCCTGAATGATAATGTTCAACCTGCGGGGCAGACCGCAGGCTGGATGGGAAAGCGCTGGGAGCCTGAAAGAGTAATTTGTGACCCGAGTGGTAGTCATTTCAAGATGGAGGGGTTTACCCTTCCTGCGGATGTGCCACCATTACGGTTGAACCAGAGGGAATCTCTTCTTTCCCAAGTCGAGAGGCATTTCAGCACGATTGAAAAACAGGGTGTGATGAAGGATTACGAAAGCCATGTGCAGAATGCGTTTGGTTTGTTGAGAGGAGGCAAGGCGCTGGATGCTTTTGACATTTCCAAGGAATCTAAAAAAACACGCGAGCGCTATGGCAAAGGTAAATGGGGGCAGAGTGTCCTCCTTGCGCGCAGGTTGATCGAGGCTGGCACTAGAATCGTTCATGTGAACTGGCCACGCGAGGGCGGCGATAGCGCGGTTGATAATCCTTTATGGGATACGCACGCGCAAAACTCTGATCGGGTGCAGGATGTGCTTTGCCCGCAGCTTGATGTTTCATTCACCGCACTTATCGAAGATCTTTCTGAACGGGGATTACTCGCAGAAACCTTGGTGGTTGCGATTGGCGAGTTTGGGAGAACCCCCCGGATCAACGCTGCAGCGGGAAGGGATCATTGGGGCCATGTATTCAGTTATGTAATGGCTGGTGCTGGAATTCGCACGGCTCAGGTTTATGGCTCGAGCGATAAAGATGGTGCATATCCGAAAACTGGAATGCACGAACCCCAGGATCTTACCGCTACTATTTTCCATCTGCTTGGCATACCCTACGATGCCATCTATCCCAATATTGCCAACACGGGAAGAAATGTTCATATCAGTAATGGTGAGCCCCTTGATGCGATCCTTGGTGAAAAACCAGCAACGATGTTACGAACCCAACCCACGGGCGACATCGCATTTGTTCCAGAGTTCAGTGATGCGTTGCTACTTAACACAAGCTTTGCGGATATGCGGAAAAAATCGCAGCAGGCTGCTTCTGAGTTGGTCCCTTTGCAGCTTTCAGGAAGTGGTAAGCGCCTTAAAGGTTGGCAGGGTTTCCCCTTGGGCGAAGCCAGCAAGGGATTTGAAATGGGGGTTATTCTGCAGCAAGCACCCGATGGTAAAGAAGCGATCAAGGGGAAAAATCAAGCGGTGATTGGCATCATGCCCGCAAGGGGCGGGAAGAGTAAAATAGCCCAAGGGGATAAGGCGTTTCTAGCGCAGGAAATTCGAAACTTCAGGGCAGGGCATTACACACTTACGATTGCTGCTACCGCTGGCGGCTCTTCCAAGGAACATTTCGACCAATACTTCAAACCCAACTTCACTTGTAAGATGGTGATTTATCGCAATGCTGATGCGACTAAAAATGCTTTGCTCATGAAGCCTGTGGAATTGATGGAATTCAAGCCCGAGTATTCGGAAGGGCCTGATTTTAAAAATCAGAAATTTGTACTCGCCAAGCTGATGGATAGCAGGGTGCCCAATGTGAACTTCAGCGTGGGCTTGGGGTTTGGCATTGCAATAATTGTTGAGAAAACATCGTCTGGTATTTTAGAGCTTCCAGAAAACTTTCAGGCATTCATTAAAGTGGATGAAACCAGCCTGGTATTCAACCCCCGTGTTCGCAATGATGATGTTCAGGTTTAATCAATTCTTTTGCCTAAGCTCTCTTTGAAACATAAATTTTAGCTTGATGTTTTGCTTTGATAGCAGAAGATAAAGCAACATAAATTCCGAACCCAACTTTGTTGAAAGATTTGCAATGAATGCTTTGATGTTTCTTTTGCTGTTGAACAGCGCAGGCCAGGCCAGCACACCATCCACGGATGAGGCAAAACAACTTCGTGATCATGTTAAGGCGAACTACACCAAGTACGAATACCAAATCCCGATGCGCGATGGGGTGAAAATCTTTACCTCGGTTTATGTGCCCAAGGATGATTCGAAAACCCATCCCATCATGCTTAATCGCACACCCTACAGCGTCGCACCCTATGGGATTGATAATTACCGCGAAAGACTCGGGCCTTCTTCCTACTTTCAGAAGTCCGGTTATATATTTGTTTATCAGGATGTGCGCGGGCGCTGGATGTCGGAAGGTACTTTTCAAAATGTCAGGCCACATAATCCCAAAAAAGGTCCCAAGGATTTTGATGAAAGCACGGATACTTTTGACTCCATCGAGTGGCTTTTAAAAAATGTCAAAGGGCATAACGGCAGAGTCGGGCAATCTGGTATTTCCTACCCTGGCTTTAATACTGCTGCGGGCATGATCGATTCGCATCCTTCTTTGAAAGCCTGCAGCCCCCAGGCACCTGTCATTGATTGGTTCGTAGGGGATGACTTTCATCACAATGGCTGTTTGTTTTTGCCACACGCATTCAACTTCATGTCGGGGTTTGGTAAGGAACGACCAGAGCCAACCCGCAAAGGCGCAAGGGTTTCACACGACCACGAAACACCTGATGGCTACCAGTTCTTTATGGATATGGGACCACTCGCCAACGCTGATAAAAAGTTCCTTAAAGGCGGTGTTTCTTTCTGGAATGAAATGATGAAGCGGGGCACCTACGATGAAATGTGGCAATCCATGAACCTTCGGCCTCATCTTAAAAACATCAAGCCCGCAGTAATGACGGTGGGTGGTTGGTTCGATGCGGAAAACCTGTTTGGCGCTCTCGAATGCTATTCTTCCATCGAGAAGCAAAGCCCGGAATGTGATAATACCTTGGTGATGGGGCCTTGGGATCATGGTGGTTGGTCGCGCGGTGCGGGCGATTCGCTGGGCAATGCCCGTTTCAATTCCAAAACTGCTGAATACTTTCGTGAAAATATTGAGTTCCCCTTCTTCGAATTTCATTTGAAAGATATTCCCTCGCGCAAACAACCCGAGGCCCATGTGTTTGAAACGGGTACTAATGTTTGGCGTAAATATGATGTCTGGCCTCCGAAAGATTCCAATGTCTTACCGTTATTCTTCCATGATAAAGGTGCCCTCGCTTCCAAGCCCAACCTCATTGAAGGATTTGATTCCTATATTTCAGACCCTTCCAAGCCAGTGCCTTACATGGAGCGGATCACCACCAAGATGGATTACGAATACATGGTTTCAGACCAACGCCATGCTTCCCGAAGGCCGGATGTGCTGGTTTATCAGTCCCCCGAACTAAAGAGTGACCTCACCCTTGCC
This sequence comes from uncultured Candidatus Kuenenia sp., assembly GCA_964646215.1. Classification (GTDB taxonomy): domain Bacteria; phylum Planctomycetota; class Planctomycetia; order Gemmatales; family Gemmataceae; genus UBA969. The sequence continues at coordinate 2,192 of CAZYAY010000103.1, read as the reverse complement.
GGGCCTGTAAAAGTTGATTTATGGGTTAGCACCACGGGCACCGATGCGGATTGGGTTGTGAAAGTGATCGATGTTTTCCCGAATGATTACCCGGATTTTGAACCCAATCCCGCGGGCGTTCGCATGGGCAACTATCAGATGTTGATTCGTGGCGAGCCTTTTCGTGGCAAATTTCGCAACAGCTTTTCAAAGCCCGAACCTTTCGAGCCCAACAAGCCAACCAAGGTGAGTTTCACCATGCCTGATATTTGCCATACATTCAGGCCGGGCCATAAACTTATGGTGCAGGTGCATTCCACATGGTTCCCCCTGGTCGATCGCAATCCGCAAAAATTCTGCGACATCTATACCGCCCTTGAATCGGATTTCTCCACCCAAACCCATAAAATTCACCGAAGTGCGGAGATGCCAAGCGGTATCACCGTGAGGGTCAAGTAAACATTGTAAGAGATCATTTTGAATTGCAGATTCCAACACATGTATTAAATCGAAAGGGTTCAACCACAACTTCGGGAGTTCCCAAAGAGGTTCGATCCCTGCTTGATCTTGGTGTTATCGAAACCGTGAATCTGGCGGAATGGCTGGTAGTTGATCAAGAATCCCTGGCTCGAAATCTATTTCAAGAAGAAAACTGGGGATTCCTTCTAAAGCCCTTGGAAGAATCTTTTGGATTGTTGAAAATCAAAACCGCTCCAAAGAAAATCGAAGTGTTAGGGAAGGTTCTGGCACAGGGGTTTCCCACCAAGGCGCAATTTGAGCATGCCCTTCTAAAGCTTAAACAGCATCGATCTGATATTGTCCGCTCATGGGCTTGTTACATGATCGGCATGCGGAGCGGGCTTTCACTTCAGCAAAGTTTGAAGTGCATCCATCCCCTGGCTGCGGATACAAACATGAGTGTAAGAGAAACGGCATGGCTTGCGATCAGGCCAAGAATTATTACGCAATTAGAGGAATCATTGCGATTATTAACAGAATTGTGTGTGCATAGGGATGCGAATGTCAGGCGATTTGCAAGCGAGATAACAAGGCCCCGGGGGGTTTGGTGCAATCATATTCCAGCATTAAAAGAAAATCCCGAACTTGGATTGCCTTTGCTCGAACCATTGCGATGCGATGAATCGATTTATGTGCGAAACTCGGTGGGCAATTGGCTTAATGATGCAAGCAAAACAAAACCCCATTGGGTTCGAGATGTCTGCAAACGTTGGGGTAAAGAATCTCCCACGAAGGAGACCGCATACATCGTTCGAAGGGGTTTGAGAACGTTACGAAAAAAGCAGGGTTAGAAAGGGCAAGCTTTTGGGTTACTTGCCTTCTTCAAATTTTTCGAGCAGCAGCGTAAACTGCATGCTGTTGATATTAACATGTTGTTTGACGATCCCAACCCCTTGGGCAAACCAGTAGGTGTTGCTAACGATGATGCCCGCACCAACCACCTCTGCATCCATTACCACTTTCACAGTTTTAAATTTACCCGCGGGCACTTCGATTTCATCCTCATCTGATTTGCATGAAACAGAGAGCTTTTCATCACCAACTTTGGATTCGGTTTTCCAAGTCGAACCTTTTTTGATGGGTAATTTAAGCATGCAAATGGGGGGCGATACCTCTATACCATTATATCTGTTGCGAAAAACACCTTTGTCAGTAATGCTTAAATGTTCTGAGGCAACGACTTTTTCCTTTGCGGTTGTTTCCAATCTGAAGAGGGAAACACCATCGATTTTTTCCATCTTTGCAATTTGGTTACTTAACTTGGCACTGCCCTTGGCAACCGCATCGGAATCAATCTGGTAAGTCCACTTGTTACCCGCCTTGAGTGGATAATAAGCTTTTGATTCCTGTTTCTTTTCCTGCGCAGTTGCAAGCGACTGGCATGAAAGAGCCAAACCAAAAACTAAGAGTATCAATCCTGAAAATTTAGACATGATGGCCTTTAATAAAGTTAATTGTACCTTGGTACCCGCCAACATTTAAAAAGCTTAACAAACCATAAATGAGAGGTCGACTAAAAACAATATTCTTTTGGTTTTCTTAGAAACCATGAAAAGATAAATTAGATTCTTACCCCTAGCGCCAAAGTTTCTTTAATGGTGATGCCGCCGGTTTTTGCATTTCTCATCGATTGAGCCAAAGCCATGATTCGAATACTGGCATCCTTGATTCCCACCCCATTCTCATGAATGTTC
>CAZYAY010000102.1:2163-9892 GCA_964646215.1 uncultured Candidatus Kuenenia sp. | reverse complement strand
ATTACATGAACTTGAGCAGCCTCAAGTGATCGATTGTAAACTGAGATTTCAATCAGAATATCTTCTGGAGAAGATTTTGCATATTCCACAAAAACATCAAAATAACGATCTTGGTCAAATATGCCAGTATCTAATAATTCATATTCCTGATCTGTACGACCGCGTGCTTTGTTTTTTTGGATAAGGTCATCATAGGGAAAAGCTGACTGTGGATATTTATATAAATACTTCATATAGGAATGGGTGGGCGTATTATCAATGTAGAAATAATATTCTTTTACATCTTCCCCATGATTGCCTTCGCTATTGGTAAGACCAAAAGGACGCTCCTTTAAGATTGAATCCTTGCCGTTCCATAAAGCTATCGAAAAACAAAGGCGTTGTTGATCATCAGAAATACCACCAAGCCCATCTTCACCCCAGTGGTAAACACGGGAACGGGCGTGATCATGGCTGAAATAATTCCAAGCGTCACCGTGTTCGCTGTAATCCTCACGGACAGTACCCCACTGGCGTTCACTGAGATAAGGCCCCCATTTTTTCCATGGAACTTCCTTGTCTGCAAACTCTTTCAACCGGTCATGTTCAGCGGTCATGATAAATTCACTTTCAATCTGCTAGACAAGGGGCGGGCAAAAATGATCAGTTACTTCTGATTTTAATATCACCATCCTGGTCGTCATCTGAATTAATTATTCGATCCAATTTAAAAATTATCAATATGCATGGGGTCTTAAATATAAATCCGAAGAAACATTTGTTTTGATCAAGGTCAATTTTACCCCAAGACCATCCGCCAACAACCCAATCTGAATTTAAAACAAAATTCGAGCTCGTTTGCAAAAGTTCATGTATAGAATCAGAATGGAAAATTTTGAAAGGTATTTAGAATAGGTTAATCGTTTGTTTAACAATGCTTAAAACAGGAGATGTTAAAATGGTTATCAAGGCAAACTCTGAATCAACCACAAAAAATTATCAAATTCCATGTGATAAAATTCTTCTTCCAGGGATCCTGACAATTCCCAGCAATGCTGAGTCGGTTGTTGTATTCGCTCATGGCAGCGGGAGCGGAAGGTTTAGCGCTCGAAATCAATATGTTGCAAAAGTTCTGCAAGACGCAGGATTGGCAACCTTGCAATTTGATCTTTTAACTGAGACAGAGGCGGCTGATCAAAGGAAAGTTTTTGACATCGATTTATTGGCTGGGCGCCTTGGTGCTGTTTCAACTTGGTTGACTCATCAACCTGAAACATGCTCTTTTTCCATAGGATGTTTTGGAGCCAGCACTGGAGGAGGGGCTGCACTGGTGGCTGCTGCTCGTAATCCTTATTTAATTACCGCAGTCGTTTCAAGAGGGGGAAGACCTGATCTTGCGGGTAAGGATTTAGACTTGGTAATGGCGCCAACCCTTTTAATCGTGGGTGAAAATGATGCCCCGGTTATTGTGTTAAACCGTTTGGCATTTGAAAAATTACATTGTGAAAAAGAAATGGTGATCATCAAGGGGGCAACGCATTTGTTCCCTGAGATTGGCGCACTTGAAGAGGTTGCGGTTTTAGCCAGGGATTGGTTTGTGAATCATCTTGCTCCTCTCAAAATTAACCTGAAATAATTGATGGTTTTAGATGGATAGCAATAAATATTTAAATTCATTGGCATGTTTTCGGGTCTTCGCCCGTTGTTTAAGTAACAAGGAGAATAACATGATATTTCAAAATCGTAATGATGCAGCAATGAAACTTGCCAAGAAGATGAGTTCCCATTCTTTTTTAGACCCTATTGTTTTAGGGATACCACGTGGCGGAGTTGTGGGAGCTGCTGTTTTGGCAAAAGAATTGAATGCGGATTTTGATGTGGTTTTATCAAGAAAAATCGGGGCACCCAACCAGCCGGAATTCGCAATTGGTGCCATTTCTGAATCTGGACAGGTTTATTTGAATCCTTCAATTGATATTTCCGAAATGGATTTAAAGGATCATCTGGAAGCTGAACGCCAGAAACAATTAGCTGAAATTGAAAGACGTAAAAAGCTAATCCGTTCTATCTTGCCCCAATCGGCAGTGGCGGGCCGTTCGGTAATTATTACGGACGATGGCATTGCAACCGGGTCAACCATTATTGCAGCGCTTCAATGCCTTCGGCCTAGAAGTCCGTTTAAACTTATTGTTGCAGTTCCTGTAGCTTCACCTAGTCGCCTGGCGGAAGTTAGGCGATGGTGTGATGAAACAATTTGTCTGCATACCACTGAACAACTGACATCCATTGGTGAGTTTTATGTCGATTTCAGCCCGGTTGAAGAAAGTCAAATGCTTGATATTATTCGGGAAATGGTTGCTAATAAAATTTCTTCAAAGTAAAAACTACCCGGAACTGTTTCTTTATTATTTTCCCGGAAGTTTAATCCTTCTTACTTTCATATCAGGATTGGCTATTCCATTAAGAAATAATTTCCAATGGTTTTTTTTTGGTTAGGATTAGTTCATTCGTGTCTTTTCGAACGATCTTCCACAATAACCAAAACGATAATCCGGAAATTATCATGCCTGTAGGAATCCAAAGAAATTCAGTAATATTCTCGGTGATGAAATGGCTTGCTTTAAAAACCATGATTATTAATTCATTGGCTTTCCCCCCTTGGGGTGCAAGATCCCTGGCGTTTGGTTTATCTATCCAACCTGCGCCCCTGCCAATTACTTGAAAGCCTATCATTACCATGGGGATAATTAACCATACTAATCCGCTGTAGACAATTTTGAATGATTTGCGCTCTGTCAATTCCAGCGGGGTGGGGGAAACGATTTCTATTGCGTGCAAGAGCCTTATTCTTTCCCCTTCACTTTCGGGTAACCAATTTAGTTCCTGTCCCCCCTCAAATTTGAACAGTACTTTTTTATGCTCTAAACCCATATGAATTTTTTCGACCTGATACCACTGAAAAAATCGGGTTTTCTTACCAAGGTTTAAAAAAGGCCATTTTTCCGGCCCATCCAACCAGGCTAATAAATTCTCCTGCCCCGAGGGGTATTGTGCGATGCAATCCTCGTTTAAGCCAAGAACAAGATTTTGGTTTTTACAACGGAATATCGGTTCCCCGTCATTTCGGTATTTTTTGAACAACCGGGTATAGGAAGGCCCTTCGATGGTAAAACATAGTTTAGACCCAACAATTACAAGAGTGAATAAGCCACCAAGAGCGATATTCATAGAAAGAAACACGAAAAGTAAGGGTGCGGAAAGCAAAAGTATCAAAAATAAAGGACTATTTTTCAAAATCAGTCTCATTCAATGTACTCTTTTTAGTGCTGCCATCCTAGGATCATGATTGAAGATACAGTATACTCTCGTTAGATATTAATGTGCATAATTTTAACTGATCTAATTCTTCAGGTGAAAATAATGGCAGATCCTGTGAAGCGGGCATCGTGGTTGCGTGAAGAAATCGAAAAGCACAATCGGCTTTATTATCAGGAAGCCATGCCTGAAATTTCTGACAAAGAGTATGATAAGCTCCTTAAAGAACTTGTTGATCTGGAAAAAAAACATCCTGATCTCACCACTCCCGATAGCCCCACCCAAAGAGTGGGCGGCGCGCCCATCGATGGTTTTGTTACAGTAAAGCATCGGTTGCCCATGCTTTCCATTGATAATACCTACAGCCCAAGTGAGCTTAAGGAATTTGACAAGAGGGTTTGTAAAGGTTTGGGTAAAGAAAAACCAAGCTACATGGTTGAATTGAAAATCGATGGGGTTGCAATCTCACTGGTTTATGAGAATGGACTTCTCACTACGGGCGTGACCCGTGGCGATGGTGAAAAAGGAGATGATGTAACCCAGAATTTAAAGACAGTGGGCGGAGTTCCCTTAAAGTTGAACACAAAGAACCCCCCCGCCCTTTTGGAGGTTCGGGGTGAAGTGTACATGGCAAGGGCAAGTTTTGCGCGGCTTAATGAACAGCGGGTAAAGGATGGGTTGGAAAAATTCGCCAACCCTCGAAATTCAACTGCTGGCTCGTTGAAATTACTCGACCCTAAATTATGCGCAGCACGAAAACTCAGCCTCTTCGCCTATGCCATCGGTGCCATGGAAGGCATCGAGGTAAAATCCCAGACCGAAACTTTGAAACTCCTTCACGATTTTGGATTCCCGGTAAATCCCCATGCAACAAAGTTTGATTCAATCGAGGAAGTTATCGCTTACTGCGAATCATGGAATGATAAAAGGCATGATCTTCCCTACGATACCGATGGCATGGTGATCAAAGTAAACGATTTGGCGCAGCGCGAAAAATTGGGTATCACAACCAAGTCCCCTCGCTGGGTGGTGGCTTATAAATTTGCTGCAGAACAAGCCCTGACGAGATTGTTGAATATTACACTTCAGGTGGGCAGGCAGGGAACGCTTACGCCAGTTGCGCATCTGGATCCGGTGCAGCTTGCGGGAACCACCGTTGCCCGTGCCTCCCTGCATAATGATGATTATTTGAAAACCAAGGATATTCGTGTTGGCGATATGGTGGTGGTTGAAAAGGCGGGCGAGATAATCCCTTATATTGTGCGTTCTGAACCAAGCCTTCGAACTGGAAAAGAAAAGCCTTTTGTATTTCCAAAAGTTTGTCCCGTTTGTGGTGCGGATGTGGTGAAAGATGCCAAGGGTGCTTTTTATAGATGTACAGGCACGGATTGCGTTGCACAGCTTAAAAGAAGAATTCGTTCATATGCAGCGCGCAATGCAATGGATATAGAAAATCTGGGCGAGGAAATCGTCGAACAACTTGTTGACACCGGCTTGGTCAAATCAATCCCGGACGTTTATAAACTGGGATTGAACCAACTTGCAAATCTGGAGCGCATGGGGGAACAGTCGTCCCGGAACCTTCTTGATGGAATCGCTGCAAGTAAATCTCGTGGCCTTGCAAGGTTGCTTACCGGGTTGGGGCTTAGGCATGTTGGCGAAAATGTCGCGGATGTGCTTGCAAGAAAATTTGGAAGCATGGATGCGTTTGCAAAGGCCACCGAGGATGAACTTGCAGCAATCGAGGGTATCGGCCCCGAGCGGGCCTCCAGCATCAGAAGTTGGTTTGCCAACAAGACAAATCAAGAGCTGATTGAAAGCTTGAAAAAAGCAGGGATCCAGATGGACGAATCTACGCCCACGGTATCCCCTTCTTCTGCATTGGCCGGCAAAAGCATCGTTGTAACAGGAACGTTGGTTAAGTATGGCAGGGAAGAGATTGAAAGAAGATTGCGCGATCTGGGCGCAAAAGCTTCGGGCAGTGTATCCAAAAAAACCGATTATCTGCTTGCGGGCGATAAGGCGGGAAGCAAGTTGGAAAAAGCCCGTGAGTTGGGTGTGCGCATAATTACCGAGGAAGAATTCGAAAAACTTGCTGGTTCGTAAAGCTTTTCTCAACCCAGTGGCGGGAGTGGGATTTCCATCGAGAGGCAGAAAACCCTTAGTAAAACCCCCTCGTCCTGGGTGATTTTTCCATCATGCAGGATTGCAGCCACGCATCCTTCCAGCAATTTATGTTTAATTTCTGAGTTTGCTTGGGCAAGAAAATCAAACACCTTGTCGAGCATTTTAAAATCGTCTGGTTTAGTTTCAAGGTTGTCTAATAAGCCATGGATACCCGCGGCTTTGATTGCTTTTTGATATGCTGGGGCAGGGGCATCAGAAAGTTTTGCAAAGAAAGTGAATATGGTGCTTGCAGCAATTCCAAGTGCAGCTCTAGGCCCTTTCACTTGGCGAAACTTCTCCAGCCCTGTTTTAGCCAACCGCCAGATGCAAAACTCGAAAAAGTCGATCTTTCCATCCGCACTTATTAAAGCCTGACATATTTTTAGTGCTTCCATCGATTGCTCTTTGCCCAACATTTTTAACGAGGGCAATGCCTTTGATAACAAGTTGAATGATTGAAGTCGGTTGGTTTGCAATACCAATGGTTCGACCTCGAAAAGCGCTTGGGCTATTGCAGGGTCTAGCTTACTAATGAGTTGATCCCTTGCCTTGGTACGTGCAGGGTTATCTAGCGGAAGCAGCATTGAGTAAAGAACAGCCAGCGCTCCTGCGGGATCATGGCATTGGTTCTCAATCGAAACAAGAATCGGGATGGGTGGTGGTGATTTTTTTGCAGGCATACGCATGGTGCCTGCCAGGTTTGAAAGTTGGGCAGCGGAAAATGCAATTTCTTCGGTTGGTTCGGTTGAAGATTCTTCTGTAACGTCTTCTGGAGGTTGAAAATGAACTCCTTCGATTCTTCTAATTCTTTCTTCCAATGCGGGATGGGTTGCAAATAATGCACTAAACCCTGATATTCCGTTTCCAAAAAAGAGGTGGCTTGCCTCGGGTGCATTTGGATTTCTAATGATGGAGCCTTGATCCCAACCTGCAATTTTTCGTAGTGCGCCTGAAATTCCATCAGGGTTCCGGGTGAACTGCACCGCAGAGGCATCTGCAAGAAATTCACGCTGTCGCGATACCGCGGCTTGAATTAATCTTCCAAAAAACCATCCCACCCAACCAAGGATGAACAGCACCAAGCCAATCATGAATATCGCACCTTTGCCATCATTCTTTTTCTCGTTCGATGAATTACTGCTGTAGGAAATCGAACGAATAAGGATTTCACCCAAAATACTCAGGAAGAAAATCCCATATAGAATCCCCATCAATCGAATGTTGATTTTCATATCCCCATTAAGAATATGACTGAATTCGTGGGCAATAACGCCTTGAAGTTCATCACGCGTAAGCGCTTTGACACAGCCCCTGGTCACGCCGATTACTGCATCGTCAGGCGACCATCCTGCTGCGAATGCATTGATGCCATCTTCATCCATGAGGTAAACAGGAGGCACGGGAACACCTGATGCGATCGCCATCTCTTCCACAACGTTCAGGATTTTTTTTTCAACAGGGTCATGGGTATCATGTTGAAGCAGAGTCCCGCCCAGCGATTCAGCAACCGAAGCGCCTCCGCCACTGCTTAGTTGGGATAGGCGATAAAGGCTTGCACTACCAATTACAAAACCTATGAAGGCTGCAACCAAGGCTAGGGCGGGAAAATAGGTTTGTAATATTCCGACCCAGTTGGCACCGGCCAAATTATTCTGAGATTCAGAGTATGCAAGGCCGAGCAGAAGAATGCCATCGATGCTGAATATCAGGGCGAAAACACCCAGACCAAATAGAATCAGCAATCTAAAGGTTGAAGTTCGGGCTTTTTCCTGATGCTCAAAAAAGTTCATGTTGTTTTAGTTCTTTTAATTTAGAACTTAATTTTGGGAACTTCGCGTTCAGCCTGGTTTTCCAGAAGGAACTGTTGGGCGCTTACAAAGCCTGTCATGCCTGCAACAATCACATTGGGAAATGTTTCACGGTAAATGTTGTAATTCATGACTGAATCATTGAAAGCCTGGCGTGAAAACCCAACCTTGTTTTCTGTGGAAGTGAGTTCTTCCTGAAGTTGCATCATATTCTGGTTTGATTTTAAATCAGGGTATGCTTCTGATAATGCGAATAAGCGCCCCAAGGTTCCTCCCAAGGATGATTCTGCTGCAATCAGAGATTTCATGGCTTCGGGGTCGCCGGGGTTTGCGGCGGCTTTTGCACCCGCATTGACTGCTTGGTTTCTTGCAGAAATCACAGCTTCGAGTGTTCCCTTTTCGTGGGCCATGTATCCTTTTACAGCTTCCACAAGGTTGGGTATGAGGTCGTAACGCCTTTT
>CAZYAY010000102.1:0-2063 GCA_964646215.1 uncultured Candidatus Kuenenia sp. | reverse complement strand
TTCATTTTGGGCACCTTGCACTTGCTGAAGAATGCCTTGCAACTGCAAGTCTGGATGAGGTTTGGCTGGTGCCTGCCGCTTCGCCTCCTCATAAGGGTGGAAAAAAACTTTCACGCTTTGATCAACGAAAAGAAATGCTTGAATTGGCAATTGCAGGAAATGAAAAATTCAAAGTCGAACCAATGGAAGCCGACCGCCCTGGCCCTAGCTTTACCATCGATACCCTTTTAGAAATTCAAAAGCGCAGGCCCGATGATGAATTATTTCTGATTATTGGGGCTGATAGCGCTCTCGAGTTTTCAACTTGGAAAGATCCCGCTAAAATTGTGTCCCTTGCCACTCTTATTGTCCGCATACGCCCGGGTTTTGTCATGCCTATTGAGCAGGAATTTATTTCACAATTGCACAAGCAATTGGGAGTGCTTCCCAAGGTGATTTTTGTTTCGGGCCCACCTTATTTGGATGTTTCCAGCTCATTATTGAAAGAACGTGTAAGCAATAATAGAAGCATTCGATACTTGTTACCCAGGGCTGTGGAAGTTTATATCCAGCAAAAAAAACTTTATCTTTCTTAATTCCAAAATATTTCCATATATTTTTTTGACTATTGTAAAAGTGTGACCTAAGTTTTTCTGGGTCGCTATTTACTTCACTTCCGAATGGCTTCCCAAAAGCACATCGTTTTTTTACTTATTGAGTCAAATCATATATATATATGGAGACATATCATGCGTATTCACGACTTGGAAGTGATGTTCAATTTAAAAAAGGGTAAAAAAGGATTTGTCCCTTCTATTCAAGCGCTTGAATCAAGAGAGGTTCCCGCGGGCAATCTTGTGGGTTCTTTTTCTATCGATAATTCTTGGGGTTCGGGCATGCAGGGCCTCATCACCATTCAAAATACTGGTGATGTAGCTGTCACTAATTGGGCCGCCACTTTTAATTATGCCAATACCATTAGTTCGAGTTGGAATGGTACCATTTCCCAAACTAGCTCAGGTAATTTTAAAATCACAAACGCAGGTTATAACAGTACCATCAATCCTGGACAATCCATTACCGTTGGATTCATAGGCGGAAGTAACTATGCGCAAAATCCATCGAACTTTGCGTTCACTGGCGGTGGTCTTTCTTCTGTAATTTCACCTACACCTACACCAGCACCAACGCCAGCACCAACACCGACCCCGCCTGCTGATGATCACGGTGGTATGCCGATGCCTGATTGCGGCTGTGAGTATGTCGATCTGGCAACGTTTGGGAGCTCCCACGGTAGTGACCACACCGGCGCTGATGGTCTTGTCAATGGTCGCACGGCCATCACGACAGAGGCGCACCTGGCGTACAACAATCTTCGACGGTTTGTTGGGCTCTCGACGCGGACTATTGATGAGGTCGGCGAATGGGCCTTTGCGAATCAGTTGACGAACAACGGCCAGGCTTCGGGTACAGACCAAAAGGGTGTTGGACTTTGGTATTCGATGCAGGGTGCCAAAGTTGGCTGGATTGCCGACGATAAGTTTGATCCCCAAATTCTGGCTGACATCCAAAGAACCGCGCGATTGGGATCTGCCGCGAATGTCATGGCAATGGTTGAGGAGTTTGGTCACGAAGGTTTTGCGGAGTACCTGATTAACAACGATTTTGATGAGGCGTTCATCAACACCTTGAAGATGGAGCCGCATTACGCCGGTTGGATGCATGACCGCGCGCATGGGCGGCTTCCGATTGAAGGTGTTGCTTTCGCGCACGACCTGAACCATTTGACAGTTCTCAGTCACGATCAGAGGCAGCCGTTCATGAACGACACCTGGGACTATCCGCAGTGGCCAGCTCTGAATGTCACGCGGGCACGCGTGCTGGAGTACTTCCAGAGCATGGTTGTTTTGGGTAATCCGCTTGCCAATCATCTCAGCGATCTTCCGGGTGCTCCAACCCTAACCCCAACACCAACACCAACGCCAACGCCAACACCAACGCCAACGCCAACGCCAGCGCCAACGCCAGCACCAACGCCAGCACCAACGCCAGCGCCAACGCCAGCACCAACGCCAGCGCCAACG
>CAZYAY010000101.1:6405-9946 GCA_964646215.1 uncultured Candidatus Kuenenia sp. | reverse complement strand
AAGGCCTTTCAAGCGATCGGTGATGCTAGGGCCACAAGGAACTTCCCTGCATTCCCAATGACCTTTGTCAACACACTTCTTAACAGTGCAAGTAACGGGCTTGCAAGTGGTGACTTTCTTCATGATGGTGCGTTCTTCGCAAGACTTAACCCATTCGCATACAGTGCGGGTTTCTTCCTTCATTTCATTCACGATCCTGTTTACATTGCAGGTGCGTGTGCGTTCTTCTTTTACATTTTCGCATTTGTATGCGGTGTACTTTTCTTCAACGCATTGTTGCTTGTTGACAATCCGAGTGGTTTCATAATACTCGGGTACCAGTACTTTGTAAGAAACAGTACGGGTTGCTGGTGCGGTTACTGGTTTGGCTTCTTCGGCCCGAACGACGTTAGCCGTCGTGGCCATGAAGAAGCTCGCCAACAATGCCAGGCGGGTTCGCTTCCAAAACATGCTCTACTCCTTGGTTGCAGTTACATCGATCGTGCCACTCGAAACATTCGGTGACTAAAACGATCAAACCTTTACTCGAAGCAAATATGCCCAATGGTGGCGGGATGGCAAAAAAAAGAAGGTTGGTTAATACAAAAAGTTTCCGCAAGGTGTTCCGGTTATTAGCGATCTACCGGTTAAGGCAACCCATTGGTTTTGGAAGCTGTGCTTGATTGGGTAGGATGTGCGCCGTATCTATCGCCTATTGATGTCTAAAAATACTTCGTAACCGTTATCATTTGCCTATAATTGTAGTCTTTCCGATTCCTAACGATCCTTTAACGCCATAAATGCTCCCAGCATGAACATACTCAGCCCAAATAGCACCAATAACCAGCATGATATTTTTGGGAAAGAATATTCAACTTTGGTATTTGAGTCTTTTGGCGGGTAAGCGACCCCTTTAAATGGTGGCGTCCAGATTTGTTTGCCTGCGGGATCAATGATAGCAAGCTTGGGCCTTGATAGATGCAATGCCATGCAAGAGCAGGCTAAAAGGCAAAGTGTACCGCCATATAGCCAAAAAGGTGAGGCCGCCCCCGCAACTTCAATCTGGTTCAAGATTTCAAAGGAGGGGCCATCGCGGGAGATTTGAATCATGCTTAAGCTGTTGTTCATGAAATGCAGCAGCATGGGCATGAATAAAGATCTAGTCCAAAGGTAAACGCAGTGCAGGATAATCCCAAGAACAAAAGCGTAGGCAACCTGCCTGGGTTCTACATGCATGATTCCAAACAAGAGGGAACTTAGTAATACGCCTTTGATCAAGCCATGATTTGCAATCAAGCCCCTTCCAAGAAATCCCCTGCACCAAAGTTCTTCGCCAAGTGCGGGGCCAACTCCGATGATGAGAACGCCCAGCCACCAGGGCCAGTTTGAAAAACTTACAATTGCATTTTCCATGTGAATGATTTCAGGAAGTATGGGCCTGACTAGTTTGTCTATGCCTTCGCCCAGAAAAACCAGTGCGGGGAATAAAGTAAGAGTAAGAAGAATATGGTGCCAGGGGGGCAAGCGTAAAGCAATCCTTCGTGGCCAGTCCTTACCAGCGGAAAATCTCAACACACTGATGCCAACAATGATTGTTAAAACTTGCGACAGTGCAAGTGCAGGCGCCAGCATGAATGAATATTCTGCAGATTCTTGGAACTCCTGTTCTTGAGCCACGCCAAGAAGAGAGGCGAAATCCCCGGCCATCCAACCTTTGATCATGATAAGTGCGATGACAACAAGCGCGCCTGGCACCTGTGTCGCAATCAGGAAGAACAAAACCCAAAGGAATGCAAAGGGCGCACTAGGGTGGGGCGCGCTGAAAGAGTGTGGTTTATCATCCAAGGGTGTTGGGGCATTTTCCATGACGGCCTTTTAATAACCGGGCCAGCCGAAATCAAGCATCGCATCGTAAATCCAAGGGTGCCGCCATGCATTCCAACCCGGGTAGTTTGCAGCAAGCACCGCAAAGATCAAGAGTACCAAAGCAATAAGCCTGCCGGTTTTAGATTTAGCCATGCCATCGATTACAGGCACTGCGGTAAGGAGGAATATGGGGGCGATCCACATGAGCCAGCGGGGGCCTACAGCAAAGCCACCGTAATTGTCGGTTTTGAAAATATAAAAGACGATCACGACTGTGCCAACAATTGCAGAGCTAAGTGCGAGGAAGCCCCATGATTTACTTGAGTGTTGGTAAAAAGGCGTGCGGGCCAATGCAACCAGTGAAAGAAGGAAGACTGGAGTAAGCGAAAAGAAACCATGATGGCCCAGTAATAAATGGAAGGTGTAGGTTGCCCTGGATTCACCGTTATATCTGGCCCAATCAATCCCCCTGCGAATCATGCCATCGAAAATGCGCCAGTGGCTTCCTTCGTAAGTGTACCAGGGACTGCCAAATTCGCTGTATGCCGGTCGCCATTGACCCATCGCAACTTGATTGGATGCGAGAAGAAGAACTATGGGAAGCGCGGCACAAGGCAGATAAACAAGGGTGGTTTGCCTTGGGAACTTGAATAATCCAACCAAGCCAACGAATGCAAGAAACGCAAGCGAAGGCAGTTCGTTGCAAACCGCAAAGCCACAAAGCAATCCAACGATTGCGAACCAGAAAGAGCCCTGCCAAGCGGTTTTAGATTTTGCATCAGCCATTTCTTGGATGCGAACGATGCCATAAATTGCAAACAGGATTGCGAAAGTTGCCATGGTGTGATTGTTGAAACTGTTCAAGAAAGGCAGCACGCTGGTGCCTAGTGCAGCGATGGTAAGAGCATAAAGGCAGGCCCAATCAGATTGCGAAAAGCGTTGCAGCAAAGCCCAGAACGCAAGAAGGTAGAGGAAGAATGGAACAAGGTTGATGGTAAACAAGATGATGCGAACCACTCCAAAGGGATTCTTTTTCAAGGTCCATCCTGTCAACTTTTTGATGATCCAGTATTCGCCCGCAACCATGATGGGAAGCAGGGGAGGCTTGGTGGAATAGAAATTAAGTTCATCAGGATGAAGCACAAGATCAACCGTCTGCCAACCTTCTTCGAAAGAAATACCCGAGCTTGAAGCTATTCTTTTGGAAAGGCCACACGCAGCGGTAGTGAGGGCGGGAAGAAGTTCGGTCTGCCCTGTTTGCGCAACCGCGGTAAGAATGTAGGCAAAGGTATCTCGCTTGCCTACGATGAAGGTTCCATCATCTACGAGTGATCTAACCGTGGCCCAGCGCGATCGATCATTAGAGCTGAAAGTAGGCATTGGAGTAGGCCTGGTGGTGGGCCAAGCAGATCTTGAGCCTGGCGCTTCTCCCGGTGCTCTGTGGTACGATGGTTCGTAAAGCCTTTGTGCAGATAAAAGCTTTGCAAGGGCGATAGCCATGGCAAGGGCGATCACGATGCCCGCAATGCTGGAAGCGGAGAACACCTCTCGTTGCGATCCTGGGTTAGCCATGATTAGCTTCTTTCAGCAAATGAAGCCTAAGAATGTTAAGAGCCATTTTAGCAGTACGGCTTTGGACTTCGTTGCGAGTTCCGAACCATTGGTTGGTTTCAGATTGCGAGCCACCTTTCCAAGC
>CAZYAY010000101.1:0-6305 GCA_964646215.1 uncultured Candidatus Kuenenia sp. | reverse complement strand
ACATCTTGAAGCTCTTCCTCTTCAACGCCAAATACCAGCTCGCCTAATCGCTCACGGATGATGGCCTCTGCTGGTGCTATCTTCTTGAAAGCAAGAGCTTCGTTATCTGCGCTTGCAAGAATGCGCAACGAAATAACCGCATCGGAAGCGGTGATACCCACTTCAGGGTCGTTGCCTCGTTTGGTGATATCAAAAAGTTTTTCTTCGATCGCTGATTCGCCCAGGCCGAAGGTGTTGATCTTACGCTGTATCAAAACCCCCCGCCCCAAGCCTAGCGTGGTAAGTCTGGCTTTAAGCCATGCTTCGAACATGGATTTCATTTCCCGGGGAACCCCAGGCAGAGCAGCGAAATAAGATTGCTTGACCTTCATCCAAATACCGGGGGCAGTGCCTGTTGTATTGGGAATGGACTCCGCACCCTTTGGGAAGAATGCCTGCACCTTGTTGCGATCAGGGCAGGGCCTGTTTCGCTTGGTGAACATTTCAACAATGGTTTCCCAAGAGGGTTGATGAAACTCAAGAGGCTGGTTGACTAGCTTTGCAAGAACTTCCCGGGTCAAGTCATCCTGCGTTGGCCCAAGTCCGCCCGTGCAAATAACCAGCCCGGCCCTTTGCGATGCAATATCAAATGCCTGGAGGTTTGCATCGAAATCATCTGCGATGGTGGTATGCCAGCCTACTGCGATTCCCATTGCTGCAAGCTGGATGCTCAACCATTGGGAATTGGTATCCAGGTTCTTACCGCTGGTAAGCTCACTTCCGATTGAAATGATCTCCGCTTTCATGACTGGCTTGCCCCTGTAGAGGGTTCATCGAAGGAAACTTCAGAATGTTCAGGAAGCTGCAGTGCGAAAACAACTGCGGGAACAAACAGCAGGCCTGATAATACAAGCGACATGTTGTAATCGATGGAGGTGGCCATGCCAAATATTATGGTGCCCACCGCGGCAGAAATACGGCCGATGTTGTAGCAGAACCCCGCGCCCGTGGTTCGTAGCAGTGTGGGATAAAGCGGAGGTAGGTACATGGTAAACAAACCGAACACCCCTTGCGTCAGCCCCATGATGGGCAGGCACCAGATGATCACCGAGGCGGGTCTTTCGATTCCATAGGTAAAAATCAAACCGAGGGTGTATGCCAGGCACATCGCTGCGATTGTTTTGCGGTACCCATACATGGTTGCAAGCCAGGCTGCGAAAAAGTTGCCCGCAACTGCGGTTGTGTTCATGACAAGAAAAGCGAAGGCAATGGCGCGCTTGCGTGCTGCTTCGCCTTCAACCGGATTATCTTCGATGAGTTTTTGAAACTCAGGCAGCTTGCCGTATTGCTGCGGTGCCCAGAACTGAAATGCCCAATGGCCTGTCAGCGAGAAGCCACAAACAAGAATGGTAAGTATCGTGGTGCGAAGGATTTTCCCTTTGAACAGATCAGTAATACCCGGAGTAACAGTATTTTTCTTGGCTTCGTGCCATTCCTCGGGTTCGGGTACATGCTTTCTTATCCAAAAGGTAATGAGGGCGGGAAGCAAGCCCACCAGAAATAGTGCCCGATCATTAAAGTTGGTTACATCAATACCAAGGATATTTACACTTTCAGGAAGAATGGTGCGGGCAAGTCCAAACATGGTTGCAACGACCACGCCAAAATTCACACCGCTCTGCAGCACCGCAGCCATCCAAGGCCGCCACTTTGCAGGCCAGGTTTCTGATAGCATGGAAGCGCCAACCGCCCACTCGCCACCTATGCCCAATGCAGCAAGGAAACGGAAAATCATCAAATGCCACCAGGTGGTTGCAAAGCAGGAAAGCCCGGTGAACAATGCATAGGTAAGAATGGTGAAAATGAGTGCACGGGATCGCCCCATCACATCGCCTATTCTGCCAAAAAATCCACCCCCGACCGCCCAGCCAAATAAGAACGCAGCCTGAATGTAGCCCATATGCTCGCGCACTGCAGGGTCTTTTTGTTCGGTGTGAAGCAGGGCTGCAACAAAACTTGCTGCTACCAAGGTGTAAAGATGCATGTCGAGGCCATCGAACATCCATCCCAGCCAGGCTGCAGCGCCGGATTTCAATTGTTGCGGTGATAAATCCCTAAGCCTGGTGTTATCTGTTGGCAAATGATTGTTGAATGAGCCCACTCTATCCCCACAGTACGGTTATTTGATCCAATGTTATTGAAACCAATATCGTAACGGAACTCTTAGCAATGGCACGAACATTTTTCATCTTCCTTGAAAAACTCGCCAATTATCCGGGGAGGGTTTGAAATTCCTTGGAAGTACCACTTTTGACAGAGTACGATGCATTCGCTTTCATCCCTCCTGCACTTACCTTTTTAAAGGTGTAACCATGGCGAAAAATTATAAGGTGGCAGTCATCGGTAGAACAGGCAAAGGCGCTTATGGCCATGGCTTGGATGTTGTTTGGAAAACCATTGATAACATCGAAATTGTCGCGGTTGCAGATGAAAACGAAGCGGGCAGAAAAGCTGCCCAGACCCGTCTGGGCGCCAAGAACGCCTACGCAGACTACAAACAGATGCTCGAAAAAGAAAAACCCCAGATCGTAAGTGTTGCTGATCGATTCTTAGATCAACATCGCGACATGGTCATTGCTTGTGCGGAAAATGGCGCCAGCATCTTTCTTGAAAAACCCATGGCAACAACTCTGCAGGAAGCAGATGAAATGATCACCGCCTGCGAAAGGCATCATGTGAAACTTGCAATCGCCCACCAAACCCGCTACAGCCCCAGAATGCTGCAAATCAAAAAAATGATCGCTGACGGAGTTCTAGGCGATATTTTAGAAATGCATGGCAGAGGCAAGGAAGATACCCGGGGCGGTGGTACCGATCTCATGGTGCTAGGCACCCATATCTTCGATCTCATGCGCTACTTTTCCGGTAATCCCATTTCCTGTTACTCAAAGATCCGTTTCGAAGATAAACCCGCTACCAAGGAAAATATCAAAGATGGTGGCGAAGGCATGGGACCCGTTCTTGGCGACAACATCAACGCAAGCTATGCTTTCGAAAATGGCGCCTTTGCTACTTTCGGATCTCACAAAGCCAAGTTTGGTTCGGGTAGTAGATTTGGGCTGCACATCTATGGTTCCAAGGGTGCGGTTCATGTAGCAACCGGTGGCCTTGGCTCTGCCTGGTTTCTTGATAATCCTTCCTGGTCTCCCATCAAGGGTAAGGTTCAATGGCAGGAAATCACAAGCGAGGGCGTGGGAAAAATTGAACCTATCAAAGATGGCGGATTGGGGATGGGCAATACTTGGATCGTTAAGGATCTTATCGAAGCCATTGAAAAAGATCGCCAGCCTCTTGGCAGCGCCTACGATGGCAGGGGTGCATTGGAAATGATCATGGCGGTGTATGAATCATTCAGGGTGGGTGGCGTAGTATCGTTGCCATTGAAAAACCGCAAGCATCCACTCACGATGGTTTAAAGTAAAAGGAAGAGCTCCACCCAGCGTGGTGGGTGGGCTTGAGGCAGAAATACAAAACAAAAATGGTCCCCCGCTTTGATTACTTCTATACACATTGACACATGCCGAATTTGCCTTTACGTTGGTTTCTATGCTAACATGATTTTACAAAGAGTTTCGGACTCAAGCAACTTTCTAGAGAGATACCATGACCAAGCCAACACAATTGACGACTGTCATAATAACCTGCGCAGCGCTTTCTATTTCTACAATTGTCTTCTCACAGAAGAACCCAGCTCCGGCTGACAACGAGAACTCTAAAACCGCCAAACCGGCTGGTGCCGCTGCCGACATAGCCAAATGCCCGGTGATGGGTGGCGCCGCAGGGAACGCGCAGTACCGTGAGAAAGATTGGTGGCCAAACCAGTTGAATCTTGATGTCCTGCACAAGCACTCGCCTAAGGGTAACCCGCTGGGTGAGGGATTCAACTACGCAGAAGAGTTCAAGAAGCTCGATTTGGATGCTGTGAAGAAGGACCTCATGAAGTTAATGACGACCTCGCAGGACTGGTGGCCTGCCGACTACGGTAGCTATGCGGGGCTTTGGATCCGATTGGCTTGGCATAGCGCAGGTACATATCGAACTTACGATGGCCGCGGCGGTGCAGGCTCGGGCATCATTCGCCTTGCGCCTGTGGGTAGCTGGCCCGATAACGCAAACCTAGACAAGGCCCGCAGGTTGCTCTGGCCTATCAAGCAGAAGTATGGCCAAAAGATTTCGTGGGCCGACCTGATGATCCTTTCCGGTAACTGTGCACTCGAGTCTTCGGGGTTCAAGACCTTCGGATTTGCAGGTGGGCGTATTGACACCTATGAACCCGATGCGGATATTTACTGGGGCCCTGAAAACAAGTGGCTGGATGACAAGCGTCACAGCGGCGACCGCAAACTTGATCAGCCGCTTGGCGCGACCCAGATGGGGCTTATCTATGTCAACCCAGAGGGCCCCAACGGCAAGCCAGACCCGCTCGCCGCTGCCATCGACATCCGGACTACATTCGGCCGCATGGCAATGAATGATGAAGAAACCGTTGCCCTTATCGCCGGTGGTCACACGCTCGGGAAAGCCCACGGGGCGACCAACCCGGAGAAGAATGTTGGTCCCGAACCTGAGGGAGCTGGCATCGAGCAGCAAGGCCTCGGATGGAAAAACACTTTCGGAAAGGGCAAAGGCGGTGACACCATCACCAGCGGCCTTGAAGGCGCGTGGACATCGACTCCTACGAAGTGGTCCAACGAATACTTCGCCAACCTCTACGGCTACGAGTGGAAACTGATAAAGGGCCCTGGCGGCGCTTGGCAGTGGACCCCCACGGATGAAAATGCGAAGGGCATTGTACCAGACGCTTATGACCCGAAAAAGTCGCACGCCCCTATGATGTTCACGACCGACATCGCGCTAAAGATGGATCCAGCCTACGCCAAGATTTCGAAGCGGTTCCAAGAGAACCCAAAGGAGTTCAACGCAGCCTTCGCCAAGGCTTGGTACAAGCTAACACACCGTGATATGGGGCCAGTCTCGCGATTGCTCGGGCCAGAAGTTGCCCCGCCGCAATTGTGGCAAGACCCTGTTCCGATGGTCGATTACAAGTTGATCGACAAGCAAGATATCGCTGCCCTCAAGAGCAAGATCCTCGAATCGGGGCTGTCCACATCACAACTGGTCTCGACAGCTTGGGCTTCTGCATCGACATTCCGCGGTACCGACAAGCGTGGCGGGGCCAACGGTGCTAGGATTCGTCTCGCTCCTCAGAAAGATTGGAAAGTAAACCAACCTGATGAGCTAACAAAGGTGCTGCAAATCCTGGAGAAGACCCAAACGGACTTTAATAAGGCGCTAACCGATGGGAAGAAAGTATCTCTCGCGGATGTGATCGTTCTCGGCGGCTGCGCAGCTATCGAGCAAGGTGCAAAGAAGGGTGGGCAAGAAATTTTAGTTCCCTTCACACCGGGCCGCACCGATGCTTCGAAGGAACAAACCGACATCGAGTCCTTTGCCGTTCTCGAGCCTACTTCGGATGCATTCCGCAACTACTTCAGTCGGGAGATGTCTCAACCGGCGGAAGCGCTGTTGGTCGATCGTGCGAATTTGCTCACGCTCAGCGCTCCG
Organism: uncultured Candidatus Kuenenia sp.; assembly: GCA_964646215.1. Lineage (GTDB taxonomy): Bacteria > Planctomycetota > Planctomycetia > Gemmatales > Gemmataceae > UBA969. Next base: position 701 of record CAZYAY010000101.1, on the reverse strand, counting down.
GAGATGACCGTGCTCATCGGCGGGATGCGGGTTCTGAATGCCAACACGGGGAACTCTCAACTGGGTGTCTTCACTAAGCGACCCGAGACCCTGACTAATGACTTCTTCGTGAACCTAATCGACATGAACACCGAGTGGAAAAAGTCTGCCGTTTGCGAGCACTTCTTCGATGGCAGGGACCCCAAGACGGGCAAGATCAAGTGGACCGCTAGTTCCGCCGACCTCGTGTTCGGTTCGAACTCGCAACTCCGAGCTATTGCGGAAGTTTATGCCAGTGACGACGCGCAGGAGAAATTCGTGCGTGACTTCGTTGCAGCGTGGAACAAGGTGATGAATCTTGATCGCTTTGACCTTAATCCAGCTCTGCGCAGTGTAGCCAAGTAATTGGTAATTGAGCTTATCTGTTTCATTTGAAAGTGATTGTAAACCAGAGGGGGAAAGAAATCTTTCCCCCTTTATTTATTGACGGAATGAAGACCAAGTAGAAGCAGAAGACTTGGCCACGGAATTAAACGGAAAAACACGGAAGGAAGCAGAAGATTAGCGACGGACGAACACGGAAAAACACAGAAGAAAAAATATATTAGACACGGAAAAGAAACACATCGTTCAGTGCCGGAAGTAATACTCATCCCTTAGGTGCAAAATCTAAAGTTGCAAATGGAGTAGTTGCAGTGGGGCTTCCCCATCGCAACTACTCT
>CAZYAY010000100.1:0-10047 GCA_964646215.1 uncultured Candidatus Kuenenia sp. | reverse complement strand
CACAACCAGCACCGATAAAAAGCAGATAGCTATTTCGGATTTCGCCCAGGCTCATGTCGCGGATGGGCTTGGTTCCAGGGGCAATCGCAGTAGGCGAGTTTTCACCAATGAAAAAGATCAAAGGGATTAAGATCATGTAACCCAAAAGGGCGCCCGCCATCATGACTGCGCTTGTGCGCAAGCCGATGATGTAGCCAACGCCTAGAAGTTCGGTAGCCATTTCGCTTGCGAAAACCGCAGCCTTGTTAATGAAGGTAAAAGGGATTTTTGCAGAAACAGCGAGCAGGCTCATGCCTTCGGTCACAAACTTATGGGCAAAGGCGATACCAAACCCGAGGAAAACGGTTGCACCAGTCGTGCCCCCTTTTTCTCCAGAAATAAGAACCTGCGCACAAGCGGTGCCTTCAGGGTAAAGAAGGGTGCCCGGCTGCCCAGGTTTGCCATGCAGTTTTACAATGAAAGCTCTGCGGAGAGGGATCATGGCAAGAATGCCAAGCAATCCACCTAATACAGAAACGACCATGACTCTCTGAATATCCATATTGAAGCCAAGTAAAAGAAGTGCAGGCATGGTAACGCCAACGCCAAAGGCGATGGATTCGCCTGCAGACCCTGCAGTTTGCACGATGTTATTTTCGAGAATAGATGCTTGGCGCATTTTAAAAAGTTTGGAGAGTGCCCTGAAAAGGGTGATTGCCAATACGGAAACTGGAATGGAAGCGGAAACAGTCATGCCAACTTTAAGAACCAGATAAAGAGAAGATGCGCTAAAAACCAGCCCCAGCAAAGTACCAGCGATCACCGCCTGCCATGTGAATTCAGGCATGGTGCTATCTTCGGGTACAAACGGTTTGTAAGATTCTTGCGATGTTTCAGATGACATTACCCAATTACTCCAAACTAAGTGAAACAATGATATTGCATAGCTTGCGAAGAACCTGCGTTCTTTGCAAGTACAATTGACCTGATCTGGGTTTAAAACACCGATTTGAAGAATCTTGGCAACTTTATCACCCAAAAATGCTATAGCACAATAGCGGAAAATAATCTATGCAAGGATGTTAATAGCTTCGAATGTGCCTTTATTATTAAGGAAGAAACAGGCGACAATATGTCAAATTTCTTTAGTAAAAACTGGTGTAAATTACTGAATCTGCTCCATAAGCCCATGGTAAGAAATGGTGCAAACGATCCCTATCATGAAGTTTTCAAACATTTTTGCCTGGAAGCCAATTCGAATGATCAAGCCTCTATTCTTGAGCTGGGTTCGAGAGATGTGACAGGGGTGAGAAGAAACCAAATTTTCCCAAGGTGCAAAAAATACATCGGGTTTGATATTATCCCAGGCGATTGCGTGGATGTTGTGGGTGATGCGCATTTATTGTCCAATTACTTTGAAAAAGACACCATCGATTTTGTCTACGCTGTTTCTGTGTTTGAGCATTTGATGTTTCCCTGGAAAGTCGTGACGGAAGCAAACAGGGTGATGAAAAAAGGTGGACTGTTTTTTATCTCGACTCACCCGGCTTGGCCCAACCATGAAATGCCCTGGGATTTTTGGCGCTTTCAGCAAAATGCTTTTCAGGGATTGTTTAATGCCCACACGGGGTTTGAAATCGTCAAAGTTTCAGAAGGGCTGCCTGCAAAGCTGTATTCCCTGGTGGATGATTCCCCCACACGGGGACTTTTTAACAGCAACATGACCATGGGGGTTGCGGTAATTGCCAGAAAAACAGGCGACTATGACGAAAATCTTTTGAAATGGGATATTACGCCATCGATGGTGGTGGATACAATTTATCCCGCTAGAAAAACTGCCTGATAAATTGGTTTGATTCTAGAGATGCAATTCTTTGCAAATGATGCATTATGTAATCTAATAATGTGATCATACACAGCCCTTGTTTTTTATTGACGGGAATATTCATGCGGATTGTATCCTTGTTGCCCAGCGCGACCGAAATAATCTGTTCTTTGGGTTTGGCTGATTCCTTGGTGGGTGTCAGCCATGAATGTGATTACCCCGCCCAGGTTGTGGCATTGCCAAAGGTGACAACCTCGCTGATTCCTGAAGCCGCAAGCAGTAGGGAAATCGATGCATTGGTTCGCGAGAAGTTGAAAACCAGCAAAGCCCTTTACTCTTTAAACCAATCCGTTCTTGAAAAACTAAAGCCTGATTTGATAATCACCCAGGCGCTGTGTGATGTTTGCGCAGTTGCGGAAGAGGAAGTGAGCAGAGTGGTGTGCATGTTGGCTGGCGACCCCAAGGTTATTAATCTTGCCCCCATGACTTTAGAGCAAGTATTTGAATCCATGCTTCAAGTCGGGCGTGCAGTTGGCAGGGAAGGGCACGCAGTCTCTGTTGTTAAAGAACATCAAAAGCGCGTTGATGAAGTTGTTTTGCGTTCGAAACGAATTGCAAGTAAGCCAAAGTTGGTGTTTCTCGAATGGCTTGATCCACCATTTTCTTCGGGGCATTGGACACCCGAATTAATTACCCTGGCAGGGGGCGTTGAGCTTATTGGCCGATCAGGCCAGCCTTCACGTACGCTAAGTTGGCGGGAAGTCGCAGATGCCAACCCTGAAATCTTGCTTATCGCTGCCTGTGGTTTTAATGTGGAACGCACCATGCAGGATTTACCTGTGCTGAACAGGGTAATGATGCAAAAAGAATTTGCATCCCTTAGCCCCGATAAGATTTTCATTGTGGATGGCTCACAGTATTTCAACCGGCCTGGCCCAAGATTGGTCGACAGCCTCGAAATTCTAGCTCATGCGATTGATCCGACCGTTCATCCATTACCCACAAATTTGCAACCTGCAAAAAAAGTGACTTAATGCGGCCCATGAAAACACTATTATCCTGGAGCAGTGGCAAGGATTGCGCCTGGGCGCTTCATCAACTTCGTAAGCAAAGTGAAATAGAAGTCGTCGGATTGCTAACCAGCTTTTCTCGCAATTCCCGGGCGGTTGCAATGCATGGGACAAGCAGGGAATTGGTTCAAGCGCAAGCCGATGCGGTGAATCTGCCTCTCTGGGAAGTTGATTTACCCTGGCCTTGTTCAAACATTGAATACGAAAAACTGATGGGCGCCGCGTTTGCGAAGGCACGGGAGTCGAATATTACCCATCTGGCGTTTGGCGATTTGTTTTTAGAGGATGTTCGCAATTACAGAATCAAAACGCTTGAAGGAACTGGGTTGACGCCTTTGTTTCCGATTTGGTGCGGCGAAAAGAACACCAAAATTCTTGCAACTGAAATGGTTGATTCAGGTTTTGGTGCACGCATTGTTTGTGTTGATCCCAAACAATTAGATCGCGGATTCTTGGGCAGGGAGTTTGATCATCAGTTGTTGAGGGATCTTCCAGGCGCCGTTGATCCTTGTGGCGAGAATGGAGAATTCCACACCTTCTGCCATTCGGGCCCGATATTTAAAAAACCAATCGCACTTCAGAGTATGGGCGTTGAAGATCGGGATGGGTTTTGTTTTATGAATGTTCAGGTTGGGAAAATTCGAATCTAAACCAGGTCGACTCCGGTTTCACCTGCCACGATTTCTCCAATAACCCAGGATGGAATTCCTGATTCTGTAAGTTGATTTAAAACGCTTTTAGCAAAAAATCTGCTTACAATCATTACAAATCCAATCCCCATGTTGAAGACTGTATACATTTCTTTTTCATCAACATCGCCCAGCTTTTTAAGCCATGGGAATATGGCTGGCTTGGGCCATGAATCTTTTTTGATGATCGCCCTTCGGTTGGCGGGGAGCGACCGTGGAACATTACCTTCCAATCCTTCACCAGTGATATGCGCCAAGCCTCGGACTACTCTTCGCTTGACGGGGTAATGCCTTAGGATTTCTAAGATTGGTTTGCAATAAATACGGGTTGGTTCTAGCAGTGCCTGGCCTACGGTGGTACCTAACTCTGGGATGGAATCATCGATTTTAAGTCCGGCTTTTTCAAACACGATCTTTCGTGCAAGGCTGTAACCATTTGAATGCAGGCCCGTACTCGATAAACCGATGATCAGGTCGCCTGGGCGGGTGCCATTGCCGTTGATGATGCTATCTCTCTCGACAATTCCAACGCAAAAGCCTGCTAGGTCGTAATCGCCCGGTGCGTAGAAATCTGGAAGAATGGCGGTTTCTCCGCCTGTAAGCGCGCACCCCGCATCAATGCAGCCATCGCTAATTCCCTTGATAAGGGACGTGGCAAGTTTGATGTCGTCCTTGGGCATTGCAAGATAATCAAGAAAGACTACGGGCTCTGCACCCGTGCAAAGGCAATCATTGACCGACATGGCAACAAGATCGATTCCTACGGTGTCGTATTTTTGCATCATGGATGCAATTTTAAGCTTGGTACCTACGCCATCATTACAAGTTACAAGAACAGGATGTTTATAATTGCGGGCGAAAAGACGATTGTTGAAATCGAGACTAAAAAGGCTGGCGAACCCGCCAAACCCGCCCATCACACGGGGAGTATGGGTCCGCTTTGCCAAAGGCGCCATGGCATCGATCGTTTGTTCGTACAATTCCAAGTCAAGCCCTGCCGACTTGTAATTCATCGGAGCTTTGTCATTCGGATTCTTCGCCATGATGCTAGTCTCCCCCAATTAGATGCCCAAATCCCTATTGGAATGATATAGGAAAGTTGCAAACTGGAAGGAGTCTAAATGCATGCAATAAAATCTTGTCAAAAGCTGGCATCGATGAAAGTGTTGTGATAATTTGCTGGATAGGAATAATCGAGCCTTTTAAATTTTTAAGGATTATGGAAATGACATCAATTCTAGCGGCCTTTGCATCCCTTTGTTTGGCGGCAGCAGATGACAAAGGTTTCTTAGACCTTGAATACAAAGATGATAAAGGCAAAGCCTACAAATATGTGTTGTTTGTGCCCCATGATTACCAGCCTGAGAAGGAATACCCCCTTATTGTTTTCCTGCATGGTTCTGGCGAATCCGGGACTGATGGAAAAAAGCAGGCGTTGACCGGGCTGGGTAATGCGATCCGCAAGCAGGAAAAATCTTTCCCATTCTTTGCGATTTTCCCGCAGGCAAGCGAACAAATTGCAGTTCGGGGAAAATGGGCCTTTGGTTCCCCAGATAGTGTAAGGGCGATGGCAATCCTTGAGAACACCAAAAAAGCTTACAAGATTGATTCCAAGCGGATTTATCTTACCGGGCTTTCGATGGGTGGTTATGGAACCTGGAGTTGGGCGCAGGAAAAGCCTGAGCTTTGGGCTGCAATCGTTCCCATTTGCGGCGGGGGCGATCCCGCTTTAGCAGAGAAATTCAAGAATGTTCCATGCTGGTGTTTTCATGGTGATGCGGATAAAGCTGTACCCGTTGAAAGATCGCGTGCTATGATGGATGCATTGAAAAAAGCCGGGGGCAAGCCAAGGTATGATGAATACCCAGGCGTGGGCCATAACTCTTGGGATAAAGCTTACGGAAATCCTGAACTTTATTCCTGGATTTTAGAGCAAAGGCTTAAATAATCGTGTAGAAATAGTGTTCCTTGTTAAATCCTGTTTATTTCCAGATGGAGATTTTAGAATGGCCAAGAATGAGTTCAACCGGAGAAACTTTCTTCAAACCAGCGCAATCGGCGCTTCTGCGTTAAGCCTATCCGCTGCTAGTGCAGCCAGGGTTTATGGCGCAAACGAAAAAATCAACATCGCTTTTTTGGGTGTTGGTGGTCGTTGCCAACAGCACATCGACGTCATCCTTCAGATGCAAAAAGAAAATAAAAATGTGGTTCCAATTGCTGTGTGCGATGTATGGGACGGTGACCCAAAACTGGGTAATGGCAAAGGCCGTGGCCTTTATCCCTCCGCAGAGCGTTGCGGGATTAATGTCAATGACAAGACCCGGGTTAGTAAGGATTACCGCAAAATTCTTGAACTCAAAGAAGTTGATGTTGCTTGTATTGCAACCCCTGACCATTGGCATGCAAGAATGTCGATCGATGCTATGAACGCAGGCAAGGATGTTTATTGCGAAAAGCCAATGACCCGAACCATTGCTGAAGCCCAGGAAGTGGTTGATGCGGCCAAGAAAAACAACCGCGTCATGAGCGTGGGTGTGCAATCCATGGCGGATCCAACATGGACCGAAGCTTATAATTATGTTCGCAGTGGAAAATTAGGGAAAGTATTCCAGGGGCAGACCAGTTACTACCGTAACTATCTTGGTGGCCAATGGCGTTATTACCCGCTTACCAAGGAAATGAACCCCAAGACAATCGATTGGGAAATGTTTTTGGGTAACAAGTTTGAATGCGCAGGCGCAAAAATCGGACCTTCTTCCAAGGAAGTTCCTTTTGATCGTGCTGTATGGGCTCAATGGCGTTGCTACTGGCCCTTTGGCGGTGGCATGTTCACAGATCTATTCGTGCATCAAACCACACACCTTATTTCTGCAATGGGTGTGCGCTATCCTGCCCGCGTTGTTGGCGGTGGCGGTATTTATCTTGAATACGATGGTCGTGATGTTCCCGATGTTGCAACCATTGTTGCTGATTACGATGAAGGTTGCCAAGTAATCATTTCTGCAACCATGTGCAATGACACCCAGTTGGGCGAAATGATTCGCGGTCGCTTGGGAACCCTGAAGTTCACAGGTGGTGGCGATTACATGAAAGGCTTTGAAGTCTATGGGCAAAATATTGCAGGCGGCCCTGCAAAGCCCAAGGAAGGCTTCGACAAACCCATTCATACTTTCACCAATGAAAAAAATGGCAATGCCACCTATGATCTGTGGAGTAATTTCCTTGATTGCGTCAAGGCTCGCAAACGCGAAACCCTTAGCACCCCAGAACTTGGCGCCGCTGCATTTACCACGGTTGCCATGGGTGTTCAAAGCTATCGTTCAGGCAAGGGCCTTTTCTGGGATAAGTCAACCCGTAAGCCGATTGATGCTGATTCTTCCTGGGCGACCAAGCTGGAAGCACGCAGCAAGCAAGGTGGCAAACCCAGCCAGATTATCGGATGGCAGGGTGGTGAAAGTGGCAGCGTAGTTGTTCCCCCTGACTACATGAAACTTGGTGGCCCTTGGATTAATGGCCAAGATCCATCTGAACCCGGTGCCAAGAAAACTTCCATTTCCGCTCCTAAAGGTTCTGATGAAGCGGTAGTTGCAGAAGCCTCCAGTTCCCGCCCGGGGATTTTGGCAAAACTCCGTCGTAAGCTGAAGGGTGCTGCTGAATAGTAGTATCCGGCTTAATAGTGTCAATCAATTGCAGCCGGGTTTAAAGCCCGGCTGTTTTTCTAGGAGCATACCATGTTTCGTTTTCTGCCTTTGATCTTGATTGGAGTCCTGGTTATTTCCTGTCAAAACCTTTTTGCTGAAGATGTGAAATCATTGGGAACGGTTTATATAAGTGTGGGAGGTGATAATAAACTTGCATGGTTCAATCTCGATGAAAACGGCAGTTTGCAAAAGGGCGGAGAGATCATGACCGATACCGGTCCGGGGCCCATTGCGATCAACAATAAGCAAAAAATCCTCTACCTCGGCATCAGAGGTGCGAAAAGTATTTCCGCCTACAAGCTTTCTAATAAGGGTACCCCTGAGTTTTTGGTGGGCACTCCCATCTTTGGTAACCCGGTTTACCTTACTTTAGATCCCTCTAAAAAATGGCTTTTAACTTCGCATTATGTCGAAGGAAAAGCATGCGTCTATAGGCTTGATGCCAATGGCATCCCAACAGGTTCACCCGAGATGATTGATGCGATTAAGCACCCTCACAGCATACAAGTCGATAAATCGAACAAAATAGTTTACATTCCCAACACTGGGGCAGATAAGATTTTCGTCCGCAACTGGGATGCAGCCAAGGGGTTGATATCAACCGATGCAACCAATGATGTGGCTACAAAGAAGGGGAGTGGCCCCAGGCATTTTGCCTTTCACCCCATCCTTCCTGAAGTTTATTTTGTAAATGAAAAAGACAGCACCGTAAGTGTGTTTGAAAAAGATGAAATCACGGGTAAATTAACTCATCTTCAAACACTTGGTACCCTGCCTCAAAATTACCAGGGGCCAAATACCTGTGCCGATATCCATGTGACTCCAAACGGGAAATTTGTTTATGCTTCCAACCGGGGGCACAATAGTATCGCTGGTTATCGTGTGGATGCAGGTTCAGGAAAACTTGAAGCCATCGAACAAATGTTTACGGAAAAAACTCCAAGGGCTTTTAATATCGATCCCACGGGAAGATTCATGGTGGTTGCAGGTCAAGATTCAGGCAAAATTGCGGTGTTCAAGATAGATGGTCAAACTGGGAGGCTTGCACTCACAGATTCTGTTGAAGTTGGAAAAGGGCCTGCCTGGGTTGAGATCGTTGCCCGCCCTTGATTAAAAAATCGCTGAGCGGATAAGTTCGTTTGATTGATAATAAATGAGTATGTTTGAATAAATTTTCTGGTAAGGTAACCACTGTGGCTTTCTATGAAAATAGTGATGTAAAATTGTTGGCAATTTAAATTGATGTATCTGGAAATCAATCCACGTTAATGGTTGTTGGCAAACCAAAAATTTAAAGTCGCCTCCTTGCTTTTTATTAACGATCTATTTTTTGTCTCTTTAATGTAGAAATAGTATTTGAATGAAAATAAACTATGAGTGGCCAGGGATTGATGAGATAAGATCCTGCGTTAATGAAAAAGAGCGGATCAAAGGATTTCTTCCCGGATTATTTCACTTTTCTCTGCCTCTTATTATCTGGATGGCCTCCCTCGCAGGAGTCATCTTTGCGCCGTGGTGGGCCAAAATTCTTCTTGGTTTTGTTAATGGTCATGCGATTGGCGTCATGCTTATCATCGGGCATGATGCTTTACATGGGGTTTTATTTCCTAAAAGGTGGATGAACCGTTTAGCAGGTCGGATTTCGCTAGCACCTGCCTTTCACCCGTTAACTTCCTGGGTTCATTCTCATAATGGCGTACACCACGGATTTACCAATATTAGAGAAAAAGACAAAGGCTTTGTACCTTTGAACTTGAAGGAATATAGGGCGCTTTCGCTTTTGGGTAAATTAAGTTACCGCGTGGGTCGTAATTGGTACGGATGTGGCTGGTTATACATAACTACAATGTGGTTTCAGTGGGAGTTTTTTCCTAATGCAAAACGTGCTCCGAAAAACCCCAAGGCTTTCATGCGTGATCGTATTCAATTAGCTTTCTTTTTTGTTGCATGGATAAGCTTACTGATTTGTTCTGCATTTGCCTTGGGTGAGAATCCGTTCTTCATGGTTGCCTGTGGTTTTATTCTTCCACAATTTGTTTTCAACTACTTCATAGGATTTATCACTCTGCAGCAGCATACACATCCTAGGGTGGCTTGGTATTCTGAATTGGATTCACCTTCACCGGCTTTTTTTCAAGTTCAATTGCATAGCTCGCCTCATATGGTCTTCCCGTATATTCTTCGTGTTGTTATGCGAAATGTTATGGAGCATACTGTCCACCACGCTGATCCATCTGTTCCATTGTATTCCCTGCCTGAAGCGCAAAAATCTCTAGAGCATTCCTTTGGCAATGACATTATCTATGAGCATTGGACTCTGATTGCTTTTTATCGAAGCACCTGCATTTGCAAGCTTTATGATTATTCCACCCATCAATGGATTGGCTATGATGGTAAACCTTTGACAGAATCGCTTTATGAACGATACTTGCTTGAAACCAAAGTTAATGAACTGCAAAGTGTGGCTGATTTGGTTTAACTCGGGTTGATGAAAATAAATAGTAGAACAAGAGTAAATAATCTGCTACATATTTTAAACATTATTTAAAGTCTGAGAGATGCCTTTGTTTAAATATATTTTCTGTTAAGGTGATGTCTAAGGTTTCTGGCTATATAAATGCAGAAGTCAGATTAAAAATTATTAATCTAATTGGTTTGTTGTTGTGAATTTTGAAGATTGGAATTGAATTTACGCTGCTTATTATTGTTCGATTTATTTTCTCTAAACTGTAGAAATAATATTTGAATGAAAACAAAAAACAAATGGCCGGGAATTGATGAGA
>CAZYAY010000099.1:0-10129 GCA_964646215.1 uncultured Candidatus Kuenenia sp. | reverse complement strand
CATGCCAGCCCTTCACCCATTTGGCATGAAAACAAGATTTATGTCCACTTTGGCCATATGGGTACCGCCTGCCTCGATGAGCAGGGGAAGATACTTTGGAAAATCCCCGGTCTTTATACCAAGCCAGTGCATGGCAACGGTGGCTCTCCCATTCTTGTTGATGACATGCTGATTTTTAGCTGTGATGGAACCGATGCCCAAAAAGTTGTTGCTATTAAAACCAAGGATGGGTCATTGGTTTGGAGTACGGACAGGCAGGCTAGCCCTACCAAGCCTTTCTCGTTTTCAACCCCTGAACTTATCGAAGTGAATGGCCAGAAAATGGTTATCAGCCCTGCCAGCGATATGGTGGGTGCTTATGATCCTAAAACAGGCAAGGAAATCTGGCGTGTTAAATACAAAGGGTACTCAGTTATCCCTAAACCTTTGTTTTCCAATGGCTTGGTTTTTATCTCAACCAGCTATGACCGCCCAGTTCTTTACGCAATCAAGCCCGATGGTAAAGGCGATGTGACTGAAACCCATGTTGCCTGGAAGCTTGAAAAAAATATTCCGCATACTCCAAGCCTTTTGGCGGAAGGCCCTGATCTGTTCATGGTTGCAGATAACGGCATGGCCAGTTGCGTTGAAGCTGCAACGGGGAAAGTTCACTGGGGCCCCGAGCGTATTGATGGTGCTTATTCTTCATCTCCCGTGATTTCCGATGGCAAGATTTATTTCCAGAATGAAGAAGGTAAAACCACCGTGGTCAAGGCTGCCCGGACCTTCCAGAAAATCGCAACCTCCGACATTGGCGAAAGAACCCTTGCTTCTTTTGCGGTTGCAGATGGGAAGTTGTTTGTAAGAACTGAAAAGAGTTTGTTTGCGTTCAGTCTTAAAAGCCTGGCTTCAAGATAATCTTTTCATTCCAATAAAAAAGGAGCCAGGGAATTCATCCCTGACTCCTTTTTGTTTTAATAACCCCTTAGCTCTTTTTCACAAGGATATAATCCTTCGAGCCATCAGGAGTTTGAACCTGGAATAAAACACCATCATCATAATTGGCCTTATCGGTAAGAGACTTTACTTCGGAAGAGGCTTTGACTTCCTTCTTGTCCACTTTCATGATTACCATGCCAACCCGCAAACCCGCCTGATAGCCAAGGCTATCACGGTCCATTTTAATGATCACCACGCCGGTGGTCCCGGGCTTGTAGCCAAACTTTTCAGCAAGTTCTTCATTGAGTTGGGCTACTTCGACTCCAAGTTTGTCGAGATTGGTGTCACCTTCAATGTTGGGCTTGTCTGGCGATTTCGGATTGAGACGGGAAATTCCAAACTGCTTGGGCTGCTCGACGATGGTGACATTTACCTTTAGCTCTTTGGTATCACGAACCAGTTTGAATTCCGAAGCTTTACCAAGGGGTAAGGCCGCCACCGAAAACTGTAGGTCTTTGCTATCTTTGATGATCTTTCCAGCAACTTCAATGATGATGTCGCCCGATTGAATTCCACCTTTACCAGCAGGGCCATCGTCCACCACCTGGGTGATGATTACGCCCTTTAGGTTTTTGAGGCCAAGCTTCATTGCAACCTGCTCGTCTTCGATATCCTTGATTGCAACGCCCAGATAACCCCTGCGAACAATTCCATTTTTCAGCAATTGCTCTTTGATGGTTTTCGTAAGGTTGGAAGTGATGGCCATGCCAACGCCTTGGAATCCTCCGGTGCGGGTTTTGATTGCGGAGTTCACCCCAACAACCTGACCATCGAGATTTACCAAAGGCCCGCCACTATTGCCAGGATTGATGGCGGCATCGGTCTGCAGAAAATCCTCGTAGAAATTCAGCTTAAGACTACGACCCTTAGCGCTTATGATTCCCGAGGTAACCGAGCCCGTGAGGCCGAATGGGGCACCCAAGGCGAGTACCCTGTCGCCAATTTCTGCGGTATCCGAATCGCCAAACTCCAGAGCAGGAAGATTTTTGGCATTGATCTTAACAATGGCGAGATCGGTCTTCGGGTCGCCTTTGATCTCGGTCGAAGTAAATTTCCTGCCATCATTTAAGGTGATTTCTACTTTGTCTGCGCCTTCGACCACGTGGTTGTTGGTCACGATCACGCCATTGGATTCAACAATAAAGCCGGAACCAAACCCGCCTTGGCTTTCATCGGGGCCATCTTCCCCACCTCGTTTCTTGAACTCTTCGAAGAACTTTCTGAATTCTTCTGGAATCTGTGGATTATCCTGTCCTTGATTCTTTCTCTTGGGCCCCTGATCTTTCAGTCTTACGGGCTTTGCCTTCGATTCGATGCTAACCACTGAAGGTAGTACTTTCTTGACCACATCGCGGTAAGAAACCAGATCTTTGCCTTTTGCAACTGCGGGGGTTGCAGGTTGCCCCTGAATCCAGGGCGAAATTACAAAACCTGTTAACCCCGAAAACAATAATGCAAGTACAAATAACTTTTTCATAAAGCTCCTTTAATTATGTTGCTAAGTCGCTTTTCCTTTAAGCAGGGTAATATCTGCCCTCAGGATACCAAATAAAACGCCGTTTATACACTACGAACGACCCTTTAATAAAGTTCGCCTATTCAGGAAAAAAACAATATCGCCTTAATCTTCCCTATTAATGGAACTTTATTGCATTTATAGTGACCAAATATAAAAGGAATTATACTTTTGCAATGGAATGTTGTCTTTTTTTAATAAAAATACACTTGGTGCTTCTAAATCTTGAATAGAAATTAACTGTATGGCTAGTGAAAACAAAAATGTGCAGGATCCCGATCCATTGGAAGAGTGCCAAAAAGCCATTGGTTATCAATTTAAACAAATAGAATTGCTTAAATCGGCCCTAACGCATGCCTCCGGAGTTGATTCCAGGCTTGCTTCAAATGAGAGGCTTGAGTTTTTGGGAGATTCCGTCCTGGGGCTGATTTGTTGCGAACATCTTTACCACCAGTTTCCTGATTTGCAGGAGGGTGATATGACGAAGATAAAGTCGGTGGTCGTAAGCAGACCCACTTGTGCAAAGGTCAGCGAAGACTTGAAGTTGGGTTCGTACATGGTTTTAGGCCGGGGCGTGGCTTATAATACCCATACGATTCCCGCCAACATTCTTGCCGATGTTTTTGAGGCAATCCTTGGCGCGATCTATCTGGATGGCGGCTGGATTGCTGCTAAAGATTTTGCATTAAGGCAACTTTCCGAGCTTATCAAGGAGGTTGCGGGTAGCGATTTAAAAAACAACGCCAAGTCTTTGTTGCAGCAGATCGTACAGCGGGAATTCGGTGCTACACCCCAATACATTTTGATTGATGAAAATGGCCCCGATCATAGTAAGTGCTTCATGATGGCTGTCAGCATCCAGGGCAGAACCTTCAAGGGAGCCTGGGGCAAAAATAAAAAAGACGCTGAGCAAGCTGCTGCTTTTAATGCTCTTACCGAAATTCAAAACCCGACCAAAGAGCCCGAGTGAGGCTGCTTCCATGCCCATGAAACCTTACAAAGTTTTCTGCCTTCAACCCTCTTGTAAGAACTTGGCCAATTTTAAAATAGCCTCGCGATGGAGTGACGGAGGTGTGGAAGAGTTGAAAACTTATGCCCTTACCTGCGAAAAATGCCTCGCAGCAGCTTTTTCCCAAAGCGCGTTCAAACATAAAAGCTGCAGGACCATTCCAGGCGAAATCCTTGAACCACCGATGATATTTGAACTTCAGACAGGCAGGCATTCCAATCAGCTTGTTCGAAGAACAGACCTGGAAGCTTCTTTAGTTTCCTAGTATTCATACGAAAGTCTGCTGATGCATCTTTTAATTGGAATCATGATTGGTCTTTTACCAATGCAGTCGGCTACCAGGCCGGCATTTCATGCGCATAATGATTATTTGCATTCACGCCCGCTTCTTGATGCGCTTGACCAAGGTTTTGATAGCGTTGAGGCGGATGTCTTTTTAGCAAAGAATGAACTTTTGGTCGGGCATTTCCTCTGGGAAATTAAACCCGAACGCTCCTTGGAAAGCCTTTACCTTTTACCCCTTTCCAAACTTCACAAACAGGGCAGGCTTAAAAATATCTGGCTCATGGTGGATATCAAATCCAACGAAGCAGAACGCTCCGCCATGATCCTCGATCAACAACTTCGTCGTTACCCCGGGCTCTTTTCAAAGGTTGGAGAAAAAGATAACGCTCCGGTGAAAGTATTACTTTCAGGAAACATGCCACGCGAATGGGTGTGTTCCGGTAAAAGCAACTTGTTGCGACTTGATGGCAGAGAGGCTGACCTCGGTAAGGCGGACCAGGCTGCGATTTTTCCCTGGGTCAGTGAGCCTTGGTCCAAGCATTTTTCCTGGAAAGGCAAAGGCCCCATCTCTGAAATTGAAAAAACCAAGCTTAAAACGATGGCTTTGAAAGCAGCGTCTGCAAATCAGCAATTAAGATTCTGGGGTGCCCCAGATCTCCCCGAATGTTGGAAAATCCAAGCCGAATCTGGTGTGCAACGCATTGGTACCGACAACCTCCAAGGCCTCGCCAAACATAAATTCAACTGAAGCTTATCAAGCTTTTGGTTTCTTTTCTGCCATGGGAAGTGCGTAAATAAAGGTTCCTTCTTTTTTTGTGCCCACACTCAAACAGATGAAATTTTCTCCCTTGATGCAAGCTCCGACTGTTTCTATATCGTTACTTATATCGATGGTATATTGCATTTTTAGATCGGGCCAGGTGTATACATAAACCTTGTTTCCCCCGCCTGTAATCAGATAGTTTCTTTCAACAAGATAAAGCCCGGTGATCTCATGGGAATGCTCGAGTGAATGGGTTTCCTTTCCAGAGATGATATCCCAGATTTTTACAAACCCATCGGTCCCGCAGGTGATTAAAGTCTTGCTGTTCTCCGCAGCAATAACCCTCCAAACTTTTCCTGGATGGCTACCCAAATCGGTTTTGATTTTTGTTTCGAGGTTCCAAATTTGCACTTTGCCATCCCAGTTTCCAGTGGCTATCCATGCCCCCGTTGGGCCAAAGGCGAGTGTGTATGTGATTCTACTTTCCGCATTGAAAGTATGAGTGCAATCGCCTGTCTTGAAATCCCATATTTTGATTAGCCCATCACAGGCGCAGGATGCGATTTTCGAAGAGTCTTTGGAAAATTGCACGCTATTAATGCTTGATTTGTGGCCCGTTAATTCTTTCATCTGGGTGTTTGTGTCAAGGTTCCAAAGAGAGATACCATTGGTGTCCGCACCAGTTGCAGCGTATGGACTTTCAAGCGGGGCAAGCGTTGCGCAAGCACCTCCGTGTTCTTTACCAAAGGCGGTGATCAGGGTGCCTGATTGAATGTTCCAAACTGCGGGGCCGAATGATCCATTTGAAATTCCCATGGTTTTTCTTGAAGGATGCGTTTTAAATAGCACTGATCCGATTGAAATTTCCCGCACGGGGCCCAAGTGGTGTTGTGGCGATAATTTATGGATAAAGGAAGGGTTCGAAATTCTGAGCGGCCAGGGGTCTTGATCACTCGCCTTGGTTTTAAATGATAAATGATAACTTAAATATCCCAGGCCTAAACCTGCTGCGCTTCCCAAAATAATTTCCCTTCGCGATAGCCATGGTTTTTTTATGCTAGATTTTTCTAAATTCCTGACGAATTCCTGGCAGTCTTTCCAGCGGCTTTGGGGCTTTTTTGCCAAGGCCTTTTCTACCACTGCTTTTTGATCTTCAGGCAGCAGGTGAAGATCGGGGGTTCCACGGAGGTGCCCTGCCACCATTTCTGCGGCTGTGCCATCGAAGGGCAATCTTCCCGTTGCAAGCTGGCAAAAAGTGCAAGCAAGGCTGTATTGGTCGCTTTGCCTGTAGGTTTTTCCTTCAAAAAATTCAGGGGCTGCGTAAGCCAGAGTCAGGGTTCCGGTATGGCTTGTCATGGTGTGTGAAAGCAACCGGGCCAGTCCAAAGTCGCCAACCTTAAGCACACCTTGTACCAAGAGAAGATTTTGCGGTTTGATATCGCGATGCTGGATGCCTTGATTGCCTATGCCGTGTTTTGGATCGTTAAGAAAATCAATCGCGGTGGCGGCTTGGTGCATCAATGGGAGTAAGTCAGAAAAAGGGAGGTGGGAGGCTCCAGACTTTTTTGCCGCATTAAACGAATCGAAAAGCGTACCGTCAGCAAGTTCCATCAGCACGAATAAAAAGTCGTTTGTTTCCTTTAGTGCAAAAATCTTCACGAGGTTTGGGTGATCCATGGCTTGCAGCCATGCCAGGGTTGTCTTTTCAATTTCTGTGGAGCTTTTATCCTTGGGCAGAATTTTGATTGCCAAGGTTTCATGATTTTCGCTTTTGCCCTGCCAAACCTGACCAAACCCGCCTTGCCCGATTAATGTTTGAAGAATCACCCCAGGGATCGGTTCATCCCCGCTTGCGAATTGATTTAGAAATTGTGATTTGCTGTTAGCCTCTATAGAATTGTCACCATTCGAGAGCCATGCCATTTTTTTTAAAGCGTCCAGGCGTTTCCGGGCCGCTTCTTGGAGATGGGGCCTTTCCTTGCAAATTTCTTCAAGGATTGTGGTTATGTTGCCTTGCCCCTTGCTTTCGTGGGCATGAATCAAATGATCAATCTCTTCCAAATCTTTGGGCGACATGGGCTATAGTCTCGATTCGGTTATTCGTAGTTTTGAATATTCCTCTATTTTACCCTTTTTTGCAAGTAAACCTTGCATATTATTCCCTTGTGAATTGATAGTAGGTATCGGGTTTTGTAAGATAATTATTATGAAGATGCAGCACTTTAATAGGGTGTTGAATTTATTGGGGAATGGTGTAACGGTAGCACAACTGCCTCTGGAGCAGTTTGTCTAGGTTCGAATCCTAGTTCCCCAGCTTGCTCTCGCTTGATCAATTTTTACTTTCACCTTTCAATAAAGTAAGCTGGTTGGGGTGTTTGTTTTTTTTGTTTTTATTTACAATCCCATCACCTTATATCTACCTATTTTCTCCACGGGTAAATGATGAGTGATAGGCCGCGTAAATTATTGGTCATTGCGGATGATTTTGGCATCGGCCCAAAAACCTCTGAAGGTATCCTTCACTGCGCAGGTATCGGCCATGCCATCAGTGGCACCGTTCTCCTTACCAATACCCAATTTGCTGATCACGCAATGGCCTTGTTGAAAAACTCCAATTGCAATCTTCTTGTGGGGTGGCATCCCAATCTTACCTTGGATAAACCAATACTCCCTCCCGCCAAGGTTTCAACTTTGGTCGATAACGAGGGCAGGTTCCTCCCCTTGGATGCATTTATTGCAAAATGGTTTTTTGGCACACTGGATGGCAACCAGATTTATGATGAGTTGGAAGCCCAATTGTTTCGATTTAAACAACTTACAGGCGCCTTTCCTTTAATCGTCAACACACATCAGCATATTGCAGTGTTTAATCCGGTTGGAGAAAAGCTTAATCTGCTGCTTTCCAATTACAGCGTCAAGCCTTGGATGCGAAGGGTGCAGGAGGAAAATAGAACCTTTCTAAAACTTTCTGGAGCAAGAATTAAAAGAGCATTTTTGTCTTTATTAGGCCGAAAGAATGCCAGGGATTTGGATATGATGGGTTTTCCAGGGCCAAAAGTACTCGCGGGCCTTTGCGACCCGGTACAAACTTCCAATGAAAGTTTTTACTCCACAAGGCTTAATACCATAAAAAGTGACTTTGCAGAATGGATGTGCCACCCTGGCTTTTATGATGAAACCCTTGTTGGTAGAGATGGCAATATTGATAGTGCCTCGATTCAAATGCGTTCTAAAGAGTTGAAATTTCTGGCAGATGGAACTTTCACCCGCCTGGCAAACCAAGCTGGATTTGAAATTATTTCATCTGCTGAAATCATGGGAAAAAACGAGGCGGTAAAGCATGTCGCGTGATATTGCTTTAACTCCTTCCAGGCGGAAAATCGACTTTTTGCGTTTGGCGGTCATCCTTTGGCTTATTTGTGCTGCCATTGTTTCTGTCAGGGCTTATTTAAAACCCTACAGCCATTCTGTTTATCCCATCTATTCCCATGCTGTTTCCAATTGGCTCAACGGAGTTAGCACCTATCAGTTCGAACCTTCAGCGGGGGGCCCCAGTGATGTTTACCGTTATTGCCCGCCAGCTACAATCATGCTGATGCCGTTTTATTATCTGGGTGATGCGCTCGGTGGAGTTGTATGGCGATTGTTTGGCCTGTCAATTTATCTTTATGGTTTTTATCGATGGATTCGTTCTGCAGCCAATCTTCGTGAAGACAACCCGCTTATCGGCGTGGTTTTTCTTTTACTCATGCCATTATCCCTGACTAGTTTTAATAATGGGCAGGTGAATTTACTTATGATGGGCGGGCTTCTTTTGGGGCTTAACCTTGTTCTTGAGGGGAAATATTTTTGGGCAGGTTGCGCTTTAAGTGTTGGCGTGATTTTTAAAATATTTCCGGTCTTCATCGTTTTTCTGATGACCCTCGCGTTCGGTTGGATGTTTCTCCCCGGTTTTCTACTTGGAATTCTTGTTCTTTGCCTGGCTCCTTTTTTGTTTCAATCGCCAACCTATGCGTATTCGCAATATGTCGAATGGTTGGGCACATTGCAATCTGGCGATCGATCTATGTTGATACTTGAAGTTGCCTACAGGGATTTTTGGTTGATTATTCGCTATTTTAATCTGCCCATCTCGCATGAACTTTACCGGTGTATCCAGGTGCTCACAGCCTTGGGTGTTGGTGCGGTTATTCTAGGTGCAAGGCTTAAAGATGTTGGCGCAAACAAGCTCTCCCTTTTAATTGTTGGACTGGGTTTTGGCTGGCTTACCTTGTTTGGCCCCTCTACGGAATCAAGCACTTACGCAATCCTTGCTCCTGCATTTGCTATCGCAATTATAGAAGGAATCAGGTCGCGAATGATTTCAAGATGGATTTTTTCCGCAATGGGTGCTATCTTTTTCGTTTTAGCAATTGGGGCAGGATTTTTCTCCGGGGCAAACAAGCTTCACGCGGTTGGTTTTCACCCCATGGGAGCCGCTTTGTTCTTTGTCCAGTATGCGGCGTTTGCAACCATTTGGATCATGGAACCCAAGGACAAATGCAGTAATGTTTAAAAGCTACATGCTTCCAAAAAATGACGAATGTGCTTTGGTTGACAAAAGCATCAAGACTAAAATCAGCGTTGTTTGCCCCGCCTATCAGGAGCAAGATGTCGTCCTCCCTTTTTATAAAGAATTAAGCAGGGTTCTTTCAACCTTGGATGCGTGTTTTGATTATGAAATCATCCTTGTTGATGATGGTTCCAAGGATGATACGCTTGGCGTTCTGAAACAAATAGCAGTTTCGGACAGGCGATTCTTTTATATATCATTGAGCAGAAACTTTGGGCATCAGGCTGCAATTACCGCTGGGCTTGAAAAAGCAAAAGGTGATCTTGTGATCACCTTGGATTCCGATTTACAGCATCCCCCGGAGTTGATTATTCAAATGATCGCCCTTTGGCAAAAAGGCAATGATGTTGTATTGGCCAAGCGGGAAGAGTTGGCTTCCGGTTTCTCATTTAAACAAATCCTGCGCAAATTGTTTTTCAAGGTTATTGGAAATGATGTTCGGACCATGCGGTCTGCTTATTCAGACTATAGGTTGCTTTCCCGCCGGGCTGTGGATTCCCTGTTGCAGTTCAAAGAGTCGCATCGGTATCTACGGGGTTTGGTTTCGTTGATAGGTTATCCTACCGCAGTGGTTTTATTCAGACCTTCAGAACGGTTTGCAGGGGACTCCAAGTTTGGGTTTATTAAACTCTTTAGGTATGCGATTGATGCCTTGTTTTCGTTCTCAAGGGCACCCTCAAATTTGATTTATGGTCTTGGTTTTTGTTTTTTTGTCGGATCGCTCATTTCAATTATCTCGTTTGTATGGATGATATACTGCGGCTGGCAGTTGGATCATACTCTTTGGATTCTAATGGTTGCAGTATTGTTGTTTTGTTCTTCCGGGGTGTTGTTTGGCCAGGGGATCCTTGCGGAGTACATCAGCAGGGTTTATGAACAGGTTAAAAACCGGCCGTTATATTTTGTCAAAGATACTAATATCAGCAATTAAGTTCTTCGATTTAATGGGTTAAGATGGCATAATCG
>CAZYAY010000098.1:0-10156 GCA_964646215.1 uncultured Candidatus Kuenenia sp. | reverse complement strand
GCAATTGGGTTTTTGGGCACTGTTCGCGGCCTTGCAGGCAGCCTTTCCATGGGTGCAGATACTGATAAGGCAATCGGCTCTTTCATCAAAGAAGCTACCTCTCATCTTAATGTCGCATTTGATTGCACTCTTGTTGCACTTGCGCTCAGCATTGTCTTGATGTTTTTTCTGCAGATAATCCAAAAAGATGAAGAGAACCTTGTCCTCGATTGCAAGCAATACTGCCTGGATAATCTGGTGGGAAAACTGGACGATGGCCATAAAACCTTTTCTGCCAATCCCTCTGGCAGCCTCTCCGATGAATCTTCAGAATCCTATCAGCTTGATTTTACCTCGGAAAAATACAAGGAAGATTGAGTATGAATGTAGCAGGCATTTATATTGACTCTCTTTCTATTCATTCCATCTGGGGTCTTGCAGGGAAAACCAGTCCTGTTAACCAGCAAGAGAATTACAAGAGCAGGGATATGATCCTATCTCTGGAAGATACTATTTCCCCCTTAACCGGGCATTCTTTTTCAAGGCTGGGCAGCCATAAGGTTTGCAGTAATTTTTTACCTTTTATAGGTTCGAATAAAACCTGGGGTTCGGGAAAATCAGAAATCACAGCGGATCACGCCCTCGAATTTTTTCTTGTACAACTCTTTGCGCAAATGCCCTCCGAAACAAAATTCGCTTTTTCTCTTCCTCTATATCTAACCCCAAAACAAATCCGAAGAATTGAACAAATTGCTTCAAAAATCGGCATGCAGGTTCAGGGGTCGCTTACTTCCGCCACCGCCTTGGCCATGGGCCACTCCCGTAAATCCCAGGCCGTATGCAATTGTTTAGCCGTCGAAATTGATGGTTTTGGCCTTTCCCTTTCCCATGTCCAGATTAACGGGGGCGTTGCACATTTGCTTGCGGGAAAGATTTTTCCAGAGTTTGGATTAGAACGATGGATCCTGAAGTTGGCCGATTTCATCGCTGAAAAGGCAATACTTCATTGCAGGAAAGATCCAAGGGTGAAATCTGATACCGACCAGGCGCTTTTCTTGCAGGCGCAAAAACTGATGTCGAACATTGGCGCCAGACCCTCTTTTAAAGTGGTGCTGGAAGAAGAGTTCTGGAGTCAGGAATTTGTAATTACACAGGCTGATTTAAAGCGCTGTTTTTCAGCGATGTTTGCATCATTAAAGTTGCAGATCAAAGATTTTATCCGGCATAAAATCGCACCCACTGAGGATATTCATTTGGCACTTGCCCAAAACATAGGGGCAGTTCCGGGCCTTACCGCGTTTTTTGCTAAGGCAGTTGCAGGGGGTTCCTACCCTGCAGATTCTCCTGAAGATTTATTTCACCAATCATTTATTTGTTCCAACGCCATGCTGATGGCGGGGCAGTGGTGGTTTGATTCGATAGGTGCATCTTCAATGGCGCAATATCGAAATCCCATAATTGCTGGCAAGGTTTGATACCGAGGTCTAAAATGCAAAAAAAACATCGTATGCCCAACCTCTTTAACATTTACATGATTGATGTGTTGTGTTGCGCGCTTGGGTGTATTATTTTTCTTTGGCTTGCAAACATGCGTGAAGCCAGGTTGATAGAGGAAAAACTGCAGGAGCAGGCCGCACTTCTTGAAGATGAAAAATCCAAGGCGCTTTCCGAGAGGGATCTTGCAAGGGCCAATGTCGCACTTCTTGGGCAGAAGGTAATGGATTTGCAGGGGCAGTTAAAAGCCGATCAACTTTTGATTGCGAAAAAAGATAGTACCATCAAGGAAAACCAACAACAAAAACTCGTGTACATCGCAGAGATCGCCAATCAGAAAAAAGATATCGAACTTCGCACCCAAAGCATGGCGGATACTGCTGAAAAACTTGCCCAATGGGTGAAACTCGCAGATCTTGCTGATGCCCGTGCCAAAGGCCTCGAAAAAGAGCTAAACATCTTGAAAGCCAATGCCACGGGGTTGCAAAAATCCCTTGCAATGGAGATTGATTTAAAAAAACAACTCGAACTTAAATTACAATCCAAATCTGCTGAGCTGGCTGATAAATCCAAACAGTTGGATCTTACAATTGCAGATGTCGTCAATCAAAAAAAGATGATAAATGAACTTGCGCTATCGATGCGGGAGAAAGAAAAGAAATCTTCTGAACTTGATAACGACCTTAAAAACAAAATCGCCGAGGTTGCAGATCTTAGGGTTTACAAGGCGAAATCCATTGATCTTCAATTGAAGCTTGAGAAATCTGAAAAGCAGATGCAAGCTGAGTTGCTTGCCCTTGAAAAAGCACGCGCGGAAATCAAGTTGCTTGACAAGGATAAATCAGCGCAAGTTTCAGCCCTTAAAGCAGAGGTTGATAAAAAAAACAAAGAGCTCATTGATCTTAGACCTTGGCAGACAAAATATGCAGATCTTCAGGTGAAATTAGATAAGTCTGAGCGTTTGCTGCAATCGGAAAAGATGTCTCTTGAGAAAAACCAACGCGAAATCAAATCGCTTGAGGAGAATGCAAACGCACTTAAAGCGAAAGTATCTCAACTGCGTTCCGAGGTGGATAACCGTTTTGCAGGTATTGAGCTTGCGGGTGAAAAAGTTTTGTTCCTGATTGACGCATCGGGAAGTATGGAAATGCTAGACGAAAAAACCGATGCCCCTAATAAATGGAATGAAGTTAAAGCAACCGTTGTGAAGATTTTGCAAAGCCTGCCCCAGCTTACGAAATTCCAAATCATCGCTTTCTCAGATAAAACAATTTTTCCTCTGGGGGCTGAAGGCGAATGGTTTGATTACTCGGCAGAGTCTATCGCCGTGGTTAAAGCCGGCCTCGATAAAGTGAAGCCATTGGGTGGAACGAATATGTCCATGGCTTTTGAGGCTGCGTTTCGGATGCGTTCCAAAGGATTGGATACGATTTATCTTTTTTCGGATGGCTTGCCTAACCTTGGGGATGGGTTGCCTCCTGGGATTAGCAAAGAGATCAAGGATTTGGAAAAGAGTGAATATCTTTCGAAGTATGTCAGAAATACCATGAAAACCAAATGGAACCCTACAAAGGTTGAGTTTCCCAGAGTTAAAATTAACACGGTTGGGTTTTTCTATGAGAGTCCTGATGTTGGCGCTTTTTTATGGGCTCTTGCCCGCGAAAACAATGGCAACTTCGTCGGCATGAGCAAACCCTAGAGATTTGGCTGGCAAGGGATCATGTATACTTCCATCGGGGTGTGCTTAATCGCATTGCTTCCAGCTTAATTAATGTGTTTAATCGGGAAATCTCTCCCTTTATTTGATGTTTTTGGCTCACTTTCATAGCTTTTTCAGACTTTCACCCCTATTTTCATTACAATTTCCTTAATGAATCTTCGTTTTTCTTAAAGGGTGTTTCCGTGAGCAATCCAAGTTTGAATGACAACTGGCGTCGATCCCACAACTGCGGCGAAATTCGTGTCTCCCACGAAAATCATGAGGTCACCCTTAACGGTTGGGTTAACGCTTATCGTGGCTATAAAGATCAAGTCTTTATTGATCTCCGCGATCGCTATGGCATCACCCAAGTTGTGTTTGAAGCAGATTCCTCCAATCTTCCAATGTTCAAACTTGCAGAGAAACTTGGCAGGGAGTTTGTCGTTGCGGTTAAAGGCAAAGTTCGAAAGCGCTTGCCCGGTAAAGAAAATCGCGATCATGCCACCGGCGAAGTCGAGTTGTTTGCGCTGGAATTGAAGATCCTTAATGAATGCCCCACGCCACCTTTTGAAGTAACAGAATTCCCCGGTATCGAACTCGCAGGCGAAGATGTGAGATTGCAGTACAGATATCTTGACCTTCGCAGGCCAACCTTGCAGGCGACTCTTGCCATGAGGCATCGGATGAACAAGGTGATCAGGGATCATCTTGACAACTTATCTTTTTTAGAACTTGAAACCCCGTTATTGGGTCGAAGTAGCCCTGAAGGCGCACGTGATTATCTTGTGCCTAGTAGGGTATGGCCAAACTCTTGGTATGCGTTGCCCCAGTCGCCCCAGCTATACAAGCAATTGTTGATGGTGGCAGGATATGACAAGTATTTTCAGATTGCGCGTTGCTTAAGAGATGAAGATTTGCGGGCGGATCGTCAGCCTGAATTCACCCAACTGGATGTGGAAATGTCGTTTGTGAATCAGGATGATGTGATGAAAGTGATCGAAAGCCTTGCAGTAGAGGTTTTTCAGAAATGTGTCTCATTTAAATTAGAGACGCCTTTCCCAAGAATAAGCTATGCAGAGGCAATGAGGCGGTTTGGTAGTGATAAGCCCGACCTTCGCTTCGGTATGGAAATTGTCGAACTATCAGACATTGCACCCCGTACGGAATTCCGGGTGTTTAAAGATGCGATAGAGCAGGGTGGCAAACTGCGGGCGATTTGCGCCAAGGGTGGCGCAGCCAAGTTTTCAAATACTGATCTCAAACCAGGTGGCAGAATTTCGGAGTTTGCAATCAACCAAGGTGGCAAGGGCGTTGCATGGCTCAAGGCGGAAGCTGGCAAGTTTGTCTCTTCCATCGAGAAATTTTTCCCTGCGGATGTTCAAGCCGAACTTCGTACCAGGCTTAATGTTGAAGATGGCGATTTGATTCTCATGGTTGCGGATAAGGAAGATATTGTCTGCAGTTCCTTAGGTGCGCTTCGTCTTCATGTTGCGCAGCAAATTGGCCTGCTTGATAATCTTAAGGGTGTGTTTAATGTTTGCTGGGTGGTTGATTTTCCCTCGTTTATTCATGATGCTGAAGAAAAACGCTGGGTTGCCAATCATCATCCTTTCACCTCTCCAAGAGTGGAAGACTTGCATAAGTTGGAAAGCGATCCAGGGTCGGTGATCGCCCAGGCATACGATCTGGTGATCAACGGTTATGAATGTGGCGGTGGCAGTATTCGTATTCATGATCCCGAAGTTCAATCGAGGTTGTTCAGTGTGCTGGGGATGAGCCTTGAGCAGGCAAAGCACCGGTTTGGTTTCTTGCTTGACGCCCTGAAATATGGTGCGCCCCCGCATGGTGGTGTTGCATTGGGGTTGGATCGTTGGGCAATGATTCTTACTGGCACATCCAATATTCGTGATGTGATTGCATTCCCAAAAAATCAAAAGGCCCGGGATTTAATGACCGGCGCTCCTTCAACTGTCGACGCCAAGCAGCTTAAGGAATTAGGGCTTTAATTGATTCCTGATGCGTTGGCTTATGATGTAAAATATCTGTGGGTGTTCTTTTAGTAAGGGTGCCCACTTTCTTTAGATATTCAGGAACGATTTCATGAGTGGAAAAACTTGGGGTGGAAGGTTTTCTGCGGATACCGACAAGCGGGTTGAAGCCTATACCGAATCCATTTCTTACGACCGCAGGCTTTACATTCACGATATTGATGCAAGCAAGGCGCATGCGACCATGCTTTCTGAAGTTAAGCTGATTTCAGTTGATGAGGCTAAGAGCATTCATCATGCCCTTGAAGAAATCAAAGTTCAGATTGAGGCGAATGAATTCACCTATTCCACAAGCATGGAAGATATTCACACCCATATTGAATCTGCATTGATAAAAAAGTTGGGTGATGTTGGGCGGAAGTTGCATACTGCCCGCAGTCGTAATGATCAGGTTGTTACCGATGTGAAAATGTGGGTTCGGGAGGCGATTGCGCAAATACAAACGAAAATCCGGACACTCCAGCAGGCGTTTTTAGAATCTGCGAAAGAAAACAACGAGGTGGTACTACCAGGCTACACTCATTTGCAACGCGCCCAACCCGTGCTGGCTTCGCATTACTTTCTTGCTTATGTTGAAAAGTTGCAGCGGGATTCAGATCGGTTGGCGGATTGCAGGAAGAGGGTTAATGTGTTGCCTCTTGGTGCTGCTGCCCTTGCTGGAACCTCGTTGCCCATTAATCGTGATCGGGTTGCGCAACTTCTTGGGTTTGATAGCGTTGCTGCAAATAGCCTTGATGTTTCATCAGATCGGGATTTTCTGGTTGAATTTCTCGGGTGTCTGGTTCAGATAGCGTTGCATCTTGGGGGTTGGTCTGAAGAGTGGATATTATGGTCGACTACAGAATTTAATTTTATTGATCTGCCCGATTCTTTTTGTACGGGCTCTAGCATTATGCCGCATAAGAAAAATCCAGATGTACTGGAATTGATGCGGGGTAAAACTGCCAGGGTGATTGCAAGCCTTACGCACATGATGATTCTTGTGAAGGGTTTGCCGTTGGCTTACAACCGTGATCTTCAAGAAGATAAAGTCGCCCTATTCGATGCATTCGATACAGTTGCTGCATCGTTGGATTTGGCAGCACCCCTTGTTTTCGGGACCAAGTTCAGGCACGAAAGTATCAAGGCCCGTCTGGAAGATGGTTTTCTTGATGCAACCACATTAATGGAATATTTGATACAACAGGACATTCCAATGCGATCGGCCCATGAGGCGGTTGGCAAACTGGTGCGTCTGTGTGAACAGAAACGGTGCAAGCTGGCTGATTTATCAAAAGAACAATACGAAGAAGTCCGCACGGGGCTTTCCAGCGGGGTATACAACATACTAGGAGTATCTCGTGCCTTGCGAGCGTTCCGGTCTTTTGGATCTACTGCGCCAGAACAGGTCGCCTCACAAATTAAATTGTGGGAAGACCGCCTATCCTGATAAAATAGGCTTTGGCGATCCAGCAGATTGTAACGCTGAGATTATTCCAAGGCTTTTTTTACCCGGGTGGATATTACATGGATCATTTTGCTTACCGCAGTCGTTCCCTTTATTGTGAAAATATTCCTGTTGCTCAACTTGCTGAGCGTTATGGGACTCCGCTTTATATCTACAGTAAAGCCACGCTTCTTCATCACTTGCATCAAATTCAAGATGCGTTCAAAGAAGTTGAGCCTTTGATTTGTTATTCCGTCAAGACCAATGGCAATGTTGCGCTTTGCAAACTGATGGCGGAGCACGGTTCTGGTTTTGATGTCACCAGCGGTGGGGAATTACATCGTGCATTGCTTGCGGGTGGCAAGGGAGAAAAAATCGTTTTTGCAGGTGTGGGTAAGACCGATGCGGAATTCCGCTTTGCCCTTGATAACAATGTTTCGCTTTTTAATGTTGAAAGTGAGCAGGAATTGCATGCCTTGGGGCATGTTGCAAAATCGATGGGAAAGGTCGCATCTGTTGCATTAAGGGTGAACCCTGATCTGCCGCCAAAGACCCATGCCAAGACTGATACCAGTGTGAAGGGTGTTAAATTTGGATTGGATATCGAAACAGTGTTGGATGTGGCCAAGGGGATTCTTGGAAATCCCGGAGTGAAGGTGGTTGGTCTACACATGCATTTGGGGTCACCAATTCTTTCTGCTGAACCCTATCGATTGGGTGTTGCCAAGGCTTTGAATTTGATTGCCAAATTGCGCGAGCAGGGGCATCCGATAAATGTGATGAATATGGGTGGCGGTTTTGGAATTCATTACCGCAAGCAGGAGGCCCAGCCTGCAAAGGCATTTGCAGAGGTGATTGTGCCCGCAGTGAAAGAGGCGAAATGTAAATTGGTCTTGGAACCAGGTCGATTTATCGTTGGTAATGCAGGGCTGTTATTAAGCCGGGTGATTTACACCAAGGAATCTGGTGGCAAGCATTTTGTTATCCAAGATGCTGCTATGAATGATCTGATCAGGCCGACTCTTTATGATTCGTTTCATCGAGTCTGGCCTGCCCAGCCTTCAGCCGATTTTCCAAATCTGCCTGAAGATTACGAAGTGGATGTGCCGGGCGGATTAAAAGTTGATGTGGTTGGTCCGGTTTGCGAATCGGGAGATTTTCTTGCGAAGGGTAGATCTTTGCCGCCCATGAAAAGAGGCGATTTGCTTGCCACTTTCAGCGCGGGCGCGTATGGCATGTCAATGAGTTCGAATTACAACAGTCGTGTAAGGGCCGCGGAGGTATTGGTGGATGGCGAAACAAGCAAGCTGATACGCCGTCGTGAAACCTATCAGGATTTGGTTGGTCCTGAACTCGAAGCAATGGCATTGCCCAATTAGGAATCGAAGTGCTTTGCGAGTTTTTTTGAAAAGAGGGAGCTAGTTATGTCCAAGGAAATATGCAGGTTTGTATTGGGAATGATCATAACCTGCATCAGCACTGAAAATCTGCTTGTTTTTGCACAAGACGATGCTCCCAAGCCTCCGGATAACCGCAGGGATGGTTATAGGCAGTTCTTTAAGCAGCCTCAAAACATCTTTGATCATTGGGAAGCTATCACCTTTGAAATTGAAGTCGGCAAGTATGATTTTGCCGCACGATACCTTCACGATCTTACCGAGAAAAAATACTCCGATGCTGAACTAGCCAGCTTGGTTGACAAAATCACCCTGAATGCAATTTTCAAATTAAGGCTTATCAGTGTCTGGTCCAAAGATAAAATTTTAAATGATCAGGCCAAGAAGGAAGCAGATGATTTGATTCAAATGGCAGGCGCAGCTTCCCTGAAAAAGCTTCAAGACCCAGAAAGAATCGCAAAGCTAATTCAGCAATTGCAGGGAAATCCTGAAGAGCGATCCTACGCATTCAAGGAACTTTATCGAAGCGGCGCTTACACGGTTCCATTTCTAATTGCAGATTTGGCTAAGCAAACCATCATTGAAAAAGCATATATTCTTGATGCTTTGAAAAGGCTTGGATCTGAAGTTGAAGCGCCGATGATAGCGGCTCTTGAGGGAATGCCCGTATCTGCCCAGGTGGATTTGATCGATGTGTTGGTGGCCCGGGGCGCTATTCAAGCTGTTCCTGAATTATGGTTTGTTTCAAGTGATCCACGCAGGCCTGAAGGCCTTAAGAAAAAAGCCAAGCTCGCCATTTCCAAATTGACCAACATCGAGTTTGGGGCTCTTCCAGAAGCCAAGAAAGAACTCTTTGCGATTGCAGAGAATTATTATAAAGGCAAAGTTCATTTCCCAGATCCTGCCAGGGTTCAAATCTGGCGCTGGGAACGGGATTCCACGATGGTTGTTTCAGGATGGCCTGAGCTTCCCACCGTTGATGTTAAAAAAGCTAATTCCTATTATGCTGCACGCTATAGTTCGATGGCTTTGATATTGGATCCCACTGATAAAA
Source organism: uncultured Candidatus Kuenenia sp. (assembly GCA_964646215.1). Classification (GTDB taxonomy): domain Bacteria; phylum Planctomycetota; class Planctomycetia; order Gemmatales; family Gemmataceae; genus UBA969. The sequence goes on along the minus strand of CAZYAY010000098.1, from coordinate 1,059 downwards.
ACATCCAGATTCTTCAGCTTCTTAATACTTTGCACGGGCATATCGAAAAAACAGATGTAAGGCTTCCCTTGATTCGTTCGAATCCTGATTTGCATATTCTTCTAAACACTGTTGATGCCGATTTGTTGCTGGCTGTTTTGGATAGGGCTTTGAGGGAGAAGCAAACGGGCGTGGTGCTTGCGGTAACCCGGGCCTTGGGCGACATGGCAGAATTAAAGGCGGCGATGCCGAAAGGCAACAGGGTTTCACCGCTTACAATGGCTTTGAATTATGGTGACCGCAGGGTCGAAATGGCTGCAGCCTTGGCCCTTCTTAACATTCCCAATTCTCAAATATCGAAGGCTAGTGCAGAGGTGGTTGAAGTTCTTGCGCGGGCGCTTCGCGCAGAGCCAATGGTGATGAACAAGCCTAGAGTCTTGGTTGCTGTTGGTAATGAGGATTGGCGCCATAAGGTTGTTGGTGTAATGCGCGATGCAGGTGCGGATCCAATTCTTACGGCGAATGGAATGGAAACAATCAGAAGGCTGGAAAAGGCCGCTGATATTGATGCTGTTTTTATTGAATCTACTTTGCCTGATCCGGGGATTCATTATTTAATGGCTAGCATTAAGGCGGAATCTTATGCTGCGCGTGTTCCAATTTTTCTTGCTGCGGTGCCCGAGGGTAATCTCGCCAAGGATTTGGTGGATCGATACCGCAAGGCAAGTGGCAGGTTGAAACAAATTGATGAGATCGTTGCAGCGTATAAGAAGGATCGCGAAGCCATCGAAATCAATAACCGCGATACCGTTAAAAAGATCAATGAAAGATTTGAAAGGGAATTGAAGGACGTTCGAAAGAAGGGGAAAGAATCAGATGTTGAAGCGACTGAAAAACAGTTGGGAGAGACACTTTCGGTTGTCAATGATAGCTTTTTACAGGAAATCAAGGAATTGAATATCAAGTACAAAGGTATCCAAAAAACATTGATCGATGAAAAAGACCTTCGGAAGATTTTGGTGGCGGTTGGGGATGAGTATGAAGTTGAAGTAGGTAAAAGAGTAGAAGCACTTAAAAAGC
>CAZYAY010000097.1:0-10232 GCA_964646215.1 uncultured Candidatus Kuenenia sp. | reverse complement strand
AAAGAGCGGCTAGAATGGGTCATCAAAATGAAAACACCCGGCTGATTCATTGCCGGGCGTCTTTTTATCAACTGCTTTATTTCAATCATCATTCACTTAGGATTTTACCCAGCAGTGCCTTAAGCCGGGTTTTGTCGAACGGCTTGACGATAAAATCGCTGGCCCCTGCCTCTATGGATTCCACAAGTTTGTCTTTCTGATTGACAGCACTGATCATGATAACGCGTGCGTTGGGATCAATTTCACGAATATTTTTAAGCGCTTCGAGGCCATTCATGTTCGGCATTACCATATCCATGGTGACGAGGTCGGGCTTTTGGTTTTTGTAGATTTCACAGGCTTCTTGGCCGTCCTTAGCCTCGCCGGCAATTTCCCAACCGCATTCCTTCGCAATGTCGATGATCATCTTTCGAATAATCAACGCATCATCAACCACGAGGATCTTTTTTGAATGGTTAGCAGTTGAACTCATGACATCAGATCTCCACTTCCGGTTCGCCATTTATTGTGATAATTATCTTCCCAGAGCCGGGATAAAACAACGCTCTTCTACCCTTGGTCCCGCCACAATGTGTTGCGAGTACCGGGACGGACTTTTTCTCAAGCACCTCCCGCGCTGCAACCAGATTTTTTTCACCAATCAGGAAGCTGGAACTGGCGTTGAACATGGCCGCGCCCCCGGCCAGTTTCGCCCAGATTTTCGTGATCGCACAACCTTTCTTCACCAGTTGCTCAAGCATCTCGGGAATTGCGATATCCGCATATTTTCCAATTTTGTCATCTCCGATTGCCCGCCTGTGGGGAAGCAGTATATGCGCCATGGCCCCCATTTTTTTGCAGGGATCATACATCATGATGGCAATGCACGAACCGAGGACGGTGCTTAATCGATCCTCCCCATTTCCAATCACAATATCGCCCATATTGACGAACCGTGGTAAATTATTTCCAATGCCTGCCATTAAAAAGCATTCCCTTACGATTCTAATGTGTCCGGAATAAACAACAGATGCCAAACGAGGGCCTTGCCCTCCATAAAAAACTGGGTTCGCACAAAAAGAACACGATCTGCGATCATCGCTTGTTCTAAAAATAATCCCTGAAGAAGGCTCATCGCATAATCACGATGAAAACTTGGAGGTGAAGGTAGAACGGTTGCAATATCCTTGCTTGCCGCCGACTGGACCATGGCGTTGAGGAATGCGCAACCCAATATATTGGCCGATTCCAGGGCGGCCGATTTCTCCAATTCGCCCCATTCGTTAGATCCCGCAATGCCTGTGAGCATTTCTGAAAGCGCCATCCCGCTCTCATCAGAAAAAGCCAGGGCTAGACGGCCTCTAAAAGCACCTTCAAGATGCATGATGCAGCAGCATACTGGCTCATCAGGCTGCCCAAGAAGGTTCATGGATTCCCCAAGTGGAACCGGGGTGATGGAATCTAAATGTACACTAATGGGTTTACCAATCCACTGAGTCAGAGCGTTTCCCGCCTCGCTTGCCCCCTGCTTAAACGCTATTTCCAACTGCTTGATGGACTTGGAATTAATGACATAGTGGTTGCCGCTCATTTTGATCCTTCCTGGCTTAGAGCCGCCTGCAAAAATCCATCCGTGTCCATGACCAGACAAACAGAACCATCGCCCAGAATGCTAGCGCCCGCAAGTCCCCGAATATTTTCGTAATTGTCGGAAAGCGATTTGATGACTATTTCCTGCCTGCCTAGAAAATCATCCACCACCACCCCTGCGGTAAGTCTGCTCGAAGTCACAATAACCACCTTGCAGGTGGGATTAGATTCTTGCAATGATTTTCCATTCAAGTCCTGAGTCTGATTATTGTCAGTTATAAAAGAGTCTTGATCACCCTTCCAATTAAATACTGTGCTAGCATTAACAACAGGAATGAACTTACCTCGAAGTTCCATGGTTCTGACACCCTGAACCTGATGCAATTCCCGTGTGGAAATCTGAGCCACCTCAAGCACCAGTTCAATCGGTATGGCAACCGCCTGGCCTCCCACACGAACAAGAAGAGTCGGCATGATTGCAAGCGTAAGAGGCAGCCGTATCTGGAAAGTGGTTCCAATGCCCATTTCGCTAAACAGTTCAATCTTGCCACTAATCCTGTTGATGCGACTACGAACAATATCCAGCCCGAACCCCCTACCAGAAATGTCGGTAATTTTGTCAGCGGTGCTGAACCCGGGACTCCAAAGAAATTCAGTTACCTGCTTGTGGTTTAGCAACCCTGATTCTTCTTCTCCAATCATACCGAGATAGATGGCTTTTTTGCGGATTTTGTCGATATCCAGCCCCCTGCCATCATCCTCAACCTGAATGACCACGCTGTTTGCATTATGGCTTGCACTAAGCCGCAAACGACCGGTGGAGTTCTTGCCTTTTTTTATCCGAGTTTCGCCATCTTCAAGCCCGTGATCAATTGCGTTACGAAGGAGGTGCAACAGCGGTTCTGTAAGTTCATCGATCAACCGCTTATCCAATTCGACATTTTCACCAACAATTTCAAAATCAAATTTCTTGCCCGTTGTTTGTGCCAGATCACGCACCATACGCTGGAAACGGTTGAACATGGGGCCTATTGGAATCATGCGCGTGGCAAGTATGCCACGTTGAAGTCCCAATGATGTTCGCCCCAGATGATCCTGCACCATGCGAAGATCCTCAAGCAATCTTAAGCCCGACTTGATGGTTTGGGCATCCTGCTTAAGATCTTCAAGATCGACTAAAAGTGACCCCAAATCACTGGAAGAACTCTTCATCTGCACCGCATAGATGATCGATTCCAGCTTTTTTGCAACAGCGTTATTGCTAAAAAATTCCTTAAAGGAATCCACCAACCCGGCAAGCCTTGCCTTCTGGATAACAAGTTCGCCAGCCAGATTCATCAAATCATCCAGCCGGGCAACCGGCACCCGAAGGGTATCGCTGGAAGAGCCTGAAACGCCCGAGGGAGTTTCCTTGAAAGATTTTCCATCCTTTCCACCATTCAGTATTAACTGACTTGTGGAAATTGATGAGGATGTATAAACACTTTCAGTGGGAATTTCAGAAGAGAAGACGTCGGCGCTGGTGTTTGGATTCTTTTCAAGGGAACAGGATTGAACACCATCAATTTGAGTCAATCTAACAAGTGATTCAACTGGAATCTGACTTGTAATATCAACCGAGAATTTTTCAAATGCCCTTCCCTCTGATAATTCCACCTCGGTAGGAGTGGAGGAAATCACCTTACCAACAGTCCGCAATTTCACAAGGATGAGTTTTGCCTTGAGGTCTTGCAATTGCACATCCTGACCAAATGTATAAGTGAGCCGGAGGATCTGGCCTGAGGCCTTTAAAACGACATCAGAAAGCCCATCGCTGCATTCCTGAACAAGTAAATTAAGCGCTTCCATGGGTACATTAAGCACTTCGGGAGGCTGGCCCGAAACCGAAAGTTCCTGATGATAGGCTTTTAGTGCATCCAGGCAGGCAAGAAGAACATCGATGCCATTCCTGGTCACTTTAGCACTATTTTTTCGCCAGGCGGTCAGCAGATTTTCCATCTGGTGTGCCGCTTCAGAAACATCTTCAAGTTCTATGACCGCTGCAGAACCTTTGATGGTGTGCACGATCCGGAAAATTTCATTCAACGAGGTAATGGAATTTGGTGCCTTTTCCAAGGCCAGTAGCAAATGCCCAAGACTCTCGAGGAATTCCCCGGTCTCTTCCAGATACATTTGTAGGTATTCGTTGGCGCTCATTTTTTCTGTCTAACCGGCTTCTTTCTGGTAAAGCCAGGGCTGTATCCTTCGCAGCGACTTGCAGCAACCAAGGGTGTCTTCTGCTACCCCCAATATCAGGTAACCATCGCTTGCCATGGTTTCCGATATACGATCCAAGGCCTTTGTCTTACTTTCCTTGTCAAAATAAATCAGCACATTTCTGAGAAACACCAAATCATACTGACTGGATGGCATCATTTGCTGCATCAGGTTGTGCTTGCGAAATTCCACCATCTCCATAAGTTCTGGTTTAACCTCGAGAAATCCGGTCTCTGCAGAATCCTTGAAATACCTTTTCAACTTTTTCAAAGGTATTTGTTCCAAGGTTCTGCCTTGATACCTTCCCTTGCGAGCCGTCTCCAAAACAGTGGAGCAAATATCAGTGGCAAGTATTTTCAATTCCCAGCCGTTCAAAATCAGCTTGTTATCCAGCAACATCATGGCTATTGAGTAAGGCTCCTCCCCAGTGCTGCATGCCGCCGACCATATGTTCAGCTTCTTGGGCCTTAGCCCTTTCATTGCCTGGCTCGAAAGATCCTTCAAGTAGGTTTCCATCCAGGTAAAATGGTTGTCATGCCTGAAAAAGAAAGTCTCATTGGTGGTTACGGCATCCATCATTGCGTCTAATTCCGCCTTGCCCGCAATCGATTGAACCAACTTCAGATATTCTCCGTAGGTCGCTATTCCAGTAGCACGCAATCTCCGAAGCAACCTGCTTGATAACAGGATCTTTTTAGTCTCATTGATCCGCATTCCAGAAATCCTATAAATGATTTCTTGGAATTCGGCCATTTCTTTGTCATTAAGCTCCAACAAGAATCATTCTCCAGGAGTAATGATCAATAGTGCGATAATCTTTCACCCCGTAAAGTTTAGGAAACCTTGAATCTTGAAATCGTGCTTTGCAGATTGGAGGCAAGTGCGCCCAGCTCCTCAGCACTACTTGCAAGTTCTTCCGCACTGGAGGCGTTATCCTCGATACTCTTGTAAAAATTCTGAATGGCAACCATCATCTGGTTGGTGCTGCTGGATTGCGATTCCGTGGCCTCGGCAATCTTGGTGATCCCTTCGGCTGCAGTGGTAACGCTGTTCACAATGGCAATCAGCGATTCGCCTGCCTTTGAAGAAAGCTGGGCCCCCTCGGTTACCCTCTTGGAAGATTCCTTGATCAGTTGGGCTATTTCCTTGGCCGCCTGGCTAGATCTTTCAGCAAGCTTGCGAACCTCATCTGCAACCACCGCAAAACCCAGGCCATGCTCGCCTGCACGAGCAGCCTCGATCGCAGCGTTCAATGCAAGAAGATTGGTTTGGCTGGCTATCTCGCCAATCACCTGGATGATGTCAAAAATCTGTTCGCTGGACTTTTCAATCAGGTGCATTGAGGCAACAGCCTTCTCCACCGTTTCCCTTCCAGACTTGGCAAGCGAGGAAGCATCGCTCGACTGGGATTTGCACTGATTCGCATTCGCCGAGATTTGCTTGACGGTCAGATTAAGTTGTTCGGCTGCGGCATTCATTTCCTGAATGGTAACGGTCTGAGTCTGGGTCCTCTGGCTCATGGACGCGGAACTTTCGGCAATCAACTTGCTTCCCTCGGTTTGCTGGTTGATCGCCTCGATCACCGTCCCCAGAACATCACGAAGCCTGCGTAAGAAAGCCTTGAGGGCCTTGCCCATCTGGCCGATATCATCATCCCCGGATACGGTAACATCAACAGTAAGATTACCCGCCTCGGCTGCATTAACGCTATCGAGTAATGAGTTCACCTGGTTTTGCAGGTAGACAGCCTGTTCCCTCTCACGATCCTGTGCACTCTTGAGGTTTTTTTCATTCTCCAGCCGCTCGGTGATGATATCCCAGTTCACCATGGCGCCTACATAGTTTTTATTATGGTCATAAATGGCGCTGGCATAAAAATCGAGTTTTTCCGGACCAACCTGGATGATGGTTTTATGGGGTAGATTATTGGGGTTGCTGAGCAGCTTTCGCTGGTGTTCAGGCGCCCTGTGAAACAAATCCACCGATTTGCCTATCATGTCGGAAACTTTGATTGGCATATATTTTTCAAGCCTTGCCAAGGTTCGCACTGAAGCAGGGTTAATGTAACGGATGTTGAAATCAATGTCGGTGTACATCACATTGATGGGAAGATTTTCCACCATGTTGAAGATTCTTGCCATTTCTGAAGACTTGGCCTCACGACCCTGCATTTCAATCACCAGCTTGAAAAACTCCTCAAGCAACTGATCCTTTGCAGACTTTTGATCAATTATGCCCTTGGAAAACAACAGGTACACCCCAACGGTTTTTCCATCCAAAACCAGTTGGTGCGCAACAGCTAATTTCATGCCAACCGTGGCCATGGCATTGGAAAGGGGGCAATCCGATGATCCGAGGTTTTCGATCACCATGGTGTCTGCTTGCCTGCTGGCCCTGCTGGCAATACTCCCACTCTTCAAGATCAGCGACTTGACCGAAGGACTCAATTCCAACCCATCAGCGCAAGAATCCATTGCAAGGGTGAAATGTTGCTCCTTCGTGTTAAATTCCCAATAGGTCGAGAATGAAAAACCAATGGCGCTGTTGAACCCAGGCAGTGCAATCGAATTGATGCGCTTTGCATCCTGAGCCTGGTTTATCAACTTGGAAAACCTGGCATATGCCAAAGCATTTTCCGGAAAATCAAACAGATCCCCCATGGTTGATCCCTGGGAAGCCACAGCGCTTTTTCTTTGACGAGCCATCTCAAGTAATCCTCATTAAACAAAAAATATTACACAGCCTGTTACAACTTTCCATCCTGCAGCAAACAAGATTTTCAATCCTGCTTCATGACCTCTTGGACATTGATTGATTGCATCATTTTTTCGATATCAAGCAATATAAGAAGATGATCGTTTTCCTTGGTTAGCCCAGCGATGTGATTGGAGGCACCCATGGCTATCGCCGATTCAGGCGATTGAATCCCCTCTGGATTCACTTTCTTAACCTGGGTTACACTATCCACAATCAAGCCAACGGTTTTTTTCTGCACATGCACGACAACAACACGGGTGTCCGCATTAATTTCCCTGCCTGGCATTCCCAGAACAAACCGGAGATTCAGTATGGGAATTATATTTCCACGAAGGTTCGTTACCCCTTCAACAAAAGCCGGAACCTGTGGCAACCGTGTCACACCGGTGTACAGCACGATTTCCTGGATCTTTTCGATCGGAATCGCATATTCTTGTTCATCCAAAATGAAACCAACATATTGTTGGTACTTTTGGACTGCATCTCTCCGTTCTTTCCTGGCATCTTCACCAGGCGTGGAAATGCTGCCAGACTGAACTTGGGAAGATTTGGTTTGAATGAATGTCATACCCGAGGAACTCCCACCAAAGTCGTTGAACTAATCCGAACTTAAAGAGCGAAATTAAATTGTAGCAAAATCCGGCACCCACATCTCTTTGATAAAACCTTTTAATTCTTCAAACTTAAGTCCGCGAACTTATCGCAATCTTTCTATTTTTGACCTAATCCAGAAGGTCCTTTTCATGGCGGTGGGCTTGAATCAACTTCCTTACAAACGGAATCGGTTCGGATTCCACTTCGGCAACTTTCCCTACTTCCAAATAAGGTTCCGAACAGAAACCAAAAGACCAAGTTGTATCAAAACGCTTCCAAAACTGCTTGGAAAGGCTTAAAATAAGCTAAATCGTTTAAGGAATGCCCTAAAAACACCCACCCGAAAACAATTTGCCTATATTTTCCATTTACCCCATACGATCATAAAGTGTCTTTAATTCTAAAACAACATAATAAATTCTTATTACTTCCATTTTGTTAACAATTCTCCCTGCATATTCGTTATCTGCCCTTAAGACTGCGGCCTAATTCTTGTTGGCTAAAACAAAACAGCATGACTTTGCAAGGTTTTTAATACTCTAGTATCTAAAAAGTTCCAACTCGCTGCCTTACACGGCTATTTCCTTAAAATGAAGCATTTTTATTTATACGGAAAGCGATTGCTTTAAATCTAAATGCCACTTACTTGGGTCATGCAATCTGCTACATAAAGATGTGATTAAACCACGCACTATTTTCTATCTTGCACTACGAATCAGCGTTCTAACAATCCAAGCTTAAATCCATAATGGCTTTTGCCATCTCCTGAATCGTTAGGGAAGCCTGGGAAGTACCAGCTTCCACTACGGCCTTTGGCATTCCATACACTGCGCAACTTGTCGCTTCTTGCGTTATCACAATACCGCCCTTTTCACGAATCATTTTTGTACCAAGCATTCCATCCTGCCCCATTCCGGTGAGCACCGAGACTAGCGTACTTTTGCCAAATACACAGGCCATGGAACGAAAAAGAACATCAGCGGACGGCCTGCAGAAATTCTCCTGGGATTCTTGATTCAAACCCAGAAAAGGCAAACCTCCCACCGATTGAACAAACAGGTGATGATCACCCGGGGCAATGTAAATTTCCGAGGGGCGCATCATCATGCCGTGGGATGCCTCTAGCACCTTTCTGCCTGGGATAAGCGGATTAAGCCTAGCGGCAAAGCGTGTGGTGAAAATGGGTGGCATGTGAATAACCACCAGGATGGGGATCTTAAATTCCGGTTTTAGCAACTTCAGAAGCGATTCCAAAGCGGGTGGCCCGCCAGTGGATGTAGCAATACCCACGGCTGCCAACTTTTGGGGCGCGGGAAGGCTGGAGGGGCTTGGCCGGGCCACTGAGGTTTTACCTGAGATTTCATCCTGTTTTAAAAGCGCGTTAAGCTTGTGGAATATATCTTCTTCAAACTGTTCCCAAGTTATCTGCTTGCCTACTTCAACCTTGGGCTTGGTAATGTAATCCACCGCCCCCAAAGAAAGAGCCTCCAGCGTTATCTCGGCGCCCTCCTTGGAAAGGGCAGAACAAATCACAACCCGTGTATTCGGACTTTTTCTGCGAATAACCTTCAACGCCTCAAGGCCACCCATCCTTGGCATGACAAGATCCAGAAACACAAAATCATGCCTGCGTTCCTCGATCATGGCGACACAGTCCATGCCATCTTTTGCGGTTTCTAAATTAAGCTCCGGAAAACCTTCCGCAATCTTCGTGCGAAGGAAATGCCTCATCATTGCTGAATCATCCACAATCATCAATGATTTCTTATCCACGACTGCCCCCGAAAAGTCTTATTAGCCTTTCCGTTGTTTTATAATAAAAGATAAACAAGTCCACTTTGTAAACCTTTACTTTTTAACCATGTAGTAAACAAGCGGTCAGGTATATTCTAACAATGACTCAATCCGAAAAATGCATGACACCTACCAAAATAATCTTTACTCCAACAATCCGGCCAACCTTTCTTCACCACAGCTTCACTTTCCAGCAAGGATGGACACCCACTTCGCTACGTCAGGCGAAACTCCATCACGAAAGAGCGGCTAGAATGGGTCATCAAAATGAAAACACCCGGCTGATTCATTGCCGGGTGCGGTCTCGATCTCGCAATTATTTCTTACTAAAGTTACTTCTTGGCTGGGGGAACCTTTGGGGGTGCTTCTTTAGGGGGATTAAGATTAGGCGTGATATCAAAAATCCGGGCAAACCCGCCATAAGATGGTATCGCAATCGCCTTGCCATCAGGTGCGATGGAAATATCTCTGGAGTTATCCGTAAGCTTGATCGCTGCAAATTCATTGGCCTGATCAGGCTTCCAAAACCAAAGCATTCCGCCATTACCACCCGCAGTGCCAGCAACAAAACCTGCAGGATGCCATGCCACGCCCCACATGGTTCCCTGAAACTTTTCTTTAGGGGTAAGCTCCTTCGTAATCTTTCCCGTAGCCCAATCGACCAGCAAAATAATCGGGTTGCCCACCCCTGCGAATGCGTTTGTCACATTGGTGATTCCTGCAAGCGCCAATACGGTTCCATCAGTTGAAAATGCCATCGATCGGGCGCCACCAATATCCGCACCAAACACAGAATCATACTTGTGCAGCGACTTGGCTTCAATCTCCCTGATTTTCTTTCCAGTAAGATCCCAGATTCGAACCACCCCCTTTAAATCAACCGATACTATCTCCTTACCAGAAGGATGAAAGCCCACCTGATAAGCATGGTTTTCATGGGCCTGCCACGAATGTACAGGCTTTAATTCGGGAATAGACCAAATCGCAATCCTGCCATCATTACCACAACTAACCAACTTCTTCCCTTCAGGATCAACACTCAAAGATCTTATCCAACCCTGATGCGCAAGAACCTGCCTAAGCGGTATGGGTTCTGCAGATTCATAATTCCAGGAAATGATCTGGCCATCGTAACCGCCACTTAGCAACAACTTTTCCTTGGGCGCAAACACCATCGCACGAACCCAGCTCGAATGCCCCGCCATATCGGTCTTCTTTGCGGTTTCGATCTCCCAGCGCTGTAAGGTGTTGTCCTGCCCGGA
>CAZYAY010000096.1:7641-10267 GCA_964646215.1 uncultured Candidatus Kuenenia sp. | reverse complement strand
CTTCCTCACACAAAACCCAAGGAGGTTATTTGTGGCCAATCTAATTTCCAGCAGCAGGGCCAGGCAAGCCATCGTCCAAGCTTCCTTTTCCACCGCCGAAAATTCACTCATTGATACGCTTTGCACCGCCGTCAGCGCCTTGATCCGCAACTACACCCGCAGGGAATTACTCCTTGCCAACCATGATGAACTTGTAAGCGGCATAACTGAAGATGCGCTTTTCCTTAGGCAATATCCCATCACTACGATCACACGGGTCACCCTGGTATCAGGCGATCCCCTGACCGATGTGGGCGGGTATCACATCGATTCCACGCTTGGCTTGTTAACGCGCATCTCAGGAGCATGGCAGTTGGGAAAGTCCAACTACCGTGTGGAATATGAAGCGGGATACGAAGAATTGCCTGGCGATTTGGTGGAAGGTGCAGCGCAGTGGGTCGCTGCGCTTTTTTGGCAATCCAAGGATAACCCCGCCTTCGCCCCTGATCTTCCCACACGGGCCATCAAAAAAATGCTCGCACCCTACAGGCGTATTCTCACCTAGAAAAGGAGCTTCATGTTTTTACCAAACACCACCCTCGATTATTTCGAAGATGGCCATCTGCCACCGGATGATGAACCAGACCTCGCATCCATCCCCGGATTTATCGATGGCGATTTCATGCGGGGTAACCTCGGCATTGACAAGCTTCATTGGACCCATGTTTTACAAGTTGGTTGCAATGTCGAAATTCAAACTGACGATTCAGCCGCAAACCATGTTTATGTACCCGACAAAGATGGCACCTGTTTCGAAATCATTTTTATCGAAGTGCTAAACCGTGGCAGGGCGGGCTCTTTCAAGCGTGTTTTCCTCGAGAGAAAATCCATCTCCTGGCCTTCTGAACAATTATAAAGGTGCGAACATGAACACTCCCAACGCCTTTGCAGATCTTTTTCACACCGCAGTTCTGGGCAGCGATGAACCCGATGTTGCCAACATTCCCTGCAATATCAGGGGAAGCTTTATCAAAGGATCGCAGCTTGAATTTCTAAGGCAGTTTAATGCGGTACTCGAAATGCCCCTGGGTTTCGGCCTTCGTGATGCCTACAACTCAGGCGAACCCGTGTTACTCCAACTTGGCCCGGAGGAAATTTACTCGGTGCTGTTTGTCGAGCGCGATCGCAAAAAACCATCCCGCAATTTCCTGCGGGCCTACCTCGTCAAGGAATCTTCACCCATACTTTAGTTTTTCTCTCACCCTTTCAGGAGATGCACATGAATCTACTCTTTTTATTGTTGCTCAACCTCCCTGGCATTTATGCCGATTCGCAAATTGGTGGCAGAACCTCCCCCGATGGCATTGAAGCCTTGGTTTGCGATCTTCCCGCACTTGAACATATGAAAAATACAGGCGGATCAGATGGCGCGGGCCTTTGCGTTTTTACCTCTGTCGAACATTGCGCACGCTGGCAGAATGAAGAATCCCTGCGCGGGTTCCAACAGAAAATGCGTAAAGAACCAGGCGGTGGCTACCCCGAAAAACTCGACCGCATGATGGCCCGATACTGCCCCAACACAGCCTACCTCCAATACACCGGCGCTGATTCTTCCCTCCTTAAACTCGCACTCCATACAGGCAGAATGCCCGCTGTCACCTATGGCTTCAGCCCTCGCTATGGCAATCGCATCGCCCATATGGTCAACCTCGTTCACTTCTCAGATCGCTGGGCCTGCATCCTCGATAATAATTTCCCCGGTGAGGATAAATACGAATGGATGAAGCCCGCTGAATTTGAAAGGCGCTGGACTTTAGGCAATGGCGGCTGGGCTGTCTTTCTCCTCAATCCGCCTCCTCCTCCCATCCCTGCACCTTCGCAGATTCAAGCAAGCAATCTCTCATTTCAAAACACAGATCCAGAGGAAGAAACCTACCCCAGTTCCAAGTTCGAAAACTTTGGCATCGAACAGGAAAAGCTTGACCATTCAGAACGATATTGGCTTAACGGCTTGGCTCTCACCAGTAAGCAGGCTTGTAAAATCCTTGGCAATGCTGCGGTGCTTCCCGATGATTCCAACCTGGGAAGAATCACGCTCATAGGAACCAAAGAAGATTGCAACGCGGTGCAAAACGATCTTTCAAACCATCCAGCCCTGCTCCCTTATAAGGCGAAATATTTATTGCAGAGTTACCTGCCTGGCGATTGGGCCGTGAAGAATGTCGGGTTTGATGTTTCTGGCTCGCCAAGAATCATCGTGCAGGAAGCGCCCAATGCAAAAGGTGTTGCGCGGGTGTTGCATTCGCAGGCAGATTATGCGGATGGGCCGGAGGGCCTTGCCAACGCCTTACGAAAGGCAGATCCCAATTACGACCCCAGCAAAGATGTGGATCGCAGGAAGCTTAATCCAATACAACTTCCCGAATGGGCGGGCAACTGGCTGGTATTTGCGATCGCACTGCTATCGCTGATCGCAGGGAGATTTTCACTGCCCATACTCGGGTTGATCGCAGCATTTTTGAAAACCCTCGTACCTGCAAAAAAAGAAGCCCCGGATCTCGACTCCCTGCTTGATCGACTGCTTAGGAAAATGGAGGAACGAAAGTAAATAATAAAGACCCATGGAACGCTGTCCATGGGCTTTTTA
>CAZYAY010000096.1:0-7541 GCA_964646215.1 uncultured Candidatus Kuenenia sp. | reverse complement strand
AAGCCCGCCCACTGCGCTGGGCGGGGTTCTTATCACTTTTCATCTCCCCAAACCAAAAGGCAATATCATGAAGGCGATTTCTTTCAAACAACCACTCGCGCAAGCCTTGATCATGGGCACTTTATCTTATGCTGTGCGATCATGGCGCACCGGGCATCGGGGCGAAATACTTATTCACGCCTCCCGTTGCCCTTTACAGGAATTACGAAACCTTTGTTCAAATGATTGGGCCCGCAATCATCTCAAAAAATGGAACATCACAAAAGTTGAAGATCTGCCCATGAGTGCAATCCTCGGGAAAGCCGACCTTCAAGATTGCATCCCACTTAATGAGTTTACCTTTGCCAACAAGGATTATCCGTTTGATATTCCTGATCGTGGCTGGGTCTGGATATTTACCAACCCCTGGAAGATGTTACACCCCAGAATGCATCCGGGAAAACTTGGCGTATTCGAAACCACACTCCCCTGATCGCTTACTTTTGTTCCAGCCCTTCCCAAAGTATGCTGCCCAGGCGGATCAGCGTGGCGCCTTCTTCGATTGCGATTTCAAAATCGTTGCTCATGCCCATCGAAAGCTCGGGCAGATTTTTTCCCAACAACCCGGAAAGTTTATCCCGCGTGCTCCTCAATAATTGAAACGCAGGCCTGCACTGTTCCTTTTCCAAAGAGTACGCAGCCATCCCCATTAATCCACGGCATTGCATATGACTTAATGTGGTTAGCAGATTAACCAAGCCTGGCAATTCAGCAGGGTCAAACCCCTGCTTGTTTTCTTCGCCACTGATATTCACCTCAAGTAAGAAATCTAGCATCTGGTTTTGCTTTTTGCATTCGTCTTCGAGTGCCTGCAACAGGCGAACGCTGTCCACCGAATGAAAGAGATGAACCAGGGGAAGGGTTTTATCGATTTTATTTCGTTGCATATGCCCGATGAAGTGCCATTTTGCATTGGCAAGATGCGAGGCTTTGTTCCAAAGTTCCTGGGGTCTGCTTTCGCCCAGATGCGTGACACCTTTTTTTATTAAAAGCCCCGCTAGATTGAAATCAACCGTCTTGGTCACACCAATCAAGGTCACTTCGTTTCTTTTTCTTGCAACTTTCATGCAGGCAGAAACGATTCTTTCCTCGACTTTATCGAGGTTTTTCTGCAGAATTATTGATTGTTCTTCCTCGTTCATGCGCTTGTGCCTTTCTATGTTACCATTCATTTCCTATTTTATGTATTATGGCCTTATGATAACCAATGACACGAATATTTCATTCACCAGGGAGTTGGATTGATGGCAAACATTAGAGCTTTTCGGGCATACCGCTATGACATGGGCAGGGTTGGAAACATGAGCGAGGTTGTTGCGCCTCCCTACGATGTCATTGATGAAAAACTCCAGGAACATCTTTACAACAACAACCCCTACAATGTAATCCGGCTTGAACTAAACAAAGAACTTCCCACCGATACTGAAACCAACAACCGCTACACCCGCAGCGCAGCAGTGCTTCGCGATTGGATCGCAGAAGATATTTTGATTCGCGATGGTTCACCCGCACTTTATGTCTACGAACAAGAATATGTTGTCGAAGGCAAAAAACACCTTCGCAAAGGATTCATGGCACGGGTCAGGCTCGAACCTTTTGGCACAGGCAAAATCTTCCCGCACGAAGAAACTCTTGCAGGCCCAAAAGCGGATAGACTTAAACTCTACCAAGCCACCAATATGAATCTCAGCCCTGTCTTCGGCCTTTACCCAGATGAAAATTGCGAGGTTATGGCCAAGCTTGAAAAAGCGGTGGGCCAATCCCTTCCCATGGAAGCAACCGACCATCTCGGCACCATCAGCAGGCTTTGGACCATTCACGATCATTCTGTGGTTAGCGCAGTCACCGGCTTGATGGGCCCCAAACCCGTTTTCATCGCAGATGGCCATCATCGTTACGAAACAGGCTTGAAATATTTGGAAGAAAAGAAAGCATCGGGCGAGGCACTCGACCCCGAATCAGCCCCCAACTTCATCCTCATGATGCTTGTAAGCATGAGCGACCCGGGCCTTTTGATCCTGCCAACCCACCGCTTGGTTAGTGGCTTAAAAGGCATTACTTCCGCACAAGTGCAAAAGGCGCTCGAGGGGCATTTCAAAATCGAAAAAGTGGGCAAAGGTAATGCTGCTGCACTTGATGCCTGGGAATCCATCGAAGCTGATGGCGGCCAGGATCTTCTAGCTTTTGGCACCCTTGCAGATGATACCTGGATACTTGGCAGGCTTACCGATACCGCAGCCATGGATAAACTTGCTGCCAAACATAGCGCTGATTGGCGTGGTTTGGGCGTCAGCATTCTTCATGTGCTGGTTCTCGATCATCTATTAAAGGAAAAAGCTGGGCACAATCCTTCTTGCAAGTATGTGCATTTACTGGGCGAAGTGCAGGATGCATTGGCCAAAAAAGAATGCGACCTGGCGGTTTTGGTTGCACCTGCGGGTATGGATCATGTGGAAGAAATTGCAGGCAATCTGGAAAAGATGCCTCCGAAATCCACCTACTTCTACCCCAAGCTTTTAAGCGGACTGCTGTTTAACTCTCTGAAAAACAGCTAACGTAAAAACAGGAAAAGAAACACCCAGCGCAGTGGGTGATCTTTTATTCCTACTGAACGGCTGATGATAATCTGCTGGTGCTGAAAATAAACGATGGCCGATGTGTTTGTTTTAATGCCCGTGGACTGCGCTCCATGGGTCTCTTTTTTTACTTCATTGGGTTGAACAGCTTGTTAAACACTTCCGGATCGAAGGGGTTTGCTTCCTTCTCTCCTTCTTTTTCCTTGGGCGCTGGTGTTGGTTTCATCGGCTTTACCCCACCTTTTTCCTCTGCAAATGAACTTGGGGTTTCGACCTGCGCAATCGCATGCCTTACGGTGGTCATACGCACCCAATCTTCAAGCAATTTATAAGCTTCGGTTTCCCGACCTTTGATCGGGGCCTTGGTGGCTCCGCCATGCAGGGTCAACGCCTTCCCCAAAAACGGGCTGTTATCGGGCTGCTGCAGATTCACCTGGCCTAAAACCGCTGCAAGGTTTTGCTGCAGGTTTTTCTGGTTGGGTTTTGATAACTCGTACACACGCTGTAATTTGAAATTCCCACCTTTGCCGGTGCTATGGCAGTTGGCGCATGTGTTCATCAATATTGGCTGGATGCGGGTTGCGAATATACTCAACGAATCATTGGCCACTTCTATGGGCAATACCGTTGGAATTTCTTCTGTCAAAACCGTGGTGTTGATTTCCTTACGCAATTGATCTTGCTCGATGCTCGCTTTCAAATGAGTCAGCAAACGAATACTTGGGGTATGTTCGGGCCTTAGCTGCACCGCAGCACCTGCCTCCTCCAACGCCCTTTCCTTTAATCCGTAACGCACACACCAGGAAACCAACTTCAATCTTTCATCGGCATCTTCAAGATTCGTACGGCTGCGCAAAAACAAATAGGCATCATCCATGCTTGGGCAAAGCCTTACCACATTATTGGTGGGCAGCCAGGTTTCCCCTATGGTTCGCTTGATTTTATAACGATCCCCAACCATCTCGATCTCACCTTCCAAGACCCGGTCATTTTCCAGAAGGAGTACCTTGCCCTTGATGGTGGGTTGTGCAGATGCTGGTGCGGGTTCTTCTGCTCCGAGCAGGGCCACCAGGGATAACGATAATAAAAATAATGTGTTCATGGCATGGGGACATAAACTTGAAACTAACATCTGTCAAGAGATTTGCCCTAAGATTCGACAAGGAAGAGAACTCCCTGTTTCTCCTATTTTAACAACTTGATAAAATTTGTACTCAATCATGAAGATTTCCCACCAATGAGCCGATTAATCTTTTAACGCATACTTTGACTATTTTTCCGGAGAGTCTTTTCGTGAGTCGTATTGCCTGGATAAGCTGTTTTGTTTCCTTGGGACTTTCGATCTCCGGATCCTTTGCATCTGATGATGGTATTGCGATGGATGCAAACCCCGACCACAGTTGGAAGCAAAGTGGTTACGCGAACCTCGTAAAGAAACATGCCAAGCCGACAAACACCCCTGCCTACGATGGTTATTGGGTGGGTGGCAGTAGTTTCAGCAGGAAGGCGAGCGCGCCCAGTGCGATGCAAGGCACTTATGGCATGGATTATTTTGGAAAGTGTTTTGACAGAATAGTTGTGCTGGGTTGGAAAAACAAAGAACGCGATAAAGTTGGTACGGGAAGTTACGCCACCGATGGCGGGCCCCGTGTACGCAATGTCTTAGGATTCAAGCTTCCTGAAAAGGAAGGCCTGGGCGATTTAAAATAATCCCCACCCCGTTAAAGCCCGGTACCAAAAGGGCATGTCCCGTCTCCTTTGTCTTTATGGTACCGAGCCTACTTTCACCCAACGAAAAAGCCCGCATGACTTTTAAGCCTGCGGGCTTTTTTGCTTACCCCAATATTATCTTTTCACATTACACATATGCTCCATCGCAAGCATCAGGGCATGGGTGCCCTTACGGCCGAATCCCTGCGCCCTTACCGCCTCGTATAATTGCTTGGCAAGCGCAAGGCCTGGCAGGCAAAGGTTCATACGCTCGGCCTCCGCGAGTGCGATGCCCATATCCTTGATGAAATGTTCAACAAAAAAGCCAGGTTCGAAATTGCGATCAATAATACGGGGGCCAAGGTTTTGCAACGACCAGGAACCCGCAGCACCCACACTTACAGACTGCAACACCGTTTTCGCATCAAGGCCCGACTTAAACGCATAAAGCATCGCTTCGCATACCGCGATCATCCCCGATGCGATAAGAATCTGATTCACCATTTTGGTATGCTGGCCAGAACCCGCGGCACCCTGATGAACGATGGTTTTTCCCATGCATTCGAACAAGGGCCTGGCTGCCTGCTCGACCTCCACATCGCCCCCCACCATAATGGAAAGGGCGGCATTTTTCGCGCCAATATCGCCTCCGGATACCGGGGCATCCAACGAATGAACGCCCTTGGCCTTGGCGGCATTGTAGATTTCAACCGCAAGGGAAGGTTCGCTGGTGGTCATATCCACCAGAATGTTGCCTGGCTTGGATCCCGCGAGGATTCCCTTGTCGCCCAAGAACACTTCGCGCACATCCTTCGGAAAACCAACGATTGCAAATATTACATCTGTTTCCTGCGCCACGGCCTTGGGCGAATCAACCCACTTGGCCCCTGCTGCTATAAGATCCGCTGCTTTATCTTTGCTGCGGGTGTAGATGGTTGCATGATAACCCGCTTTAATCAGGTGTCCACACATGGAACGACCCATCACTCCTGTGCCTATCCAGCCGATTTTTGTTTTTCCTGCTTCTGCTTTTGCAACGTTCATCATGCACTCCTTGATTTTAATTAAGCCGCTATAACTCTTTAGATTTACAGTGTTGAGAGCTGTTTGGCAAACAAAACCCGTTGAAGAAATGAACACGCTTCGGAATCTACCAGCTATAACGCCTTGGGTGCCTAAACTTTTCATTACTAAAACTTCAATTTTTTTTCATGCTTAAATTCTTGGGGCTATAATTGAGCGCAAGGATGGAAAAGTTCCCTTGGTTTAAGGTGATGCAAACCCCAAGCTACTTTCTCCCCGCTTGCTAAGGAGACGCTTATGCGTTTTCTAATTTTCTTGGCTGCCCAACAGGTACCATTCTGGCAGGATGGCAGATTCAGCCTGGCTTTGACCGGGATGCTTCTTGCAGGAGTTTTACTTCTGGGCGCTTTGATTGTTGCCTGGGTTGGCCGTTCCTTTAAAGACGATCGAAAACGGGGCGTTTGCTCCCCCGAAGATCAGTTAAGTGAGTTTCGCACCATGCTTGAGGCGGGAGAATTAACCCCCCAAGAATTTGAAATCGTTAAACGGAAACTGGGGCGCAAGATCTCCAATAAAGATCTTTCCCCCACAGAATCTCCTGTAGGTCAAACTCCTTCTATGCCAGATTCTCCCTCAAACGAAGCTTCTGAAGGCGATTTTCCCAAGGTTTTTCCCCCTAACGATGAGGATGTTGCGAAATCTTAACCTTCTTACTTCAGTTGTCCTTGCGGAAAATTGCCTTCCGGTTGTAGAATCCCTATTACCCCCTAACTATCTTGGGGCGGTTTTTTGGGCTTCCGGAAACTTTGGTGCTTTAGGTAGACTTCTTTCATTACTTTGTTTTTGTTGAGATTATTCCCTGATAGGAGATTTCATGGCGACGAAAGATACGGGCACGGGCGGTAAAAAGCCCACCTCCAACACCGGCCGCAATCGCAACGCTTTCTGCTCTTTCTGCAGAAAAAGCTTCCGCGATGTCGGACCTTTGGTCGAAGGGCCCGCTGATGTATTCATTTGTGGCGAATGCATCGAACTATGCCAATCCATTATCGTGCAGGAAAAGAAACGCAGGGGCTCAGGCAAGCAACCCTTCGCTCATATCCCCTCGCCACGCACCCTCAAGGAAAAACTTGACCAGTATGTCATCGGACAAACTCGCGCCAAGAAAGTTCTTTCCGTCGCTGTTCATAACCACTACAAGCGCCTTAGCATGACAGGCCAAGCCGGCCCAAGCGATGTTGATCTCGAAAAAAGCAACATCCTTCTCATCGGACCCACAGGCAGCGGTAAAACCCTCCTCGCCAAAACCCTCGCAAAGGTTCTTGATGTTCCCTTTGCAATAGGCGATGCCACCACCCTCACCGAAGCAGGCTATGTGGGCGAAGATGTCGAAAACCTTCTCTTAAAGCTTCTTCATGCCGCTGATTTCGATATCGAAGCCGCCCAGCGTGGCATCATCTATATCGATGAAGTCGACAAAATCGCGAAAACCTCCCAGAATGTTTCCATCACACGCGATGTTTCTGGCGAAGGCGTTCAGCAAGCCCTTCTTAAAATGCTCGAAGGCACTGTTGCCAATGTTCCTCCACAAGGTGGCAGAAAACATCCCGAACAACAGTACATCCAAATCGATACGACCAACATTCTTTTCATCTGCGGTGGTACCTTCGTCGGCTTGGGCGACACCATCTCCCGCAGACTTGGGAAAAAGACCATTGGTTTTGGTAGCAACCCAGAAGATAAAGAACGCAACCTTGGCAGCCTCCTCAACCAGGTCACCAGCGATGATCTCTTTGAATTCGGCATGATTCCCGAATTCATCGGCAGGCTTCCAGTTCTTGCGCCTCTTGATCCACTTGATGAAGCAGCTTTGGTTCGCATCCTTACCGAGCCCCGAAACGCCTTGGTACGCCAGTACCAAAAGCTTTTCGAAATGGAAGGCGCAGAACTCGAGTTTGATTCTTCCGCGTTGGCTGCGATTGCTCAAAAAGCTAAGGAGCGCGATACAGGCGCCCGCGGTTTACGAAGCATCATCGAAGAAATCATGCTCGAAATGCAATTCGAACTCCCAGAGCTCGAAACCAAGGGCAAGTTCGTCATTACCGATAAAATGATCAGGGGCGAAACCAAACTCTTCGATTCCAACCCTGGTAATCAAGATAAGAAAAGCGCCTAATCAAACCTGAACGTAAA
>CAZYAY010000095.1:0-10307 GCA_964646215.1 uncultured Candidatus Kuenenia sp. | reverse complement strand
TCCAGCCTCATCTTGAAAAAGCAGGCATCGCACCCACAGGCAAAAACGCCTGGGGTACCGTTGCAGCATGGAGCTGGGGCATCATGCGTGCCATCGATGTATTGGTCAACCAACCCGAACTCGATTCCAAGCGCGTTATTGTGGTGGGCCATTCCAGACTTGGCAAAACAGCCCTCCTCACCGCTGCATTTGATGAGCGTGTTGCAATGGCGATTCCAAACCAGGCGGGTTGTGGCGGCACCGCCCCCAGCAGGGGAAAAGTTGGCGAATCCGTACAGCGCATCAACACATCATTCCCCCATTGGTTCAATGATACATTCAAGGAATTCAACACCCAGACTGATAAACTTCCGTTCGATCAAAACTGCCTGGTCGCACTCTGCGCACCACGCCCCGTGCTTTTTACCAACGCTGTCGAAGATACCTGGGCCAATCCCGAAGGCCAGTTCGAAGTGCTTAAAGCCGCCGAAGGAACCTATAAGTTTCTTGGTGCTAACGGCCTCGCTTCACCCAACATGCCCGAACTCGGAAAACTATCAGATGGCACCCTGGGTTACTTCATCCGCGCAGGCAAACATTCGATGAGCCCCATCGATTGGCAAGCCTACAGGGCCTTTGCAAAAAAGCACCTGCCCAAACAGGGTTGAGCACCTAGCACCTAGCTATTCTTGATTCTTCTTCTACCCCCCTATCGATTTAGGTGGGGCTTTAAGTAAGTGACTTTGCCAAGTTTTACCTTGCTTGAACTTGCTCAATGAATGCCCCTCTACCTGATCACCTCCATTAACCATATCAGTTAAAACAGAACCCCCTATCCTGCCAGAACCTAGCCAAGACCCTTGGTTTATCATCCTTTGCTTATTTGGTCTTGCTGGGACTTCTCATGTCTCGCTATATCGTTTTATTATTCTTTTAAGCAAAGGTACAAGCTTGTGAATCATGTGCGGTCGCGAAAATTTCCGGTACTAATACTGTTGCTTTTAGGCTTATTGTTATCCTCAGGTTGCAAAAGTTCGAGCAAGCGCTCGTTCAGTTATTACCCGTTGCCTAGTTCTCGCTGGACACAACAAACCGAACAGTATTTGTTTTCGCAAAAATTACCCTCGAAGCTTTCGGAGGCCGACCCTCAGTCGTTGTTGCAGGCACTCAGAAAAAAAAACCTGAGCCTCCTTGATCTCGAATCAATGATGGAACTCGCATTTGAAAAGGCGGATCTCACCGATGACACCGATATTTATGCGGGCGTGGAATATTATGCCTACGCCGCTTGTTTTGCCTGGCAAATTCTAGATCGTGAAGGGTTTGATAACCCGAAAACCAAAAGGGCATCCGATATGTATCAAAGTTGCCTCGCCCGTGTCTTGGAAGATGGCACCAGGGATAAAGGTTTTCAAATCAACGGGAAATGGAGCATCCACGAGAAAATCCCCTCGTTCCCCGTTTACGCACATGGGTTCCCAAACAGAACCCACCTGTTTCGAAACCTCACCATTCCAAAAACCGATACCAACTATAACCTGACCAATTATTATGTGAGAAAAGGTGCGGGCCTGCCTGTCATCTTCCATCCCGATGCAAAGGCAAACGCTTCAGACCCCCTTGATATCTATCACGCCCTTGGCCACCCCATGAGCGCCACCATTCTTATTCTTCCCAATGACGATGTTGATAAAAGTTTTTGCAGGATCGAGGTTGTCAACTCGAGAGCCTACAGCAACATTAATGTGAAGGGGAAGGATATCCCGCTGGCGGGCGACTTCTCCGCTGCCTATCAGGAAATGCTCGAAAGAGATCTAAGCTCTAAACTTTGGATCATGGGTTTTCTGGATGGTGACCGGGAATCCAAGTTCCAAGGTCTCTACATGGCGGAATCCTACAATCCCGACAAGATCCCCATCGTCTTTGTCCACGGTCTGCTTTCCACCCCCGCAACCTGGATGGAAACCATGAATGAACTTGATCAAATCCCTGGGATCAAGGAGCGCTATCAGTTTTGGTTTTATATGTACCCAACCTCGGGCTCCATTCTTTTAAATGGTACGGATCTGCGCGAAAACCTGCACCGCACAATCCACCACTTAGATCCAAAAAACGAGAACCCAGCCCTCAAGCGCATGGTGCTTATAGGCCATAGCATGGGCGGCCTTCTCTCCAGGCTTCAAGTGGTACATAGCGATGACAAACTTTACTCTGGTTTATGCAAGGTTCCATTCAATGAACTTCAAGGCAAACCCACGGTACTCGAACTTGCAAGAAAGACTCTTTTTTTTGAACCTAACCCAAACATTTCCCATGTCATTTACATTGGCACGCCGCATAACGGTTCACCCCTTAGTTTCACACCTACGGGCAGGCTGGGCAGCCTGATAGCCCACACGCCCTCTTGGCAGAAAGATTTCCGCTCCGAACTTAACGAACAAAACCCCAGCGCCTTCCTCCCCGCCTTCAAAATCCAAAGCCAGCCCAACAGCATCGATATGCTCGGTTTTGAAAACCCATTCCTCAAGGTTTTTCAAAGCCTGAGGCCCTGCGATAATATTCAAGTTCATTCCATTGCGGGTGATCTGAACCAACTCTTTGAATCGAGAAAAGGCGACACCGTTGTCCCCCTTAGCAGCGCCCTTGCAACCAAATCAGACACCGTTACGATTGTTCAGGAAAGGCACATGGAATTGCATCATCATCCAAAGACAATTGCTGAAATCATTCGGATTCTTCAGCAAAACATCACGGAAGCAGATGCCACCGAACCCAATCCAAAATAGTACGGTTTTTTCAGCAACTTCTTATATTCTTTCTGATACATTGATTGCTAATTATTAGCGCTTATTATTGTCAAGCAGGAGTTTCATTTCATGACTACCAACTTAATCGTTCAAGCCCCTGAAGGCATTACCAAATACACCGACCGACTTGCAGACCCTTGCATCATGGTCATCTTCGGCGCATCGGGTGACCTCACCAAACGCCTTCTCATGCCAGCATTGTTCAACCTTTATTGCAATGGACTTTTAAGCAGCGAGTTTGCAATCATCGGCATCGCTTTCGATAATCTCGACACCGGGAGTTTCCGCAAAAAAATGTCTGAGGACATTCTAAAGTTCAACACACGCAAAGTCTTTGATGAAAACCAGTGGAATGAATTTGTCCAAAAACTTCATTATACGCAGGGTGATTTCTCCGACCCCGAAGCTTACAAAAGGCTCGCGGTTTTAATCAACGCCACCGAGGCCAAATTAAAAACCGAGGGCAATACTCTCTTTTACATGGCAACACCGCCATCGGTATTTGAACTGGTATCCTCCAACCTCCAGACGTCAGGTGTTAAGAATTCAGAAAAAGGCTGGGTAAGGGCCATTTTCGAAAAGCCATTCGGGCACGATCTTAAAACCGCAGTCGAGTTGAATCGTCTGCTTTTAAGGCATTGGAAAGAAGAACAAATTTACCGCATTGATCATTATCTAGGCAAAGAAACAGTACAAAACATCCTCGCATTTCGTTTTGCCAACGGGATTTTTGAACCCCTTTGGAACAAAGAACATATTGATCATATTCAGTTTAGCGTCATGGAAACCGTGGGTGTTGAAAGCCGTGGTAAGTATTATGAAACCGCAGGCGTTCTTCGCGACATGATTCAAAATCATATGTTCCAAATGCTTGCCTACCTCTGCATGGAGCCACCTTCCTCCTTCAAGCCTGATGCCATCAGAAATCAAAAATCTGAACTCCTTGATGCTGTTCGCATTATGACACCCGAAATGGTTCGCACCCACACCGTTCGTGGGCAATATGGCCCGGGTAAAAAATGGGATGAATCCCCAGCGCCTGGCTATCGCCAAGAACCTGATGTATCACCGACTTCAAACACCGAAACTTTCGCCTGCTTGAAATTATTCATCGATAACTGGCGCTGGGATGGTGTGCCCATTTATCTACGCTCGGGCAAAAACCTCTGGAAACGAGGCACCGAAATCATGGTCCAATTCAAAAACCCGCCCGACATCCTTAGTCGGGGCCAGGACGCCATCAATAAAAGAGTTCCCAATCGTCTTTTCTTCCATATCCAACCCGATCAAGGAATCGAACTTCGCGTCCAGGGTAAATCTCCCGGACCAACCATGTCCACCCAAACCATTAACATGCGCTTCGATTATAGCGAATCTTTCGAGTCCTCGAGAGGCACCGGCTATGAAGTCCTTCTTTATAATTGCATGATTGGCGATGCCACGCTCTTCTCCAGAACCGATCTGGTTGAAACAGCATGGCGCATTGCCCAGCCCATTTTTGATGTCTGGGAAAAAGAACCCGCAACCGACTTCCCCAACTACCCCGCAGGCGGATGGGGACCCAAGAAAACCTACGACCTCATCGAAAACGATGGCCGTAACTGGATTGAAGTTGTCAGTCGCGATGTGCTTGAAAAAATTCCACTCTTCAAAGACACAGGCAAAATCTTCCTCTACAACCTTGCAATCAACCTTAGGCCCGATATTTACGCCACAGGCGATTTCATCATCAAAAAGGGTGAGGTCGGCACCGAAATGTTTATCATTTCCAGGGGCACCGTTGAAGTTCTCGACGACCAGGGCAAAACAATCAACACCATGGGCGATGGCGCGTTTTTTGGCGAACTCAGCCTTCTTAACGCCACTCCGCGTACCGCCAGCATCAGGGCTACCTCTGATTGCGATATCTTCATCCTGGATAAAAAAGATTTCGACCGGGTACTTAAAACATACCCCGAGTTTCTTGGTAAAATCAAAAAGATCGCAGAGGATCGCTACAAGGTAAAGGTGACTCCTCCCAGCTAGCCACGGGTAAAATAATTGACCCACAGTTTCAACCGGCTTTCATTTAACATCAAGGAAATATGATGCCTTATCTTCGTACCTTCACACTGTTATTTTTCATCATGCTGCCATCATTTTTGGTCGCTGATGAAAAACTCAAGGGCATCGCTTGCAGGTCGGTTCACCTGGGCTTCCCTGCCCCCGAAGGCACCTCTTTTTACATCGAAATGAAAGTCCTTTCCTCGGCCCCCGGCTCTTACTTCATGGCCACCGGTTGGAACAAGGGATACTTCGGCGTACAGGAACTTGCGAACGGCAAAAAACTTGTCATCTTCTCTGTTTGGGACTCCGGGCAGAATGATCCCAAAGCCGTCGAGGAGGATAAACGAACCAAGCTTGTTCATAAGGATGAAAAAACACGCATCGGACGGTTCGGTGGCGAAGGCACTGGCGGGCAATCCTTCTATGATTACGATTGGAAAATAGGCGAGACCCAGCGCTTCCTCGTTTCCTCCAAAGTCGAAGGAAACCGCACCGTCTACTCCGGGCACTTCTTCCATTCTGAACAAAAAAAGTGGATCCACATGGTTTCTTTTTCCACCGTCACCGGCGGCACCAACCTTAAAGGCTACTACTCCTTCATCGAAGATTTTAAACGCGACAAGGTTTCCACAACCTTCGCCCGCAAGGCGGAATTCTTCAACCCCTGGATCAAAAATACCAACAGCGATTGGGTGCCCATCCCCAAGGCCAACTTCACCGCTGATGCCAATCCAGTTCTGAATATTGATGCTGGAACCACAGATGGTCATTTTTTCCTGGTCACCGGGGGCGATACCAACAACACACTCAAACTCCGCTCTGTAATCGACAACCCAAACCCGGGCAAAACTCCCCCTGCCGACATCCCCAGATAAATTGAGAAATAATCGGGGTGAACTGCACCATAACGCCACCATAAATCACAATAATCATGGGATTTTGATCGCTTTTTACCATTATCCAAGATTCATTGGTTATGATCTCGCTTGCAATTGCAGTATTGACTATAAATACTTAATGTAGGATCGGGTTCTTATTGTTATAAGTGACTTTTTGTCTGATCTAGCGAGAGGATTGCATGAGCTCTTTTGTTCCGATTCCATCCAGCTCGATTGGCTGTAAATTCTTCATGGGCATCACAGGCCTTCTACTGATAGGCTTTGTGCTGGGCCACATGACAGGCAACCTTCTCATATTCATGGGCCCTGAAGCCATCAATGAATATGGCGAATTTTTGCAAACCATGGGTCATGGGGTGCTCATCTGGGTTGCCCGCATCGGCCTCGTTGCTATTTTCTCCATCCACATGGCACTCGCTTTTGTACTTCGAAGCAAAAACAACAATGCCAGGCCCGTTCCTTATGGCACCGATGGCACCATCCAGGCATCCTGGGCTTCACGCCATATGATGCTGACGGGCATCGTGATCTTTTTGTTTTTGGTTTATCACATTGCGCATTTCACGGTTGGAGCAATAGACCCTGATAATCATAAGGAAGTAATCGCCCGCGACATTCACAATAAGTTTGATATCTACACCATGGTGGTGAAGGGTTTCCAGCAACCTTTGGTAAGCGGATTGTACATTCTGGCGCAACTTAGCCTAGGCTTGCATTTAAGCCATGGAGCGGGAAGCTGGTTGCAATCGCTGGGGCTTGCAAGGGGCCGGGTTCGCAATCTTATTCTTCCATTGGGTTATGGAATTGCGGGCATTATAGTTATTGGAAATTGTTCAATTCCTGTTTCCATCCTGCTGGGATGGGTGAAATAAGGAGAGGATCCAGGGACGATGAACCTAGATAGTAAAATCCCCGAAGGCCCGCTTGAACAAAAGTGGGACAGTTTCAAATCAAACATGAAGCTGATCAACCCTTCAAACAAACGCAAATTTAAAATACTTGTCGTAGGCACTGGCCTCGCTGGTGCTTCCGCAGCCGCCTCTCTTGCTGAACTCGGCTACCAGGTCGAATCCTTCTGCTTCCAGGATTCCCCGCGCAGGGCCCATAGCATCGCTGCCCAGGGTGGCATCAATGCTGCAAAGAATTACCAAAACGATGGCGACAGCATCTGGCGACTTTTTTACGACACCATCAAGGGTGGTGACTTCCGCTCACGCGAGGCCAATGTTTACCGCCTGGCCCAGATGAGCGTTAAAATCATCGATCATTGCGTCGCACTTGGCGTACCTTTCGCCCGCGAGTACGGCGGCCTTCTCGACAACCGCAGCTTTGGTGGCGCACAGGTTTCGCGCACCTTCTATTGCAGGGGCCAGACAGGCCAGCAACTGCTTTTGGGCGCCTATAGCACCATGGCCAGGCAGATCGCCCAAGGCAGAATAAAATCCCACCCGCGCACCGAAATGCTAGACCTCGTCACCATCGATGGCAGAGCCCGGGGCATCATTGTTCGCGATCTCCAAACAGGCAAAATCGAATCCCATGCGGGCGATGCTGTTGTTCTTGCCACAGGTGGCTATGGCCCTGTTTTCTTTCTTTCAACCAATGCAGTGGGTTGCAATGTTACCGCAACCTACCGGGCACACAAGCGAGGCGCTTTATTCGCCAACCCCTGCTTCACTCAAATTCACCCAACCTGCATTCCGGTTACAGGCGATTACCAATCGAAGCTTACTTTGATGAGCGAATCGCTTCGTAACGATGGCCGTATCTGGGTGCCCAAGAAACAAGGTGACAAACGATCCCCTGATCAAATCCCCGATGCAGAGCGAGATTATTTCCTCGAACGCAAGTACCCAAGTTTCGGCAACCTCGCCCCGCGAGATATTTCTTCCCGGGCTGCAAAAGAAGTTTGCGATGCAGGCAAAGGCGTTGGCGAAGGTGGCAGGGGCGTTTACCTTGATTTCTCCGATGCAATCAAACGTCTGGGCGAAAACCTTATTCGCGAGCGCTACGGCAACCTGTTCGACATGTATCACCATATCACCAACGAAAACCCCTACAAGGTGCCCATGCGCATCTACCCCGCGGTGCATTATTGCATGGGTGGGCTATGGGTGGATTACACCTTGATGAGCAACATCTCTGGGTTGTTTGTGTTGGGTGAGGCGAATTTTTCAGATCATGGCGCAAATCGTTTGGGGGCAAGCGCCCTTATGCAGGGTCTTGCGGATGGTTATTTTGTCGCCCCCTACACCATCACCAATTACCTCGCCAACACCAAGCCGGGCGATGTGACCACAGATCATGCCGATTTCAAACGCTGCGAAAATGATGTGAACGAAAACATCAAAAAGATTCTTTCCATCAAGGGAAAACGCAGCCCGATCAGCATTCATCGCGAACTTGGCAAGGTGGTTTGGAATGAAGTTGGCATGGCTCGAACCCGAAAGAGTTTAACCAAGGCCTTGGAACAGATCCCTGCGATTCGCGAGGATTTCTGGAAGAATGTCTCGGTGCCCGGTTCCGGTGCAGAAATGAACAAGGGACTCGAATACGCACTGCGCGTTTCTGATTTTCTTGAGTTCGCTGAACTTCTTGCTGAAGATGCACTTGCCCGTGAGGAATCATGTGGCGCTCATTTCCGCGAGGAATACCAGACCGAAGAAGGCGAAGCCAGGCGCAACGACCAGGATTTCGCTTTTGTCTCCGCCTGGGAATACAAGGGCATGGGCAATAAACCCGTCCTTCACAAGGAACCACTCACTTACGATAATGTCCACCTTGCAGTGAGGAGTTACAAATAATGAAACTAACCCTTAAAGTTTGGCGCCAGAAAAACCCCAGCGACTCCGGGCGCTTTGTTGAATACCAGGCAAATAATGTCGTGCCAGACATGTCCTTTTTAGAAATGCTTGATGTCGTCAATGGCGACCTGATGGCACAGGGCCAGGAACCCATTGCATTCGATCACGATTGCAGGGAAGGTATTTGTGGCAGTTGCAGCCTGGTGATCAATGGCAGGGCTCATGGCCCAACCCGGGGCACCACCTGCCAGACTTACATGCGAAACTTCAGCGATGGCCAAACCTTGATAATCGAACCTTGGCGCGCAAAAGCATTCCCCGTGCTTCGCGATCTGGTCTGTGATCGCTCCGCATTCGACCGAATCACCCAGGCGGGTGGTTATATTTCCTCCAATGTCGGGGGGGCACCCGATGGCAACGCTCTACCCATCGCCAAGGTGATTTCAGATAAAGCCATGGATGCGGCAGAATGTATCGGTTGTGGTGCATGTGTCGCAGCCTGCAAGAATGCATCTGCAATGTTGTTTGTCGCTGCGAAGGTTTCGCATTTGGGGATGCTTCCCCAGGGCCAACCTGAACGCACCGCCCGAGTTCGCAAAATGGTTTCGCAAATGGATGATGAAGGCTTTGGCGCCTGCACCAACCAATACGAATGCGAAGCGGCTTGTCCGAAG
This sequence comes from uncultured Candidatus Kuenenia sp., assembly GCA_964646215.1. Taxonomy (GTDB): domain Bacteria; phylum Planctomycetota; class Planctomycetia; order Gemmatales; family Gemmataceae; genus UBA969. The sequence goes on along the minus strand of CAZYAY010000095.1, from coordinate 1,098 downwards.
GAAATCAGCGCGGATTTCATCGCCCGCATGAATGGCGATTACCTCTGGGCCTCCGTTACCCCCGAAGAATAAACCCAACTTCTGGAAAAAAGGGGCAGCTTAGCGCCCTACACCAGGGCCTTCGGGCAGGCTGCCTGAACTCCAGATCACCTTGTTCGCATGTTCGTAACCCAATACCGTTACGCTACCCGCACGAATTGCAAAATTGCTGCCACAAAGCGCAGGCAGCCCAAGCCAGGTTGCAATGATGAAGCGAGAAAAATGACCATGCGAAAAGAGCGCGATATTACCCTCGATTTTTGAGCACTTCTCCAGCAACTGTTGCGCCCTTGAATGCACCTGCTCGATGTTTTCGCCCTTGGGGCAACCATCACGCCAAATATCCCAGCCCGGATGCAGCTTCTGGATTTCATCAGTCTTCAAGCCTTCGTAAGCACCGTAATCCCACTCCAAAAGAAGTGGCTCTGCCTGCACCTGGGATTCCAACCCACTGAGTTTCGCGGTAGACATCGCCCGGGTTAACGGGCTTGATAACACCTTGCTGAAGTTCATTCTGGTCAACCAGGGCTTAAGTTCACTTGCGGCTTTTTCCCCCTTGGCAGTCAAGGGGATATCGCTTAACCCGGTATGCTGGCCGCTTAGGCTCCAGGCTGTTTCAGCATGACGCATCACCCAGATTTGCTGGCGACTAGTATCGTTCACGTAATCAAACTCCTGTTGTTAAATCATCTTCCCAAGGGCAAAGCGTATGCTAGCAAATTAATTCGGTGGGAATAGTGCTTTCGTACCATGCATCCCGATGAATACACCAAACAGACTAAGCAACACGCTGCTGATAGCGTAGGCGATGGAAGGAAGAATTGCGCCCGCTTTTATTAGATTGAGCATTTCAAGGCTGAAGCTGGAGAAGGTGGTAAACCCGCCACAAAAACCCGTGCCCAACAGAAGATATGTTTCCATGCGAAAGGAGGAGGATTCTCTTTCAAGATAAAACTCTGCAACAACGCCCAGACAAATAGAACCCGCGACATTGATAATCAAGGTGGCCCAGGGAAACCCATCAGCCCATGGTTGTGCATTAACCCCTTTGCCCAGAAG
>CAZYAY010000094.1:0-10361 GCA_964646215.1 uncultured Candidatus Kuenenia sp. | reverse complement strand
AATGATGCACTAGAGCTTCACGAAGCGAGCCTTTATCCTGCCCAAGTAATGCAGGGAGAAAACTGACACTATCTTCGCCCGCATTTGCAGAAAGTGCGACCTTAAGGATATCCGCACAGGTAGCCATCAGGTCGGTCAGGCAAAGAAGTTGATCAGATTTGGTTCCTGGTTTAACCATTGCGGGCCATCGAACAATAAAGGGGATGTGATGCCCGCCCTCAAAGATATCTGCTTTATGGCCACGGAAAAGGTGACTCGGATTATGCCCCTTGGAAAGTAGCTCAGCAAAATCCGCCTGTGGTGAGCAACCGTTATCACTTGTTAGTACCACAAGTGTGTTATCCGCAATTCCCAGACGATCAAGCTCAGCCAAAATCAGCCCTAAGCTATGATCGGTTTGCATGACAAAGTCGGCATAGTAATTAAGCCCGCTTTTACCCTGCCAATCCTTGGTGGGCGCAACCGGAGTATGTGGCGAAGCCAAAGGCAAATAAAGGAAGAAAGGTTTGCCTGCCTTAGCATCAACACTACGGGCTTTTACAAAATCAATGGCCTTAGTGGTAAGAGTGGGTAGAACATCTTCAACTTCAAAGTCAGGCGCTGCAGGGCCCTTGCGACATTTCCCTTTTTCTCTTCCAAGAAACATAGGGAATTCTTTCTCGACAGAGGGAAGTTTTGCGACACGATCATTCTCGATGAAAGTGTAAGGCACCATATCTAAAGAGGCGCTGATGCCATAATAATAATCAAAACCAACGCTGTTGGGGCCATTCTTAATCGGCTTGGAATAATCGACATTATGAACCTGGCTGGCGGACTCAATATTTAGCTCTGCAACATCCTTACCTTCTTTTTTGACCCAGTCCATGCCGAGGTGCCATTTGCCTATGCAAGCTGTGTTGTACCCTTGGTTCTTAAGTAACTGAGCGGTGGTCAGCCTACCTTGTTCGATAAGCCTTGGGCTTAAGCCACCAAGCACACCACTTTGCAATTTGGTGCGCCAATTGTATCGGCCTGTCATAATCCCATAGCGGGTGGGTGAACAAACAGAAGAGCTTGAATGCACATCGGTAAAAATCATCCCCTTGGCTGCAAGCGCATCCATGTGCGGGGTTGCAATCTTCCCTTGCGGGTTAAGGCATTTCACATCGCCATAGCCAAGATCATCGCAAAGCACATAAATGATGTTGGGCTTGCTTACAACCTCTGCTGCAGAAAGATTTCCAAAAGCCACCATCATTAGCGCAACGCTTTTAAGAATATGCTTCATTTCTATTCCTTGATTTTAAACTTTAAGAAAAGATGATTGTAAATGTTGGATCAGCCTGGGTACAAGAATAATCAATGAAGTTATTCTTGTACCCTAAATAACTTTTGCAAATACTTGAAAAGCAGATGAACTTAAAAGCAAAATGTTTACAAGCTATCTGGGTAAAAGAGATGCAAGGCTTAACATCGATATGATACCCACTTTTCCGATCCGCATTAGAATCTCAAACACCAATTAAGTTTAATCTCGCGGGAAAAGAATTCCAGAAGTTATTCGCTGATAACCGAACCATCGTTTATCGGGCCAAGATTCATCCAAACAATCGAAGCGATGGAGTTGGTGACGAACCGAACGCTTGCATCGCCCATAGCAACCCCGACCCCTCCCGAATGGCGACTGCGCGCAGAAAAGTGACCACCTCCCGCCCCGGAGCAAGGCAAGCCAATTGCGGGAAGATTATTGCAAAATGTCGCAGTATAAATCAAATCATTAGCCGTTGTATTAGGTGGATAATAGGTACTAAAAGCGGAAGCATCGCCCCACCAGGCGAATCCACGCAAGTCGTTACCCTGCCCCTGCAAGACTTCGCCAAACATGATGGTATTTGTCAACCCATCTGAAACATCGGTAAGCCTGATTTTCTGGGTGAGTTTTGCACCATCGAACATACCCGGCATGCGCGTGTAACCAGCAGGAGTAGGCGCAGGCCCAGAGCCTCCTCCGGTTCCACCGTTCCCACCATTAACCACATAATTCATGTTGGTGATACCCATGGGTGAGTTATTTTGATCACTGGGGCAGGTAAATGTTTTGTAACGCCTACTAGTTACATTCGTAGTGTTGGGGGCCGAGGAGTAACGCGGAAAAGAACCAGCACCGGAAACTTTGGGGAACCCGGAACTAACCGTGTCTGAACCTCCCCAGTTTTCGTAAAGATCATACGCCGCAGTTTGTTCAATAAAAGGTAAAATCAATATCGTCCAGGTTCCCCAGCAACATCCTGAAGGGCCCATGATGGGGATTAAAGCCTCATGTGTTGTGTGATAATTATGCATCGCCAACCCTAATTGTTTTAAATTATTACTGCATGACATGCGGTTTGAAGCTTCTCTGACTTTCTGGACTGCAGGGAGCAGCAAGCCAATGAGAATGGCAATGATCGCGATAACAACCAGGAGTTCGATTAGTGTAAACCCAGATTTGCGCATGGTGAGATTCTCCTTGGCGAAAATAAAATAGAAATTATTTCAAATCAAAGCTCACTTCATTAAGGCCGGTCTTGATTTCAGCTTTTAATGCAGATCCATTGGCATATTTTAATGGGAGTATTTCGCGTACAGCCCGAGATTCACCAGGGGCTTCTCCATCTTTTGGGGTGGGAGATTTTTGATCCGGATAAGAAATTGCAACCAAATAATTTCCTGGCACCAAGCCGCTAATTTTTGGAATTTTATAATCACCATCAACTATGGTTCCAGTGCCCACAAACCTGCCATCTTCAGAACGAAAATTGATTGTGCCTGATTTTACAGGCTTGCCCTGCCATTGAACAATGCCTGAAACAGGCTGAAGATTCGGCTCAGATCCACAACCAGTAGTTAGCACTAAAAATAAGATTGCTACGATTTTTTTCATGAATGCACCGCTCCATAAAACCAACCAAAATGTATTTGTTAATCAGAGAGATTAAATTTTTAATTTTTAAACAGCATAATATATTAGGACTTTAGTAATTCTTTTATAAATCATGGTCAGGCTAAATGCAATAAAAAAATAATAAGTTCAAATTCTACTACTATTTGATACAAATTAAACTTAAGAACTGACCATAGGTTAAATTAAACTTCAGTGGCTAACTTTTAACCGGGGAAAACGTATCATGAGAATCAAGCTTTTAACCTTAAGCTATAGCTTCCTAGCCTTTGCAATTCTTTCTGGCCAAAACCCCACGGATAAAACAACCAATCCTAAAAATGGGGAAAGCATAGACTTCAACAAAGCCCGGTTAATTTTCCAAAAACAATCAGATGGTGCCAAGCTAACCCAAGAAGAAACAGAGTATTTGGAACGAGCCAAAGCCGCCCGCAAGGCAGGGCAGGGGCAACCGAAAAACAGCCGTATCATCGGTGGCAAAGATAAAATCGGATTGAAACCTTTGAATGAAATGAATGAGCAAGACCGTTATCTGGGCCAGGACGGTGGGCTTTATGGCAATGGTAAAAATACCCCACCCGAAGCACATCGTAATTCAGCAATGGCTGCAATCTCCCGATTGAAACCTCTAAATAATGCTGGTGCTCCGGATGAAAAAGGTATCATCGGCTTTGTCTCCATCAGCATGTCTAATGCCACCCAGGAGTTTTCAATATTCAAGCATTTGGCTGATGCTGATACATCTAAATCAAACCTTGTCAAAATTATTGATTGTGCACAAGGAGGCCAGGCAATGGCAGAGTGGGTCGATCAAAAAGCCCGCCCTTGGATAGAAACTGAAAAACGACTTTCTGCTGCTGGTGTTAACCCAAATCAAGTTCAAATTGCTTGGATCAAACTTGCCAACAAAGGTCCGAATGGCGATCTTAAGGAACATGGTGAAAAACTGGAAAAAGACACATTGGCTGTAATTCAGAATGCTAAGGAGAAATTTCCAAACCTGCAACTTGCCTACCTTTCGAGTCGAATTTATGGAGGATATTCCACAGGTGCACTTAACCCGGAACCTTATGCTTACGAAAGTGCATTTCCAGCACGATGGCTGATTCAAAGGCAAATCAAGGGTGATGAAGCTCTTGCCTTTGAAGGCATAAAAGTGCGGGCGCCGGTTTTACTTTGGGGCCCGTATTTATGGGCCGACGGTGTGACCCCCAGAAAATCCGACAAGCTCATGTATTATCGTGAAGACCTTGCTAGTGATGGCACCCATCCTTCGCCATCGGGCCGCCAGAAAGTTGCGAATGTCATGCTTGAGTTTTTCAAGAATGATCCCTTGGCAAAAACATGGTTCTTGAAGTAATAAAAACTAGACTTAAAAAACTTATGCAAAATCTTTCAAAGAATGCTGCTTATTTTCTTTCTTCCCAAGCCTTTGGATCACGAGAATTATGCAATAAAGCTATAACTTCCATGTTGTCTGATAGGATGCGATAAAATACACCAAAAGGAAATTTTCTTAGAGCCGCCCGCCTTATTTCAGGAAATACAATGGAATTCGATTAAGGATCATTACAAATTCGTTCCAAAACTTTTCGAACATGTGCAATAAAAAGTAAACTTAAATTAGGTTTCAAATTCTCACACCAGTCACAAGCTCGTTGAAATTCTTCCTCATCTGGCTTAAAGTTAACTATACCATCTACAATTATAAATAAAGATTATTTCACTAATTCTAAAATCTCACCTGCATTTAAACTGCGGTTGAATACCATCGTATGTCCGATCAAACCGCGGTAGTAAGAAGAATGAAAATAGAAAATCTCACAGCCAAGAATCAGCGAAGGCGGGATAACGGAATCCGAGGGAAATTTCTTGGTCATTCCCTCTGCAGACTTTTTACCATCGATGTAAGTGCGCACCAACCATTGGCCATCTTTTGGCTCTGCGGTAAGGGCGACATGATACCAACGGTCTGCATCCAATTTGGTTGGCGAGGATATAATATCATTAACATTGATTTTCGCACTTAAGGTGTAAGGTGCTTTCTGACCATCCAAGGCAAGGATGAATCGCCTTGCACCATAACCAATGATATCTGCCCTACCAGGGTGTTGACTTTTGCCCATTTCTGGGTCGGGCTTGATCCATACAGCAAGGGTAAGGCCTTTCTTGATTTCACCACCGCCATGATGCCCACTCAAGGCAACCGGCACAGAACTCTTATCAGCGTTGGAAGGATGCGAGAAATACATTCTGCCCAAAGTTCCATCAAGTCGGTAACTTTTTGTGCCCGTGGTATTCTCTGCAAAACGCAATGCTGGTTTTCCTGAATCCACAACCCATTGAAGATTCGCAAGATCAAGATGCGATCCACCAGCGTAATTATAAACCGAATAGCCTTTGCCTTCGAGCATGCGATAATCTGCGATTGCCCCTTCAGGCGACTTGACCATGCTAGCTGGTTGATCATTGGCTTTAGCAAGAATTCCTGCGGGAATGGATTCACCGTCTGCAAGTTTCTTGAATTCGACCTCGGTAACCAGCATTTCGCCAGTGCCTGAATTTCCCAACGCAAGTGAAAGCGCCCCCGCATCTTCGGGAACCTCAAAAACAAACCCCTGCTTCTTCCACTCGGAATTTCCATTTCCAGCAAAATGTATTGCCTTCGCAAGCGACTTATTGGTTTTTGTCTGACTAGCTTCCAATTCAATTCGACCACCGGGGCCATGAATATTTACCAATTTGACCAAGGCTGAAACAACATAACGGCCCTTAGAAAGTGTTGCACCAATTGGAAGGTTCGCTTTGCCAAAGGAAGCAGGGCCAAGCTTCATTGCAAACCCGCTTCCCGCACCGCAATTTTTTTCAAGATCATAAGTCGGCCTGGTATTGTGTGCGGTCATGAAGGGTGATCTGCCAAGAATCCACGATTTGCTCATCGGTTCAAATTTGCTGAAAGTGATTTTGGGCCATTCATCTGCAAAGATATAATGATGATTAGGGTCAAGTGTGGGGGAATCATAAATCTTGGAAACATTGAACAAGCCATCCGCCTCGAGTGCGGGAATACCCGTATAACGGTATTTGACTCTGACCTTGGTTCCTGGTTCGGAAGTTTCAGGTTCGAAGCTCACCCCCGTATCATAAAAAGCTGCGCAAACAGCGGTATTTAATTTGCGTTGAGTTTGCTTGGCGGGATCCTTACCAATGCGGTTCCAATCAGGTTCGATTGCATATTCAACCGATGGCGCAACATGCATGGTTTCGCCATGCCTGCCATACCAGACACGAAGGCCATGATAAGTTTCGAGATCATTCTGCGGGCCGGGATCAATAGGGTAAACGGGCCGATGGTAAAGATCACCATTCTTTTTCTTGGCGATAAGATATTGCCATCGAAAAGGATCCAAAGGCGTATGGTGTTCAAAATCGAATCCATAGCGGAAATGAAAAGGCTGGCCGGGCAGTACTTCCAACTCACTATCAATATCGTAGGTGTAAGTTTTGCGAACGGTATCATAGCCAACGATGAGATAGCTTTTGGTTACAAACCTATCTTTAACATTTCTTGAAGACCAACTCACTTTAATGGTATCGCCGCCGCCTGAAACATTGGGATTCGTCCATTTGCTTGCTGCATCATTAAAAGCGCCTTGGTTTTCAAGCCCCCAATGAGAATCAAAGTTAAGCTGGGGTTTATAACCCGGCCTAAGCTTTGCAAAACAACTCGGGTCTTTCTCATAATGCAATTGCAGAATCGGTTCATCGCCATCAAAGACCCAGTCCCGATCACCAAGAAACTTTCTCACTGAAAAATTTGGTTTGTAGGGCAAGGATGGAACGATTGGAGCTGGCTCAACCTTGTTCAAGTTGATAGCTGAGAATTCAACCTTAGCGCCACTACTTACACCAATACCAAACAAACCTTTATCAACAGGAAGAAAATTATCGATGTAACGAATCAGTTCTTTTCCATCCAAGTTCACACTAATTTGATTTCCTGCAATGGTAGCTTTAATCAAATGTGGCTCCTTGAGTTTCACATTAAAAGGTACTACTCTCAAGTAACCTCCCTCGGGAAACTTAACCAACGCAAGCACCTGATACTTATGGGAAAGCTGAACTCTATAACCAGAAGTACTATTACCACGCAGAAGCAAAGCCGCCTCAAAACCACCATCTCCAAACAAGGCATCAGGCCAGGCACTCCATGAACTACCAAAGAACCCAAAATGTTTTGCAGCATCGTTGATGGTAAACGTTGCTGAAACTTCGTTATTGGAAGATTCCCCAGGCGCGACAAGATAACTCCATTTATCTGCGTTTAATACAGCTTTATCCTTGGCGACGGTGGCGCCTTTAAACGCTTCAGGCAGGGTTTTCCAATCACCAAAATCATTGGCAGTCACCAAGGAAGCCAACAACATAACTGTTAAGTTAAGCATGATTAAAGCCCTTTAAAGAAATCCGAAACTTTATTCCACTAGCATGATGCATGAAGGACTGGGCATTGCAACAGGTTCACCCACGGGTTTTATTTTTCCAGTTTTCGGATCAATGCGAAAGACTGCAACATTTTTCCCGGGCATATTCGCGCACAACAACCACCCATTATTAGAGGTGATTGCAAGATTCTGTGGCCCCTTGCCCAAACTAGGTTCAATACTTATAAGAGTCAACTTGCCATCAGCGCCAATGGAATAACATGCGATGCTATCGTGCCCCCGGTTGGTCCCATAAAGGTATTTGCCATCGGGCGTGATTTTTAAATCCGCACAATAACTGGTACCCTTAAAATCATTTGGAAGGGTGGAGATGGTCTGCTCTTCCTTTAACGAACCTTTTTCAGAATCATAACTAAACAGTGTGACAGAATTCAAAAGCTCGTTAATCACATAAACCTTTTTGCCGTTGGGATGAAAAGTAAGATGTCTCGGCCCAGCTCCTGCAGGCGCCTTAGCGAAGGCGGGATCATTGGGAGTTATTTTCCCTTGTTTGGAATCAAGCTTGTAACAAAGAATCTGATCTAACCCCAAGTCTGCAGCAAAAGCATATTTGTTATCGGGGCTAACTACGATGCAATGTGCATGGGGTTCTTTTTGCCTGGCAGGATTAACACTAGAACCAACATGTTGCACAAAAGATGCAGGTTCACCAAGTGAGCCATCTTCTTTAACTGGAAGCGAAGCAACGCTGCCTGTGGAGTAATTTGCAACCACGACAGTTTTGCCCGAGGTATCAACATGAAGATAACAAGCAGCAGAACCCTTAGCAGATTGCTTGTTGAGCAGTTCTAATTTGCCATCATTGCCTAGGAGTTTGAAAGCTGCGATTTCCTCAGCATCCTTGCCCCCAAATTTCAACGCATGAATCGAGTAAAGAAACTTCTTGTCAGGAGATAGTGCAATGAAGAATGGGTTTTGCACAGAGGTAGTGCGTTGCAGTGGTTTCAATGCGCCTGTCGCCAGATCAAAATTAAAGGAATGAATTGCTCCCTGATCGCCACCTGCAAAGGCTGAGATAAAAACCATGGGATCCTTTGCATTAGCAAACTGGGTTGAAAAAAGAACCAAAGCAACTACAAGTGAAAGAAATTTAAGCATGTTACGCTCCAGAGAGTATCGAGGAATAATAATTAGATTGTTAACCATGAAGATTAAAGGAGCAACGGTTTTTTGGGTATTACGCAAGTACACCGGGTATGGTTTTCCAGCTTGCAGCAACGGTGACAAATCACCCCGACCACCAAGCCTAGGCTCTTACAGTCATTCTATGCGAAAGCGGGGAATCCATAAAAATACTCAACGAAGAATACCCCGGCTTTACAGCCAAGGTGACGAAAGCGCAGTGCGCAGTTGGCCAATCAGGCTTTTAAGAAATAGTTGTATTTACGAAAAACTACAAGCGGGTATTCATCTACTTCTTATTCGCCTGCAATTTTTGCACATTCTACAAGGGCCATCATGGCGAAGGCGGATCCCACATTCGTAAGATAATGTTTATTATCACGGTTAAGCGACCTTGTGAACCATCTGCCACTTTCCCGCTGGTTTGATTTAATCCATGCGATGCCTTTTTTGATGGCATCATGATTTTCAAGAATGCCAGATTTGCGTAAGACATAAATAGTGAACCCTGTGCCATAGCCATCGCTGGTTTTAGGATCCTGTTCTTTTTTGTCCGCACGCTTCCACTCGCCAAGCGATGCACCCGACCAACCACCATCAGGCAATTGCTTCGAAAGCAACTCCTGCGAAATCTTTGTTTTCTCATCGGTATTAATAATACCGGGAAAGAAAGTATTTGCCCAAAGTAGCATAGCTTTATGATGAAGATGCTCCGGGGAATTCTTAGCAAAATACTGCTTGGCTTTTTCTAAACCCTTAATGGCCTGAGGAGTTTTTGCATAATCGCCCGGGGCAAAACCAACTGCAAGAACCGCAAGCGTAACGCCATAATGATCATCCGATTCCATGGGTGGCCAAGCACATTTCAGCCAAGTCCAGCCGCCATCATCTCTTTGAACTGTCCACATTTTATCAAGGGCAAAGCGGGTGGTTTCAGCAAGCTTACCAGTATTTTGCGCATCGTTGAAAGCCAAGGCTGCTGCGGTTGCAATTATTTCAGCATCCCATCGGGGGCCTTTTTCTTTCCAGCGAGTATTCACCAACTCTTCAGCAAAGGCACGAACTTGCTTTTCCGCATCGGAATTCTTTTCGACCATTGGGCGGGCGTAAAGATAAGCGTAATTCGTATGGCAGGCAAAGCACTTACGTTCTTTTTGCCAACTAAGCGAAGCATTATCCAGAAATTCAATCGCCTTCTTTGAAGAGAAGGATTTACTTTTTGCCTCATCAGGAGAGTTAGCGCCCGGGTCAACTGGCTCTGCGGAAAAAACCGGGGAGAAAGCACATACTAAAGAAAGAGCTGTAAGAAAGTGCTTCATGAAAGGTTCCTTTCAAAGGCGGGAGAAACAACAATTAAAAGTAATAGCAGAGATCTATAAGTAACATGCTTATGTAATAAAATGCAAAGAAAAAGCCGGCCTTTGGAAGACCGGCTTTCGCCAACATTTCGCAACAGACTTTGTTTTCCTAGTTGGATGAAACTTTTATCTGCCTGGGCTTGGCAATATCCGCCCTGGGTAAATGTACTTCCAGCACACCCAGTTTGTAATCTGCGGTGATCTTGTCGACGTCTATCCCATCATTCAAAGTAAATACTCTGTAATAATCAAGAGAATGAGTCTCGTCAAGAAGCACCTTGCCGACAACAGGGTTAGGTTTCACCTTACCATGAATCGTAAGATTCCCTTTTTCAAAATACAATTGGACATTCGAGGGTGAAATTCCAGGCATTTCAGCAAGGAGCAAAAATTCATTTTCTGATTCCCGAATGTCAACCTTGGGGAAAAGAAATTTCTGACCATTTGACAGTT
>CAZYAY010000093.1:0-10438 GCA_964646215.1 uncultured Candidatus Kuenenia sp. | reverse complement strand
GGGGGTCCATTCTTATTCTTACTTTTACTTCCCATTAATTGATATGAGCTTGTTTAAAGACAGAGTAGTTGCGATGGGGAAGCCCCACTGCAACTACTCCATTTGCAACTTTAGATCTTGCACCTAAGGGATGCGTATTACCGTCGCTCACGCTTCTGGCTCTGAAAGAAGTGTTCTTCCTTCCGTGGCTAGTTTTCCGCTTCTGCCTTTACAAATGAATGACTCGGGATTCGCGCGCAGATTTTGCAAGTGCATCCAAAACCCTAAGGGTTTTCACCGCTTCCATTGCTTCGGGAATCACCGCAGTCTTATTTAAAATCGCCTGGCTGAAATGATCATGCATCAAAGCAATTTGATCAAACCCAGGAACATGATGATGCTCAAGGTTGCCATTTCTTTGGATGCTGAATCCTGCATGTTGCTCGGGTAGCCAGAAGTTGGGGATATTTAAAACCCCCTCACTACCAACAATTTCAAAGCCCATGCGAACAGGAAGAGTGAAACCACAATCAAAGCTTGCGACTCTACCATCTGCAAAATTCAAAATACCAGTCATTGCAACATCAACACCCCGGTGATATTGAGCCTGGGCATATACGCTGATGGGTTCAGATTCCATGGCCCAGCGAATGCCAAAAATGGGGTAACACCCAACATCAAGCAAGCCACCACCGCCCATCTCGGGATAAAGGCGGACATTGCTGCATTCGAGATCATCCATGAAAAAAGTGAAGACACCATGCACTCGCAAGGGGTCGCCTATTTGCCCTTGCTTGAGCATGGCTTTGATTTTTGCAGTACGAGGATGGTGGGGCCACATGAATCCATCCATGAGCTTCACGCCTTTTTTGGCGCAGTAATGCACAAGGTCTTCGGCTTCCTTTGCAGTGGGGGCAAGGGGCTTTTCGCAAATCACATGTTTGCCATGGTCTGCTGCTTTTTTGGTCCATTCCGCATGAAGGTGGTTGGGCAGGGGATTGTAGATGATATCGATTTCGGGATCTTTTAGCAGGGCTTCATAAGAGCCATACGCTTTGGGAATGTTGGCTTCTTTTGCAGCAGCGTTTGCTTTTTCCTGCGATCTGCTGGCAATGGCTGCGAGTTGGGTGAATTGCGTTCTAGCAAAAGAGGGGATCACCCGGTTGTTGATTTTTGCAACGCCCAAAATCCCCAGCTTTGTCTTTTTTTGCGTGGTCATGATTGCTCCTTGTTACACTTAATAACTTATTAAGATAACACCATACAATAACTTAGGTGGTTTGCCCATATTTCAAATTTGGTTTAATTATGAATCATCATCGAATTCGTTTAAGGGGGCCTTGGCAGTGCACTATTGCACCGGGTGATTTAGCATCGGAATCGCAGACCATAACTGCGCCGTGCTTGATCCCGGAAATCGCACGGGGAACTTCATTTCGAATCGCAAGGAAATTGGGCAGGCCCAGTACCCTGCTTGCAGAAGAGCAGGTTTATCTGGTGATAACCAAGCCAGGTTATGGCTTCAAGGTTTTTTGGAATCAGAGGGAATTGGGAATTATCAAGGTTGATGAAGACTTTGAATACCCGATCAAGGAGCTTCTTTTGGAGAGAAATCTTCTTGAGATGGAGGGTTGTGCGACGGAGTCCAGAACACTTTTATTTGAGGAAACTTTCCTTGAAATCCGAATTCTTCCTTCTAGTTCACTAGCATAATTAGAGTTACAAGCCCGAAAGTTAGCTTTAGTAATTAGTGAGATACCATGGAAATTGAAAACCTGTCGCTGCGAATTGATGAAGATCCATTGAATGAGTTGATTACCAAAAGGCTGCCAAAGGGAACCAATCTGCAGGAATTAAAAGTGGTGATGGAAGAGGGCGAAGTATCGCTTGAGGGCAAATATTTTGCAGTGATGTTTCCCATTAAATTCAAGGTGTTGTTGAATGTTCATCTGGAAGGCAACAACATCTCGGTGGCATTCAAGGATTTTAAAATCCAAGGCATGCCCGCAGCGTTGTTCAAAAACATGCTGGTCGAATTCATCACCGAGCAAACCGAAGGAATAGAAGGCATCCTAGCCCAGGAAAAGGGGATTATGATTGTTCCTGATGCGATGCTAAAGAAGGAAGGAATCAAACTAGGGGGCAACCTGCAAAAGATTGAATGCTTAAAGGGTTCGGTAAGAATCGTAGCAGGCGTATAAAAAATCCCCGCAGAACTATCAGCCCTGCAGGGATTATTCGAATAAACTTGGATTATAAAACTTTAATTAGCGCGTTGAACTCCATTTTGGGTGTTCGCACCTGTTGCGCCCACTGGGGAAACCTTGGGCATGAAGTTGCCATACCTGCGCGATAATTCCTGGGTTGGTGGGTAATAAACTTCCTGGCCTGGAAGCAATAAACCGCTCTTGGGCGCATCGATTCTGGCACGGGGATGGTTTTCGTTCCACATCTGCAATGCTTTTGCATAATCTGCATTACCATAAATTTTTTGACTGATGCTCGCATAGGTTTCGCCAGGCTGGCATAGATATGCCTGCTCAGTCCAACTTTCTACTCGTGGCGCACCTAATGCTGCAGTAACTGGAGCAACCGGCGTTACCGCTGCTGGGGTATACAACTGGTTTGAAGCGCTGCTGACGGTTCCTGGTGGAGGCACGGGCATTATCGGGGAACTATTATTTGATGGAATCGTAAGCACTGCGCCCGCGCCTGGATTAGTTCCATTAATAGGCGGGGCGGAAATGATTTCATTCGCACCCAACGGCTTTTGCGGAACAGACGATGGCGAACCATAAGGGGCAACCGGGGCAATGTAACTTCCATTATTACCGGCAGGATTGTTCACAGGGGCAACCCTGTTGCTTGGGTCTGCTGGAATAAATTCGGTTCTGCGGGCTGGGCCTTCGTTTGCATTAAATGGAATCGCATTGCTCAACCTTACGGGTGGCATGGGCGAGGTTGAATTTAAAGGTGGTGGTGAACCAGCCCCAAATCCCGGAGCTGCTGGAGGCGGTGGGGGTGCGGTAATCGTGCCTGCAGATGGTGATAAGGGTATCGAATTACCGGGCAAAGGCGGTAAGCCACCACCATTCAAAGGCGGTATGCCTCCACCATTCAATGGTGGTGAAATCGGTGCGATTGCAGGAACAGCAGGAAGGCCCATGGGTATCGGGGGCGCAACTGGTGCTGGTGGCGGTGCAATTGGTTCGGGAGTTCCCGAGCTTGGAAGACCGGGCACACTCAAAGGCGCTGGAGTACCAATCGGCGCTGGAGGTGGAGGTGGTGCGATTGCTGGAATCCCTGATGCTGGTGTGCTTGGCAGTGGGGGAATTCCTCCGGAAATTGGTGGAGGAGGTGGAGCCACTGGTGGAGCAATAGGTGGAATGGTTGGTGCGGAACCGGGCAGGGGAGGTAATTCTGTCTTGGTGTTTTCGCCAGGCAAGGGCGGGAGGCCACCACTTTTCCCTGCTAGATCAGGCACTGGGGGAATGGCGGGCACCCCGGGGATTGTGCTTGGTTCGATTGTTGGCGATCCTTTATTTTCTTCAGCGGTAGTCAGTTTGATTTCATTACCTGGAACAGGCAGCAGTTCCATGTTTGCAGCGGTAACAACGGGAACAATGCCACCGGTGTCGGCTGTGTTTTTTTGGTCTACGGCAGCGACAACGGTTTCGGCTGCAGCTTCTTTTGTAGGGGTGGGTTCCATGTATTTCTTAATAATCACAGCCGACAGCAGCCCCACAAAGGATGCAGTTACCACCAATCCAGCCTTGGTTTCTCGATTCATCGAACCAACTCCTTACAAGTTAGGCGTGCAGATGTCGGCAGAACCGACCCCGCACTTTAATTATGTCTGATAAATTTCACTACTGCGTGTATGGCGATGCCCTTAACATCAGAACAGTCCATACTTTGAACCCTTACAACCCATACAACTGAAAAAGTTGGGGGTTTAGTAAACTCTACTTCTTTTCGAGGGTGCTCATTTTCTGGGTGTACTTGCGCCATCGCTCAAGATCCCAAATTTCAAAATGATCCTCGACACCAACGATTGCGATCTCCTTTTCAATGCTGCCAAACAGGGCCAGCCTTTCGGGGATTACAATCTTTCCTTCCTGAACCGGAATCTTTTCTATCTGACCGAAGAACAATCTGCGGAATACCCGGACATCTTTTTCGCTTGCGGGGGAATGTTCGAGCCTGTCGCTAAGTTTTTCAAGATGGTCCACACTCGTTAGCCAAAGGCATGGATCTGGGCCAGGCGACATAAGCACCTGGGTGCAATTTCCCAACTGATCGATTACCTCGGGTGGAAGGGTCAAGATTTTTTTACCCTCCAGCACGCAGGGATAAGTGCCTGTAAGGGTGACGATGATTTTTGATTTTGCATCGGGCAGTTTGGGCCTGGCTTCCGGCAGGGGTTGCAAGGTTGCGGAGGGTTCTTCGGTTTGCAAAGTGGCATCTGCTGGAACCTTTACGACCACGCCTTTTTCCAGAGTGGCTTCGGCTTTTAAAGCCGGGTTAAGCTTGGCAATCTCATTCCATCGCTTTTCATTTCCCAGAGTCTTTTTTGCTATCTCCTGGAAGTTTTCAGAATCAAACCGAACCAGATACAACTTGGGCAATTCTTCCCGGGCATCCTTTGAAGTTCCTGCCTCAGTTTTGTTGATTTTAATCTGACCCTTTCCTTCGAACTTGATGAACGGAGGTTTTGCATTGCCTATGAAAAAGCCCAACGTAATGCTGCCATTCTTTGGCTCATCGGGCTTGATTTCTGCGGATTTCAACCCGCCTAAGATCCCTTCGAAAACTCTGGGCAGATCGATTGTCTGGGAAGGGGTGGGGGCGGGAGCAGGGGTTTTACCTTCGTCTTGAATTTGAATCGGAAGCGTTGCAGGCGCGGCTTTCTTGTCTTCGACTACTGGTTTTTTGGTATCTTCAATTGGTGGTATTAGAGCGGGGGTCAAGGTTGGTGCGGGGGGAAACAGGGGAAGCGTGGGTTCCTCATTCATGGGTTGAAATTGCACCGGCTTGATTTCATCTTTATGAAGTAACGGCGGCTCTTTTGAATCCTCAAGGAGAATGCCAGGCGTTTTACTTTCGGTTGTTTTTTTGGGAATCATCCCAGGCGAAGGCAAATGGCCTTGGTCCTGCAACAGCATTGCGGTCATTAATTTTTTTTGATCATGCCTGTGCATGGGCGTAGCAGCATGGCTTAACCCATTCTTTTTAAGCATTAATCCAGACGCACAAACAATCAGTATTCCTGCCAAACCCATTGATGCTAATTTCAACATGATTCACCTTCCATGGCAAAGCCAGGGATAAAGGAAAACTACACTTTTTTAGCTGCCCGCAATTTCGCACTTCGCGACCTTGCATTCCGATTTTGCTCTTCTTCACCCGCCTGCACGGGCTTTCGGGTAAGCGCGATGTACCTGCTGGTATCTTTGAATGCTGCTTTTACTTTGCGATCTTCCAGCGAATGAAAACTGATGACCACAAGCCTACCATCCGGCTTGAGGCAATAAGGGGCTAGCTGCAGGAAACTATCAAGCGATTCCATTTCGCAGTTGACTGCGATGCGGAAGGCTTGAAAGGTTCTGGTTGCGGGATCGATTTTTCCTGAACGGGGGACACACCTGCGCACTAGTTCTGCAAGTTCGGTGGTGGTGCGGATGGGAGAGATTTTTCGCTCTAATACAATGGCCTTCGCTATTCTTCTGCTGAACCTTTCCTCGCCCAGTTGAAAAATCAAATCCGCAAGGCTGCGTTCATCAAGTTGCGAAACCAAGGCGGAGGCAGGCATTCCCCGGGTAGGATCCAACCGCATGTCCAACGGGCCCTCCCTTTGGAAACTCAGGCCTCGGGCGCTGTCATCAAGTTGGTCTGAACAAATCCCAAGATCCGCAAGGATGCCATCCACCGCGGGGATTTTTAATTCGTCAAGCACTTGTCGCAGCTGATCAAAGGAAGCATGGACGAAGGTGATGTTGGGATTGGTGAGCCTTTTTTTTGCAGTTTCAATCATGAAAGGATCACAATCGAGGGAAATCATTCTGCCTGTGGGGCCGATTTTTTCTGAGATCAAACGGGTATGGCCACCTGCGCCTAAAGTCGCATCAACGATGATCTGCCCGGGTTGGGGGTCAAGCCATTGGAGAACCTCTGCAGGAAGCACGCTGGCATGCCTGGTGGCAAGTGGTTCGGAAGAATCATTAACGGGAAGATCCCTATCCAAGGCAAACATCCTGAAAAAAGCCCTGCTACAAGTAAAAAGCAGGTAATGGGGCGGGATGCTAACCGGAGTTGAGAAAAAAAAACAGCCCTCCTGTGCGCTGGGTAGAGCATGGAGGGCTGTTGGTGTTGAGGAATAGGATTTTAGGGCAATAAGGCAGGCTGGGAGGTCCGCCCGACACCCTATGCTCGCTGCTACGAGCCTGAATCCTTCCTACTGGTACTGACTTCCTGAAAACTACAGATTCTATTTAAAACTAGCAGAATGCCTATTTCCCCTGAAACGCCCCTTCTGCAACGCTATCAAAGCGTGGAGAGTTTTCTGTGAGGTATTGTTTCCAACGGCTGAAGTCCCAGAGTTCCAGATGATCTCGAACCCCAATGAGGACTACTTCGCGATCCAAGCTGGCAAATTGAGCCAATCTTTCGGGGATCAGCATTCTGCCTGCCTTGTCGATTTCCACCGATTCGGTTTGGGCAAAATATAACCTTCTGAATACCCGGCCTTCACCATCAGTTGCGGGTACTGCATCCATTCTTTCCGCTAGGGCTTCCAAGCCGCTCTGCGTGTATAGCCAAAGGCACTTGTCGGGTCCTGGAGTTACAAACACCATGTCCGGATTTTGCATCACATCCCGCACCTTGCGGGGCAACGCTAAACGCTTTTTGTCGTCTAACGTGCGTTCGTGAGTTCCGGTTAATAGCATGGGCCTTTTCACTCAATTCATTGCCGGTTTAGCAATAAAAGAGGCATCCTTGCCTTTTCCCACCAAGCTCCACTTGGCTCCACAGTTCCCCACTATATTTGTTTTATTCTCCACCGCAAGCATTTTCTTCCCAGAAATTAAAATATTTTTAAACACTGTTTTCATGAGTTCCTCCCGCCCCTCTTAAAATCAGAATAACCCTTAAATAGTACTCAAACTTCTCAATTTTACTAACGAAGACCTTAATTGTCTTTAGAGTGGCCGTTTACTTGGCCTAGCTTGTAAATGGTTGATCTTGCGCTCTTTTAGTCGGACGATGATTGCTTGATTATTGTGTTGGAATCGTTTGGGGGCTTAAACACCCGCACTTTTACAGGTGTCTGGCTGCAAAACGTTGTTGATTACTTTTGAATATGAGGTAGAGTACATACGGTAGAAAGTAATTGTTAAACTTTAAATTAAGTTTTTATTCTTGGTTACCTGCCCTTGGTAAGTAAGGCCATTGCTTTACCTACCTGAAGCTTGTTGTCTTTTTCAATGTTTTAGTTTTGCAATATGGAGTTATGAGCTGAATGATTAATATTTCTAGCGAGCCACATACTCAGGTTATTGTTGAAACTGTTGCTGTTGAACCCGTAGCTAAAGTTGTCGCACAAACCGGTCGGTTGGAAATCCCCAAGGCCGCGCAACCTGTCAAAATTGATAAGCGGTATGTTTTTGCCCTGGGCCTTGTCCACATTCTTGCACTATTGGCTGTCATACCTTGGTTTTACAGTTTGACTGGCCTGCTTGTGGGTATCGGTGGGATTTTTCTTTTTGCCATGATGGGAATAAATATTGGCTATCATCGCTTGCTGACCCACCGTGGCTTTACCTGCCCAAAGTGGTTGGAACATACCTTGGCGCTGTTGGGGATCTGCACTTTGCAGGACTCGCCTGCCCGCTGGGTGGCGATTCATCGTTTGCACCATAAAGATTCAGATGAGCAACCAGACCCCCATTCGCCACTTGTTAGTGCTTACTGGGGGCATATAGGCTGGTTGTTTGTGCGCAATCGCCAGTTTCATAAGGTCAAGAATTTTGAGTGCTATGTTCGCGATTTATTGCGAGATCCGTTCTATCTGAAACTTGAGCGCAACTCATTATGGCTGGGTGTTTATTTTCTGCATGCCTTGTTATTTTTGGCTGCGGGATATGCCATTGGTTGGTTCACAACAGGAACTTTGGACGGTGCAGTCCAGATGGGCTTTAGCCTGTTGATTTGGGGGGTATTCGTGCGCACGGTCTTTGTTTTGCACAGCACCTGGGCTGTTAATTCAATCTCCCACCTTTGGGGTTATCGCAATTATAAAACCACTGATAACAGCCGTAACAATTGGCTGGTTACCTTGATTTCACATGGCGAAGGCTGGCATAACAACCACCATGCAGAGCAGATGTCGGCATCGCATGGGCACCTTTGGTATGAGTTCGATCTTTCGTGGTGGGTGATCCGGGGTTTTGAATCCGTGGGGTTGGCAAAGAAAGTTGTTAGGCCGCGTTGTTGGAAAACTACGCAGGAGCGCATCAAGTAATAGCCGAACAGATTCTAAAGATTGGGTTAATCACCAACATCATCGATATCATCTTAATATAATTTTAAACAAGCCATTGCTGTGCCAGGGATTTCATCTTGATGAGCATAGCGGTGGGTTCCTTGGGGCCTTCGTATTCAAGCGAAACCCATCCCTTGAAGTTGCTTGATTTAAGCACCTTGTAGCAATTCTCGAGATCAAAATCCTTGGGTTTGCCTTGTTCATCGAAGCCATGAAACTTGGCACTGCACACCTTGCGGGCATGTTTGAACATGATGGGAAGGCCCACGGTGCGTTCAGGTTCAGATTTGAAAAGGCCGAAGTCTGGGCAGGAACTGATGTTTGCCCCAACCGCCTCGATAATTTTTGCGACTTTCACCGGGTCTGCGCTGATACCAAAATGATTTTCAATGATGATCTCCACACCTTTATCTTTGCCCAGTGCTGCAAGCTTTTTGTATTGCTCGATGGTTGTTGCAAGATCCCAGTCTGGTTTTTCGGGAGTGCCAGTGTTTACCCGCATTGAAGGGATGCCAAGTTTTTCAGCAACACTTATGAGCTCTACAAAGCGTTTGAAATCTTCTTCTCTTTTGGTCTCATCTGCGCGCGCAAGGTTCACACCCTTCATATTATCGCTGAGGTGGATGTAATTGTATCCTTTGTCTTTTGCAAGTTTTTTAAGACCGAGAAGGTAATCGTTTTCGAGGTTTGCCAGATGGGCGCTGGAGAGTTCGAAGTTGGAGATGCCAATTTTGGTTTGGGCGATCTCCATTACTTTTTCAAGGTTCCACTCGGCCAAATCGAATTCGGGTTTGCCATAGCGGGTGTTCGGAAAATAGTTATGAAACGACCAGGTGGAAAGGGCGATTTTGTCCGCTTTTTCCTGCGATAAAGCCTGGCTGGTGAAAGATGCGAGTGCAACGGGCAGGGTTGTAATTGATTGAAGAAAAGTTCTGCGATTTAACATGGTAGGTCAGCCCTTTGCTTTTTTGATGAGGGAGAGCATTTTGCCCGCCTCGGAGTTTTTATAAAACGGATCGAGGGGAAAACAACCTGAGATCAAACCATTTCGCGGGGCGGTGGTGCAATCGCTGAAGGTTCTGCAGATGCGCTTGCGATCAAGTGGTTTTCCCGCAAGCACATCGATTGGAAAATCAGGATAGCTGAGCACCATTCTTCCCAACCCTACGGAATCAACCATGCCTTGGCCCACAACTGCCTGCGCCACTTTGGGCAACCAATCCTGAAGGTAGGAGAAGCCCGACCCAACAATCATCATTTCTGGTACCGCCTCTTTCAACGCCTTGTTGATTGCGATGTGCCTTGCGACTCCAACCAGCGGATCTTCAGGCGGAAGGTAGCCATCAGATGGAGGGAAAAGTGCGGGGCGTTGCACATGGGGATTGTAATAGGGGCTTGCAAAGGTGGTGCAAACCAAGGGGATTCCCAATTGCAGGCAGAGCTTTAAAAATGCAATCGGCTCCTCTAATTTTACACCTTTAATTGAGCCATCTCCTCCCCAGGCATAGGGGTAAGGGCCGTTGTTCCAAGCTTCTGGTTCACCAATGCCATCTGCGCCCGGCTTAAAAGGGATGGTGTCGAATGCGCTAAGTCTTACGCCTACGAGAAGCCCGGGTGCAACCGCTTTGATCCCCGCAACCACTTCCCTAAGGAAGCGGGTACGGTTTTCGAAACTGCCACCAAATTTGCCCTTGCGATCGACGGCACTTAGAAATTCATGGCCCAGATATCCATGGCAATGCTTGACATCGACGAAATCAAAACCCGCCTGTTGGGCAAGCTTTGCTGCGACGATAAAGTCATCAATGAGGGTGGAAAGTTCATCATCAGAAAACAACAGGTGGTCACCCTCGATGGGGTAACGTTTTTCAACGATGGGGTGCCTGTAAAGGATGCGGGGTTCTATTTTCTTTTTAT
>CAZYAY010000092.1:0-10461 GCA_964646215.1 uncultured Candidatus Kuenenia sp. | reverse complement strand
ATGAGATGTTCCAAAAGTTGAGATGAAAATGTGGTTAGTAAGATGTAGCTACTTCGCCCAGTTCCCTGGAGCCAAGTTGGTTGTAAATTAGAGGATCGATGTTGTTTTGGATAAAGCGCACCGAACCATCCGCAAGGGAAAAGTTAGCCCCGCCTGAATGGGTGCTACGGGCGGAAAGGTTTTGAGTCCCATTGTTGGCTACATTGGTTAAGGGGGCATTTGGAATAGAAACACCTTGGTAACCTAAGCGATCCGAGACTGTTGAATTGGGAGGATTCAATGTGCTGAACCAGTTATTTCCTTCCCACGAATTGGCATACCGTCCCCTTAGATCATTGATATTGGTATCAGGTGCAACAAGTATTTCCCCAAGCATCAGGGTGTTCGAAGTTCCATCTCTTACATCTGTTATTTTAGTTTTTGATTTTACGTAGAAAATGCCGTTGAGGTTTTTCCCTGTACCATAGGCGGTTGAACCAGAACAGGCAAGATAATTGGTATGCATGCCTTGTTTTTCGGAAACACCCGCAGTAGTGACGTTGGTATCTAAAGTGTCCGTTTTAGGGCTGGAAGGATCGGAAGGGCACATCACATTTGGCATTACTCTTGCTTTGTTGGCAGCAAATAGAGCCCAACCGTTCACACTGTTACTACTCTCGAAGTTGGCGAAAAGCCCCTGTTGTTCAATAAATGGAAGGATTGGGATAAGCCAGCATCCGCGGATATAGGGCCCATCATTTGAATAAAAATCATTGTATTGCCCGATTGGGAATACAGTATTTGCATCGTGGTAACCATGCATTGCGAGTGCGAGTTGCTTTAAATTATTGGTGCATTTCATGCGCGCTGCAGCTTCACGCACTTTTTGCACCGCAGGTAAAAGCAGGCCTATTAAGATTGCGATGATTGCAATCACAACAAGAAGTTCAATCAAGGTAAATCCTGATCGGCGATATATACCGTTTTTTGTCATGGGCGTTATCCTAAACAGAGCGAACGAATATGAGGCATGAGATAAATAATATTAGTTTTTTATTATTATTCAGTCAATCCAAAAAGTGCTTTAAACTAAAGATATTATGAGCGTAAATTATATTTTGCAAATAGTCCCTTCTTTCAGAAGAAAGTGGCTATTGATTAAGATGAATGGCGAATCCTAGTTTGAATAATGGCGGTTGATGAGATCGTTTTGAATCCAAAGAAGTTTATTAAAAGCCCGTACGGTTGCGGTCTCTTTATGGCGCTCAAGATTCAGGCTAAGAATCGTGCAAAGGAGTGCATCAGAAACAAATCCCATCAAGGCATTCATTTGGATAAGGGGAATGGTTGTTTTGGGATTGCCCGCCCTTGATGTGTGAATTTTTCCCACCATGTCGAGATAGATCAGCATTTTCCCATCGTAAGGCTTGGTAACCAAGGTGACGAGGTAGCGGGAAAGATGTTCTTTACGGTTTTTAATGATTTCGTGGTTTGCATCCAGATTTTCAAGCGCTTTCATCAATGAATCTTTATCTGCCGGATGGGTGGGCAAGAAGTGTCGCCAAGTTGCATCGTATTCGTGAAGCTGTTCATAAACCGCATTGACCAAGGCTGGAACTTTCGGCGCGAGTAAGGGTGCAGCATCATGAATCGCCTGGATGTCTTCGGGGATAAAATGCATGAATTCTGAAAGATATTGAAATCGGTAAAGAAGGTCGGATTCCAAACGTGGTTCGTCAATAGTTGTCATGATGAAGGCCTCTGGAGAGAAAGAAGCATAAAACCAACATAAAGATATCTTTATCTTGTTGTGTGGTGATGTCAAACTTTTATTTTCTTTATCGTTTATTTTGCAGTTTTATCAGGTAGGAATTTTTTTAATGGGTGTTTAAGCTACTATCTGTTTGGCTCTAAGTTCGTTTGTCTTGGCTAAATTTAAGCAAGGTCTTTTTCATTATTTAAGATCGGAATGTTTGTCATGCGATATTTTGCAGCTTTCACAGTTCTTTTTACTATCTTCTTCAGCCCAGCTATTTCCCGCGCTGCTGATATCACCAAACCCAATGTTGTTCTTATCTTCATAGATGACATGGGCTATGGCGACATAGAACCCTTTGGCAGCACCAAAGTTCGTACGCCCAACCTAAATACCTTTGCCAAGGAAGGTAGGAAGTTTCATTCCTTTTATGCGACTCCTGTATGCTCGATGTCGCGCGCTGCTTTAATGACAGGCTGCTACAACCAAAGAATATCCATCCCTGGCGTTTTGTTCCCCCAGTCGAAAATAGGCATTAACTCTTCTGAAACCACGGTTGCAGAAGTGATGAAATCTGCAGGCTACGCAACTGCCTGTATTGGTAAATGGCATCTGGGGCATCTGCCTGAATTCCTTCCCACCAAGCATGGTTTCGATCATTACTTTGGTCTGCCTTACAGTAACGACATGAATGCCAAAAGGCCCGGTAACCCACCGTTGCCTTTGATCAGGGGTGAAAAGACGATCGAAACGGAACCTGATCAATCGTTGCTAACGAAGCGCTATACGGAAGAAGCCATCGAGTTCATGAAGCAGAACAAGAGCAAGCCTTTCTTTCTTTATCTGCCACATACCATGATTCATGGGCCGATGGCTGCTTCAGAAGCATTCAAAGGGAAAAGTGCTTCAGGTTTATTGGGAGATGTGATCGAGGAAATCGATTGGTCGGTTGGTCAGGTGATGAAAAAAATTAAGGAGTTAGGGTTGGATGATAAAACTCTGGTGATATTCACTTCGGATAACGGGCCTGCAACTGGGTCTGCGGGGCCATTCCGCGGTAAGAAGGGTAGTAATTTTGAAGGTGGGGTAAGAGAGCCTTGTATCATGCGCTGGCCCGGAAAAATTCCCGCAGGCACCCAGTGCAGCCAGATTGCGGGCAATATCGATGTGTTGCCAACTCTTGCTTCACTTGTTGGGGCTAAGTTAGACCCAAAGCAAATCATTGATGGCAGGGATATCTCAACTTTGATGATGGACGATAAAGCAGGCCCTGTTCGTGATGTGCATCTTTATTGTACTGCCAACCTTGCAAATCCTGTTCAAGCCATCCGTATGGGCGAATGGAAATTATTTCTTCCATCCTCGGATGAAGGGGGCAATGCAAAGAAGAAGAAAGAAAAAGGTAACGCAGCAGAAGCGAACATGCTTTTTAATCTTGAAAAAGATCCTGGGGAAACCACGAATGTGTTTGATAAGAACCCTGAAATAGTTGAGAAGTTACGCAAGGAAGCCCGCAATCGGATCAGTGAAATACTTGCTAATCGCAGGCCCGCCGGTGGTGCAGTTGGTTCAAAGTAAAAAAGAAAGAGAAGCAGTGAATGCTCCTCTTTCTTTTTGTTAATGCTGAATCTATTTATCAGTTCTGAAAGGTGCTGCAGGTATTCCCGCACCGTTGAACAAAGTTGCAACCGGATTGTCTGCCCAAGCGAAACGGACCATCATGGGGGTATTAACTTCCGGGCTGGAAACGATGACCGTTTCACCTTCAATCCGAGCCTTTGCAAACTTCCACTTCTTATCCGCACCAGCAATTGCAAAACCTTTTATCTCGGGACTGGAGGATTTAAGCCCGCCATTGGTGTTGGTGAAGCGAATGATAACTTCACTGCCTTTGATCTCATGCGAGGCGAAAAGCGGTCCGGAAGAAGCAACCTTTTCTTGATTATAAGCTTTCGCCAAGGCCCACATTGCCAACCTCTTGCCTACATTCTGCTTGTCTTTGGGATGAATATCGTTGGCTTCGCCAACATCGGTGGTGATTGCCATTCCTGTGTTGGGTAGTTTCAAGGTGTTGGCCATTTCTTCCCTAACGGTAACCCAGCCGGATTCTTCAACCGGTTCGGTTTGTAGTTTGTGAAAATTGGGGAGTTGGACCCATGCGAAATAAAAATCTCCCTGTCCCCATCGGGCCCGCCAGTCGTTGATCAAGGTTGCAAGTTGTAAGCCATAAACTTCAGCATTACCTTTGCCGGCATTGCTTTCGCCTTGGTACCAGATTGCGCCTTTGATTGCGTATGGAATGAGGGGGCTTATTTTGCCGTTGAAAAGATTTCCTGGGAAATGGTTGTTAAGCCTAGGGGGGCTAAGTCTCTGCGGGGCCCTTGGAATGGGCTTGCCTTCCTCTTTTGCTTTCTTTGCGGCGGCCTTGTGTTTTTCGATATCGATCTTTAACTGGGCCTCAGCTTTTACAAGATTGAAATCAGCATCAGATTTCTGCCAGCGATCAAACAGGGGCTTAAGTTCCTTGAAATCTTTCTGGGCTTCCATGCTGGTCCAGGATTCAACTGGTGTGCCACCGACGGAAGAGTTGATCAGGCCTACGGGAACCTTAAGAACCTGGTGAAGTTCTCTGCCGAAGAAATAAGCGGTGCCTGAAAACCCACCGACGGTTTCCGGGGTACAAACCTCCCACTTGCCAGCACCAACAAACTGGGGCTGGGTTGCGACACCTGATGATTCTTTGAACATTCGAAGTTGGGGAAAGTTTGCAGCAGTTTTTTCTTTTTCGTAATCCAGACAGCGATTGACAGTCATAGCCATGTTGGATTGTCCCGAGCCAAGCCAAACTTCGCCAATTAGCACATCCTTGATTGTTACGGTATTCTTGCCTTTAATTTCGAGAGTATGGGGCCCGCCCGCAGAAAGCTTATCGAGTTTGACTTTCCATTTGCCATCAGCGCCTGCTTTTGTAGTTTGCGATTGCGTGTCAATTTTTACGGTAACTTCCTCATTGGGGTCTGCCCAGCCCCATACAGGTGCCTGAACATCCTTTTGAATGACCGCGTGGTCAGAAAAGATGGCTGGTAGTTTGACATCGCAAAAACCCAAGGGCGAAAGTGTAAGCAAGAAAGTAGCAGAGATACTGAATTTTAATTTCTGAAGCATGATAAGTTTTCCTGATTGCAATAGGGTAAGTTAAACAGTTTTTGCCTTGGTATGATTGGTAGTCCAAGATTGAGGAGTCCAGGCGCCGCTCTCCCAGCCATCCTTGGTAAAGTATTCCCTAACGAGGCATTGGTTTGAGCTAACTTCAAAGTAGAAGAAGGCTTGTTCTTTACTGGCGAAATGGGCCCCGTTATCCACATTGAATACAGGAACGCCTTTGCCCGATCGCTTGGGTGTGCCATCCCAGCGGTAGACATTACGTGCGTGGGTGTGCCCGTAAAGAACTGCTGCAATATTGTAACCTTCAATGGCTTTATAAAAGCCTTGGACATCTTCAGGATCCCATTCCATGCCCATCGCTTTTTTGTCTTCGACAGGAAGAGGCTGCGAATATCGCTGCATATCCACATGGTGGGTGATGACAACCGGTCTGCCTGAATCACCAACTTTTTCCTTGAGATCTTTTACAAGAAAATCAAGGCTGCCCAGTGGGTTATAGCGCCTCTTGCGGGCAACTGTTGCAACCTCCCCTACAACAATGCCAAGGTTGATGAAATGCACTTTTTCCCAGTCCCAGGAATAGTGTACTCCATTGGGTGAAATATTGTTGACCCCGGACCGGTTTTTGTTTCGCTCGATTATTTTTTTGACCGCCATGCCTTGGCCATTTGGGCTGTCATGGTTGCCATGCACTTCGTAAACAGGCATTTTAAGCTTACCCTCTTTGCCAGTCAGGCCGAATGTTTCAGAGAATAAGTTCCATTCGGTGACTTGCATCTTTTCAGAGAGAGGGCCGTTCTTGTCGCCTGTATCGATGACATCGCCAGCATGAATAAGTCCTTTTGGAGAAAGAACTTTGCCGCCTCCTGCTTCTGGGGAGATAGCAGTGCCACCTAATTTATTTAAAGTGGCAACCATGTTGGAGGTGTTGGCAGCGGATCTGGGATCCAGCTTTACGGGGTTCTCTTTATCAGCAAGGAAGTGGGTATCGCCTATGAGGAAAAAGCCAATAGGTTCATCTTTTAAATTTGAAGCATGGGTGGTGTGGATCCCTGCAAGTGGTAAGACAGCAGAGGTTGCAAGAAATTTTCGTCTGGTGGGTTTGATGATCTTGGGATGATTCACGATTGATTACCTTGTTGGTTTGGTGATGTTGAATTTGTCAAGTTGCTTGCCTTCCTGATTCAGCACCCGGATTGCAAGCTTCGTTGGTTCTAAATCCATGGTTACAAATGAATAGCTGTCTGCATTCATAATTGCAGTGAAGTCTGCATAGTTTTCTTCAAAATCTTCCTTGAGAGCGATGGATGTTTTTTCCAGCCCCGGAAGATAAAGTGATGCGCCTCCACCTCCTGCAACCACATGAATCACACCTTTTGGATTCGTGTTTTTGTCGCCATCGAATGATTTGTCGATGGTAAAAGTTCCATCCACCCTACCTTTGGTGTTTCGTTTTCCTTCGGGTTTGAAAAGTAGGGGATGGCTGCGTTGGTAGTTGTGCACATGGCCTGCAAAAACGATATCCACGCCACAGGTTTCAAACATTGGGTTCCACGAACGGGATTGTTGTTCGCTGTAATGTTGTTTCGAGCTATGGAAGGCAGGCACATGATAGCAGACAAATTTCCATGGTTGTCTGGTTTTTGTGAGGTCGGATTCTGCCCATTGTAAAAGTTCGGGGGAATCCATGTTGGAGGATTTGTTGTTGTTAAGAATAAGAAAGTGGGCGCTGCCATAATCGAATGAATATGCGTCTAACGATGGGTAACTATGCTTGTTGATGGTCTTAAATTTAGCAGCAGCGGCGTTGTCTGTTCCCAAGGGGGTGCTCCAGGAACCTTCGCCCGGGCCCTGGGTCGGTGGGTAGAAGAAGTAAAAGGCGCCAAGTGCATCCTGGGTGGTGGGAAACCGCGCCCCGATATCGTGGTTGCCAAGCAGTGGATAAAAAGGGACGGAGGCCATCAGAGGCGCACCCGAGGTAAGACCTGGTTCGTTAACATCGTTGTAGGTGTTCCAGAAATAATTCATGTATTGAAGCACTCTGCCGGTGGGGTAGACAATGTCCCCCAAGGCGATGAGAGCCTCAGGCTTTTCTTTTTGAATCTGCCAAGCAATTGCTTTTTGGGGCGCTTTCCCCGTTGCCATGTCTCCAACTAAAACAAGTCGTGCGGATTTATCTGGAGTGGGCCGTGTTCGAAATGAAGCTTGGCGGATGATTCGTTCGCCTGATTTTACACAGTAGTGAATTTCAGAGTTAAAAGGCAAGTCCTTCAAAGATGCATGATACCTGAAGTAATGTTGTTCTTTTTCAACCAGCGGGAGATCCTTTTTTGTAATGGGTTCTTTTTTATCTTCCACCTTGGATTTGGTTTCTACCGGCACAACCTTGGGTTTGATGATGTCAATCAGAGTCTTGACTTTTTCGAAATCGAGCGAAACCCGAACAGGCTTTGCCTTTAAAACAGGTTCGCCTTTGATCCCATACTCCACGGTGAAAGTTGCCTCTTTTTGGTCTGTAAGCCAGGCAATGATTTTCACATCCGTGCCTTCCAAAGTATTGCCATCGCCCGGCTGTACATATGGTTTGACGAGGATTTCCTGGGCGATAAGAATCGTGAGGTCAAAACTTGCAAAGAAAAGAAGGATTGAGGAAAGGAAAATATTTAAAATGCGCATGAAAGTCTCTGGGTGGGAATATAACCGGATGTTCTTCAACTTTTTACTTCTTAATTTTAGAATGGTTTTAAGACAGAATCAAATATATTCTACATGAGATTAATGTGAATGTTATGCTGGGTTTTGATTTAAAAACTTTAAATGTCATTTTTAGGAAAATCCCAAATGTTACGGTTGTTATTTGTTCTTTTACTTATGCTGAATATTGTTCTTTCTGGATTGGGAGGCGAGAATAATATTAATGAACCCGATGTTTTTCGCACCATTGTGCGAAAACAGGGTGATGAAGGCGTTCATACCTACCGAATTCCCGCGCTGGCTTGTTCCAACAAGGGAACTTTGCTTGCAGTCTTTGATCTTCGCAATAAGAACTCCGGTGATTTGCCCGCAGACATGGATGTAGGCTTGGCGCGAAGTATTGATCAGGGCAAAACTTGGGGGAAAAACCAGATCATACTTGATTATGATAAAAGTGAAAAAGATTCGAAGGGTAACGGGGTTGGCGATCCTTGTATTTTGATTGATAAAAAAACAGGCGGTATTTTTGTTGCTGCACTCTGGTCCAAGGGAAATCGGGGTTGGAATGGCTCAGGTGCCGGATTGACCCCCGAGGAAACCGGACAGTTTGTAATCACAAAAAGTTTGGACGACGGCGTTACATGGTCCAAGCCCATTAATATCACCTCAAAAATCCAAGGCAGGGATCCCAATTGGAGGCTTTGTTTTCAAGGCCCGGGCAATGGTATTCAATTGAAGGATGGGACACTTGTATTTCCAGCCCAATACCGTGAATCCAATGGCGTAGCCCATTCCTGTTTTATTTTCAGTACGGACTCGGGTGATACTTGGACTATCTCACAGCCCGCAATCCCAGGGAAAAAACCGACCAGCGAATCCCAGATAGCAGAGCTTAAAGATGGTTCCCTCCTTCTTTCCATGCGCGATGAATCCCGTAGTGGGAAAAGGGCCTGGGCCCGTTTTCAACCTGAGTCCGGTCTTGCTGGGGGCAAGTGGGTCGAGAACTGGTCTGTAGTTGATGACCCCACCTGCATGGCAAGCCTTATCAGTCATCCTGATGGACTTTTGTTTTTTTCAAATCCCGCCTCTCCCAAACAAAGGGTGGCCCTTACAGTACGCGCAAGTTCGGATAATGGAAAAACCTGGAGCAAGGGAAGATTGATTGATCCAAGGCCCTCTTCTTATTCCTCCATGACTGTATTGAATGATGGCAGCCTAGGGGTGCTTTACGAATGCGGGCCCCGTTCAGGAATCGAAACACTCTCTTTTGTTCGCTTTCGTCCTGAATGGGTTGTTGAAGGTGAAGAAAAGAAATGAACCCTGCCAAACTTGGTGAATTTTATCAGGATAAGTTGCTCAATGATTGCATTCCATTTTGGTTCCCACGATGTGTGGATCAAAAATATGGTGGATTTCTTCATTGTGTGGATGCGGATGGCACCTGCATAGATACTGATAAATCGGTCTGGGCGGTTGGCAGGATGAGCTGGATGCTACTTACCATGTATAACACGGTTGAGAAAAATCCCCACTGGCTGCAATGGGCTGAATCAGGGCTGGGGTTTCTTGATCAACATGGTTTTGATTCTGATGGCAGGATGTTTTTTCACCTCGCGCAGAATGGGGCGCCCATACGCAAAAGGCGTTATGCATATAGCGAATCATTTGCCGCCATCGCATTCGCAGCTCATGCCCGGGCCACAGGATCCAAGGCTTCCGCTAAAAAGGCGAAGGATCTATTTGATTTCTTCACCCGGTGGAATTTCACCCCCGGCCTGATGCCTCCAAAATTTACTTCGCAGAGGCCTGCCATCGGCATGGGGCCCCGCATGATCACCATTGTTTCCGCGCAGGAATTAAGATTGAATCTTGGCGATCACCCGGATTTGACCAACTGGATTGATCGTTGCCTGCACGAAATTGAAAAGTTTTTTCTGAAACCTGAGATTGAGTGTGTGATGGAAATGGTTTCACCGGATGGATCCATAATTGATCATTTTGATGGCAGAACCCTCAACCCGGGGCACGCAATCGAGGGGGCATGGTTTGTCCTCCATGAGGGCAAATATCGCAAGGATAAAAAACTTGTCGCCATGGGTTTGCAGATGCTTGATTGGATGTGGCAGCGGGGATGGGATCAAAAACATGGTGGTTTGTTTTATTTTCGGGATGTGTTCAACAAGCCTGTTCAGGAATACTGGCATGAAATGAAATTCTGGTGGCCCCATAATGAAGCGCTCATAGCCACCCTTCTTGCCTGGCAATTATCCGGAGATCCTAAATACTTAACCTGGCATGAACAAGTTCGTAATTGGGCTTTTACTAATTTTCAGGATCCCGTGCATGGGGAATGGTTTGGTTATTTGAATAGAGATGGTTCCATTTCGTCCACCTTGAAGGGGAATCTTTGGAAAAGCTTTTTTCATCACCCCCGATCCCTTTGGTATTGCATGCAACTTTGTAGGGAAATGGCTTGATACTTTGGCCCTTATGGTGGAACTTGGTTTCATGGCGATGCTCTTGATACTTTTGCATCATGGGATTAATTCAAATGAAAATGAATCAACTGTTGAACGCTGGAATTATGACCAGAAGACACTTTATCGCATGTGCTTCATTGGCAATGACTTTCCCCCTGACCTTTTCCCGGGCAAATAGCATGATCGATGCCAACTCGAATGCTGAAAATAAAAAAAAGCTATTGCAGCAATGCCTGGGTGGCCCATGGCCCGAAGGTGTTTCTCTTGATGCCAAAGTTGAAAAAACCGAACAGAAGGAAGGGTATCAACTCATTCGTGTGAACTATCTTGTCGAGCCCACGGAAAGAATCGCAGCCTGGTTGCTCATCCCAGATAAGGTGGATGCCA
>CAZYAY010000091.1:0-10731 GCA_964646215.1 uncultured Candidatus Kuenenia sp. | reverse complement strand
TTAGTGGAGCTGAGGGGATTTGAACCCCTGACCTTCTGCATGCCATGCAGACGCGCTCCCAACTGCGCCACAGCCCCAGTTGTCATTTATTAATGACAATAGTGAGATTACTTGAAAAGTGTCTCATCGTCAATTCACCCTGTGGTTTTTTCCTTGATTTCAAGTGAGGGTTGTAACGACTTGAGGTTTGGAGGAAGAAGCTCGCAGGGTTATAATTTCGCAACTTTTCCGATATATGTTATGGAAAAACACGGGCTCTAAGGCTAAGGTGTAAGTGGTATAGCGTTCCCAGTCGATTCATTTTCCGAATGTGGGGCCCACTCTATGGCAATTGCAACTTTAGGTGGTGGTTGTTTTTGGTGCCTGGAAGCTGTATTCGAGCGAATCAAAGGCGTTTCCTCGGTGGTTTCTGGATATAGTGCCGGGCAGCACCCCCAGCCAACCTATGCTTTGGTTTGTTCTGGGAAAACAGGCCATGCTGAGGTGATTCAAATCGAATTCGACCCAAAAATCATTTCTTTTGAAAATCTTCTTGATGTCTTTTTCGCAATTCATGACCCCACCACGCTGAACCGCCAAGGTGCGGATTCCGGCACCCAGTACCGATCTATTATTTTGTTTCATGATGAGCAGCAAAAAAAAGAAGCTGAAGCGAAAATAGCAGAAAATAACGCCTCAGGCACTTGGTTTAAACCTATTGTTACCCAAGTGGAGCCCTTAGTTTTGTTTTACCCTGCGGAAGAGTATCACCAGCATTATTTCACCAATAATCCTGAACAGGGATACTGCCAGGCAGTGGTGGCCCCCAAAGTAGCCAAATTGCGTAAACATTTCCCTGAAATTGCATCATAATGCCTTTCGAAGTATAGAATTAAAAGGTTCATACGATTTTGGTGATAATCTTTACCAACAATAGCTTTGGTGAGGGGTTATATACGCAGTCTGCCTGCGACGAAACGAGGAATAGGTGGCGCAAAAGGTTGATAAATCTGAAACGAAGCTGGCGATATTCGAGCCAGTCGCTTTGGAGCCAAACTTGGAAGGGTTGGTCAAAGGCGATCGTGAAGCTTTTGCGCAATTGGTTTTATTTTACAATGAAGCCTTATATCGTTGGGTTGCCCGGTTGACAGGAAATTCCCACGCGGCGGAAGACTTGGTTCAGGATACTTTTGTGCGGGCGTACCAGGCGATAACCAGGCTTCGGCCTGATACGAATTTGAAGGCATGGTTGTTTCGGATTGCGCATAACGCTTACGCGAACTGGGTGCGAGACCGGAAGGGTAAAAATTCAATTTTGCCTGCGGAGGTCTTTGATACCCGTGCAGGGCCGGAAGAGTTGGCACAGGAAAACGAGGCGAACCGCGGCTTGCAACATGCCATTGATAAACTGCCCGAGGAATGGAAGGCGGCTTTGTTATTAAGAATGCAGGAAGATATGGCCTTTCGAGAGATTGCTCTTGCACTTGGAACTACGGAAGAAACAGCACGCTGGCGGGTATATAAAGCCAGGCAAAAGCTGATGGAAACTCTGGAAATAAAACAGGAAGATGCAAGATGAACTGTAATCAGACCCAAGAACAAATACTGCGGGCGGAATGCGTCAACAATCTTCAAAGGGAAGTGATGTTTCATTTGCGATCATGCAAGGCGTGCCAGGCGTACCAAGGCACCATTTTTAAAATTGAAAAGCAGATAGCCAGGTTGAAGGTGTCTGCGCCCTTACTTTCCTCGCAGGCTCGATTGAAGAATATCGAAAGCAAGCTGGATGCAAAAAAGATCATCGCCTCTCCTTTATTTAAGTTTCGTAGATTTGAAAAAGAAAGAGGCAGGCAGAAACTTTCAGTCGCAGTTGCGCTGGTCGCATTTCTTTTTGCAGTAGTGGGTGGGTTGATACTGATTCCAAAGCCGGTCGATCGGGAAAGTATTGCAGGGCTTCGGGTGTATAAGGAAAGCAGCATCAACCGGGTTGCTACCCCGGAGAAAAAATGGCAGGCAATGGTAAGGCTTGCTAAAGAAGCTCGAACCGATGCGATAGCATTCGCGGTGCGGAACGATTCCAACCATTTGAAATTGCAGGCGGAATATCTTGAAGAGTTGTTGCAAAAAGATGTGGATAAGTTGAGCTCGATGTTGATTTCTAAAAAGGAGCTTCGCAACCAGATGTTGGATTTTGCAGCAGATCTTGCCAGAAATGAAAGTGAATTTCAAAGGCTGGCCAGCCAATACTCTTCCTCTTCTCCAGAGGTGGCAGATTCTCTGGTTCGGATCGCCCAGGCTTCGAAGGATGCGGAGTTGCGATTAAGGCGGGCATTGCAGGCTTAGTTTCAGCGTTGTTGCAGTTCCCGAATTTCAGCAGGGGATAGCAGCCTGAATTTTCCGGGTTCAATACCATCCAAGGTAAGTTTGCCAATTTTCGTGCGCACTAGTTTTCTTACCTTACTTCCAACAGCATGAATCATTTTTCTTATCTGCCTGTTCATGCCTTCGTTTAAAACAAATTCAAGAATAGAAGACTCTTCATTATCTTTCAGAATTTTCACTTTGCAAGGCGCGGTGGATTTTTGGTTTAGTTTGATGCCGTTACGGAGTTGGTGTATAGATTCGGGGCTGAGTTGCCCGCGGATGGTGACAACGTAGGTTTTGTCGATTTTGTGCGAGGGATCGGTAAGCAGGTTGGTGATGAGGGAGTCGTTGGAGAAAAGCAACAGGCCTTCGCTTTCGAAATCCAATCTTCCCGCTGGGAAAAGGTAACCCAGATCCGGGGGGAGGAGATCAAAAACGGTGTTTCTGGAAAGTTCATCATCGCGTGTGGTGACAAACCCCGGGGGTTTGTGCAATAAAAGTGCGATGGTATTTTGCTTGGGTTTTTGTGTGTTTTTAAGTTCGATGTCTTGAAATTTTAAATCGATCCATTCGAGTGGGTTGGTGCAGATCTTGCCATCAACCTTGACCAAGCCGTCGCGAATCCAATCAATAGCCTGTGTACGGCTGCCATAGCCTAGCTTGGAGAGGGCTCTGTTTAAGGTGACGCGTTGGTTCATCACTCTTTTTTAAAGGAAGCTGGGGCTGCAGGGAAGAGGGTTATTTGCGTTTGCCTGCATAGGGGTCTTCTTTTTGCCTGGCTTTTTGCAGATCGTTGAATTCCTGCTGAAGTTTATCCTGGTCGATTGGTTTGTTATCTGATCCGCACCCGGTAAGGAAGGCAAAGCCAAGGATGGCAAGCGCAAGCAGGAAGTGTTTCATGTGATAGCTCCGGGTAGATTAAGGTAGTTGAACAACTTCGCCACCATTGCGGGTGCCCATGGAAGTCCAGGTGATCGGGTCGATGGCTTGGTTGACGAATCGGACCGAGCCGTCGCACATAACGGTGGATGCGCCACCCGTGTGGAAACTGCTGGCGGGGCTGACAAGTTGCCACCAATCGCCATTAGGCCTCCAGCATGGGCTGTTGGGAGGCAGGAGATGATTATAGCCATTGCGCCAGACAGAGCCTTCACGCCATGGGTAGCCACGATAGCGCCAGTCGGTCCAGCCAGCGGGGCCGCCAGCGGTTTTCCAGTTTAGGTTGTTGAAGTAGGCCTGAGCGCCAGCGATGGTGGTTTGAGTGGTAGTGCCTCCTTCGAAGCAATCGGTGCGGGGATCCCAGAGTGCGGTGTTGGCATAGGGGCCGTTGCAGACTTCAGAGAAGGCGGAGGTGTTGCTTGTACCATCGACAATATCCTTAGGGGCAACGCTGGGAGCAGCGGATTTACCTGCGGCTGAAAAGTTGGGGCCGAAGGCGCCATCCCATCCGGATACCCCGACCCATGATCCCGAGTTGGTGTGGTAGTTGGTCCAGCCGTAGAAAGTTGAAACGCTAGGGTTGGAATCCGAGGGGCAAAGAAGCAATTTAAGTTTGAAGGTGGATACGGGATCGTTGGCACTTGAAGCTGCGCCCGAAGATTGGTTGACATCGTAGCCCCGCAGGATGGCTTCCTGTTCGAAATAAGGCATGAGTAAAACAAGAGGACTGGGGCCAAAATTTGCCGAACTCGGACAACCAGAGGGAAAGGTGCCAAAAGCGTTGAGATAATTATGCAGGGCGAGCCCGATTTGTTTGAGATTGTTGGAGCATGTGGATCGGGCAGCGGCTTCGCGTACTTTTTGTACTGCGGGCAATAAAAGGCCGATAAGAATCGCAATAATGGCAATGACAACCAATAATTCGATCAGGGTAAATCCACGCTTCTTCATAATATCCCCCAACACTAAAAAACGATTCAGAAACTAAAAGAGAGTCAGATAATTTGGTAGGCACTTACATAAGTAATACAGATAACTTATCATTATTTTGTTAAGGCAGGCAAGGGAAAAGTGGTTAAAGTTGAAAAGGACTGGAGATATGGTTGCCTATTGGCCTGATCATCAAGAGAATAACATAAGACCAATAAACTCAAGGAAATAACTGTCATGAAAAACAGCTTTGGAACCGAAACCAGCCTTAATGCGGGCGGCAAGACCCATCACTATCATTCTTTAAAGATGCTTGAGAAGAAACTGCCCCAGGTAGCCAGGCTTCCTTTTTCCCTCAAGATCCTTCTTGAGAATCTTTTACGAACTGAAGATGGTTTGAGCGTAACCAAGGGAGACATAGAGGCCTTGGCGAATTGGGATCCGAAGAGTATTCCTTCCAAGGAAATCAGCTTCACCCCTGCAAGGGTTTTGTTGCAGGATTTCACGGGCGTGCCCGCGGTGGTAGATCTTGCTGCAATGCGGGATGCCATGAAACTTATGGGTGGCGACCCGACCAAGATTAACCCACTTTGCCCTGCTGAATTGGTGATTGATCATTCGGTGCAGGTGGATGACTTTGGCAATGGGCTGGCATTTAAGAACAACTCGGATCTTGAGTTTGAGAGAAACAGGGAGCGTTATGCTTTTCTGCGCTGGGGCCAGAACGGCTTTGATAACTTTAAAGTGGTGCCCCCTGAAACTGGGATTGTTCATCAGGTGAATTTGGAATGTCTGGCACGGGTGGTGATGAGTGCGACTGTGCATGGCAAAAATTATGCCTACCCTGATACCCTGGTGGGTACCGATTCGCATACCACAATGATCAACGGGCTTGGGGTGCTGGGTTGGGGCGTGGGTGGTATTGAAGCAGAAGCCGCCATGCTTGGGCAGCCTGTTTCCATGCTGATTCCCGAAGTGGTTGGTTTTAAGCTGACGGGCAGATTGCCAGAGGGTGCTACTGCGACCGATTTGGTTCTGACGGTGACTGAAATGTTGAGGAAGAAGGGCGTGGTAGGGAAGTTCGTGGAATTCTATGGGCCGGGGCTTGCTGATCTGCCTTTGGCTGATCGTGCAACCATTGCGAACATGGCACCCGAGTATGGTGCAACCTGTGGCATATTCCCCGTAGATGCAGAAACCATTCGCTTCATGCAATTTTCGGGCAGACCCAAAGAGCTTGTTGAATTAACCGAGGCATACATGAAGCAACAGGGTATGTTTCATGATGCATCAACTCCCGAGGCGAATTATTCCAGTACGATGGAACTGGATATGAAAGTGATCGAGCCCTGCCTGGCCGGGCCGACCCGCCCGCAGGATCGGGTTCGCCTTAGCGATATGAAAACTTCTTTCAATAATGCGCTGCCTGGTTTAATCGCCAAGGCCAAGCCCAAGGCGGGTGTCAGCCCTGCAACTGCACAAGCGCAGGCAGTTGTCACCATGAATAGCAAGCAGGAAGTTCTCAAGCATGGTTCGGTGGTTATTGCGGCAATCACCAGTTGCACCAATACTTCCAACCCTTCAGTGATGCTGGCGGCAGGCCTTGTTGCGAAGAAAGCCGTAGCAAAAGGCTTGCAAACAAAGCCCTGGGTGAAGACGAGCCTTGCACCTGGTTCCAAGGTGGTCACAGATTATCTGGTGGAAGCGGATGTGATGAACGACCTGGATAAACTGCGATTCAATCTTGTGGGTTATGGTTGTACGACTTGCATAGGAAACAGCGGGCCATTGCCTGCGCCTGTTTCGAAGGGGATTGAAGAGGGCCAACTTATAGTGGCTGCGGTCTTAAGCGGGAATCGAAATTTCGAGGGCAGGGTGCATCCTGAAGTGCGCGCCAATTATCTTGCTTCCCCTCCCTTGGTTGTGGCTTATGCACTCGCGGGCAGAACCGATATTGATTTCGCAACCGAACCCGTAGGCAATGGCAGCGATGGTAAGCCTGTGTTTCTAAAAGATATCTGGCCGACCACGAAAGAAATTCATGAGGCTGTTGCAAAGTGTGTGAAACCCGAGATGTTCACCAAGGAATACAGCGAAGTGTTCAAGGGTGATCCAGCTTGGCAGGAACTTCCCGTCCCCACGGGTAATCAGTATGCATGGGATGCGAACTCCACCTATGTGAAGCACCCTCCCTACTTCGAAAACATGCCACGTAATCCAAGCGCGATTGCGGATTTGAAAGCAGTGCGGGTTCTT
The DNA here is from genome assembly GCA_964646215.1 of uncultured Candidatus Kuenenia sp. GTDB lineage: Bacteria > Planctomycetota > Planctomycetia > Gemmatales > Gemmataceae > UBA969. The sequence continues at coordinate 4,263 of CAZYAY010000091.1, read as the reverse complement.
GCGGTTCTGGGTGATAGCATCACCACCGATCATATTTCCCCTGCAGGAAATATCAAGAAAGACAGCCCCGCTGGGAAGTATCTGCAAGAGCGAGGCGTGGCTTCCGCAGACTTCAACAGTTATGGCGCGCGCAGGGGTAATCATGAAGTGATGGTGCGTGGCACCTTTGCAAACATTCGCCTGAAGAACATTCTTGCGCCTGGTACGGAAGGTGGTTTTACAAGGCATCTTCCTTCTGGGGAAGGGATGTCTATATTTGATGCCTCGGTGAAATATCATGCGGAAAAAGTGCCTCTGGCGATTCTTGCGGGCAAGGAATATGGCTCGGGTAGTTCGCGTGATTGGGCCGCAAAGGGGCCTGCTTTGCTTGGTGTGCGTGTTGTGATTGCTGAAAGTTACGAACGCATTCATCGCAGTAATTTGGTGGGCATGGGAATACTTCCACTGCAATTTGAAGCGGGCAAGAATGCAGCTTCGCTTGGCCTTACAGGCGAAGAGGTTTTTGAAATCACGGGTCTTGCATCCTTGCTTGAGTCTGCTGATTATGCCCCGGGTAAAACCATTGCGGTAAGGGCCAATGGCAAAGAATTCAAAGCTGTTGTTCGCATTGATACGCCACAGGAAGTGCTTTATTACAAGCATGGCGGAATTCTTCGTTATGTGCTCAGGCAGTTGTTGGAGACTGCAAAGTAAGAATAAGGGTGTAAAAACAAAAAGCCCCGGAGGTGATTTCCTCCGGGGCTTTTTGTCAATTTATTGCCGGTATTAGAAAGTATAGTCTTGTAGAAACTTGGTGATGTGCACGTTGGGAAGATTAAGGTCGGACACTTCCTTGGCTACTTTATCGCGGTATCTGCCTTTAAGGTGCACCGCATAGATTGGTACATCTTTCTTTAGCTTCTTTAGTTCCAGCGCGAAGGTTTTTGGCGTCAGATGTTTGGATACATCAGCAAGCCATTGGTGATCGTTGGGGAAGGTTACTTCCAGAAATACTGCTTTCAAGTTTTTTTGCTTGTTGAGTAGTTCCCAGATTTCCTCGGTTTCGGCTGTATCGCTGACATATCCAATCGCACTTTTTCCATCATCAAAAATGTATCCAACCGTGGGAACAACATGATTGATGTTGATTGCGGTTATATTGATACCATCGAGGGTGATCGTCTGGTTGGGTTCGAATGTTTTGATGTCTAGGAAGCGGGAAATAGGGAACTTTGAAAGTTCGATAAAATCAGGCCAGATTCGATTGTTGAAAACATCGGCTTGCAAACAGTCTAATACAGGAGTTGACCCATAGATGATCACCGGGTCGGGCCTGCCTGTGAATACATTTTCAATAAAGATGGGGAGTGATGCCAAATGATCAATATGAGAATGGGTTATTAACACATGACGGATTTTTTCCTGCTCTTGGGGAGAAGAATAAAAACCGATTGCTCCCGCGTCGATTGCAATACTTTCATTCACCAGCAAGCTGGTTAAAAATTGATAGTTACAATCATCAGAACCATGAACATTCGATGTTATTAGCCTAATTATCACTCAAACCCCCTGGGGTGATTTGCTTTATCTCGCCCAAAACAGGACTATAATTAGTATTACAGTCCTGTTTTGTATGCTAATAGGCTAAAGCTTTAATAAATGTAAGGGAAGGTTATTCAAGCATTTTATTGCTTTTTTTCATTAATCTTGCCACTACCATCGTTAAGTCCCATGACGTAACCCAACCCCCCAAGCATTATCTTTTGGAATCTTTCGTCTGCCCATACTTCATCTCGGTGGCCAAAAGCAGTGTAAAAAACCCTGCCTTTGCCATATTCCTTGGTCCAGGCTAGTGCGTAATCCTTATCAGCGCGCTTACCTTCCTTCTTAACTGCGGTGGTATCCATGCTAAGGAGGACATTCAAGTTTTTCCGGTCGTAAGGCCCCTTAAACTGATAAATCTCATCTGTTATTTCAAATGAATCACCAAGATGTTTGGTTGCGGGGTGGCTCTTATCTTCCACCTTTACCTTGATTTTTTCATGCCATGGATGGCCATCAAAGTAAGCACCAATCATGTTGCCATACTCGGGCCATTTGTAAAAAGTATCAGTTGCACAATGGCTGCCTGCGAAGCCCTTACCAGACTTTATATACTGTAGCAAATCGGCTTTTTGCACATCAGAAAGTGGTAATTCGCCCGTGGTGTAAAAGAATACAGCATCATATTTTTGCAGGTTTTCCGCGGTGATTGCAGTGCGGGAATCCTGGGTGACCACGGCTTCAAACATGCCGGACGATTTTCCCAATGCGATGAGTGATTTTTCCACCAGGCATAATTCTTCGGGCTTGGGGCGTTTTACCACGCCATGCACAAAGCCCTTCGATTCGGTGATCACCAATAGTTTCTTGGTGGACTTTGATTCCTGGGAAAAGGATAGGTTGGCTCCGAGGAATAAAGCCGCAACTGTCAGGGAGAATAACTTGTGCATGTTTGCCTTTCTTGAAATAAGGGTTATGAAATGATTGTAATCGGGGTTAAAAGAGTAATCAAGCAAATGGATTCTTTTCTTTGCGTGGTAAAAAAGATTACGATACCGACCAAGAGAATTGCAGGAGAATTTTATAATGGCATCACTCGCAGACCTACGAAAAGACTATACCCTTCATGGGCTTTTGGAGCATGAATTAGCACCATGCCCTTTTGATCAATTTGCAAAGTGGTTTGGTGATGCGGTGAATGCCAAGGTTACCGAGCCCAATGCCATGACTTTGGCGACAGCCACTGCGCATGGCGCGCCTTCCGCCCGGATTGTGTTGTTGAAAAGTTTCGATGAGCGGGGATTCACTTTTTTCACGAGTTATGAGGGTCGAAAGGCGGGCGAGCTTTCTGAAAACCCGAGGGCGGCAGTTGTGTTTTACTGGCCGGATTTAGAAAGGCAGATTCGCATCGAAGGTGAGGTGCAGAAAGTTTCCAAGCTTGAATCTGAAGATTACTTTCTCTCACGGCCTTTGGGAAGCCGTATTGGTGCTTGGGCCTCCAAACAATCTTCGGTGATGAAGGGTCGGGAAGAACTTGAATCGCGCTGGCATGAGATTGAGAAACGCTTTGCTGATAAAGTTGTGCCTTTGCCTGAAACCTGGGGTGGTTACAGGCTTTGGCCAAATTCAATTGAGTTCTGGCAAGGCCGCCCCAGTAGAATGCATGACCGTATCCTATATGAAAGGAACGGCACCTTCTGGGGTATCAAGCGCTTGGGGCCCTGATTTCTTACTCAGCCTTGAACTTGTAGATGGTGGTGCTGCTGAATTTTTCGCCCGGCTTCAAGACCGTTGAAGGGAACTCTTTCTTATTGACGCTATCGGGGTAATGCTGTGATTCGAGGCAGAACCCGTTGTACTGATTGTAAACTGCGCCGTTCTTGCCCTTGATGGTGCCATCGAGAAAATTACCCGAGTAAAACTGCAGGCCTGGCTCGGTGGTATAAACCTCCATCACCCTTCCCGATTTTGGTTCTTTGACGATTGCAGCAGGGGCTTTTAAATCCTTGCTTGAAGCTTCAAGTACATAGTTGTGATCATAGCCCACGGGGGTTGCTTTGATTTCTTTGATGCGATCACCTATTTTTGCAGGTTTGGTGAAATCGATTGCGGTGCCTGCTACAGGGGCCAGCTTTCCCGTGGGGATCAAGGTTTCATCCGTTGCAGTTTGTTGCGTTGCATTAATCATGATGCTGTGATCAAGAATGGAACCGTTGCCCGCGCCTGCAAGGTTGAAATAAGCATGGTTGGTCAGGTTGATGGGTGTGGACTTGTCGGTGATGGCATCGTATTCGATGCGAAGGGCATTATCATTGGTGAGCGTAAAAGTAACCCCAAGGCGCAAATTGCCTGGGTAACCTTCTTCACCATCGGGGCTGGTGCGGGTGAAGCGAACGCCTCTATCATTGGTGTTGATAAAGCTTTCGGCAGTCCAGTTTTTGCGATCGAAGCCTTTTTTGCCACCATGAAGACTGTGTGGCCCGTTGTTTGCTGCGAGAGAATATTCTTTGCCATCGAGTGAGAATTTGGCGTTACCAATGCGATTGCAAACCCTGCCTATGGTGCCACCGAAATAGGGGTGTTCGGTTAGGAAGCCATCAAGGGTATCGAAACCCACGATGATGTCTGCCATCTTTCCTTTGTTATCGGGTATTTCGATGGATTGGATGGTGGCGCCGAAGGTGATGAGCCTGACTTTCATGCCCTTGCTGTTTTGCAGGGTGAAAATATCAACAGCCTCGC
>CAZYAY010000090.1:9422-10913 GCA_964646215.1 uncultured Candidatus Kuenenia sp. | reverse complement strand
GCATTGGGCCTTAGCTTATCTTTGTCGTAGCCATGGGTTTCGCCGAAGTGAACAGCATCAAGCCAATGGCGGGCCCAACGCTCGCCATACTGTGGAGAAGCGAGCAAACGATCTACCAGCTTTTCATAAGCATCAGGCGATTTATCGTTGAGGAAATTTTCAATCACCGCGGGTTCGGGGGGAAGACCTAGGACATCAAAGTAAGCCCTGCGCAAAAGTGTAATCTTGGAAGCTTCCTTGGAAGGGATTAATCCCTTCTGCTGTAGCTTGTTCCAGATGAAGGAATCGATCGGATTTTTCACCCATTGGAGGTCAGCCTGGGGAGGGGAAATAACTTTCATCGGCTGAAGCGACCACCAGGAAAGTGCATTCGATTTTTCAGAACCATCATCGGGCCATTGCGCCCCTTGATTAATCCAGTTCTTGATCAGATCCAATTGTTGGGATGAAAGCCTTGACCCCTTGGGAGGCATGATGTTTGAATTATCAAGGGCTGCAACATTGCGAAAGAGAATGCTAGCATCTGCTTTTTCTGGAATGATTACCTTACCTGAATCACCACCCTTAAGGGCATCAACTTTACGATCAAGCCTAAGGCCATTTTTACTGCTGGTCTCGCCATGACATTTATAACAATGCGATTTGAAAATCGGTTGAATATCACGATTGAAATCGATCTTGGCAGGTTCAGCACCCAGAGTGGCTAATAAGTAAAGGATTAAAACGGAAGGCATGCCATCCCCATGAAAAGAAAGAACTTACATTATAATAATGATACCCCCTGCAATGGTAATTATCCAGCAAATAGGGGGAAATCGAAGGATTGGCTAGTGTATTCAAGTTGAAGAATCTGATTTTAAGGCCTTCACAAGAGCGCCCTTGGGTAATCCCCAAAAATATGCTACTCTAAGGTTGTGAATCTTTCGAGGAAGGAATAATTATGAGCCTTAATTTACCATTTCAACAAGTGCTAGAAGCTGCGGACCACTTATCCAAAGATGAACAAAAAAAATTGATATTAATCTTAAAGCAAAAGTTAGCACAAGAATCTGAAGAAACTATGGCGCAGGACCAAGAACGCTCGCGGGAAGAATTTGCTGCAGGGTTATGCAAGCCAACCACACCAGAACAATTGACCCGCGAATTATTAGCATAACACTAGTTTAACCCGTGGAATAATTCCAATAATCACACAGCGTGGGGATTGGATAATTTACCGAGGGAACTCAAAACCATGAATTTATCGCGAAGTGTTTGAATTTCATCCCTGGTTAATTTGTGAAGTGGAGGGCGAACAGGCCCGCACTCAACCCCAAGGGCGCCCATGAGGGCTTTGCCCCCAGATATGCCACCAAACTCTTGAATCAACCTCACAAACGCAACACTCTTTTCCTGCAGCAATCTGGTTTTTTCTACATCGCCCTTTTCAAAGGCCTCCATCATTTCAAGATAAATAGGAGCAGCAAAATTGTAGGTGCTTCCTACTGCGCC
>CAZYAY010000090.1:4051-9322 GCA_964646215.1 uncultured Candidatus Kuenenia sp. | reverse complement strand
GGAAGACTCGGGTAGTTTTTTCTGTGCAGCGACCATTTAAACGATTAATCTTTACTCTGATAAATGACTTCCAAAAAAGGAGCAAACCATGAATCGCAGAAACTTTGTAAAAAGCACCCTCGCAACAAGCGCATCTTTAACCTTGGGAAATTCAGTGATGGCCCTTAATTCCAGCCTTGCTCCAGCCAAAAAGCCCGTGCTTCGCCTGGCAGTCAAGTATGGCATGATCAAAGCAGGCGCCACTCCGCTTGAAAAACTTACCCTTGCAAAAAAACTCGGGATTGAAGGTGTTGAAGTTGACAGCCCAAGTGGGCTGAACAAAGAAGAAGCCAAAAAAGCTGCGGAACAGACGGGCGTTAAAATTCATGGCGTGATTGATTCGGTCCACTGGCGCGATACCCTTTCTTCACCAGATGAAGCCGTTCGGGCCAAGGGGCTCAAGGCTCTGATATCGGGCATTGAAGATGCCAAGTTTTTTGGCGCAGACACCCTGCTTTTAGTTCCGGGGGTTGTCAACAAGGATGCAACCTACGAACAATGCTACGAACGATCCCAGATCGAAGTGAAAAAGGCATTACCAACCGCAGAAAAACTAGGAGTCAAGATTTGCATCGAAACCGTTTGGAACAACTTCATCACCAAACCCGAACAACTTATCCAATATATCGATGACTTCAAAAGCCCATTCGTCGCTGCTTATTTTGATTGCTCCAACATGGTAAAGTATGGCGTTAGCAGCGCTGACTGGATCCGCAAGCTCGGCAAAAGAATGGTCAAATTCGACTTCAAAGGTTATAGCAACACCAAGCAATGGTGCGCCATAGGCGAAGGTGATGAAAACTGGCCTGAAGTTTTAAAGGCCCTTGGAGAAATAGGATACGATGGCTGGGCCACCTCCGAAGTCGGGGGCGGGGGCGAAAAAGAACTCACCGACATCGTTACCCGTATGCGCAAAGTCCTTGATCTTCCCAGCGCTTGATTTTGTTTTACTACAATACCAACTGTCCCACTTTTTTTAACGATTGAGGTTGATTCATGACGACTGCTACTTCCATTCAGACGAAACTTTATATCGATGGCAAATGGTGCGATGCCCTGGATGGCAAAACCCACGCTGTCATAAATCCCGCAACCGAAGAAGTGCTTTGGGAAGTTGCCTATGGCAGCAGGGCGGAAACCAAGCTTGCGCTGGAAGCAGCGGCCAAGGCCATGCCAGCCTGGCAGAAACTAACCTCTTGGGACAGGGCTAAAATTCTTAAGAAAACCGCTGATCTCATGCGCGAGCGCGCTGATGCCATCGCCCGTGTCATGACCATGGAACAAGGCAAACCCGTAGTCGAAGCCAAGGCAGAAGTCATGCACTCTGCAGATACTTTCGAATGGTTTGCAGAAGAAGGGAAACGAGCCTATGGCCAGGTTATCCCGAACTCAGCTCCTGGAAAAAGGCATTTAACCCTGAAGCACCCCGTGGGCGTGGTTGCTGCAATCAGCCCCTGGAATTTCCCAATCACCCTCGCAATCCGCAAGCTGGCACCCGCCCTTGCAGTGGGTTGCACCGTGGTCAGCAGGCCCGCAAGCCAAACTCCAAGATCTTTGATCGTGATCTTTGAATGCCTTATCGAAGCAGGCCTTCCCGCAGGCGTTGCCAACCTGGTTATCGGCCCAGGCCAAGAGATGGCTGACGAATTCATGCAAAATCGCATTTGCAGAAAAATCAGCTTCACAGGTTCAACCGAAGTGGGCAAACAACTGATCCGGGCATCCGCAGATCAGGTGAAAAGAATCAGCATGGAACTTGGTGGACATGCGCCCTTCATCGTCTTTCCGGATTCCGACCCTGAGGTCAGCGCAAAGCTTGCAGTTGCAGGAAAATTCCGCAACAACGGGCAGGTGTGCATCTCGCCCAGCAGGTTCTTCGTACACAAGGACATCGAAAAGAAATTCACCGAGGCAGCAGTCGAGTTTGCCAAGGCGTTGAAAATGGGTAACGGCCTCGATGCAGGAATCGAAGTCGGCCCAATGTTCGAGAAAAAAGCGCTATCACATACCCAGGGCCTTATTGATGATGCCAAGGGTAAGGGTGGCAAGATACTAGCTGGTGGCAAGAAATCAGACAAATTCGAAAAGGGTTACTTCTTCGAACCCACCGTGATCTCTGGCCTTAGCCCCACCTGCAGAATCCTTACCGAAGAACCTTTTGCACCGGTAATGCCCATCATCGAATTCAACAAAATCGAAGATGTTATTGCTGCTGCAAACAACACGCCCTATGGCCTTGCCGCCTATGTTTTCACCAATGATCTAACCACTTCTCTGAAGATGGCGGAAGGTTTGGAAGCTGGAATCATCGGCGTAAACGACCCTGTGCCCGCAACTCCCCAATGCCCGTTTGGTGGCATGAAAGAAAGCGGCTTGGGCAGGGAACTCGCCCAGGAAGGCATGGAATCCTACCTGGAAACCAAATATGTTTCCATCAAACTGCGAGATTAATTCTTGCTTTAAATGGCAAAGCTTCAAGAAGGCATACGCTTTCTTGAAGCTTTTTTTATTGTCAGGCTTTTCCTGCAGCCATTACTTTTTAAGATTTGTGGTCTTTATTTCCATTTCCAATGCAAGCTGCAAAACAATTTCCAAAATAGTCTCTTTGAGGCTTCGTTCCTGATCGTCATTTTGAATATCAGCAAAAGCCGAGACCTCAAACTCCAACCCATTCTCACCTATTTTTAAAAACGCAATCTTCGTCTTGTTGGCAATGACCCGGGGAGTTGCAAATAATTTCTCAAGTAGCTTCACATGCAACAGCCCTATTTTTTCAACCTCGGTATGAAGGTCGATGCCAAATATCAAACGCAACCTGCGTTGTTTGCGGAAACCATAATTATCAATGATGGCGGTTGCAAGGTTGGCATTGGGAATGAGCAGGAGAGAATCTTCAGCGGTGCGAAGTTTGGTCGCGCGGAAACCTAATTGCTCAACCGTGCCCTCCTTGTCGCCCAGAACAATCTTATCCCCCACACGAAAAGATTTTTCACTGATGAGAAGGAGTGTGCCAAAAAGATTCTTGAGGGAATCCTGTGCGGCAAGGGAAATCCCAATCCCAAGGATGCCCAGCCCCGCAAGGAATCTGCCCAACGATTCCGCCTCGCCAAAATTCTTGATCAAAAGAGAGACAGCCGTCAATATGACCAAAAGCTTCACCGCCCTGCTGAAGAAGGGTACGAGCATGTCTGCAACACCCTTGTATTTGGCCATGGATTCTGAAATTTCATAAATGAGGGCGATGGTATCCACAAGTTGCAGGAAGAACCAAGCAACAACAACTGTTATTAAAATTTGTTCTATAGTGTAAATAAAAATGGCGACATTGTTGGGAAGATCAAGCCAAGGAATAAAAGAATAGACAAGAGTAAAAAAGATCAGAGCTTTTAAGGCTCGAAAATTACGCCTCATTCTTGTCTTAAAAACAACATCACTCGATTTTGGTACAAAATGGTGGATTCCGATTTTAACAAAAAAAGTAGAAAAGATAGCAACGAACAAACTAAGAATGGTAAAAATAAAACCCACAGCCCACTGATAAATACATAACCCGAAAACTACTTTATGATACTTGGCAGGCACATTCAAACGAAACCATATACCAGGTTCTGACCAAAAATCAGCCTTAAGCCTGACCAAATTTAATTTAATAAAATCTTGCCTCACAGGCATATCAATAACAGCATTAAAAATAGATTCAATACGCCTCACCGAACTTGAATCAAACTTCCATTCGATTTTCCCCTTACCATTATCCTGAGGAGAAATAAAAATTTTCCCCAAGGGCCCACGATAAAGCTCATAACTAACCAACTTAGAATCAGTTGGAATTTCTTGCAGATAAACCTGACTGAGCCTGTCGAAAATAAACTTTAACTTGAATGCAAGCACTGGGCCTAACTCATGCCGGGCTGGAATAGGTATTTCAGAAAGATCCAGTGCCCGACTAGCTTCGCGATTATTAAAGAAATTAACAGCAGCTAAAAAGAAAAAAATAGTATTACGAGGATTGGCCAAGTCGTGGGTGTAATTATATTTTGCCTGCTCTTCAGATGAAAGCTTTGAAAACATAGTGGGAATATTCGCAACGGTTTCAGGGCCAAAACGCCAGCATCCGTCATGCTGCCTGAGAATCCCAAGTTCGAACCCCGGAGGGCCTTTGATCACTTGGGTAGGACTACTCCAGGAATCTGAAAGGTTATTGGAGTCGGGGCTGATTTTTCGAAGGATGGCATCAAGCATGACTGCTCTTTTAGGGCCGAGGTTTTCCAAATCCTCGACAGGAAGCATACTTAAATCAAGGAAGTTGTTGAGGTTCTTTTGCTGATGAATATCAAATTCAGCCACCATGATCGCAAGGTAAAAATTTCGAAGGAGCTTACGGGGGGAAGAAAGTTCTTGTGGTACGGAATCAGGTTTTCCTGATTTTAACTGAAAAAGTGCAGGGTCAAAATTATCAGGAACTGGGGGAACAATTTTACCCATTATTTTATAGCGAATATCAATGGGTTGATTTTTAATGTCTTCATACATCAAATCAACCGCACGAATCGTATCCTTGGTAAAAAGCCAGGCATCTTTCCCGCCGGGTATATAAGCCCTTTGTACAGCGATCATACCTTTACTACTTGCATTCCAAATATATTTTGGTCCGTTTGGATCTTCAGGAATTTCCTGTGTGAATAAATAACCCTTACGCTGAATGATCGCAGCCAGTTTCCAACCTATTAACGCCCCCATGGTTTTTATTTTGTCTGGGGGAAATTCGGAAAGATCAAGATGATGTGTAGCTGAAATAAAATCACTATTGCAAGCATGCATCATGAATTCACTCATCGTACTATTAGGGTCATGCAAACCAGATTTTAGTTGATTGGCAATTAGTTTCCTTGTTTGAGTTCTGGTTGCAGAAACAATGCGCATTGATTTAATTCGTGATACGGTCTCCTTATCAAAGCGCCAAAGGCCATCATTGCATTTTTTCAAACTGATACTAAGAGCTTCATCTTTAAAAACAACAATCCGATCCTGACCTGGTAATGCATTAAAATCACTCAAAGGAACAGATAATTCATTGAGAATATCATTAAGGTCTAAAATCATACTGTTTAAAATATCAGGGGATATCGTCCCCGGTTCGAATTCTAGACATGAAGAAGCCTCTTTCATCAAACCCGGAATTACAGGGTATGCTTCTGCAGCAAAACAAAGTGTATTAAAAGTATTTAAGGG
>CAZYAY010000090.1:0-3951 GCA_964646215.1 uncultured Candidatus Kuenenia sp. | reverse complement strand
TCCCAAGATTTTAATTTGTTCATCAGGTTCTTCACTTCTGTTTTCTTCTTCTCAAACAGAGTGAACATTGCAAGGATTGCGCTTCCCAAAATAATGACTGAAATCCACCAAACCCAGGTCTGCTCTTTATCAACTGCTGCATGCCAAATCATGAAAAAGACATCCATGAGGAGAAACGAAATTCCAAAATAAAGAAACCCCTTGGTTTGTGTTGCCATGCCTGCCAACACCCCCATCACACTCCAGAAAGCAAGTGCGATGGGAAGCCAGACAGAATAACCAATTCCCAGGATCAAAAGATCCGATGCGGATGAGACGTAAAGGAAAGCAAGGCCTGTATAGCGAAGGAACTGGGAGAGGTTTTTATGCAGTTTCGATCGCAATGAAAATTCCAAGATCAAAATAAAAATCGCAGGAGGTACAATCCACATTTGTGGATGTTGAAAAATGGAAAAGCCCTGGTTGGCCCATAATGACCAAAACCCGCTTACCAAACCAAGGCAGGAAGCCAGCATAAGAAAAAATGAATTTCTCTGCATTGCGACCCAGCCCCAAACCAATGCCGCGAGAAACCACAGGAAAGCATGGGAGGCAAAATCGGCCGGCAATAACAACGCAGATTCTGCGATTGGCTTCATGAAGTAAAAGTGCCGGGGATAGGCGGACAAATATTGCTTGAACCAAAAAGACAATTGGGGCGCAAGAGGAATCAATACACCACAAAGCATGATGGGCAAAGCGATGGCTTGCTTGTTTCTTCGGTAGAATAATTCAGAAAACCCTGCAGCAAGAAAAGAAAGAACAAGGGCCCCTAGCGACCAATATTGCCCAAAGAAACCACCGAACCATTCAGGTTTGCAAAGTCTGCAATGCAGGAAAAGAGAAACAAGAACAATGATTATGCCCCAGGTATATCTGGTATTTTTCCATGATGTATCCATGGCATTTTCCGAATCAAGGAAACAAACTACCCACAAGCAACCCACACCCAATGCAGCAATGGAAAATAAAACCATTTTCACAGCCCATTCAGGTTGCAGGCTTTTCATTTCTTGCGGGTCGAAATAAATTCCTTCAAATACCAGGGTGCAAAGGATGCAAAGGAAGGCCAGGATTGGAAGTCGATCCCTGATCAGCTTGGTGGCAAATTCCCACGCCCCGGTTAATTTTCCAAGGCTCAAGCGGCCGACCACTGCAAGCATTAAGACAGCAAATTGTAAAAGCGCTGCTCTTTGGGGCCAGCGCGAATCATCTACCGGGGAGGGAACGGCCTGCAAAAGCAAACACCAGGATGCAGCAAGCAGCATCAAAAATTCCCGACGCACACTGCGGGAAGTACCAAGCCCTGCCCAGGCAAGAAACAATGCCGAAGGTGCGACACAAAAAGTTGCACAAGCACCTATGATTCTTTCTTCAAAAATTTCAGCATGCCATGAAATCCAAACGGAAATCAGCAATATGATCCCCGATACAATTCCCTGGACGCCTGGCAGCCAGAGTGGTTTAGCCCGGTGTAAGGGCAGGGCGATCATGCCGGTTATCAAAGACATCAACAAGGCAAGTGGAATGCAGGTTGCCTGTATTAATTCAACATAGATCAAGTTTCTGGATCGTAGCCAGTAGGCGATGGCAACCAAGCCAAGGGTGAATAAACCGAAATCACCGAACTTTACTTTTAAACTTATAAACCCAATCAGGCAGACAATTGCGAGCATTGAAAAAGTGGAAAAAGCAAGGTTCAGATTCGCAGGGTAAAGCTGGCCATTCAATCCACCAAGATAAACAATCGCACCGCTAAGCCCGATAACCACCAAGCCGATTTGCATTGCAGATTCGGTCATGCGATTTGCAAGTGATTTGATCGCGGAAAGTGGCAGGGAAGAAACAAACAACCAAAAAAACGAGATGCTTCCAAGGCCCAGGCCAACAAGATTGAACATATCCAGTGGATGATGCAGGTGGAATGCAAACCCCAGATAAATGCATGCTGCAAGCGAAGTCAAAATATTCGCAAAGGCATACCCAGGAAGGTTGCGCCATGCTGCTATGATGGCCATTTGCAACGCGATCAGGCAGATGAGAGAGAAAACAATCCAGGGGCTGATAGCTTCAATGGCACCGATTCTAAAAGCAACAAAAAGGGATGCAGCAAGAATGAAGTTAAGGTTGGTGGGCCAGGATTCTTCATTAATAAAAGAGGCGGTTTTTCCAAGAGTTTGAAAACCCATTCCCAAAAGGCAAATTGCAAGCCCATAGAAAATCCAGATTACGCATATGGTTATCAAGGCGCCAGAATAGTTACTGCTCCTATCATATTCAATCAATCCTGCGACAATCCCCAAATTTAAAACCGAGCCCGTGCAGATGATTCCAAGAGGAAGCCCGGCACGCACCCGATAATAAAGATTGGCGATTAAACTACATACCATTGCAATGCAAATGGCTTTGCCAGACATGATGCTCAACCAATTGGCAAACAAATCTTCATTGCCTGCCAAAACGAATTGAAATCCGGTGGGGAGAAGCAATAACAACAAAGCAGACCAGGGCAATAAAATATGAATTGCCTCAAGTGCTGATACTCTTGATTTCAAGAGCCATTCATCATTAAGAACCTTGATTCGTGACCATATTGCAGTCTGGATGGAAGCCGCACAAAGTATTCCCGCGATCATCAAGGCGTACCAGTTAACAAAAGCAACGCCTTTGTTTTGATGGTAAACGGCAAGTGCCCCGAGTAGGGATGAAAGCCAGAAAGCAATACCTGCATGCCTGTCGCTATTACGGAACCATCCAAGCAACATGGAGGTTGCGATCAGGAAACCCAACCCGGTTATGGCATGAATGGTAAAACCAAGAGGCCAGGCAGCCCAAGCAATAAGTAACAATAGGAACAACCCGAGGCCCTGCAGGATTCCCGCCAACTCACTTAGATTGGTGAATTGAATCCCACGCAGGCGGTGTTGCAAATGATTTCTTATTGGATAAGCAAAGGCCCAGAGAAACGAATAGGCAGGGCCGGCAATGACAAGAAATTTGAGACCTGCAAAAGTTTCGTTTCGTTCAAATACACAGGAAAGGGTGGCGATTATTCCAAACCCTGCAAGCAGGACATTACGCCAGTATAAGGCGCCGAACTCCTGAAGTCTTAAGGCGGTGCAACCGCTTAACACAGAACCCAGCATCACCATTCCAAGAATAGAGCCAGCTTCAGAAGTGAATATATGGGCTTCCGCTGCGGACCCATTAAGGCGCATCACGCCAAGGATGATTGCAACAGCAGCAAGGGAACCGGCACTTAAAGTGGCCCTTGATGGATAATCAGCGAATTTGAAATCAACAAAGCGCCTGAGTAAAAACCACACCCAAAGAAAAAGTCCACCTGCAAGGGCCATCATCTGGGGTAAAATAACAATGCCACCTTTATCCAACTGCCCCGCTTGATGCAGCGAACGAATATAACCAACACCTGCCGCAGCCATGACCAGCCATTGGATATGAAACAAGAAGCGCTGATTGCGCTGCGAAAGTACCTGCACAAAAAGCCCAACTATAAGAAGGCCGATGGGTGCCCAATAATCTCTTGTTTGAAAAGGAACCTGCCCGGGCTCCTGCAGGATTGATGCAAGATCTTCTGCCAGTTTCCAAGCAAGGGTAAGCAGCGCAAACCCAGCAATGTTCCAGCGCAGGGCGCGTTCGGGAAGGTTGCCTTCCTGCACGCGAATGGTGAAACGGTTGCAAAAAGAATTCAGTGAATGATTAAAAGAAAGCAGTATGGAACCAATGAGAAACCACGCCGCCCAGCTAACATTCAAACCAAATGCAATGTTTTCTTTTCCAAGATGATAACCCAGCAAGGTTGCGCCAAAACCAATGAGGAGATGAAACAACACAAGCTTTGGATAGCTGGCTTCATCCCAAAGATAAATGATGCAGGTAACCAGTAGAATC
>CAZYAY010000089.1:0-11200 GCA_964646215.1 uncultured Candidatus Kuenenia sp. | reverse complement strand
GCTGCGACTCGATAGGAAAGACCCAAAGGATGGTGTCACCACACTTTTCGCAAACTTAAAGGATGATGAGCAAAAACGCCCACTCGGGGTTACCCAACCACGTACCGGTGAGTTCCTCAACCCAAGGCCCATCGACCGCGCCCCTGTTGACACAAACAAAGACACCGACCCCAGGCAGGCCCTTGCCAAGTGGATGATCAACCCGGCGAACGAGTCATTTCATGGAGCATTGGTCAACAGGGTTTGGAAACATTTCATGGGCATGGGCCTTGTCGAGCCTGTGGATGATTTGCGCTCGAGCAACCCTCCCTCCAACAAGGAACTCTGGGCCTATCTTAAAAACGAATTCATCAGGAACAAATGCGATACAAGGCATTTGATCCGTCTGGTTCTGAACTCACAAACCTACCAACTCGAATCAGGAACAGTTACAGGAAATGAAACTGACACCCGGTTTTATTCCCATTACTATCCCAAACGTCTGGGTGCGGAAGTTATCCTCGACGCAGTCAGTTTTGCGACCGGCGTGCCAGAAAGTTTCCCTGGCTATCCCGAGGGTATTCGAGCTGTGCAAGTTCCCGACCCCGGCATCCGCTCTTACTTTCTTTCCGTGTTTGGCAGATCAGAAAGAGTAACAGCATGTGCTTGCGAACGATCTGAAGAAGTAAGCCTGCCACAACTGTTGCACTTGCAAAATGGGCAATGGATTGCAGAAAAAATGGGAAACCCAAAAGGCAAACTGAAAGCCCTTATCGCAGACAATCGATCCGACAAAGAAAAAATAACTGAGATGTTCCTTACGACAATTTCACGACTTCCCACAGAAATCGAAACCGCTGCCCTGGTTAAGGAATTAGCAAAGTCGACTTCTAAGGATGAGTTTTATCAAGATGCATTCTGGGCCTTGTTGAACACGGTGGAGTTTTCTTTCAATCATTAAGCCACCTGAATATAAAGGATGATGCCATGCTGGATCTGGTACTTGGAAAAAAAGCCCATAACTGTGATGGTGTAAACCGCAGGGATTTTATAAGGGTTGGTGGCATCGCTGGCCTTTCGCTACCTTCGCTTTTACAATTGGAAGCGCAGGCAAAAACCAAGAAAGCCCGTGCCAAGAGTGTGATCCTCGTGTATCTGGGTGGCGGATTGACCCATCACGATACCTTCGACATGAAACCCGATGCACCCGAGGAAGTTCGCGGGAAATATAAATCCATCGATACCGTGGTGCCTGGCTTAAGAATCGGTGAACTTCTACCCAACATGGCAAAGGTGATGGATAAAATCGCCTTGGTTCGTTCGGGGGCCCACAATAACGATCACCATGAAACTGCAACCAACTGGGCGATGTCCGGGCGGTTTGGCTCTGCCTTTGGCGATTTTCCCGCAATAGGCGCAGTCGTTGCCCACGAAACCGGGCTAGGCGGCTCCATGCCTCCTTATGTAGCAGTACCGCGAAACCCTGCCTTCACCTGGGAACTGGGAAAAAGCGCCTATCTGGGTGGCAGATACGAATCCTTCAAGGCGGGCGACCCCAATGATGCAAAGTACAAAGTACAAGACCTTTCACCTTCCGAACTGCTATCCCCGCAACGCATGGAACGAAGAGGAAATCTTAGGCAAGCTGTCGATCAACTTGCCAAAAAACTTGATGACTCCGAGCAGGTGAAAACCTTTGGAGAATTCCAACAACGCGCTTCCGAATTGGTGCTTTCACCCAAAGCCAGATCGGCGTTTGCCATCGATTCAGAGAACGATAAGTTAAGGGATCGCTACGGCCGTAACACTTTTGGCCAAAGCTGTTTGTTAGCTCGCAGGCTGGTGGAGAACGGGGTGCGCTTCACCACGGTCACCTACAGTGGCTGGGATCACCATGGAAAAATCTTCGAAAGCTGCGACAAGAAATTACCCGAATTCGATAAAGGCCTTTCTGCATTAATCGAAGATCTTCAAGTTCGTGGGTTACTTGACGACACCTTGCTTGCGGTTTATGGCGAATTTGGCCGTACTGCAAAGATCAACAAAGATGCAGGCCGGGATCATTGGGCCCAGGCGGCTTCGCTGTTGTTTGCAGGAGCAGGTGTTAAGCCAGGATTCATTCTGGGCGCAACCGATAAACTTGGGGCATTTGTAACCCGCAGGCCGGTAAGCCCCGCAGATGTTGCATGCACTATTTTTGAATCTCTTGGAATCGACCCAAGAAAACAACTGCTTACGCCCGATGGCAGGCCGATTGAAATTCTCGACCAAGGCGAACCGGTGCGGGAGTTGTATGTTTAATTTTATTCGAATGTTTTTCTTTACCATGGGCTTTGTTGGTTTGTTGTCAAGTAACCATGCAGTTGGGCAGGAAAAGAAAAAAACAGAGAAGCCTCCTGAGCCCCCAAAGATCCTCATGGTGATTCCGCCCTTCATGGAACAGGAAAAGACCACGAAAATTCTTCTCAGAGGCAAACAGCTCGACCTTGTCACCTCAGTGGAAGCTGCAGGGAAAAAAGTTAAAATCATTCGCAAGGGCAAAGCAGGGATTCCACAAGGAATGTCTGCAGACAAATTGGGCGACACCGAAGTAGAAATCGAAGTGACTTCGCAGAAAGAAGATCGCCTTGAATTAATCACCAAGACAGAAGCACTGGTTTCAAATCCTTTTGAATTGCTGGTAAAGAATGGCATCCTACCTGAGAAAGAACCAAATCAGGGATTCGCACAGGCACAAGAGATAAACCTTCCTTCCATGGTTCATGGAAAAATTCAAGTCGCACAGGATGTTGACGTTTTTAAAATTAAAGCACCTGCAGGAAGCATGATACAGCTTAAAATTCATGCGCAAAAATTTGGCTCGCCCTTGGATGCAATACTCACGGTTTATGACGAAGCAGGTGCCAGGCTTTTTTTTGCTGATGACTCAAAGGCATCGCTGGATGCGGGCCTAAGCATTAAAATGCCACCTGGCGGGATAATTAATCTTTGTGTGCAGGATGCGCATGACCGGGGTGGTGATTTATTTCATTATTTATTGGAAGTGACTAAATAAAACCGCCACAGGAAATTGCTCCCCTGTGGCTAACCTGAGAGGACTCGCCCAAAGTCGTTCCCAAGCTAATTACATTATAGGCAACACTTAGACATCGTGTTTGTTTTCGTAAAATTATTTATATTTTTAAAAAAGTTAAAGCTGTAAGTCACATAATTAAAATAATTTAGGATACAAAATTGGTAATTATTAATTTTAAAACAACACCTTCAATTAACAAAATTAAGATTTTATTAACTTCAATGACTCGAACTATCCCTGATTTGCAAACTTAAACCATCTGCTTCTATAAATTATTTTCGCCCCGATCATCATAAGGTCGGTTTGTTTTAGGCTAGACCTTACCCCCGACTTTATCAGTTCCTCGTTCGACTTTACCAAGTGTATCTTCAACCTTGTAATCAACCATGATTCATCAATACCAAACCTTGCAACTTTCGGAGCATCTGTTTAATCAACCGAAAAACCTAGGCAAACCGTTTAAGCAATAAGTTCCTTGATGATGCCAGTGCTATCACCATGGCGCTCGGCTTTAACGCCAAGGCCATGCAGCAAAGTGAGCCATGCATTGGAAAGAGGGGTGTTCTTAGGCAACGAAAGATGATGGCCCCGCTTTAACCCCGCACCACCCCCAGCAAGGATCGTAGGGCAGTTATCAAGGTAATGAATCGTACGAATGTTGCTGCCATAAGCGAGCACGGTATGATCAAAAAGACTGGTGCCATCAGGTTCCTTGGTGGCTTTGAGCTTATCAATAAGACGTGCGAGAAGTTCGCTTTGGGCAATGTCACGCTTCTGTGATGCTTCCATACGATCGCCTGGTGAATAATGGCTCATATCATGGGGTGCGACTTTGATGGCAAGGCTTTGAAGCAAGGTACCAACAGGCTGGCGATAGGTTATTACCCGCGTGCTATCTGTCTGTAGCGCAGCAACAATAATATCATACATAAGCGCAACTTCATCCCGACCTGAAAGACCTTCCCTAGGTTCTTTAAGTGCGGCTTTAGGCTTTAACACATTAAGCCATTGCTCGTCTTTTCCAAGGCGCGTTTCAATGTCTCGAATGCTTTGTAAATACTCATCCAATTTGGCGGTGTCGGTCTTGTTCAAGCTACGTTGCAGGTCACCTGCATCGGTTAGCACTGCATCCAAGACGCTTCGCTTTTGTGGAAGCATGGCCTGCCGTTCAGAAAGAGGCGTCGTATCTGGTGAAAAAAGCCGATGAAAAGCAACTACCGGATTATCAAGGCCCGCAACAGGCTTGCCACGGGAATCCCAGGCAAGCGAAAGCCCTGGGCCATGGCCCGAATTATTTACATCAGGGCTATTTAGTTGAAGCGATGCAAAGCGAGTTTCTTTACCAAACTGCAATGCTGCAACTTGATCTACAGAAATGCTATTGTGCATGCTCTGACCGGGCTCTGCATAACGATTCGCACCCGTAAGCCAGAAGGTACTGCCCCAGTGCGCTTCGTTTGCAAACTTGTTTGAAAGCCCCTGTACAACCGTGAAATCTGCCTTATGCCTTGCCAGAGGAATTAAACCGGGAGGTAACATATAATCCGTACCCGTCTGCTTCAAATCAGGAAACCATGTTTCATTGGTCACACCCCATCCAAAGTTGAGAAAAACCGCGCGCTTGGGGCGGGGATTTTCAGCAGTTGCAGCAGGCGCCAGCTTGCGAAAACCAAGTGATTCAAGCGCGGGCAATGCAATCAATGCGCTCGCACTATGAAGAAAATGCCGTCTGGATTTTTTAACTAGCATGATTTCTCACTTTGATTGAAAAGCTTTACTCTTAACAAGTTCATGGATGAATTCGCGCATTGCAAATTCTTTCTTCCCTGCCTGGGCAACCATGTTGGTAGCGAGATCTTCATCGCTAAAGCCATAAGGTCGACCAAGCGAATATTCGATCAACGCTTCCGCCAAGCCCCGGGAAAAGTCAGCAGGCCTTGAAGCCACGATGTCGCGAAGTTCAAAATAATCCTTGAAAGCCTGGCCTTTATGAAATGCTCCGGAAGGATCGATTGTCCAATTTTTCTTGCCCACGCCCTTTTTCTCATAGTAATCCGCAGTCCGCCATTTACCAACCGCATTAAAATTCTCCAAACCAAATCCGATCGGATCAATCTTACGATGGCAGCTTGCGCATTGGGGTTCCTGCTGATGCGCTAGAAGTCGTTCCCGGGTAGTCAGCAACTTGCCTTCCAACCGGGTAAGTTGAGGCACCGCAGGGGGCGCAGGAGGAGGGGGATCATTAAGAAGAAACTTTAAAACCCAAACACCCCGCTCTACCGGGCTAGTGACTTCTCCGTTGCTTCCCATCGCCAGAACCGCAGCCATGCCAAGCAAACCGCCACGCGGTGAACCAGCGGGCAAAGCGACCTTGCGAAAATCATCCCCGTTTATGCCATCGATGCCATAATAATTTGCAAGCAGACCGTTGATGACAACATAATCGGACTTCAACAAATCGCGCACGCTACAATTCATACGAAGCACATGCTCAATAGTTCGAAAAACTTCATTTCGAGCAGCAGCTTTCGTGCTTTCATCAAAATCACGATAAAGCTGGGTATTAAACTGGAAGAAATCCAAACGATCCATGCGAAGCCATTGGTAGGCAAAACCGTTGACAAACTCGCGCGACTTTGCGCTTTCAATCATGCGGTCAACCTGTGCTGTAAGCACCTCGGGCTTCATCAAATCACCACTGCGGGCAAGCCCAAGCAATAGGTCATCCGGGGGCGCACTCCACAAAAAATACGAAAGCCGGGTCGCAAATTCCAAGGGTGTTAGCGGGCGCGGATTCTTATTCTCCGCAGGTTCGCTTAGGTACAGAAAATGTGGTGTGGCTAAAACCACGCTTAGTGGTTCCTTAAGAGCAGCCTCAAATTTATCCCCAGCCTTGATTCGCATATCAAAAAGCTTCACCAATTTTTCAAGGTATTCCTTCTTGGGCGCCTTATCCCGAAAAGCTCGAACTGCAAACTTCTCGATAATCGCCCGCGCATGATCCCGCTCACTCATTCCATTCTTATTATCAAATACCACGGGTCTTATTTCTGATCTTGATTCACTTGCAACAAGCGGGCCCTCATATTCAATCCAGTCGATCCAAAGAACGGGATCGCGCATTTTTGCCTCGGTGATGGCACGGGTACGACCGGGCAGACTGATACCCTCTTTTTTCAGCGGGCGCTTCTCCATCAGGATAAACTTTCTCGCACCGCCCGGCCTCACTTTAAATGGCAGCTCGATGATCTCTGGTTTGGTGATATCCGCGGTTATCTGCTTGTTTGAAAGAAAGGTGCGATCATCCTTATCGATCGGGCTGGCCTCGACAAAAGAAAGAAAGGCACGCTCGGGTGGCATATTAGGCATACGACCAATTTTCACCCTCATCACATAATCGCCAGTCTCTATATTCGATGGCAAATCAATTGCGTATTCGGATGTCTCGTTGACGGTGTTATCGAGGTAAAGTCCGGTCTTGGAAAGCGGCCAGTCAAGGTATTGTTGAAACCAACGGCTGTTCTGTTCCCACACAACCTTGGCGAACTCAGCATGCGATTTGTCCGTAAACCCAAAGTCCTTTAGTTTTGCTTCATCGGCACCGGCAGCCTTCCACTTCCCATATTGCTCGTTAAGGAATTTGTAACGAAGGTGGCTACGCTCCACCTCTGCCCGCCGCGATTCGGGTTCGAAATGCTCAGTTTTTGCAACCGGCATTTGCTTCACCAATGGGCCCTCCCATTCCACCCAGTCAATCCACAGCGCACTTGGCGGACCAACGCCGGTTGCTTTTTGCGCAGCAGTATAAATCTCATGATCTAGCTTCACATCTCGTTTTTCGCGAAGCACAAAAGTGCGTGGCCCAACGGCTGTTATACTGACAGGTACCTCAATTATCTGGGGTGAATCGGTGCTACCACTAATCTGAAAAGTCTGCATCAAACTAAATTCATCTTTTTCTTTCCTACTGCCAAGCTCCACGAAATGCCTGTCCCTGGGTGTGCCCTTCACTGCCCCAATGCGAAAGCGCAGCATATATTCGCCGGGCGCTGCGTTTTCAACTTCATGCTTTGTCTTAAGCCATCCCGATGGCTGATCCGGAGGCAGCGTGATAACTTCCTCCGTATGCACATTAAATGTGGTAAGGTACGCACCAGTCTTTGTAAGGGGATCATTCAGATAGCGTAAAAAACTAGGTCCATGCTGTTCGAAAACTTTCACACGAAACTTTGCTTCCTGCTCATCGGGAATACCTTTTTGTGGCTGGCCAGTTTCCAGAAATTTTTTGGCTGCCTCATTACCACCTTTAAAATACCCGTTATAAGTACCACCTACCATTGCATTCGCATGCAGTTCGACCTCGCGGCGTTCTTTGATGGTCTTAATCGTGATCTTAGGTGCGTTCGCGCTCTCCACTTCGATCCAATCGATCCACAATGCAAACTCAGGGCCGATGCCATTGCGCTGCTTGGCCTCTGCAAAAAGTCGGTGCGATACTTGCTCCGACTCATAGGTGCCCTTCTCCTGTAAAAAGAAACCGTAACCTTTCGCGGGCGAGAACTTCAGCGGAATCTCAAGCACTTGTGGCTTATCCATCGTACCCGTCACCTGATGACTGCTCGCTACCGCACGAACACCGGTATCGTGCTGCGAACCGAATTCAACGAAGTGCCTGGTAGAGGGTGTATTACCCGTGGCGGCAATACGCACGCGCACTACATAATCACCTGCAGGCCAGTCCCCCGGTAAACGGAATGAATGGTAAGGGTTGACAAAAACATCCTCGATGGTCAGAAAAGCACCTGTCTTCGTCGCAGGGTTCTCGACATAGGCTTTGTGGTGGGGAACATAGTGAACCCAGTTGCGCCTGCCATCCTCATCCGCATTCACCGCATCAACAAAACCAAAATCCTTGGGCGATGGCGCACCGGGAATCTTATTCCAAGAGAAATACAGATGGGTGTTGTTGCCCTTCTTCTCTGCGCGGATCTGGGCGACAATATTGGCGTTATCAGATTTATTCGCGGCCGCATCCACCGCCATAATCCATTTCACATAGCGGTCATGGGCATTTAATCTATCCGCAAGTGCCTTTGCGATCCTTTTATTCTTCTCCTCCGCCTCCACATGCATCCGCCTTGCCTGCGCCCCTGATGGCACTACAAAGCGTGAAAAATGTTCATCAAGTGCCTGCCGCCCAAGAGCCAGATATTGCTCAAACTGATCCGATGACATGAACAACGATGATCCGACCGTATCAAAGGCACCCGCACCGCCATCCGCAGGCAATTCACGAACATTGATATCCACCCCTAGCAGATCCCGGATGGTATTTTTGTACTCGCGCCTATTCAGCCTCCGCATCGTGATCTTGCCACCACCATCAACAAGCGACTTTCGGGCTATGACCATCGTGCGGGAAAGCAAATCCAAAAACTCAGTCTTTGCAACCCTCTCCGGCTGTTTCGCATCCTCTGGTGGCATCTCGCCTGAATTTAATTGATTGAGAATCTTCTGCCAGCGATCCGCCTTCTCCACCGTGTCTATTTCAAACGAGATATCATCCAGTCGAAGCTTGCCTTCCTGCTTTTCAGCATTATGGCAACGGACGCAATAGCTTTTGAAAAACTCACGTTGCTTTTCATCAAGCCTCGCCCTTGGAACCTCAGCAAAGCTGTTAGGCGATATCGCAACAATCGAAAAAGCTGCAAGTAAAATTCGAAGGTAAGATGGCATTTGATTAATAGCCATGAAATCTGATTGCTCTATAAGTTAAAATCGAACTACTTTAAATCAAAATATCTTTCACCACCTCGCCTGCAACATCGGTTAAGCGATAATCGCGGCCGTTGAAGCGATAGGTAAGCTTGGTATGATCGAGCCCCATGAGATGCAGCAGCGTGGCATGCAAATCATTCACATGAACTTTATTTTGAACCGCCTTGTATCCGAATTCATCCGTCGCACCGTAATGAAAACCACCTTTCACACCAGCGCCGGCAAGCCAAATGGTAAACCCGTTCGGGTTATGATCACGCCCCTTGGCGCCTTGCGAATCGGAAGTGCGACCAAATTCACCCCCCCAAATAACGAGTGTAGAATCAAGCAATCCTCTCGCAGCTAAATCCGTTAATAAAGCCGCTGCTGGTTGATCGGTGTGTAATCCGCATGATTTATGATTGGTCTGCACATCGCTATGGCAATCCCAGGGAACATCATTCACGCTGCCATCACCGCCAACACCCTTGCCGGCAAAGATTTGTACGAAGCGCACGCCCCGCTCAACCATTCTTCGTGCGACCAGGCATTGCCTTGCAAATGTTGCGCACTCGGGCTTATCAAGGCCGTAAAGCTTCTGAGTCGTTTGGGTTTCCTTGTTGATATCAAGGGCCTCGGGTGCCGCCATTTGCATACGATACGCCAACTCATACGAGTTGATGCGCGCCGAGAGATCGGATTGTGTGGGGCGGGAAGTTGCATGTTGCTGGTTAAGTTTTCGCAGCAGATCAAGTTGGGCAACCTGCTGGGCGTCCGTATGTTTTTGATCACGGAAAAGATTATCGATCGATTCTTTTCGACGGGCATCAAGCGCAAGGGCCTGATATGATTTTGGCAAAAATCCTGCCGACCATATTTGATCATCACCACGCGGCCTCGTGTCGTGCAATACAACAAACGAAGGCAAATCCTGATTCATCGAACCCAACCCGTAGTTCAACCAGGCACCCATCGAAGGTAAACCAGGGCGGTTCGTACCACACATCAGTTCTATCGAGGCAGGCGCATGATTGTTCTGCTTCAAATACATCGAATGCAAAAAGCACATCTTGTCGACATGCTGCGAAAGATACGGAAAGATATCGGGCGCCCACGAACCCGACTGCCCATGTTGCTTCCATTCAAAAGGCGACTTCAAACACTTCCCACTGGTGCTGAAGAAGCCAGTTTTGGAATCAGAACCAGCAAGCGCCTGACCATCGCGCTTTTGCAATTCAGGCTTGTAATCCCAGGTATCAACCTGCGAGGGAGCGCCAGTCATGAACAGCCAAATGATCGATTTCACCTTGGCAGGAAAATGAGGCAGTTTAAGTGCAAGCGGGTCTATGGGGCCGGGCGCGGCTTTCGCTTCCTCTTGCATCATGCTGGCTAGCGCCATCGATCCAAAGCCCAGACCAGCCTGCTGCAAAAACCTGCGACGGACAGGCAATCCCAAACTTTCAAACGGTAATTCAAACATATTCAACTCCCATGGTGATCCACTCTGCAAGCTTAATCGATGTACACAAATTCGTTGAGGCAAAGCAGCGTATGACAAAACTCGATGAAAGCCTTATCGTTATTCGCCGGGTTTGCACCACCCATGATTTTTCGCTGCGACTCCATGAACTTTTGCATTTCGTCCGTCTCGAGATCATTGGGTGCCCGGGCAAAGGCAATACGATAAGCCGCTTGTATCGCATCTTTCATCGGTGTTTCAGGGGAAGGGGCAATACGCTTTGCCAACTTTTCGGCCTGCTGCCTTACCAGTGGCGAATTAAGCATTACCAGCGCCTGCGTGGGCACCGTGGTGCTGACGCGTTCGCCTATGCTTTGCGTTGGTTCAGGCGCATCAAAGGTGGTCATCAGCGGAATTAATTCGCTTCGCTTAACACGAAGATAAATACTGCGCTGCTGCGAATTATCCATGGCACTTGGGCCATACATATTCTTGGTATCAAGATTCCCGCCCACTGCGAGCAAGGCATCGCGAATGAGTTCAGCATCCAAACGGCGTGGTTGGAAGTGCCATAAATTACGGTTCTCGGGATCGATCTTTATATTTTCAGCATTCGACTCATGCGATTGCTGATAGGTTGCGCTCAACATGATCTGCTTATGCAATGGCTTAAGCTTCCAACCATTCTTTGTGAGTTCCTTCGCAAGCCATTCGAGCAGTTCGGGGTGGCTCGGTCTCTCTCCTTGGAACCCAAAATCATTTGAGGTCCGAACTATGCCGTTACCAAAGTGATTCTGCCATAATCGATTCGCCATCACCCGGGCAAGCAAAGGGCCTGCCCCTTGATCCAAATCGGTGATCCAATCTGCAAGTGCAATACGTGGATCTTTTGGTTCAGCCCCCTTGGGTAACTCGCCCCGGGTTAGAAC
>CAZYAY010000088.1:0-11237 GCA_964646215.1 uncultured Candidatus Kuenenia sp. | reverse complement strand
GCAGAGCACCGGTCTCCAAAACCGGGGGTTGAAGGTTCGACTCCCTCCGCCCGTGTTCTTAAAAATATTGTCGGGAAAAAAAATAATTTTCTCGTATGATCTTCTTTGGCGAATGATTGCTAACTCGCCTGGTTTTTACAAACTGTCGGTATTCGTAGGATAAAAATGGCATCGACCATTAAAAATAAGCCCGATTCAAACCCAACTTCTGTAAACGCGAATCCTGCGGTTTATAGTTTGGGCTACCTCGTTTTATTTGTTGCAATTGCATATGCTTTGCTGCAATTACTCCCTTTGGCTTGGTTTAATTTACTGAAACTGCCTTCCACCTCCACTTCTAACATCACACTTGCGATTGTTGGTTTTGGACTTGGTATTTTTGCACTTATCATCGTTGGTAAAAATAAAATATTCCATGAACTACACGGCCTAAAGGCAGGTATTTTTATTGCATTTGTTTTGGCCCTAGCGAATCTTTATTTTGATTCTTGGTGGGGCAAATTCACCGAAACTCTAGTATTTGATAAAAAGCTCTTTCCTGAGTCTTTTGGATTGGGCTTGGCAGGGGCGGGTGCTGCACTTGCTGCCATCGGTTCGTTCATTTTTTTCTTTCGTCCTGAAAATGTTAAACTGTTTACCCGTATCGAAGATCAAGGCTGGTTTTCCCGTGATTCATTCAAACAAAATCAAGGTGCGAAAATTCGCAGAGGCACAATCATGTGTCTTCTTGTTCTTTTTGGAACAGGCATCATGGTTCTTGTTCGAAATGATTCTCTTGCTAGAAATGGCTCAAACTGGCAGATCGAAATTCCTTATACGGGCAAAGTGAAAATTAACCCTGACAAAGTTGGTGATGCGCTTAGTTTGCTCCAAGCTGCAGGATATAATCCCGATGAGCAATTATTCGTTTCTCGCGAAGCTTTCCGCCAGGCAAACTCAGCGATTGATCCAAACCTATTCATTAAAATTGGTTTGTTGACTGGTGATTCTAAGTTTAAAATTGGCGAGATTGTGACTAAAGATGCGTTTCAGGAAGAATCGCGTGAGTTGATTAAAAACGATCGTAAACCTGCTGAGTCTGTTCCCCTTAAAGCTGCGGAAGGTACTGTAATTTACAAGTCTTTTGTTCTGCTTCCAGGCGTTCAGTTTTCGGGCCCGATTCTTTTAACCATACTCGCTTTATGGGTCTCGTGGAAAGTTGTCAATATTCCGGTTTTTGCCGATTTCTTGATCGCAACTGAAGCCGAGATGAATAAAGTTTCTTGGACAACCAATAAGAAACTCTTTCATGATACCATCGTGGTGTTAACCACCTTGGTTTTAATGTCAGTCTTTTTGTTTGCGATGGATCAGTTTTGGAGAATTTTCCTGACAAAAGCGGGGGTGCTTCGCTTCGGTCAGGATAGTGTTCAGAAAAATACAAGTGTTGACCTGAAAAAATGGTAAACAACTGTTTCGGAGTTCGAAACAATGGTATCGGATAATTTAGAACAACCTGTTGACCCTTCAGTCGATCCTGAAAGTCATCCCGTTCAAAGTTCTACACCTGAAATAAGTGCAAAACCTAGCTTGGGAAAAAGCTGGTATGTTGTCAAAGTTCAGAGTGGTAGAGAAGAAGCCATCAAAGAAGCGCTCGAAAAACGAGTTAAGATTGATGGTTTGGAAGAATTCTTTGGCCAGATTCATATTCCAATTGAAAAAGTAACAGAGATGCGAAGGGGAAAAAGAGTTTCTAGAGAAAGGAAACTTTTCCCTGGTTATCTTATGGTCGAAGTCGAATTTAACGATCCAATCTTATACTTATTCCGAGAGACCACCGGAGTAGGTGATTTTGTCGGTGGCACTGCCACCCACAAACTTCCCACGCCAATGAGCGAACGGGAAATCGAACGTATGCTGCGGGTTAAGGGTGATAATGTTGCCCCTACCATTGTCAGCAAACCTGCGTTTGATGTAGGTGATCGAATCAAAGTAAAGGATGGAACCTTTGCAGGCATGGATGGCGAAGTTAAAGAAATCATGGAAGCATTGGGCCGGGTTAAAGTGGAATTAACTATTTTTGGAAGGCCAGTTCCCGTTGAATTGGAATACTGGCAAGTTGAAATCGTTTAAATAAGGGTTTGAAATGGCAAAGCAAGTTACAGCTCAGATTCGTTTACAATGTCCAGGTGGCCAAGCCACCCCTGCACCACCCGTTGGCCCTGCATTGGGGCAACATGGTGTAAATATTGGGGCATTTGTTTCTCAATTCAATGAACGAACGAAGGATAACAAAGGTATTATTGTACCGATTGTTATCACAGTTTATTCTGATCGTTCTTTTGAATTTATCGTTAAAAGCCCACCAGCATCCATCCTTCTGAAGATTGCCGCAGGTATTCCACCTGAAAAGAAAAAAGGTGGTGATGTTATTCCCGGGGATGAAAAAACCAAGGGAAGTGGTAAATACAAGGGCTTTAAAGTATCTCAAGCTCAGGTTCGAGATATCGCCCAAAAGAAACTTGTTGATCTTAATGCTCGTGACTTGGACCATGCTGCACGGATCATAGCTGGGACTGCTCGAAGCCTAGGTTTAACAGTCGAAGCATAAGTGTAAATAAAAATCGTAAAGAAACGGCCAATAATCTAGTGGCCGATCTTGCTATTTGTATCTACTATAAATATTCACGAATAACTTGGGAAATAGTCATGGCAAAATCAGAAAAAGAACCAAAAGTAACCGAAGAAGTAGCAACTCCTGTTGCTGCACCAAAGGCCGCACCCTCCAATACAAGTTCTGAATCTTCCGGTAAGAGGAAGGGTAAGCAACCAGGCAGGCCCCCACACAAGGGCAAAAAGCTTAAAGCTCAAATTGCTTCTATTTACGCAAAAGTAACCAAAGAAGGCCAGGTCTCTTTAGACAAGGCAATTACAATTCTTAAACAAGTTAAACGCGCTAAGTTTGATGAATCTATCGAAATCCACATGAGTTTGGGTATCGACTCTGCTCAAAGCGACCAGATGATTCGTGGTAGCGTTGCCCTTCCACATGGTGTGGGTAAAAAGGTTCGCGTTTTGGTTTTCTGTCAGGGTGATAATACCGTTAAAGCAAAAGCTGCAGGCGCGGATTTTGTTGGCGAAGGCGATCTTATCAAGAAGATTCAATCTGAAAACTGGTTGGATTTCGATGTCGTCCTTGCGACTCAGGATATGATGGGCCAAGTCAGCCGCCTTGGTAAAGTTCTTGGGCCTCGTGGCTTAATGCCCACCCCAAAGGCAGGTACAGTCATTGGGTCGGGTCAGGATATCGCCTCCATCATCAAAGAATTTAAAGCAGGTAAGGTTGAGTACCGTTCAGACAAAGGTGGCAACGTGCATGCAGGGATTGGTAAGATCAGTTTCGACACTGATAAAATCGCCTCTAATGCTCTTGCATTTGTTGAACAGGTTCGTGCTTCAAAACCAACTGGTATTCGTGGCAACTATATTAAATCTGTAACGATCTCAGCGACAATGTGTCCTGGCATTCCAGTCACGATTTAATTGAATCAAGAGTATAAGATCAAGCACTGAAGTTTGATCCCAAGCAGGATATAGAAAAAATGAGCAAGTTAATCAAAGGTATGGAAATTGAGTCCCTTCGTAAGGACTTTAATAATGTCAAGGATTTGGTTTTTCTTGAAGTTCAAGGAATAACCGCTCAAAATAACACGGCCCTGCGTGCGACTCTTAGAAAAAAGAAGATTCATTTTAAAGTTGTCAAAAACACTTTGGCTCGGATGGTTTTAAAGGAACAAGGCATTAATATTGCCAAAGATTCTGCTTATCTCCATGGACCGACTGTCTTGGTTTGGGGTGCGAATTCTATTGCTGAATTGTGCCGCGAACTCGAGACCGAACTTAAGAATCCTAAAACTTCAGCCGGTTACAAATCGACTGTAAAAATTAAAGGTGCAATAGCAGATTCTTTGCTTGTTCCTTTTGATGTTGCGATCAAGATGCCAACTCGTGAAGAAGCGATTGGGAATATCGCCAGTCTGCTTCTTGCTCCTGGGGCAAAACTTGCCAGCCAACTTATTTCAGTCGGTGGCATTATTGCTAGTCAGATCAAGACAATTTCCGAAAGAATTCCTGCAGAAACCACCGGGGTTGCTGCAGAGTCTACTGGGGTTGCTGCAGAACCTACTGCCAGCTAGGGGTATTTTTTTTAACCGTTATTACGCACCAATAGCTGCTAAGCTTCAAGCAGCGTTTTAAGAAAGGAAAGTTTTCATGTCCGATGCAACCACTTACGCTCCTGAGATCAAAGATCTTGGAGAAAAAATTGTTTCCCTTACCTTGGGCAAGGCAGTCGAGTTGGCTGATTACCTTGAGAAGGTTCACAATATCAAACCTGCTGCTGGTGGTGCCGTCGTTATGGCTGCCGCTGGTGGTGGTGGTGCAGGCGCTGAAGCTGCACCTGCAAAAACCGAATTCACCGTCGTTTTAGATGGCGTTGTTGCTGCTGACAAGAAAATCAGCATCATCAAGGTTGTTCGTGAAATCACAGGTCTCGGTTTGAAAGAAGCCAAGGATTTGGTTGAAGGCGCTCCAAAGAATGTTAAGGAAAACATTGCTAAGGATGAAGCTGAAACCGTTAAGAAAAAGCTTGAAGATGCTGGCGCAAAAGTAAGCTTGAAGTAGGCAACATAATTTTGATTCCGGATAGCTTCTTTAGAAATTAAAGATGTTCTCCGGAATTGATTTTTGTTTTTTATTTGGAAAAGCTTGGTTCTTGTGGTTTAATACGAAATACTTGTATTGTCTGATATCTGCTCTGAATTTAGGAAATGGATTCCCTTTATTTAGAATTGCTGCTGTTTGAAAGGGATAGTTCACTTAAATATGTCAGCAAAAGTATATCTTATTAACGAGTTATTTGATTTTACTAAGGCACTTAGCCAGGTTAATTTACCTGGCTTTAGCTATTTTGGGAGATTTTATCTTATGCCAAAAAATCTTGGTAATGTCTATATCGGTTTAAACCAGTTTGTAATTAAGTGTGCTGGCTTTGTTTTAAAGTTATTGAGTCCCCCGGTTTTTATTATTAATTTTTGATGTTCCCGTTGGGCTGACTTGGGAACGTTTTTGGTTTGTCACCTCTTTCGTACCTGTCGGCATTTTTGAACTTTGCTTGGAATCCACCAAGGGTAGGAGCTATTTGCCATGCCCATTACTTCAAAACGCACAATCACCCCAGAAGTTGTTAGAAACTTTGGTAGATTTGGCGATACGATTGATGTTCCTTCATTAACCGACATCCAGACTAAATCTTACGATAGATTTATACAGCTTGATGTACATCCTGAAAAACGTGATGCTTCTGGTTTGGAAGGCGTTCTTAAAGAAATTTTCCCGATCGAAAGCTACGACAAGACGATTCGTCTTCAGTATCTTCGATACGAATTGGGCAAACCTCGTTTTGGCCCTGATGAATGCAGGCAGCTAAGGCTGACCTACGGCAGGCCATTTAAAGTTTGGCTTCGCCTAGAAAAAGAACAACCCGTTGAAGAAGAAGTGTTTCTTGGTGAAATGCCAATCATGATTGGTGGTGGTGAATTCATCATCAATGGTGCTGAGCGCGTTGTTGTCAGTCAATTGCATCGTTCTCCTGGTGTTGATTTCCAGAAAACAATCGATGGTGACAAAGAACTCCATAGCTGCAGAATTATTCCTGAGCGTGGTAGTTGGATCGAAATCAATGTGACGAAGAAGGATGCATTAAGCGTCCGAATTGATCAGTCTGGTAAGTTTTCTGCCATGACTTTACTTCGTGCCATGGATCCTAATTATTCCACCGATGCGGATATCATCAAGGAATTTTACGAAACCGAAGCTGTAAAAATGACTGCTGCAGGCAAAGCCAGACTTAAGGCTGCCCAAGTGGTTGGGGATGTGATTGATCCTGAAACTGGTGAGATTTACGCTGAGAGTGGCGAAATTCTTACCGAAGAAAAAGTTAATGCCATTTCTTTGACCGGTGTCAAGGAAATCACCATCCTTAAGGCTTCCAAAGACCCGATTATCATGGCATCTTTGAAAGATGATGCTACGAATACTCACGAAGAAGCATTGCTTAAAATCTACCAAAGGCTTCGTCCCGGTAATCCTCCCCAACTGCAAAAGGCCAAGGAACTCTTCAAAGAAAAGTTCCAGGATCCAAGCAGATATCGATTGGGTAAAGTTGGTCGTTTCAGGCTGAACCGAAAGTTCGACCAGGAGATCCAAGAGTCTGAAATGACCTTGCGTTCCATCGACTTCCTTAATGCCATCAAGTATGTTCTTAAATTGCGTGCCAAAGAAGGTTATGCTGATGATATCGATCATCTTGGTAACAGGCGCGTGAGAACTATTGACGAACTTGCCGCTGATGAGTTGCGCAAGGGATTTCTTAAATTAAAGCGTACCGTTCAAGAGCGTATGAGCATGCGCGAACAAACGGATATGACTCCAAGGCAGTTGATCAATCCCAAGAGTATTTCCGCAGCCATTGAATACTTCTTTGGTCGTGGTGAACTTAGCCAGGTTGTTGATCAGACCAATCCATTGTCCCAGTTGACGCACGAAAGGCGACTTTCTGCCCTTGGGCCTGGTGGTTTGAACAGAAAAAGGGCCGGCTTCGACGTACGCGATGTTCACATTTCGCACTACGGCAGAATATGCCCAATTGAGACTCCTGAAGGTACTAATATCGGCCTTATCTCCCACCTTAGCATTTATGCCGGGGTTGATGATTATGGTTTCCTTATTACTCCTTACAGGTCCATCAAAAAACGCAAATTGACAACCGATGTCAAATGGTTGCGTGCTGATGAAGAAGCTCTTGCTAACCTTGCCCCAGCGGATGCCCCATCCGATGGCCAAAAAATTACTGAAGAGCGAATCATCGCCCGCCATGAAGGTGACTTCAAACAGGTTGGCGCAGATGATATCGAATACATCGACATCAGCCCCAAGCAGATGGTCGGTGTTTCTGCTGGTCTTATTCCATTCTTGGAACATGACGATGCAAACCGTGCATTGATGGGTTCCAACATGCAAAGGCAGGCGGTTCCTCTCTTAATTACCGAGGCTCCACTTGTTGCAACCGGACTTGAGAAAGATGTTGCTTATAACAGCGGCATGGTTCTTAAATCACCGCTCGATGGCTACATCACTTATGTTGATTCCGATCGTATTATTGTTGGCCATCACAAACTTGCCGACACTGGTGAAGGCAGTGTTCTTGATCGTGCACGAGCTCAATCTGGGTATCGCGAATTAATTCTTCGCAAGTTCGTTGGTCTTAACGAACATACCTGCCAGAATCACAGGCCTCTGATCAAATTTGGTCAAAAAGTTAAAAAGGGTACCGTGCTTGCTGATGGTGCTGCCACCAGTCATGGCGAACTCGCCCTAGGCAGAAATGTGCTTGTCGCATTCATGTCATGGGATGGCTATAACTTTGAAGATGCAATCATCATCAGTGAGAAACTGGTTCATAACGATACGTACACCAGTATTCACATTGAGCATTTTGAAATTGAAATTCGTGAAACCAAACTGGGTAAGGAAGAGTTTACCCGCGATATCCCCAATGTTTCACCCAAGGCCCTTGCAAACCTTGATGAGCATGGCGTGGTTCGTATTGGTACTTATGTTCAACCAGGCGACATTCTTGTTGGCAAGGTGTCCCCCAAATCCAAGAGTGAACTTACTCCTGAAGAAAAGTTGCTTTATGCAATCTTTGGCCGTGCTGGCGAAGATGTTAAAAACGACAGCCTTGAAGTGCCATCAGGCATTGAAGGGATTGTTACAGAATCGAAGAGATTCTGTCGTAAATCCAGCATGACTGATGAGGAAAGAAAGAAGCTCGATAAAGAATCCCGTGATGAAGAAGCTCATTATAACAAGATGATCATCGAAGAATTTCGTTCGATGCTTACCGAGTTGGGTGGCGTTCTTGATAAAAATCTGGTCAAGGATTTCGCAGGAAAATCTTCCACTGATAAGGATGAGAAAGCCTTGCTTGATCTTGCCCAGCACTTCACCATGGACAGGCTCGATATTCGCAGCCCAGAACGGAAAAAAGATTGTGTCGAAGTATATGGCAGACATCGCGAACGCTTGAATACTTTGTTTGACGAAAAGGATCGCAAGCTCAACATCCTTAAAATGGGTGATGAACTTCCCCCAGGCGTTCAACAGATGGTCAAGGTTTATGTTGCTGCAAAACGACAGATTTCTGTTGGTGACAAAATGGCTGGTCGCCATGGTAACAAGGGTGTTATCTCCAAGATTTTACCTGTTGAAGATATGCCTTATCTTGCTGATGGTACGCCTGTAGATATTCTTTTAAATCCCCTTGGTGTTCCAAGTCGTATGAATGTGGGGCAGATTCTTGAAACCCACCTTGGATGGGCAGCTTCAAAGCTTGGATTTAAGGCGATTACCCCTGTATTCGATGGAGCAACCGAAGAAGAAATTCGGGATGTCTTGAAAGAATGCGGATTGCCTGTTTCCGGCAAAAGCTACTTGTTTGATGGTAGAACTGGCGAAAGATTCGAACAGGCTGTCACCGTCGGTTATATTTACATGCTTAAACTGCATCACCTTGTTGATGATAAAGTGCATGCCCGGGCAACTGGTCCCTATTCACTCATTACCCAACAACCCCTTGGTGGTAAAGCCCGCTTCGGTGGACAGCGCTTTGGGGAAATGGAAGTATGGGCTCTTGAAGCTTACGGTGCTGCTTACATCCTTCAAGAACTTCTTACCGTCAAGAGTGACGATGTTGAAGGCAGAACCAAGATTTATGAATCCATGGTTAAAGGTGAAAACACCCTCGAAGCTGGCACACCTGCAAGCTTCGATGTTTTAACTAATGAAATTCGTGGCTTGGCTTTGAACATGCAACTGGAAAAGAAGCGATTATAGTTAATTTACACCCTGGCTTTGTTTGTTAACCAAGTCAGGGTTTGTGTTATTTATTGAGATTTTCCCTATAGGTCGGCCGGGTTTTTACCGGATTCTTCACTGCGGAGGCGATGCTATCTATGAGCAATGCTAATAATGGTGATAGTTCTTATGATCGTATTAATGACTATGGTGCAGTTCGCATCAGTCTTGCTAGTCCTCATGACATTCGTAATTGGTCATTTGGCGAAGTAAAGAAACCCGAGACAATCAATTACCGAACTTATCGACCTGAAAAAGATGGTCTTTTTTGCGAACGAATTTTCGGGCCTGAAAAAGATTGGGAATGCTCATGCGGCAAGTACCGCGGTATGAAATACAAAGGCATGATTTGCGATCGTTGCGGTGTCAAAGTCGCCCATAGCCGTGTGCGTAGAAAACGCATGGGCCACATCGAACTTGCTGCCCCTGTTGTTCATATTTGGTTCTTTAAGGCTATGCCTTCCCGCCTTGGAACCTTGCTGGATATGAAAACAACCAGCTTGGAAAAGATTATTTACTTCCAAGACTATGTAGTCACCGATCCCGGTGAAACCCCACTCAAGAAAAGCATGCTCCTCACCGAAGATGAGTACCGCAAGAGTCGTGATAATTATGGTGATAATTTTAAAGCGGAAATGGGCGCTGAGGCTATCCGTAAACTTCTTACCGGGCTGAACCTTGTCGATCTTTCAATCGATTTAAGAAAACGCCTGGACGTTGAAGAAAAGAAAGAAAAGCCAAGCAAGCAAAAGCTTAAAGACCTTGTTAAAAGGCTTAAAGTAGTCGAATCAATCCGTGATTCCGGATTGGGTGGCCCACAAAATAAACCCGAATGGATGGTGCTCGAATGCACCCCCGTCATTCCACCAGATCTTCGTCCTCTGGTTTTGCTTGATAGTGGCAACTTTGCGACTTCAGATCTTAATGATCTTTATCGCCGTATTATCAACCGTAATAATCGTCTTAAGAAATTGGTCGACCTCAATGCGCCTGAAGTTATCATTCGAAATGAAAAGCGCATGCTTCAGCAGTCTGTTGACTCCCTGTTTGACAACAGCCGTTGCAAGCGACCTGTACTTGGATCAAGTAACAGGCCGTTAAAGTCCCTCACCGACATGATCAAAGGCAAGCAAGGTCGCTTCCGTGAAAACCTTCTGGGTAAGCGCGTCGATTATTCCGCTCGTTCGGTGATCGTTGTTGGTCCAGAACTTAAATTGCACCAGTGCGGTCTGCCCAAAAAGATCGCCTTGGAATTATTCCAACCGTTCATCATTCGAAGGCTTAAAGAATTAGGCCATGCTGATACGATCAAATCAGCAAAGAAAATGCTCGAAAGAAAAGATGATCATGTTTGGGATATTCTTGAGGAAGTTATCAAGAACCATCCTGTTCTTTTAAATCGCGCACCCACCCTGCATCGTATGGGTATCCAAGCTTTCGAACCTGTACTTATTGAAGGTAATGCCATTCGCATCCATCCTTTGGTTTGCAAAGGTTTTAATGCAGACTTCGACGGCGATCAGATGGCAGTGCATTTGCCTCTTTCAATTGAAGCACAAGTTGAAGCAAGCGTGCTGATGATGTCCACCAATAACATTTTCAGCCCTGCCAATGGCCAGCCCATTATCAGTCCTTCCCAGGACATCGTTATGGGTTGCTATTACTTGACCGCAACCAGAGGCGAGATGGGCGAAAGTGGAGAATCAGGCGAAGGCAAAACTTTTGCCAGCACCAAGGAAGTTTTCACCGCATTTGATCTGCGCAAAATCGGTATTCATGCCCGCATTCATGTGCGCCTCCCCATCCACAAGAAGTTCATCTCGGAAATTCGTTTTGAAAAAGATAAAACCAAGGTTGAAGAACTTCCAAGAAAATCCAATGGACTGGTTACCAGTACCGTTGGACGCGTGATCTTTAACAACATTCTTGATGATCGCATGGCCTTTTATGACCTTGCTCTTTCAACCAAGAATCTTTCCCGCATCATTGCTGAGTGCTACCAAGCACTTGGTAGACGAGCTACCATCGAGCTTCTTGATCGTATGAAGGAAATCGGTTTCCGCGAGTCCACCAGATCAGGTCTTTCCTTTGCCACAGATGATCTTCGTACTCCTGATACTAAAGAGAAGATTCTTCTTGAAGCTGAAAAAGATGTCGAAAAGATTCGTAAAAATTACGACAAAGGCAATATTACTGAACGCGAACGCTACAATAATGTTATCGACCTTTGGACCAATGCAAGTAAGGCGATCACCAAGCAGATGATGGAAGATCTTCGCAAT
>CAZYAY010000087.1:0-11470 GCA_964646215.1 uncultured Candidatus Kuenenia sp. | reverse complement strand
TCAGCACCAGCAACCCATGCTGTGGTCAAAAGTAAAAAAGCAGCGTTCACGAATCAACACCTCCATATAGAGACATAATTATTAGCAACAAGCCCCATCCCAGCGAGACAATCCCGACCGAGCTTGTGGGCCTCTGCCTGCCCTGTTCCTCTTCCGTCTCTCAAAGCGGAGATCCTCGTTTATGTCTCTAAAAACTTAGATCTCGCACTTTACAACTATTCTTTCGGCACCTAATCTTTCCCGGCTTGAATAAGTTTCCCAAAAACTTTTTCCCCCCTATCTTCTGTGTATCCCCCTTGTTTTTCCTACCTAGATTTACCTGTCACATAGGTAAAAAGCTTTAATATTACCCATGCATCCCCACTTCTCTTTTTCTTGATGTTAATCTTGCGTGTTTTTTATCGCCAAAGCCAACAGCTAGATCTTAAAAATCGCCGTAATAACTTAATATGAATAGACTTATGGCACATTAAAAATTGGTTTTCAACCCCAGGCAGACATATGGCATTCAGCATCCAAACTTTGCTAAGCTGGATGAAATTCTAACTGCATAAACCTTAAGTCGTAATTTTTGCTCTATGTTTTATCTCAAAATGCGTTTAATTACCTATCTTACGATTTACTCACAATCGTTTTAGGCGTTAAGCATTTACTTTTATTGATGTGGTGATTTTTTCAAACAGCGAAATGAATTACCCAGATCTTCTATTTTAAATTAATCAAGTTTTACACCGGATACGGAATAAGATTTAGTTCCCGTAAAAGATCCCAGACAAGATGCAAAGTGATAAAAAAGCGTAATAAGTAAAACGAATCATTTTATTCTTTCTTCACTTTTTAAAGATTAACAGTTAACTATCATCTGTCATTTTTTATCGGCATTATTTTGTTAGATCTTGCGCATAATTAGGGTGAATCTGATTGGCTAAGTTAGGCAAGCTACGATTACATCCTTGTTAATAACTTCCAAACAGTTAAACTCACTTACAATAAGAAAATGTGACTACAAAGAAATGTTGCTGAATTGGTTTGCAAGTGTAACTTCGATTTTAAAAGGAAGTGTTTTTTGTCTGCTTCAAAGAAATGGGTTTTGCTGGCTCATGATACCGACCTTTGCACAAGCCTTGCAAAAAAAGCCAAGCTATCTCCTGTCATTGCTCAGCTTCTTATAAATCGTGGAATTGATTCTGCTGAAAACGCACATCGTTTTCTTAACCCAGTATTAAAAGGGCTGCATGATCCAGCTCTTCTTCCTGGGGCCTTGGATGCTGCAACACTGATTTTGCAAGCTTTGAAGACGGGGAAAATTATTTGCGTCTACGGAGATTATGATGCGGATGGCATTTCTGGGACTGCTATCCTACTAAGGTTACTTCGCATTCTTGGAGGCAACCCAAGATTTTACGTCCCCAAGCGTCTTGAGGAGGGCTACGGGCTCAACTCCAAGGCCCTACAAGCCCTTGCCCAATCTGGGGTTCAACAAATCATTACTGTTGATTGTGGAATCGCAAGTATCGAAGAAGCTAAATTTGCCAAATCCTTAAACATCGAATTAATTATTACCGACCACCATGAAATGAAGCCCACCATTCCCGAAGCCGCTGCAGTCGTTCACCCGAGGCTTCCTGGCAGCACCTACCCCTTCGGTGAGCTTTCTGGTTCCGCTGTAGCATTAAAGCTTGCTTGGATGATCGCTGTTCTTCATAGCGGAAATTCCAAGGTTGAGGGTTTCCTCAGAGATTTTCTGGTGGAAGCCATTAGTCTTGCCTCACTTGGTATTGTTGCGGATGTTGTACCTTTACTTGATGAAAATCGAATTCTGGTTCGAAGCGGATTGGAACGCCTTACCAAGTCTGCCAACTTTGGACTTCAGGCAATGGTCAAGGAAAGTAACCTCACTGAGAAAAGGAAACTGAATTCCACTGATATTGGATTCAACCTTGCTCCAAAGCTTAATGCGGCGGGCAGAATTGGATGCGCACAACTTGTGGTTGACCTATTGATCACCAACCGCATGGATCAAGCCAGGGAAATAGCACTATTCCTTTCTGACCAAAACAAACAACGACAAAAAATCGAAAGACAAATTCTTGCTGAAGCCAAAGAACTTGCTGAATCGGAAGAATTCATAAACGATCCTTTTCTGGTTCTTGCAGGCAATACATGGCATCCTGGCATTATCGGTGTAGTTGCTGGCAGGCTTACAGAAGAATACGGCAAACCCTGCATTGTTCTGGCTGCCCCTGTCGCCCCCACAATCGCGGAACCATCAACCGAAGAGGAACCCTTTCAAGATTCGGCAACCATATGGTCTGGTTCAGGTAGATCCGGAGGCATGGTTAAGCTTCATGAACTTCTTTCTGACTGCGAATCGCTTGTAGTGCGTGCTGGAGGGCATGCCGCTGCTGCAGGCCTGCAAATTGAAAAAGATAAAATACCTTTGCTGCGTAAAAAGCTCTGCAGCCTTGTAACAGAAAAATATCCCGATGGCATGAAGCCTGCCAAATTAATCCTGGATGCAGAAGTTCCATTATCGGCTTTGACCCACTCTTTGGTGAAAGACCTCGATCAACTTGAACCATATGGCATGGGCAACAAAAAACCAATCTACCTGGCCACCAACTTGAATATTGAAAAAGAGCCCACACTTGTTGGCACGGATGGGCTTCACCTTCGCTTTCAAGTTTCACAAGCGGGTGTCAAACTTTGGGCAATAGCTTTCCGCATGGGTAAAAGAAAAGAAGAGTTGATGTCAAATGGCGGGATTATCTCGCTGGCATTTACCCCCAAACTTAATGAGTGGAATGGCTTTACATCGGTCAGCCTTGAAGTGGTTGATTTCCAACCTCTAGAAAACCCAATCCTTGATTAGGGATAAACCATGCAACTACATTTGCAGGGCCATCGTGGCGCAAGGGGCAACAGGCCTGAAAACACTTTTACCTCGCTCGAATTTGCAATTGATTGTCTGGCTGATTCAATCGAAACAGATTTACATCTTTGTGCTGATGAACAAGTGGTTTTATTCCATGATCACTTTTTTCAACTGCCCCAATCCAAACACCATTTCCAGATAAACGAATTCAACCTTGAGGCATTGCAGGCTGTATTTAAAACTGCCCCGCAAAAAAACGAAAGATTTCCACTACAGGAATTTATCATCGGGCCTGTCTCAAACATTTTCTGCAAGTTGCACAATTTAAATTGCTGGGCACCACCCACCTTGAGTCAGTTGTTTGACTTTGTCGATTTCTATGCAGGTGCCGCAGGAAAGGAAACAGGCAAAACAATCGAACAGCAAAAAGCCGCGGACTTACTCTGCTTTGACCTGGAAATAAAACAGCTTCCCTTTCTCAACTGTAAAAGTGAAATCATCCTGCATATTATTCAAGAACAAATCGTAAAAAGAAACGCACTGAACCGCGTAGTCCTGCGATCGTTTGATCACACTATTTTAATGCAGGCTAAAAAAGTCTTACCGGGTTGCACTTTGGGACTACTTTCGGATGGCACAATCCAATTGGATATTATTCGCGCAATGATCGAAACAGGGGCTTCGTTATTCTGCCCGAAATTTGACACCTTAAACAAAAACATCATCCAAGAAATGCATGCGAATCATTTCAAGGTATTACCCTGGACTGCGAATACACCAGGTGACTGGGACCAACTCATCCATCTGGGTGTGGATGGAATCACCACTGATTTCCCACAAGCATTCAGACAATGGCAAGGTTTTGAAACACAAAAAAGATAACCCTTGATTTAACAGGGTTATCTCTTCCATGGCTATCTATCTTATTCGCCTAAGGATTCGTAAATCCGTGGCTGAACAAAACATTATTATCGGCGGAAGCTAAGAAGGCCTTTCCTACGGGAACTTGAAGAATCCATTGATTCAACAGCCTTTGGTGCTTCTGCTGTCTTATTTTCTTCCTTGGCAACAACTGGGCTGGAAGGAACCATGGCTACAGAACCACCGCTGGATCTGCCTCGACGAAACAATTTACCACTTGAAGAAGAGGAACAACTGCCCGAGGAGCAAGAACTACCTACAGAAGAGCTTGATGCGGAGCAAACGCCACCTGGGCAATCAGCGCCAGCAACCGCCTGACCCAAACCTATTGCAAGAATAAAACTAATCATCAAAACCTCCTGAAAAAAAAGAAGAACTATTAAAAGTCTTCCTAAACAATTCCAGACTAGGTTCCTTCCTTGAAACGCTAATAAACAATCCCTGGAACAAAATACAAACTGCCACTTCTTGAAGAAGCAAGCCTTTGCTATTCAAATGATAACCGTATGGATTCCATTCCAAGAGTTGACAGTATCGATACATATCGATTTGGTGATGTTAGAAGGCTAAAAAGTGAATGGCAAGAAGAATAGGTAGATTTTAACGATTTTTCTGATTGTATCAGTTTTCATATTTAGGCAAAGTGTTACAGGCACTAGGTTAATAATCAATTGACTACTTATTGGAATAATTCCAGATTTTTCAATCTTTGTGTACAAAAGGCCACTAAAATTGTTTTTGATTATGCATTTGTGTGGGTGTCACAAAATGGTTGGGCTTTTTCAATTATTAGGACTTTTGTGATTCAAGCCATTTGCTATGCATAAAGAAGTACTGACTTCATTTAGGTATTTACATTATAATGTCGAATTGTCTAATATGGAGAAGGAGGTCTTATTTATGAATTTACTGCAAAAACCGACTCTTTGGGTAGCAACCGCTATCTTTTTGACTCTTTTGTC
This sequence comes from uncultured Candidatus Kuenenia sp., assembly GCA_964646215.1. Lineage (GTDB taxonomy): Bacteria > Planctomycetota > Planctomycetia > Gemmatales > Gemmataceae > UBA969. The sequence continues at coordinate 6,712 of CAZYAY010000087.1, read as the reverse complement.
TTTCGGATTAAACACCCTTTTTCCCAATCTTGTAACATTCAAGGCTAGCCTTTTGATTATTGGGTTTATCGTTGCGCTTTCTGGCTTCAGCATAGCCTGCGCTCAAAACCTTCATGGCAACATTTCCAATGGGGTTCTAGCACTCACCACCTTTGGATTATCACTGACACTTTTTATCACAACCAATTCAATGGATTCGAGTTGGGATTCGCTTATTCTGGCAAGTTCGGTTTTTACCGCAGTCTCATTCTTTGTGGGAATCTTTGCATTGCTGCCTCTGTTGGCAAAAAAAACCACCGCAATCTGTTTTGTATTATTTCATTTTGCCAGTATTGTTACCGCTGTCACATCAATAGAGCCACCCAATGCCCCTGCTTCATGGCTTGCAACCAATCTTTGGGCTTATTACTTCAGACATTATTTAACTTTTGCCTATTTAAATAACGCTTATCATTTTTACTCCCCGGAACCCGGCCCACCCGTGCTTCTTTGGTCCAAGATCCAATATGAGGATGGTACTTTCCGCTGGTTTAAAATCCCCAACCGAACTGAAAGCCCGATTCAAATGCATTATCAGCGCATGCTTTCAGTCACGGAAAGCACCAATGTTGCCAGTAGCAACACCCCGGAAAATTGGGAGGAAAAGTTGCAAAGGCGAAATCTCGCAGGTTTGGCAAATCAACCTCAGATTACTCCCCTTAATCGATCAATGTCGCAATCTTACATGTTCAAGGAACCTGCAGATTATTCAAAAAGAATGCTGGCATCTTATGCCCTATACCTGACCAAAAAATTTTCCCACCCCTCCGATAAACCCAACGTCAACATCGACAATATTAAAATTTACAGGGTCACCCACAGCATCATTACTCCCACAGATATGTCTCGAGGGGAAAGCGCCTTGGATCCCACATTGTATTACCCATATTTCATGGGAAGCTTTGATAAAAATGGCAACCTAATTGATCCTAACGATGCTTTTTTGTATTTTCTGCTACCCATTACACGAAATGCCAATCCCAATGAACCCTCAACATTGAATCATTCTCTTGATATTCATGCTGGGGATGTAAAAGCTATTCCAGAAAAGGAAGGTGGCAACCCATGAGTACCTTAGGCGAAGGCTCTTCAAGTTCCATCAATGGGGGCAGGTCGAGTACCAATAATAGCGGAAAGAATTCTATTTTTGATCGAACTTCCAGTTCATCTTCAAATGCGAACTACATCAAGGATAATCCTGAAGATTCACAAGGATGGCTCGAACAATTTGATAGTTTTTGGTTCAAGCCTGTTGCACCAAATACCATTGGATTAATGCGCCTTTTAACCGGGTGTTTGATTTTTTACATCACCTTGTGCTACAGCTTTGAATTACTAGCTTTTGTTGGCCCGGATGGGATTGTAAACCAAGCTCTTGCGGATCATTTCAGAAAAGATACGCCCATGTATGTGATGGCGCCTGAGTGGTCTGAAAACACAATTGAAATCACCAAAACCAATCTTAGCTGGTCTATTTTTTATCATGTTACAAGCCCTTTCTGGATCTGGGCTTTTCACCTCGGCTTTCTGACTGCGAATTTCTGCATGGCTGTGGGGTTATTCTCCAGGACAACTGCGATTATTTCATGGATTGGAGCATTGGCATATGTCCACAGGGCACCGTCCGGACTTTTCGGAATGGATGCGATGATCGTAATCCTGCTTTTTTACATGATGCTTGCGCCGGGCGGGGAGATCTATTCGCTCGATCATTATTTCCAAAAACTGCGCAGAAAAAAAGCAGGCGACCCCAACTGGAACGAATCCCCACAACCTCTTGTACTTTCAAATTTTGTCACCCGCATGATTCAAATTCATTTCTGCATCATTTACTTTGCCGCCGCAACTTCCAAATTACAAGGATCCTCCTGGTGGAATGGCACCGCGCTTTGGGGCGTTTTAGCCAACTACTCCTTCAATCCAATGCATATTTCCGCTTATACCTCATTGCTTGTTTTCCTTACGAAGCATAAAGTGCTTTGGGAAATCATAATGACGATAGGTTGCGTGTACACCATTGTTCTTGAATCTTCATTCCCTTTTCTGGTGTGGAATCGCAAATTAAAATGGTTCATGATTTGTGGCTCTATCATGCTTCATACTGGAATCGGCCTATTGATGGGCTTAACCACCTTCAGCTTGTGCATGATAACCTTGGTATTGGCGTTTGTTCCGCCTGAATTTATCAAGGCCTTGATAGATCGCTATGTAATCGGCCAATTCAAGCGCTCTACCATTTAGCGCTTGAAAAATAGCATTTGTAAAAGACCCTGATATTACTATTTCGTTTAAGCAAATACTCTTTTGCTAATTCCTTAAGATTTTCAACCAATCTGTCGATATTTAAGGAAGCCGTTATTTCTGGCACTGTCAGAACAAACGCTTTCTTTCCTATGGACATGATAATGGCTCTTTTGCGGAAAATTACTGACTCCTCCGCTTCCGCCGCTTTGCTGGCGTTTTATTGCCTTATTTGCACTTCGTTTACCGATGCTGCACCACCCACGGACACCTATTATTCAAGAGATGCGGCGTTCATTATTCCTTTTTCTTCGAACCCCGCTGACACCAAGATTCAAAAAATCCTACTTCATGTTTCTGAAGATTTTGGCAAGACCTACGCCCATGTAGGCACCGCACTTCCCACGCAAAAACAATTCCTTTTCCGGGCCCAGAAAGATGGCTGGTATTGGTTCTGTGTGCAAAGTCAGGAAATTGATGGCAGAATGGTTCCTGCAAATATCAACATCGCACAGCCTTCTTTAAAAGTTTGCATTGATAGTACCGCGCCCTCGGTTGTTCTTAGGGGCCTTTTCAAAGATGGTTCCGCCTCCATCGATTGGGATCTGCGAGATGAAACCTTGGATCTTTCCAGCATGAGGCTGGAATTTCGGAATTCTGATGGCAAGGATTGGGTGCCTTTATCTGCACAACAAATTGCCCAAGGGCAGCATGTTTGGAACCCAGGAACTTCTGGAAATATCGAAGTTCATCTTACTGTAAGGGATAAATGTGGAAATTTCGGTGAAAGCTCCATCGTCATTCAACCAAATGGCACCAGGGCTGGTAGTACATCGCAGGAAAGTGGATCGGGCAAAGGCAATATATCCATGGTAAAAAGTCGAAGGTTCCAGCTTAATTACAAAATTGACGATGTTGGCCCTTCTGATATCTCGCGCGTTGAAGTTTATGTAACCCGCGATGGTGGCAAAGTCTGGCGTAAGTATGATCAGGATGCACCCAAACTACCCCCGTGCATTGTTGATGTACCCGAAGAAGGCCGTTATGGGTTTACCCTCGTTGCCCGAAGTGGAGTTGACCTTGGCGAACATCCACCAAAATCTGGCGACCTTCCCCAATTCTGGGTCGAAGTTGATGAAACTAAACCAATGGTTAAACTCATCGGCGTGGATGTTGGCCGGGGCATTGATCAAGGAAACCTCAGCGTAACATGGACTGCTTCAGACAAATACCTCGGGCCAAATCCAGTAAATATTTCTTATGCTAAAACACCCGAAGGCCCTTGGGTCGTTGCTGTTCCTAATCTTCCCAATACAGGAAGATATGTATGGCGGATGCCAGGGGAAGGACTGCCTTATCAGTTTTTTATACGGGTTGAGGCTTCAGATCTTGCAGGAAATATCGGTTCAGCCGAAACCACCGCTGCGGTGAAAGTGGACTTATCCACCCCCAAGGCCAGAGTTACAGGCGTGGATGTATCTCCAGTAGGGGGCGGAGGCTATACCACCCCGGCAGGAGGCGGTGGCTATACTCCACCTGCAAATCCCATCAATCAAGATATCCCTGCGGTACCAGCGCCCAAGCCAACTAGTTCTTTTCCTGGCACTCCTTCAAGCACCATTCCAAGCAACAATGGCGCAGCACCAGCCAACCCCACTTCCTTTCCGGGGTTTGGATCTGAGGGAATGCCCACCTTTCCAACAAATCCAGTTAAGCCAAAATAGTCTCGATTTTCCCCCGCGACAAAGTAGCATGAATATCATGAACCGATATTCAGTTGGGAAATTTAATGGAAGTTGAACAGTTCTTAAAAGACCAGGCAAAACTTCAATTGCAACCAGTTTATGTAATCACTGGTTCCGAGGACTATCTGCACAGAAAAGCAGGAAAGGCCCTCAAGCAGCAAATCCTCGCAGGTAACGAAGACCTCGGATTGGCATCTTTCGTGGGTGATAAAACCTCCTTTGCGGAAGTCAGGGAAGAGCTGACCACGCTTTCGTTCTTTGGTGGTAAAAGGCTCGCATGGGTGGAACAGGCAGATGATTTCATAAGCAAGAACAGGCCCGCCCTCGAAAAATATTTCCAAGCTCCAAGTTCCAACGGAGTTCTGATTCTTGAAACTTCTTCCTGGCCTTCCAACACCAAATTATCAAAGATGCTGGCCAAGGAGGCTTTAATCACCTGCGAGGCACCCGTTCGCAAGGAAGCACTTGTTGCCTGGTGCATTGCACAGGCTAAAAACATTCATGAAAAACCATTCGCAAACGATGCTGCAAACTTGCTGGTTGAATTAATCGGCCCCGACCTGGGTCGACTGGATCAAGAAATCGCAAAGCTCGCCTGTTATGCTGCCGATAATCCAAAAATAATCGCCAAGGATGTTGATTTACTTGTTGGCCTGGGGCATGTTGAAAAGATCTGGGTACTGTTTGATCACATCGGGCAAGGCAATCAAAAAGCAGCATTTACGTTACTCTTTGAGTTATTTGAACAAGGCGAAGAACCCATGAAACTTCTGGGGGCATTTAGTGCCCAACTCAGAAAGTTGGCCTACGCTGGAAGGTTTGCAATGCAAGATAAACCCATGGCTTTTGCATTGGAAAAAGCGGGTTTTTTCAGTTTCACAAAAACCAGTGCCGAAGCTCAACTTCGTAAAATCGGACGAAAAAAAATCAACAAGGTTTTAACATGGCTCATTGAAACAGACATGGGAATGAAAGGGGGAAGCCAGATCCCCCCCAAAACACTCATGGAAAAATTACTCGCCATGCTTTGTGCAAACTAATCCAAAATCAAGGTGGCCAAACAATGAATCATTCGAGTAAACAAAAACCCAAAATCCTGATCACCATGGGGGACGTTGCCGGGGTCGGACCCGAAATCATCGTCAAGGCATGGGACGAAATTCTTGCTTTTTGCGAACCCGTGGTGGTGGGTGATCCCGCATGGCTCGAAAAAGCCATTCTATTAGTCGGTAAAAACGCGAAAGTCCAGATTATCAATGAACCGGAACAGGCAACGCCAAAATCAGACCTGATAAGCTGCGCCAAGATCAAAACAGCAGACCTATCTACTGTTAATATATGCAATATAAATGCATCTGCAGGCCAGGCAGCCCATGATTATTTAATCCAGTCGATTGATTGGGCGCTTGAAAAACGAGCCAACGCGATTGTTACTGCACCACTTCACAAAGAAGGCCTGCATCTTGCGGGGCTTGATTACCCAGGGCACACCGAAATATTGGCATCTAGAACCAAGGTTCCTGAACATGTCATGATTTTGGCACTCCCGGAATTGGCGGTTGCCCATGTTACTTTGCATCTCGCATTGAGAAATATTTTCGATGAGCTTAGTGTCGAAAGAATTGTTGCAAGAGCCCAACTCCTGGAAAATTTACTCACCAAAGTTTTGGGCCGTACCCCTCGCATTGCAATCGCAGCGCTTAATCCCCATGGCAGCGATGGTGGCCTTTTTGGCAACGAAGAGCAAACCATCATTCAACCTGCTGCTAATCTTTGCAAGCAACAAGGGATGCTGGTTTCAGGACCGATCCCTGCGGACACTCTATTTTTAAGGGCTAGCCAGGGGGAATTTGATGGGGTTGTCGCAATGTACCATGATCAAGGCCACATCGCCTTGAAACTGCTAGGCCAACGCAGAGCGGTAAACATTACGGCTGGTTTGCCAATTATTCGAACCAGTGTTGCGCATGGCACCGCCTACGATATCGCCTGGAAAGGAAAAGCCGACGAAAGTAGCTTGGTATCTGCAGCGAAATGGGCGGTTAAACTAGGACTATAAGAAAGGGATTAGGGCCGTTTTAATCCAATTATCATAATTGGACATTTCTGAAATAAAGTAGAGTTTAGGCTTGAGCTTTAGTAAAAAACTGCAAAATTATATTATAACTAGGAAACCTTTGCTTTGTTTAAGGGTTTAGTAGGTATGGTGACTTCTATCGGGGCGAGTAAGCCCTGAAATCACCAGCCTTGGGAGTTTTTCCAAGGTGGGGCAAATGTTTATCGAATGGGAGTATATATTATGTTTCGTCGTATGTTTGTAGCTGCTGTTGCAGTTGTATTTGTTGCTTTTGGTGTAATCGCTGGCGAACACAAGGGTGCAATCACCAAGTACGAAGCAGGTTCCAGCCTTACCATCAAAGTTAAGAAGGAAGAAAAGACCCTGAAAATCGCAAAAGATGCAAAGATTGACGATGCAGTTGCAAAGAAACTTGGCAAAATTGGCGACAAAGGCGTTCCTGCCATTGTAATCACCAATGACAAGGACGAAGTAACCGAAATCAAAGCTGGCGAAAAGAAAGCCAAGTAATTCGGGAAGGTTTATCTAATAAAAAGCCCGACTGCCAACCCAGTCGGGCTTTTTATTTAAATTAAACACTTTCACTCTTGATTTCGACCCATGTAATGAT
>CAZYAY010000086.1:3684-11513 GCA_964646215.1 uncultured Candidatus Kuenenia sp. | reverse complement strand
TAAGACCACTGGTGGGGCCCTTCTGTTTTATAAGCTATAAAATCGAAGTGGAATATACAACGAAAGTAAGACTCATCCAAAATGCCTCAAAGTTTTATAGTAAAGCTGCGAAATGTTCGAAGTCGAATTATTTTGTAACCTTGAACAGATCCTATAAAGATTACTTAAAATGTAATGCACCCGAACTGGTTGATTCACTTTACTACATGTTTTAAATTAAATTCTTAAGTTCACGGGTTACGGTTTCAAGTAATATCTCAAGACACCCGGGAGCTAAAGTTGCAATTTTTTCTTGATAAATCCCATACCCGTATGTGGATACTTCCGGCAAATAACCGGGTTGCCATTCATTGGAAAGGGTGGCAACAATTACAGCATGGCTAGGAAATCGCTTCCTTAAATTAATTTGAAACATCTGGTAAAGCTCACCAGGCAGGAATACCCAAAATGAATCTCCCCAAATCGCAAGGAGAAAAGTGTACGGATGTGTCTTGGTGCCAGATAATGAAGAGAGCCTGGTGATTTGCCTGGTCATTTGCTCTATCATTGCCCTCGAATCCCTCGCTTTTATTTTATCATCCGAAGCCAGGGCATTTGCTTCTTCTTTCTGCCAGTGAAGAAGCCAAGCCTTAGTTTCTTCCAAAGTCGGAAGATCCACACGATAAGGAAGTAAAACAGTGACCTCTTTAGCCTTCCATAGCTTTTTAGAATTAAGCTCCTCTTTTTGTAATGGTTGGTAATTCCAGATTCCAAGTGTTGCACCTGAAACAACTGGGCCTGCATAGGTGAAACATTTGCCAGTTGGAGCAAGTTCTTGCAGTCCGGATAAAACTGCAAAGCCAAGTTGCATTCCATTACGATCAGCGGTTTTATGATCACCAACAAAACCATCTTTGGGGCCGAGATTGCCTGAAGCACCTTGCAAGAATAGGCAGGGTGCAAGTGTTTCTTTTTCAATTATTTCCCGCATCGCACCGATATAGTCAGGGCTGATTTTTGTATTTTCCCAAGCTAGAGTGGTTGGATGGCATGCGTAATTAACCAGAGTTGCCAAACATTTCCCGCCCGAATTTTCAATCTTCGCCAATAAAACAGTATCATCTGCGAACCCATTGGGATTAAAACCACAAACGAACTGCTTTGAAGTTTCATCATAATAATCGCGATGCGCTGCCAAGTTGCAACGGGTGGCCCCAAAAGTGATAAAAGCGGGCTGTTTGTTATTCATGGCGCTAATCGCCGCAGATGCACATTGTTGGATTAAGCCATCAAGATAAGGGCCAATAAATTCTCCACCAGGAAGGCCCGATCGGGTTCTTGACATCCAACCAGAACCATGGGTGTGCGATAAACTTACCACGATACAGCTTTGGTTTATATTGCAGGAAGTTGCAACCAAGCTGCGGATTGAATTGATTTCCGCGCCATCGAGAATGCAATGATCCATGGTAATTAAAACGAATTTATCAGAAGCATTCTCCGAGCTTTCCGTATAGAGCACGGTAAGCATTAAAGGGCGGTGCACGCCTGTGGCTTGATCATGCTTTGCCGCCCCCCACATTCGATGATAAATTCCAACCGGTGGCGTGATGTCAGTTTGAGCAACACCAACTTTACCAATGCCCTGGAGTGAATCTATTTTGTTAATCATGAAACTTCCTTGCCAAACAAGGGGCCTTTGGGGTTTAAAAAAGACCAAATCAAGGCATCGAGTGCAAAAATTCCAGCAAACAAAAAGAGGGCGAAATCCCAGTTGTGATTTTTCTCAATTATTCCGCCAACCACCAGGGGGAATAATCCCGCCCCGATATTTCCACACATATTCATGGTGCTAAAAACAGTGGCAATGTTTCTTCCACCAAAATCGATGGCGACTGAGTAGCCGCTTACTCCACCAAAAGCCGCCCAGAAAGCCCCCAGCGCCATCAGAAATACAGATGTGTTTGTATCAGTAATAAAATTAGCCAGTATAAACAGAGCAGCGCAAATAGTCATCCCGATCACGGCAATTCCCTGCCTGCTTAATCGTTTATTCCCAGTTGCCTTATAGATCCACTCGCTTGAAGCGCCACCCAAAAGTCCCCCCGCCATCATTCCGATGCCAGGCCAGGAAGTCATACGGCCAGCTTCCAGATTGGTTAGCCCCCTTGTTTCCTCTAAGAATCGTGGAAACCAGGTACTGAAGAAAACCATTGCGGCCGCTCTTAAAAACTGCTGTGCACATAACAGCCACATGGATGTGCTTGAAACCAATACACTCCAATCAATTTTATTTGAATTATCCGAGTCTATGGATGGCGAGGTTTCTTTTACATCTGATACAAAGTAAAAAAAAACCAAGGCCCATATAATTCCGGGTAAGCAATAAACATAAAGGGTTTGATGCCAAGTCATGCTTGTAAGAAGTTGGGCGGTGAGGGCAGGGGCCAGAGCGCCACCTACTGCCATGCTAGAGGCAAGAAGCCCCGAGGCAAATGCTTTTCCCCGATCTGAAAACCAAGCACCAATGGCTTTTGCAGATGCAGGAAATATCCCTGCTTGTGCGATTCCCATGAGTCCCCAGAAAATTAAAAGTTGCTCATAGCTGGAAGCATAACCAGCAATAGCAGTAAAAATCGACCAAGTAATTGCATAGAAAACCAATGCTTTTCGACTTCCGAGATAATCTGCAAGCCAGCCTGATGGAATTTGAAAAAGTGCATATCCCCAATACCATACAGCCATCACCAAACCCATGGATGCAGCATCCATACCCAATTCTTGCTGGATGATTTTTGCAGGTACACTGATTGCAGAACGCTGGACATACGCAATCAGGGCAGCCATGCAAAGCATGCTTAGCACCCAGTAACGCATCACAATTGCTCCGGAGATATCGCTTTATCAAGAATTTGAAGCAACCGTAATATTTCGGAGGAAGTTTCCGGGTCAAGGTCCCAGGAGTAAGGTGTTCTACGCACTTCGTTTTTAAATATCCCCCTGTGCTTAAGAATGAATTTTTCAATCGCCAAAAATCCATCCAAGCCCGCCTGTAATTGCAGGGCGACAATTGCGCAAACAGGAAAATAAACACGATAGGTCGTTTTTTCATCCCCATCAACTAGCGCATTCCACAATGAAACTATTCCATCAAGAAGATCAACACCTGGCATGGTGCCCGTGATCCCCCTCCTATAACTATCCACCAACAAGATTCCCCCAGAACCTTCAAAAATTTTTGCTTTTCCTGAGGATGCATCTCGTAAGGCGGAAAGATTTGGGCCGATAGGCGATGCTTCTGGTTTAAACAGAATCTTCTCGTTGCCATAAAGTTCAAGTAACTGAATATAAACACGAAGGGGAATCGCCTGGCCGACATAACCAGAAGCATCTTGAACAATCAAAGGCAGATCCACCTCTTCCGCAAGTGTGCGAAAATGCTCGAAAACAGCTTCTTCTGGAAGGCTTGTTGTAACTGGGGGAATCGCCATGATACCATCACAACCTGCTTTTTCAGCAGCCTTGGCATAGACCAATGCTTGCTTTGTGCTTTCTGCACCAACCCCCGCAAAGGTTGCACCTCTGCCTTCAGTAAGCTGAACAATATGGTTGGTAAGTACGATTCTTTCTTCAAATGTCAGTCGTAATATTTCAGAAACCATCCCAGTGCCTAATCCCTGGGCCTTCACTGAAAAGATCCAGTCAATTTCTTTTTTCAGGGTTTTCTCATCGATTGTTCCATCATCTTCAAATGGAACATGAACAATGGGTAATACTCCGGCTAATTTGTTTTTCATGACTATTACCAATCACCTACGCTGCCATCGGTATAAAACACACGCTGCGGTAATTCCTGTTGGAATGGATGTTTCTTTAACTCGCCTTCATTAATTTTAATTCCAAGTCCAGGCCTGGTATTGGGTTTTACAATCCTGCCTTTTCGTTCGGTAATAAAACCTTCTTCAACAACATCCTGCCTCCAGGGAACATCATTATGAACTGTTTCGCAAATAATATAACTTGGTTGGGAAAACCCGAATTCCAGGGAAGCTGCTGTACTAACTGGGCCTTGCGGGTTATGCGGTGCTAAGGATATGCGATAAGCTTCAGCTAACGCTGCTATTCGTCGCGCCTCACTTAATCCACCGCAATGTGTGATATCTAACTGGCAAATTTCACAGGCACGGGCCGCAAATAGATCCCTGAAGGCTGCAAGATTGGTCACCCTTTCACCAGTGGCAATCGGTGTGAATACGGAGTTATTTATTGCGGCTAACCCTTCAACGCTTTCAGGCCAGCATGGTTCTTCAAGAAAATATAAACCATATGGTTCTAAAGCCTTGGCAAATTGCATCCCCATCGCGGGTGATGGTCTTGCATGGCAATCCACCATGATATCAATGGAATCGCCAACTGCTTCACGCATCGCAGAAACGCATGCCACTGCTGTTCGAATGGGTTTTTGACCTTCTAAAGGTAGCGTTGGAGGAACCGCCATGGATTTAAAAGCCGTAAACCCATCTTCTACCGCCTGAAGCGCAAGATCTGCAAAACGATTGGCATCTTCGGAAGCGGTTTCATAAAAATCTTCCATTTTCCCACCGCCAAGATGACAGTAAGTGCGAATATGATCACGAACGGGGCCACCCCATAACTTTGAACAAGGAACCCCTAGGGATTTTCCAAGAATATCCCATAAAGCAATGTCGATTCCTGCAATTGCAGTAGAACGCACAATGCCGTTGCCATGCCAGAAATGCTGACGATACATCATCTGCCAAAGGTATTCAATCCGTGTGGGATCTTGCCCGATAAGAAGTTCTGCCAAATCATCAATAGCTCCAACAATACTTCGCGTATGCCATTCCAGCGTGGCTTCTCCCCAGCCAAAAAGCCCATCTTGATCCGTCAATACTTTGACAAAAATCCAGTTCCGCATTCGGGCATGACACACGTGAGATTCGATGCCTGTAATTTTCATTGCCTATCTATCCTTTTCGTTAACTTAACATTAAACAATATCAAGCAATAATTTCGTTGATTAAATTTCCATGCACATCTGTAAGCCTGAAATCACGACCTGCATAACGATACGTAAGTTTTTCATGATCCATCCCAAGCAAATGAAGCATTGTTGCATGAAGGTCATGAACATGCACAGGATTTTGCTCGGCTTTAAAGCCAAACTCATCCGTAGAACCAACCACAGTTCCACCTTTAACCCCACCACCCGCCAACCAGCAAGTAAAACCATAATGGTTGTGATCTCTACCGCTAAGCCCGGGCATTTCCGCTACCGGGGTTCTCCCAAATTCGCCGCCCCAAAGAACAAGAGTACTGTCAAATAATCCGCGTTGTTTAAGGTCCAGAAGAAAAGCAGCAATTGGTTTATCCCAATCTCCTGCAAGCTTCTTATGCTGTTTTTCCAAACCATCATGATTGTCCCATGGTTGCCCTGCACCACTCCAAACCTGGATGAATCGAACCCCTTTTTCAATTAATCTACGGGTATAAAGCAATTGCCGACCGTTGGTTGTATCACCATAAAGTTCACGAATTGATTTGGTTTCTTTTGTAAGATCAAAAGCATCGGTGGCTTCTGATTGCATTCGAAAGGCAAGTTCAAAGCTTCGGATTCGCGATTCAAGTTGTGGATCAAAATTACGAGAAGCTAGATTTTGGTCATTAAGAAACTGAACTAAGTCTAACTGTTTTCTTTGTCGAGCAATAGCCATTTCAGAATTCCGAATGAACGCGACAAGTTTTTCAGGGTCTGAATTTTTAGTATCTAGATAGGTTCCCTGAAATACCCCAGGTAAAAAACTAGAGCGCCAATTTTGCGTGGTCACAATAGGGTAACCACCCGGGCACATTACTACAAATCCAGGAAGGTTTTTGTTTTCAGATCCAAGGCCATAGGTTACCCAAGAACCAAAACTGGGACGGGGAAGACGGCCATCGCCACAATTCATCAACATTAATGATGGTTCATGATTTGGAACATCAGCATACATTGAACGGATAATGCACATATCATCTACATGCATTGCGGTGTTTTCAAAAAGTTCGCTTACTTCAATTCCGGATTGCCCATGTTTTTTAAACTTAAAAGGTGAACGCATTGCTGCGCCTGTTTTTCTTTCCGTACGAAGGTTAGTTTCGGGCAAAGGCTTTCCATGATACTTATCAAGCATTGGTTTAGGATCAAAAGTGTCTACTTGGGAAGGGCCACCATTCATGAATAAATGGACAACATGTTTTGCTTTTGAAGGGTAATGTGATTTCTTTGGAGCAAGGGGATCCGTTTTTTCAACTTCAGCTTTGGATTCATTTGCCATAAGGCTTGCAAGTGCCAATGAACCAAAGCCAGTTCCAGATCTTAACAAGGCTTCCCGCCTTGAAATTAAAGCCATCTCGGCCTCCGATTAGTCGACAAAAGCAAACTCATTGGTAAGAAATAATCCATGTGTTAAATCAAGCCAAGCTTCGTTTTCATTTGGTCCCACGACAAAGTTTATCATCTGATTTTTTTCTTTTTCCGTTGGTTTTCGGCCTAACACAGCCAGCATAATTGCATCTACTTTTTGATCTGTGCTTTTAATTTCTTTAATCGCATTTAAATTCAAAACTTTCTTTGCTGCTTCCCGAAGAAATGGACCATTCATTAAATACAAAGCTTGTGGAGCTACCGTTGTGGAGGTTCTTTCCACACTGGAAGAAGCGGGGTTGGGAATATCAAATGTGGCAAGAAGGCTTGGAAAATCAAGTCTGTCGATATAACCATAAACAGCTCTGCGATTTTTGCCTGTAAAAAAAGGAATAGATGGCCCGCCTAATTTTAAATCAAGATTTCCAGAAATTGATAAGACTGAATCATGAAGTGATTCGAAATCAAGCCTTCTGCGGTTTTGCTTCCATAAAAGTTTATTTTCAGGGTCCACCTTAAGGCAATCTTCTCGATCAATACTGGATTGCTTGTAAACATCTGAAGTAACAATGAGCTTATGAAGTTTTTTCGTACTCCAATTGTTATTCATGAAATTTATTGCAAGCCAATCCAATAACTCTGGATGGGTGGGAAGTTCACCCCTGGTTCCAAAATCGCCAGGAGTTGCTACCAAACCGTTGCCAAAATGGTGGGCCCACACTTGATTCACAAAAACTCTGGCAGTTAATGGATTGGAATTCGAAGCAATTGATTTTGCTAGCCCCAGTCGCCCGCTACCCTTTTCAAAAGCCTGCCGATTTGGATCTATTACTTTTAGAAATTGTCTGGGTACTTTATCCCCAATCCGATTAGGTTGACCCCGAATAAAAACATTAGGTTCGTATAAGGTTTCTGAATCAATAAGAACCATCGACCTTGGAGGGCCTTTCAGTAAATGTGTTTCAAGGTCTTTGATTAAAGCCTTGTATTCCCCCTGTGTGGCACGATCGGGAAACAGATCCAGAAAACCCCAGTCCATAGCCAAAGGTGCATCAGCGGGAGAATTCGGCCCGTAAATACAAGAACGAATCATTTCGGCGTTTTTGTCAATTAATGCTGTGTTTCCACCAGAAGAAAGCCATCCTTTTTCCGTCTCAACTATAAGTTTTCCATAAATATCAGCAACTTGTTTCATTGATTTGGGTGAAACGCCAAAGGCTTTTAAAACAAGCGGGTTATCAGATTGAAGATTTTTAATATCAAGTGCGGATGCCGAAAAGATTGAAGTTTCGAGAGAAGCATAACGATGCCAGATTGTCCAGGTGGGATCTTTTTGTATTTTCGTCCGTTCTAAAAATGCCCGCCATCTTGCAATCATTGCTGGGTTGAGATCACCTTTATCTGCAAGCAGCATAAAATCATC
>CAZYAY010000086.1:0-3584 GCA_964646215.1 uncultured Candidatus Kuenenia sp. | reverse complement strand
GTCATGACATCGATTCGATCATCAATAATATCATGGGTATTCCCCATAAAGTGACCGCCAACGGTTAAAAAACCTAATGCTGCAAGTGACTTTTTATCTTTTGTTGCAATTTGATCTGCTGCTATTTGTTCGATGATAAATTGATTGTAAGGGAAATCGTTATTAAAGGAATTGATTACATAATCACGATAAGTCCATGCCCAAGGGTAATTTTTGTCTTCAAAAAAAACATATCCTTTGTTATCCGCATATCTTGCGATATCAAGCCAATGTCTACCCCAGCGTTCTCCATACCTGGGGGAAGCAAGCAACCGATCAATTATTTTTTCATAAGCATCAGGTGAATTATCATTTTCAAATGCGGATATTTCTGAAACAGCGGGGGGTAGTCCGATTAAATCCATGCTCAATCTGCGCAGCAATGTTCTCTTGTCAGCGACCATTGATTTTTTGATCAAATTTTCAGCTAATTTTTTATTAATAAAGGAGTCAACAGGATGAGGTATTTGATTGTTGGGTGGATCTATTTTTTTTACAGGTAAAAACGCCCAATGATCTTTGTTGGTTTTTGAGTTTTTGGGTCCTATCTTCAAACTATCAGGCCACGGTAAATCCAATACGATCCATTTTTCAAAAGCTTTAATATCAATGTCGGGAAGCTTTTTGTCACGGGGCATTTTTAATTGCCCTTCATGTTTTATCGATGAGATGATTCTGCTTGCGTTTGGGTTTCCAGGGACAACGATTGCGCCTCCCTTGCCACCCTCAATTATCGCTTTCCTGGAATCAAGGCGCAGTCCACCTTTTTGCACTTCAAATCCATGACACTGAATACATCTCTCTGATAATACAGGACGGATTGATCTTTCAAAAAAATCATCTTCAACTTTGCCTGCTTTTGCATCGCATACAAAAAAAATTAGAAACAATAATAAGATTGAAATTTTTGACATACTTTCCTTGGTGTGACTGTCATTACAATATCTTCATCAATTTTTAAAATTACAGCAAGAAATATCTAAATAATTAAGAAAAGAAAAATCTGAACTTTTATAGTATTGCAGTGAATAGTGTTCATTGTTTAAATTTCCCGCATTTTTATTTCTATAATTCAACAATCAATAACAAAACCACAAGGATATTCTTCACGAAATTACAGTCGTGACCGAGCAATGCGCATGGGCAACAACGACGGCAAAAGCAAAAAAAAGCAACCCAATAGATTTTGCGGGCCAACCCAATCTGATGCGCCTTACGATGTAGCCTTTGCAACCCGAGTTGCCGCTGGCCGTCACCCTTGAAAATTGCACTCCGAAGATAATGATTTGCTTCCGGGTAGAGATTTATAACGTATTATGGAAAAACCTGAGAAAGCCAGATTGGTTTATAATATTACTGGTGGTCTTTACCGAGCCAGCATGAAAGAGATTATTTTAAAAAACATAGAATATTTCTCGCACGCTGATTCTGATCTCCTAAACAGGCTTAAGAAATGTTTTAAACGAAAAACCAGGGGCGCACCTTAGTCAATTTAGTTTCATGGAGCGATGATAAAATGTCTCGATTTTTTGTAATAGGAATTGTATTGATAGCAATTACAAGGTTCTCTTTTGGCGAAGAATTAAATTGGCCTACTTGGAGGGGACCACAATCTAATGGCATTGCACCCAAAAATGCAGCACCACCCGTTAAGTGGAATGAAAAAGCGAATATTAAATGGAAGGTTGAATTACCGGGGAAAGGGAGTTCATCGCCCATCATTTGGGGTGATGATATTTTCTTAACAACTGCAATCAAAACCGATCGTATTGCAAAAAAAGATGAGCAACCAAAACGAAACGAAAATTTTGAAGCCAAAACTATTCCTACTGCAAATTTTTATCGTTTCGAAGTCCTTTGCTTCGACAAAAATACAGGCAAATTGAAATGGAACAAAATCGCAAACGAAGCTTTCCCACACGAAGGCCACCATTCCACTCATTCTTATGCTGCTGGATCTTGTGTCACCGATGGCAAAAGGCTTTATGTATCATTCGGCTCTTTTGGTTTTTATTGTTTCGATTTATCTGGAAATTTATTATGGCAAAGAGATTTTGGCCGACTTACCACCCGTTTAGGTTGGGGTGAAGCTGTCACACCATCTTTATTGAATAATTCGCTGGTTCTAAATCTTGATCAAGAAATAAATTCTAAAATCGTTGCGCTAGATTGCAAAAGTGGAAAAACAAAGTGGGAGAAAGATCGTGATGAAAAAACAACATGGAATACACCTTTAATTGTAACCCATCTAGATAAAACCCAGGTGATTTTAAATGGAACTAATCGAGTTAGATCTTACAACCTTGATGATGGATCTTTGATTTGGGAAACATCGGGAATGACTACCAATGCCATTCCTTCCCCTATTTCTGCAAATGGTATGGCCTATGTGATGAGCGGTTACCGCGGCGCCGCTGCTATTGCAATACCTTTAAATTCAACGGGAGTATTGGATACAGCAGAAAAAGTTGCTTGGCAATACGCAAAAGGGACGCCTTATGTTCCATCCCCCATTATTAATGAAGATATGCTGTATTTCACCAAAGCTAATGCAGGCATATTAACCGCGCTTGATTTAAAAACAGGGAAACCAATATTTGAAGAATTTAGGTTAGAGAACATATCAACCTTATATGCTTCTCCTGTTATTGCCAACGGTTTGATTTATTTTATGGACAGAGATGGCACTACTGTTGTTCTGAAAACCGGAAAAAAACCTGAAATTATTGCTACCAACAGATTGAATGAATCAATCGATGCTTCTCCAGCAATTTCAGGTAAAACTTTGTTCATTCGGGGTGAAAAACATCTTTTTGCAATTGAAGAATAAATGACTTTTCATTTTAAATTGGGTTTTATTGTGTAACTTCATTACCTCTATGAGTTGAAATATCCTGTACAATGACAGTTGTACAATTGTTAATCGTAAGGGTTTCAAAATAATGATTAAGATAAGCTTATTAGTATTCTTGACACTTGGGTTTGAACAACCAGACACCTCGGTTATTCGAAAAAAGTTTGACCAGTTGAAAAGCAAGGGAACTGCGGAAAGAGTTATCGCAGTTAATGATGGTACTAAAACAACTTTTTTCAAACGCAAGTTTGAACTTGTTAGTTACAACATTGAAACAACAAGTACGGGTAATAAAGTTATCCCTTATTTTGCAGTAATAAAATTCCGGGCCAAAGTAAAAACGTCAAAAGAATTTGAAACTACCGAACTTGCATCTAACTCTCTTTTAGATAATGAATCGGAATCTTTTCTACAATGGCAGGCTATTTACAGGCTTGTTAAAGAAAACTGGGCTCTTGAGAACATTGTTTATCGTTCATCAAATGGTGAAGTATTTGGCGACCTCAAAAATACGACTGATGCCAAACATTTTATCTACGATTGGTTTAATGCGCTTGATGGTTATTAAACGCACCTAAACAAATAAAGCCAGTGGGTGATATATTTCCCCACTGGCTTTATTTGTTAAAATTAATCGATTACTGAACAGTTACATTGAAGGTTTTAATCGTTGCTTCATTACGATTATCAA
>CAZYAY010000085.1:4167-11663 GCA_964646215.1 uncultured Candidatus Kuenenia sp. | reverse complement strand
TTCAAACCTTTGCCCGAAACGCTTCCAGAAAACTATCAGGTTGACCCAGAGTTTGGTGAACTGCCCCAGGTTACCGTTGATGCTCTGAATAAAACTAAAAGTATTGGGGGAAGGGTGGTTGCAGTGGGTACCACTTCCACAAGATTAATGGAAAGTGCAGTTTCGCAAAGTGGGATGAACCCTTGGCGGGGATGGGCGGATTTAACCATTGATCCCGCTTATAAGTTCAAGGTTATAGATGTGCTGGTCACTAATTTTCATTTGCCTTGCTCTACATTGCTTTTGCTTGTTGGTGCATTTGCAGGTGATGATTTAATCCGCAAAGCCTACGATGAGGCCATCAAAAATAAGTATCGCTTTTTTAGCTATGGCGACGCCATGATTATTGTTTGATGTTTTTTAATTCGGTGTAACAACAAACTCCTAAGGAAGATGAATCATGAAAAAGATAAGCGTTTTAGTTTTGTTGCTGGTGGGAACAATTGCATTAGCAGCCGATTACACCAAGGATAATGCTGAGGTGATCAAGGCCAAGGTTCAAAAGGGCGAAGTGGTTTTGATTGATGTGCGCGAGAAAAACGAATGGGATGAGGGGCATGTATCGGGAGCAAAGCTTCTTTCTTTAAGCAGGCTTTCGAAAGGTGCGACCAAGGAAGAAATTGAATCTGTCGTGGGCAGGGATAAAGTTATTTACCTGCATTGCAAGGCAGGGGTTCGGTGCATGAAAGCCGCTGAAATACTTGAAAAACAAGGGTTTAAAGTACAGGCGATTGATCTTCCTGTAGGGGAATTAATCAATTCACTTGGGAAGGCAAAGTGATTGTGTGATTTTTTTGGACTCTTGTCTCCTGATGGCTTAGCTTAATGTGATTGATATTTTTACTATGGAGGTTTCAATGATACGAATTAGTCTCTCTATTCTTTTTTCCGCTTTTGCGATTTCCTCTGCCATTGCTGCAGATCCCGCAAAAGACTATTTCTTTCAACCCAAGGATAGGATCGTATTTCTTGGCGATAGCATCACGGAGCAATACCAGTATTCCAATGCGATTGAATTGTATTTGACCACCCGTTTTCCTGATGCCAACTTTTTCTTCTTGAACGCTGGTATCGGTGGCGATACCGCCAATGGTGGAGCGGGGCGTTTTAAAAGCCATGTGTTGGATGAAAAGCCCACGAAGGTTACCATCAACTTTGGCATGAATGATGGCGGGTATGGCAAGTTCAACCCCCAGTCGAATAAAGTGTTTGTTGAAAAGACCGCGCTCATGCTGGATATGGCAACCAAGGCTGGAGTAAAAGTTGCGTTGCTTTCGCCCAATGCTGTTGATCCCCGCAACAAGTCAAACGGGGTTGAATATGTTGAAACCCAGAAGCAATTTTATGCCCCGTTGAAAGATATTGCTGCCAAGTTTGAATTCCCCTTTGTGGATCAGTATGCGATCACCCGGGCGGCACAGGACAAAATGCTTGTTGATGATCCCAAGGCTGAAAAAGCAAAGCCTTATCCAGATGGTTTTCACACCGCGCCTCCTGGTGGCATGTTGATGGCCCATGCTATTCTTACCGGGCTAAAGTCACCCGCATTGGTCAGCGATGTTTCGTTTGATGCGACAAGTAAAAAGGTTACCGGCAAGAATTGCACTGTAACCGTAGTGAATGGCGATGCCATTAGTTTTGATCGCAAGGACGAAGCTTTGCCTTGGGCTGTGCAGAAGGATTGGCTGCCTATGCTTCCCTACACTAATGAGCTTAAGGATTTAAACTGGTATGGCTTGCAGGTAACAGGCCTTAAGGAAGGCAGTTATGCCATTAAGATTGATGGTGTGGAAGTTGCGAAGTTTTCGGGTGAAGAACTTGCAAAAGGTGTTAATCTTGGAAACCTTACTTCTGGTCCGGTTTGGGAACATGCGGATAAGGTATACAAGGCTATCGAAGCCAAGAACCGAATTGTACAGGGTCGGTTCCGTGGCGTGATGCTTGCCAATGTTCCCGAATGGCTTGCAGATGTTGCCAAGGAACGCAAGCCGATGGAATTGGAAAAGCGCATGGCTCAAATTGTTGAAGCGCAGAAAGCAGTCAACGAATTGGTAAAACCAAAGAGCCATAAATGGGAAGTTGTTGCAGTCAAGTAGGGCTGCGCTAAAAGGATGATTATAAGAAGGGGCTTGAAGGTAAACTTCAGGCTCCTTCTTTCATTTGGCGAGATTCTTATACTGTTTGCAATCGTTTATTGCATATGCTAGTTTGAACTTTGTCTTTTGATCCTACCTTTATTTTAAACATTGATCATCCCGCTTTTGATTCAAAATAATTTGGAGAAACGCATCATGAGATTCATTCCCGCAACTTTGATCGCAATGCTAGGTTTGTTTTGTATTTCGCCAGATGAAGCAAAGTCGCAAAATGCAACGCCTATCCGTGCTGGAATGATCGGTCTTGATACCTCGCATGTTCCTGCGTTTGCGAAATTATTCAACGGGCCCAAGGCTGTGGGGGATCTTGCTGGAATCAAAATCGTTGCAGCCTACCCCGGTGGTACAGATTTCGGCCCGAGTAAGACTCGGGTTGCGAAATTTACCGAGGATATCAGGGGGATGGGGATTGAAATCGTTGATAGCATTCCCAAGCTCCTTGAAAAAGTCGATGTTATATTCCTTGAAAGTGTGGATGGTCGTATTCATTTACAGGAAGCAATTCCTGTTATCAAGGCAGGCAAACCATTGTTCATTGATAAGCCAGCGGCTGGTTCACTTGCAGATGTAATTGCAATCTTTGATTTGGCAAAGCAGAACAAGGTGCCTTGCTTTTCAAGTTCGTCGGTGCGCTTTGGTGCAGGCTTGCAGGAGCTGAAAAAGAATGAAACTTTGGGTGAAATCGCAGGTGCGGATACCTGGGGCCCTTGCTCTTATCAGGAAGGCACACCAGATTTGTTCTTCTACGGAATCCATGGCGTGGAAGCCTTGTACACACTTATGGGAACCGGATGCGAAACTGTTGCGCGAACCCAAGCTGCCGATGCTGATGTTGTTACAGGAGTTTGGAAGAATGGCAGAGTAGGAACTTACCGCGGATTACGAAAGAATAAAGCTGATTTTGGTGCGGTGGCTTTTGGTACTAAGGGAATCGCCCCCATGCTTAAAGGGGATGGTTATGAACCTATGTGCCGCGAGATTGCCAAGTTCTTTAAAACTAAGGTGGCCCCAGTCAGCCCTGAAGAAACCATCGAGATTTTTGCCTTCATGGAAGCCGCAGACGAAAGCAAGCGCAATGAGGGCAAACCTGTTGCAATCAAGGATGTGATGGCTAAGGCAAAAGCTCAGGCTGCAACTAAAAAATAACGATCCCTTGTATGAACCTTGATGAAAAATAGTGTACTAATCATTGTGGTTTTTAGAATTAACAGGAGCAGACATGAACTCGATTAGCCGCAGAATTTTTCTTGAAGACACCATGCTCGCTTCTGCCGCGCTTGCTGCAGCAGCGACTCCCCTTGCAATTCATGCCCAAGAGAAATCCACGGGTAAGCCTTCCAACAAAGTTCGTGTAGCAATTCTGGGTAATCGCATCCGGGGTAAACAGCACGCTGCAGAGTTGGCTAAAGTTCCAGATGTTGAAATAGCTTATTTGTGCGACCCTGATGCTTTACTTTCGGCAGAGCTTGCTGCAATTGTTGAAAAACAGCAGGGAAGCGCGCCTAAAACAACGCAAGATATGCGCACGGTTTTCGATGATAAATCCATCGATGCAGTGTTTATCGCCACGCCAAATCATTGGCATGCCCTTGCTGCAATCTGGGCCATGCAGGCAGGCAAAGATGCTTATGTCGAAAAACCTGTAAGCCATAATATCAGCGAGGGCAGGCGTATTGTCCAGGTTTCACGCAAGACCAATCGCATATGCCAGGGCGGCACCCAGAATCGTTCCAACATGGCCCTTGCCGAAGCTGTTGAATACATGAAGGCCGGGAAACTTGGAGAAGTTAAACTCGCCCGCAGTATCATCTATGGTGGTAGAGGTTCCATCGGACCCAAGGGCACCTATGAAGCACCAAAAAATGTCGATTATAATCTCTTCATGGGCCCAGCCGTTCTAGAACCTCTTACCCGTAAAAACCTTCATTACGATTGGCATTGGGATTGGAACACAGGCAATGGCGAATTAGGGAATAACAATATTCATTCCATTGATATTTGCCGCTGGGGTTTGGGCCTTGATGGCCTTTGCAATTCTGCAATCAGTTATGGTGGCCGGTTTGGTTATGTTGATGCAGGCCAGACTCCTAACACCCAGGTTTGTATTTTTGATTACGGTAACAAAACGATTGTTTCAGAAACGCGTGGATTGAAGAGCGAACAATACCGTGCGGGGTTCACGGGCGGCTGGTTATTTCATGGCGCGGAAGGTTCCATTGCGGGAAATTCCTTATTCGATAAGGAAGGAAAAATGGTCAGTACTTTTACCGCCAAGCGGAAGAGCGAAAACCACTTTGCAAACTTCATCAATGCTGTGCGCAGTAAAAAAAGAGAGAGTCTTAATGCGGAAATTCTTGAAGGGCATCTTTCAACAGCATTGTGCCATATTGGTAATATCTCTTGGAGATTGGGCCGGGAAAGTTCAGTTGCAGAAGTGCGCGAACAAGTTGCGAAATTGAAAGTGCACGATAATGTTTCAGAAACATTGGATCGCACCCTGAAGCATCTGGGCGATAACAAGGTGGATTTGACAAAAAGCAAAATGACTTTGGGTGTGAAGCTTGAGTTATCACCGAAAACCGAAGAATTCGTGGGTAATGCAGAGGCCAACAAGTATCTTACCCGTGAATATCGCAAGCCTTTTGTGGTACCGGCAGAGATGGAAATCTAAGTTTTAGAATCAGGAAATGAAGTTTATTTTTCGATGGATTTCCGTCCACGGAGTAAATAGGTGTTCATCTTTCCCTTTCCTTTGATTTCGATGGCGCCACGGCTTTCAAATTCAAACTTGTCTGCCAATAGTTTGTAGGTATCTTCGGTCACATGTATTTCCCCTGGCAGGCCATGGCTTTCCATTCGGGCTGCAGTGTTGACACAATCGCCCCAAAGATCGTAGATGAATCGGGATTTTCCAATCACACCCGCAACAATCGGCCCGGAATTTATTCCGATTCTCATTCTTATTGTTTGATTGTTCTCCAGGTTGAAATTTACAAGGCTGTGATTGAAATCCAATGCGAAATTTGCAAGTAGTTCCGCGTGATTATCAATCGGGATAGGTACTCCTGCCGCCACCATGTACGAATCACCAATGGTTTTTATTTTTTCAACCTTGTGTTTTACAACCAGGGAGTCAAATAAAGAAAACAGTTTGTCCAGCAGGTTGACGAGTTCTACCGGGGATAGCTTTTCTGATAAAGGCGTGAAACCCATGATGTCCGCAAAAAAAACGCTTGCGCAATCAAATCGATCTGCGATTGTCGCTTCCTTGTGCTTTAGTTTTTCCAAGATTGCCAATGGAAATACATTTGCAAGTAGCTTTTCGCTTTTAATATTCGCCTTATTTAGTTGATCTTCTGTTTGGTGGATAATCCATTGATAGTGCAGGGTGTCAAAAACTGAGATTCCAAGGGCGATTACAATATGGATGACATTAAACGCATAAAGGAAATCATGATCTCCGCCCCAGGGTGTTTCATTGCTCCATCGAGAAAGAATTACAAACTCCACAACGGCTGCTACCGCAATGGTCATGCTTAGATAGATTCTCCTTGGAAGCAGAAAACTCATGCCTACCAGGGTGAATAAAAAATACTGGTTACCAAAACCCCATCCGACATAATAATTGCAAAATGCTGCATGAATCATTATTTCGGCAGTGAATAGAATCCAAGCGACGGAAAACAGCATCTTTCTGATGCTATAGAGGACAAATATCCAAGTAATAACGCTGCCAATATTTACCACCGCCATTTCAGGCACTTTCATCCATAAAAACAACGGGATGTAAAGTATGTGGATCAGCATGGCAAATGGAATGTTGGCAGATGCTATCACATACAGTCGGGAAGATGCACCATCCAGGTTCTTTGGCGCTTCCAAATAGGTTTTAAAAAAGTTTTGTATGCTCATCAACCAACTCCAGACTATTTATTTCATCATTTCATTATAACAAAAATCATACACCCATTGGTAATCGAGTACACTTTCAAATTGATGGGGTTATCAGCGCGTTGCGTGATACGCCATCAGGCAATAGAATATCCACATTGGTTTTATGACTTTTAATTTCGAAAGATATCAAATGGACTGGATGACTTGGTACAACAGTTTGAACAAGCCGGAGTGGACTCCCGCTCCTAAAACCATCGGAACCATTTGGCAGATTCTTTATCCTGTCATTATTATTTCGTTTGGATATGTATTTCTTAAGGCTTATAAAGGCAAAGTTTCGTGGTATGTGGCTCTTCCTTTTGCGGTCAATCTTTTTGCCAACGTGCTTTTTACCACAATCCAATTTGGTATGAGAAACATGCCACTCGCAACTTTTGATATTCTGATTGTCTGGGGCACCATTATCTGGTGCATGGTTGCAATCCGGCCTTGTTATTTATGGGTTATGCTGGCTCAAATCCCTTATCTGATATGGGTATCGATCGCAACAGTCCTTCAGATTTCGATCACTCTTGCCAATTAATCATTCGATTTTCATGCCTTGCACACGCAAAGCATCTTGGTCTGGCCCCACGATCACTACAACTGTTTTTTTGCTTTTGGCCTCTTTGTAAAAACAATAAGTCAGGGATTTTGATTTCTCATCTTTTTCTGCCTTATCGAAAGTAACTTCTTTTTTGAGAAACGGGTTTGCACCGACAGTTGATTGAAACTGCGCCTTACCCATGAAAGATTTAAATTCGACTGAAGTACCGTTCCAGGCGTCTTCTGTTTTACCCGCTGATATGAGCTTTAAAAAAACATCAGATATGGTTTTTTCTTGGCTATCGCCTTCAGTGGTTTTGTTACTACATGCATTCAAGTTTGTCATTAGGAGCAAGAGGAGCATCAACCGGGAGATTTTAGAATACAAGAAAGGCTCCTTTATTCATTGTTGATGTCATTGCCTGACCTGGTTCCCAAGGCACGCCAGATGGTCAGGCTTACAGCATTTGTCGTGGGGCGTACAGAACCATCCATTAGAAGGCTGTTTACTATCCCCGTGTGGTAACTTCTTGCAGTAATTGCAGCATAAGTTGGCAGAGTGATGGATTCTCCATCACGCATCGAAGTCAGGTCAATATCGTATGTTTTACCCCCATTGGTGTAAGCGACATTGGTGTTGGGTGTGAAGGTGGTGGTGAAACCTGTTTCATGAACATCGCCTTCGACCCATTCGGTGTGGCCGTTCTCGTCGAATGTTCCACCAAGAAACGCCGTCAGGCCGGCGACATTTGCTGGCGGGGGCACATTCAAGGTGGCGGGTTTGTTGGAATCCCAAAGATTGGCTTGATAGGCCTTGGTTTC
>CAZYAY010000085.1:2708-4067 GCA_964646215.1 uncultured Candidatus Kuenenia sp. | reverse complement strand
GGCCTGGTGGTAAAATTATTGGGTGCGCTTTTCCAATCGATGAGATTGTGCAGGCTTGCTTGTTCCAGATAGGGAAGAAGCCTGGCATGGGCAGACCATGGTTGCGAAAGCGCCCCTTTGGGCATTTCAGAAACGCATGGATAGTATTCCAAGGTTGTTAGATGGTTTTGTAATGCAAGCCCCAGTTGTTTCATATTGTTCTGGCATTTCGCCCTTGAGGCAGCTTCCCTGACCTTTTGTACCGCGGGCAATAACAACCCTATTAGAATTGCAATGATTGCTATTACCACTAAGAGTTCAATTAGAGTGAAGGCTTTCCTAATACTAGTTAATCTGGATAGCTTCATGGCTTTCCCTTTTGTTGAGGAGCGTTCCCGTAATAGTGCACTCTATACATTATAGGGGGCTGATATCTAGGCCTAATGCTTGGATAAGAGATGGCTAAATTTTTTATAGCATTACAAATCATTAAGGTTTGAATAGGAACATGGATTGATTTAAAGTTTTCCAAAGGCCCCAGAGAATGGGTAACCCTACCAGCAGCCAGAATGATCCCAGCAATAACCATTCATTTTTATTGGTTGTAGTTTCATTTGAATTTGTAGGAATAATGCTTGGCAGCGAAATCACCGCATTTTGAGTGATGAGTTTTTCAGTTAAAAACCATTTTGCAGCTACAGGCCTGACTAAAAAATTACAAACCATTCCGCCTAGAAGAAGTGTTGCAAGAATATACATGGTGGTATCATAAGCATGGCTTTTTGATATTCCCGATTGGATTTGGGATTCATTGATGTAATTGACCAATACCGGGCCAAGTATGCCCGCAGCAGACCAGGCTGTTAATAATCTGCCATGAATCGCACCCACCATCTTGGTTCCAAACATGTCTGCAAGGTATGCTGGAATGGTGGCAAATGCGCCACCATACATGGTAAGAATAATGCAAAATATCAAAGTAAAAGTGGCGACACTTCCGGTTTTTCCAGCAAAGGGAACGAGTGCATAAAGAATAAATCCCAGGATGAAAAAGATATGATAGGTTGCTTTGCGACCGATGATATCAGAAAGGGAGGCCCAGAAAAAACGTCCTCCGATGTTAAATAAACTTAGCAGGCCGGTAAACCCTGCGGCATAGGCTGCGATTTTTCCCAACTCTTCCTTGCTTAAATTATCAAACTCTTTTTCTAATCCTAATAACCTTCCCGCGAAAACTTCCTGCAACATGGGAGATGCCATTCCTATCACCCCGATTCCTGCAGATACATTCAGACAAAGCATCATCCACAAAAGCCAGAACTGTGGCGTTTTCCATGCGAGATTAACATCTACATGCCCTTTGGTTATCATTGCATTTGC
>CAZYAY010000085.1:0-2608 GCA_964646215.1 uncultured Candidatus Kuenenia sp. | reverse complement strand
TTGAACCCTGCTTTTGCAATTGTTCTTTCCTTGGAAAGAAGCGCGTTAAAATATTGGAGTATAAGTGACATTTGGTTTTATTTTAAACTCAAGCTTAAAGGAATACCTAGCCCTGATGCGCGCGGAGGGTATTGATGCCATCACGGAGTGTAGCCAGGTAAAGCCACAAATCTCCACCATAGGCAAGCATGCGGAAGCCTTGGTCGATGAATTTTTTGCCTTCCGGAATGCTCAAAGGCATGAAGCCTGGAGTTTTTTTGTTTCGCTTGCAGGCATCAACCACTTTTTTTACCGCATCTTGAAACAAGGGGTGATCAAATTGGCCCGGAATTCCCAAACTGGTTGATAAATCAGTCTGCCCAATCCAGAGCACATCGATGCCTTCCACACTTGCGATTGCATCAACATTTTCAAGTCCTGCCATTGTTTCGATTTGCGCAATCAGCAAAGTTTCGCTGTTTGCGGAACTCATTTTTTCAACAATATTTCCGCTGATGTAATCATCATGCGCAATGGTAAAGGCTGCGCCCCTGCGGCCCATCGGGGGATACTTTGCAGAAGATACAAATTTTCTTGCCTGCTCTGCGGTATCGCACATCGGAATCATGATTCCCATTGCGCCCATATCCAGCACGCTGGCGATGAAATGATATTCGGTTGCGGGAATTCGAACCAATGGCACTAGAGCGGTGGATCTTGAGGTTGCAACCAGCATTCGAATGGTTTCAACATTCCACCCAGTATGTTCCATGTCGAAAATTGCAAATTCCGCCCCGGCCTGGGCTGCAAGCCTTGCTATTCCCGTGGTATTAAATTCAAAAATAAATGTCCCGATAGAGGTTCCACCGGAGGTGATTTTTTGTTTTACGGTGTTGATTTTCACGATCATTCCTTTTGTTTAATAGCTGGCTCAATGAATAACCACGGGTATTTAAAAATGGGATTTTAACCGATGATTCGATTGATACCAAAGGCAAAGAAATAAAGTTCTTTTTAAGAATTGGAAGTGGACTTTAGATGTGTGCAACCGCCATCAAGCAAGTTTAAAAATTTCAACAGGTTCAGTCCGGCCTTTTACAGTGACATTTCCAAGGCTGACTGCGTCATTCCCGGCATCACCAAGGGCTTTTCTGACCGTATCAGAAACCAACAATTGTGATTTAAACTGCTTGTTGAGCGATTCGATCCTGGAGGCAAGATTAACGACATCGCCAATGATGGTGTATTCTTTTCTTTGGATTGACCCGATATTCCCCGTCACAGCCTCGCCAGTGTGTAAGCCGATGCCAAGTTCCGTGGGAACAATGTTACCTGCCGCAATTTCTTCATGAAGTTTCCGGATGATTTCTTTTGAAGCATTCACGGCGTTCCGGCAATCAAAGCCATCGGAAAAAGGTGCTCCAAAGACAGCCATGAATCCATCGCCCAGGAATTTATTGATGATGCCGTTGTTACGATTTACGATTTCGATCATAAAATCAAATAAAGAATTAAGAAAACTTACCACTTCTTGAGGAGAACGGGTTTCTGAAAATGTGGTAAAATTCCTGATGTCGAGAAACATCACACAGACATTTTGTATCTCTCCCTCGGTGGCATTTTTTTGGTGAATTAACTTTTCCATGACCACCGGGGAAACATGTTGGCCAAACATGCTCATAATGTGGTTTTTTTCACTTATTGATTGGAAAGATTTGAGAAACCCTTTTTTTAATTTGTTGGTAACAATCCCCGTGATAATTCCAGCGGCCAATATCATCAAGCCTTTTGTTACATGAATTAGAAATCTATAAATTGGCGATGTCCCCTGAAACTCGATGGGCATTTCTATTGCATGAGTAAGATACCATGCAATCCAAATATATTCGATTGCAGCGACTGCACCTGTGAAAATACAAATGAAAAAATTCAATCTCAGTCCAGAAAGTGCAATGATTAAAAAATATATGAAAACAGGTGGTAGAAATAATGCGTAAACATGTAATGCATGGCTGGAGATCAAAATTAAAATCGTTGGCAAACTTATTTCCACAAGTGCAATTACATAGTGCCATATTGCAGGAATGCTTTTACCCGTATTCAAACAGTGTTTAAGGACGTACCAGATAAGTAATTCAAATCCAGAAAATCCGATAAGTACCAGCGCTACAATCTTACGAGGTATAGGCGATTTGATTAAAGATGAAGAATCAGCAATATATATGCTCGAGACTACTACGAAAAAAATTGCCAAGGATCCCATGATGATGGCGAAAATTAACGCCCGTAGTTTTTCGACTTTTAGAATTTCATGCTCAACGCTTTTCCTTATTTTTTCTTGTTCATTAATTGCCATGTTTGTAAAGCTGAGGCTTGGATTATTGGACCCGATTTCTTTTGGCACAAACTTCACCTTTGGTTTTTTGAGCAAGCAATAGATTTTAAATCAAACGTACCTGTTGTTTTAATTGCAAAATAACATTGAAGATTAGCATTTTTTCGCTTGTTTTTGCAAGAGTTATCCTTGCTTATTCTTTTATATATACTGATGAATTACAGTAATATTCCAAGATTTTTTAATTCGCCAGTTTTCAAATTCCTGGCGAACTTCTATGCAAGAATATCTTTT
>CAZYAY010000084.1:6998-11976 GCA_964646215.1 uncultured Candidatus Kuenenia sp. | reverse complement strand
TCCAAATTCAGAGATTCATTTCTTAATTGAATTGTAATGAACGAAAAATAATGCAAAGTTGTTATCGTGTAAAAAGAAATTATGTAACCAAATGAAAATTATCAAGGTTTCTGTTGAAATGATTTCATTCTTAAAAAACATCCTTATTAATAAGCAATTAAAAAATATACTTTTATTCAGGGTTGTGGTTCTGGTTCTGTTTATTGGTTTTACCTTGACAGTGGTTTCCGTCACGATGACAGCTTTGAATGTTAGAGCAGCAATAGTCAACGCATTGAAATTAAGCAGCATGAATATTAACGAAATGGTTGTATTACTTTTAAAAGAGGTTGAACTTGATTCCATGGTTTATGGTGACCTTTATAAGGCATCAAGCATAAATGTTGCCAAGCATAGGGAAGTATTAAAATTTGCTTTTGTAACTATAAAAAGAAGCCCGTATGTTTCAGGGTTTTCGATTATTGATTCCAAAACCGGTGAAATGTACCGATGCATCAAGGATATGAAAAATGAGGTTCTTGTTGCCGAAATAAAACCGGATGGTTCTGGTTCGTTCACTGCGAGGCTTTATGAAAATTATCTTACCTCAGGGCAAAAACTTATGAGGGAAGATAAAAAGCAAAAGGATCCCAGATCCCTTGAGCATTATGAAAAATGCAAGGATTTAAAAGCACCCACTTGGTTGGATTCTAGAAACTTCACCTATAAAATTTTTGAGGAATTTCCGCCGATTTCAAGTTATATAACCCCGCTGTTTGATGAACACGGGGGTGTGCTTGCCTTGATTTCGATTGATTTGGGAATCGACGAACTCCAGGAATTTTTGATGAATAAAACCAAACAGGAATCTGGAATTGCACAACAATTTGGCGGGGTATCTTTTGTCATGGAGTTAAGAGATGATCAGGAACTTTTGGTTCTGGGTCATCCTGATCCAAAGTATCTGGGTAAAAAATTTGATTCTTTGATCGCGAGTGTTTTTAGTGATAGGTTGATTCTTGGTGATAAACACCCCGACCAGCGAGTTCGGGCTTTTGCCGAATTAATTAAAAAAGACATTATGAAACGATCGGATCCATTTAATGATCATTTTCCAAATGTCAAGTATGGCTTTGATGACCAGGGTGTCGCCTGGCTTTTTTCATGGTCTGCCGTTTATCCAGGAAGTAAACCAAGATGGGTTGTTGGTACCTGTGTAAATCGGGAAGAAGTTGTTTCTTCTCCAGCCTTGGGGGCAAAGATTATTTTCTTAAGCCTGCTCGGGATCATTTTTATTACTGTTCCAATCTGTATTTATAGTTCGAAGCAAATTAGCGACCCAATTGAGGTCATGGCCAGGGATGTGATAGAAATTGGTAAAGGAAATATTGAATATTCCTCACGCCCGGATCCTTTTGCAAGCGAATTGATTTATTTGAAGGATGGAATTGAAAAGATGAAAAACGGGATGCTTTCCTTCAGGAAATACATCCCTTACAAGGTGGTTAATCAAGTATTAGCCTCACGAAAAACCGCAGAACCTTTTGCAGAAAAAAAAGAACTTACGATATTTTTTTCAGACCTAGAGAACTTTACGACGATATCTGAATCTCTTGAGCCGGATAGGTTGGTGAAGCTGATTGGTGATCATTTGGCAATTTGTACCAATATTATTCAATCGCTTGAAGGCACGATAGACAAGTACATAGGCGATTCCGTGATGGCATTCTGGAATGCGCCTGAAAATTGTGATCACCATCAAGTGCAATGCTGCCTTGCTGCGCTTGAATGTTTTGAAAAAATGAAAATCTTTAACAATGAAAACAAGTCGTTGGGTTTGCCTGAGCTAAATATGCGGATAGGCATCAATACGGGATTTGTTTTTGTAGGTAATATAGGCAGTGATGATAGGCTTAATTACACGGTTATCGGAGATGCTGTAAACCTTGCAAGCAGGCTCGAAGGCGCCAACAAACTTTATAAATCCAACATCTTGATTTCAGAAAATACCTATCTGGCTGTCAAGCACGAGATTTTAGCAAGACCCGTTGATAAACTAGCGGTTAAAGGAAAGTTAAATGCAGTTTTGATTTATGAAGTAGTGGGAAAATTCGAGGATCGGTTTCCTCAAATGCTTGAAATAATTCATTTGACCAAATTGGGGTTTGAACATTATTTGAACCAAAAGTTCCAGCAGGCGATGGATTGTTATCAACAAATCCTTGGTCTTAAGAAGGATGATCAATTAGCTTTATTTTACATCAATCGCTGCATGAAATTTTTGGCATCTCCGCCACCTTCCGACTGGGATGGCATTTATATCAGCCATTCAAAATAGTTTTGTTTTCGCCTTATCAATTAGCTTAGTTTCCAGCTCCTATAGCAATGGGCACATCTTCGATGGTAATGCGTATTTCGTCTGAGTTGCCCCTGAGTTCGGGTGCATACATGCCATTGATTTTAGTTGGAAGAGCATGGAAAAGGCCGGGTATCTCCGCCCGCATTCTATAACGCAAGCTGTGATTTCCCCTTGCTAGTTCCTTGATGAAGAAGCAAACGCGTTCATCGCGCAACTCCATATAGGCGCGCATATCATTGTTACCATAACCGCTCCGGAGTTCTACCGGTTCGAATCCAGCAGCTTTCATATCTTCGATCAAGATGTACTCGTAATCATTTTTACTAAGGATTTCCATTTCGATTTCGACAAGATCGCCACTCTTCACCGAGGCAAGGTCTTGGATTTCGCTGCGTTCATATTTTTCGCCTCGTTGGTTTACCGCTTCACCCCGTGCCCCCGGCACCTTTACTTCCGTCGCAGATTTCTTTAAGAGATAGTATTTACGATTTATCTTAACTTCGAGGCCTGCTTTTTTAATTGGTGTTTCAAGGGTAAATACTGTGAGATAAGCATTGAAGTAAAGGGGGCCCGTGCCTTTCTTGCGTAGTTCAACGGTATGGTTGCCTGTTAGAACCCCATCGCCTAGAACTAGGGCAGTGTTTTCGAAGGTGAATAAATCCTTCGGTCCGATTTTTACTTCTTTGATCATTTTCCCGTCGAGTAAAACTTCGACAGTCATATCGGGTTTGTCTTCTTGGGATGCGGTAAAGAACTCTGCAAGTGCCTCGATACAGAAAGCAGTATCGCGTGTACTGTTCCAGTAGGTGGCATGCTTGCGGTTGTTAAGAATGTATTTTGCAAGCCTTGCGGGGACTTCGCCTTTTGGATTGGTTTTACTTAGCAGTTTGAGATACCAGGCATTGGCTTCGGTATCGCTACCATACCAGTTCCACCAGTGGTTTTCGGGTGGTAGTTTGAGATAAGCGGTTTGGTTTTCTTCGTCTTGAACAAGGAATTGTTCAAGGTTTCGAAGAATCATATCAAGTTTTTCCTGTTGTTTTTGTTTGAACAAGGCGATGCCAAAAACCGCCTTGGCATAAGCCGAGACATGGGTTCGGTCGCGGTATAAAAATTCGTTCATCTCATTGTTTGCAATATCTGCATCGAGCAAAACCATGTAGATTAACGCATCAAGATCATCAGCATAGGTTTTAAAGGGTTGAATCTTCGCAGGTGCACGCTTGATCAACTCCACCTGTTTATCCTGGTAATTTTTCAACCAGGCAATACCACGTTCAAGCATATTGGCAGGAAGCACTACTTTATGATCGCGGGCAATCTGCAATCCATGAACAACAATGGCGGTGGTATGGGGGTAAGAGTATTCTCCGAATCCGGAGAACCATCCCCAACCGCCATCGGAAAGTTGCATGTTTTGCAAAGCCTTGATCCCTTCCTTCGTCATGGTTTTAACTTCTTCGGGGTCGAATACAGGATTGTGGTTAAAGCGTTTCCAGCCTTTTGCGCGAGCCATTGGATCGCCAATTTCCTGGGCATTAAGATTGGTGCGCTTTTCCCGAACTGCAGCAAGATCCACTTCCAATTTCTGCAATAAGCTTAGTGTGATTACAGTAGGCACAAAGCGATTAAGCGTTTGCTCGGTGCAGCCATAGGGATAATCCGCAAGGTAGGGAAGGGCATCGACCAGTGCTCCAGCAAGGGTTGGTGAGTAACGAATTTCAAGCCTGGAATCATTTTCCCTGCGTTGTTCGGGAACAGTGAAATTAAGCTTGGCGGAATTTTGATTCGGTCGGATCGCGCCAGAGAATGATTCGGTTCGTGCCATGCCATGCACATACGCAGGGAAGCTCATTTCCATGGCATCGGATTCAACATCGGTGATACCTTTGATGCGAACAACCGCCTTGCCTTCGTTGACCACTTTCACTTTCCAGTCGATGCGCTTTTCTCCATTGGGTGAAATGGGAACCTTTATGGTCAAAGGTGAAAGAGCTTTTAAAACATTACCATCCAGTTCGAGTGAAACCTCAACGGTCTTTGCATCCTTTAAATAGTTGTGAACATTTGCGCTTAGGATAACCTCATCATTTTGAGTGAAGAATCTTGGTGATTGGAGGCGAACAAGAAGGTCTTTCTTGGTAGTGACGATGGTTTCGCCTTCGCCTACACGGGTGCCTGCAGAGATGGACCAAGCACGTAATTTCCAACCTGTAAGATTTTCAGGCATGGTGATATCTGCGGTGGCAGTACCATCTGGGCCCGCCTCGATGGAGGCCACCCATAAAGCAGTATCTACAAAATTTTTGCGGATGGTGGGTTGAACCATGTCGGGTCCTACAGGCGCTTCCGCATTGCCTGGGTCTTCTCCTGCTTTATCTGATTCGAGGGATTTTCGATCTCTCAGTGATCTTGATTCCGGAGCGCCATCCATTGCTGCATTGGTGGCCATCATGGCCATGGGAGCGCCTCCCGGCCCGCCGCCGCCAAAGCCAGCCATTTCAGATTTAGCCAATCTTTCTCTATTCTGCCCGCTGCGCCCCTGTAAATTCATTTGATTAAATTCATCAACACCTCGGGCACCAAAGATACCCAGATCATTCATGCCTTTTTCATTGGGTTTAAGAAGATTATAACCTG
>CAZYAY010000084.1:0-6898 GCA_964646215.1 uncultured Candidatus Kuenenia sp. | reverse complement strand
AAGATACCCAGATCATTCATGCCTTTTTCATTGGGTTTAAGAAGATTATAACCTGTTTTGGTAAGGGTGGATTCTTGTGAGGGGTGATGGTGTCTGCGCCATTTCCAGAAATACTCTTTGATATCAGGCACATTGGATCCACCTGAAATATACTCAACACTACGGTCGTAGGCTGTAAGCACGATAGAGCCAGCAACGGGCTTGCCATCCAAGTCGGTAACTTTGACTTTAATCCTGCCTTTTTCGCCCGGTTTGTATTCAGCTTTGTCTGGAACCACGGAAACATTCAAGATTCTTTTTTCAGGAGGAACCACAAGTTCTTTCATTTCGGTATGAACTTTTCCATTGGAAACGCTGAGTACTTCAACAAAGGTATTTGGCATATCGCCCTGGGTGAGCACGATTTCCTCGAGGGAACTTTTGCCATCCATGCGAATTACCTTTGGTGCCTTGGACAATCCATTCACAGGTTTTGCGAAAAGCAAAACGGTTGCGTTGACTTGGTTGGCATTGATGAGCATCCTTGCCTTATCGCCTGGAGCGAATTCTTTTTTATCCAAGATCAATTCGAGATCGTTGAACTTTAGTGACTTCCCATCGAAGTCTTTTCCGTAAACATTAAAGAGGTAGCCACCTTCCTCTTTATGGCCTTTCTCATCAGCAAGGGTGAATGAGACGCGATATTGCCCCGATGCCAAAGGTTTGAACTTATAGGAAGCCTTGCCTTGTTCATCAGCGCGCAATAAAGCTTTGTCGATTGGTTGTTCAACTGGTTTTCCAGCTTTGTCGTAAGAGATTTTAAAGATGACCGCCTCGCCTGCTCCGGGAACGGGTTTGCCATCGGGTGTTTGAGAATTGAAAAAGGCCTCGATGGTATCGCCTGTTTGGAAATGCCCACGGTTGAGCCATGCAAAAACTCTGAAGGGTTTGCGAGCCACAATCACTTTACCCGAACCGTTGATCGTCCTACGGGATTCGTCAACTACTTCAGCGCTGATGGAAAATTCGTGATCTTGGTTGCCATGAAATTGCTTTGCGAGCGCGGTATCGATTTCGAGTTTGACGGTACCATCCGGTCCGATGGGGGATTCTTGTTCGAGAACGATTTCGCCCGGTCCCTGAACTCTGGGGTACCAGAAAGGATGTGGTCTGCCACAACCCCATTTGTCCCAGCCTTCATAGAAGGAATAGTCGGGTGAGAACCACCAATAGCCTCTGCCATAAAACCAATCCCAAACGCCAATGGGGTGCCAATCGGTGGACTTGGATTGCCTGGTGACTTTGATTTTAGCTTTGCCCTTGGTGACGGGTGCGCCGAAATAATATTTGGCGATGACGGTGACGGGGATTTTTTCGCCCAGCATCACGGGCTTGGTGGGTGCTTCCACTTTAACTTCGAACTCGGGCTTCTTGTATTCTTCGACCCGGAATTGGATTCCGCCTGGTACATTATTGTTGGGGTTTGCGGTATGCAAATAGTAGGCGCCCAAAGTTGCATCCTTTGAGATATCAAAGGAACCCGAGACACCACCGAAGGCATCTGCAACCATATCTTTTTCATAAATCTTATCGCCCTTGGGGCTGTTGATAATGATCTTGAGGTTTTGGCCAGCAAAGCGTGAAGGCCCTTCTAAATCATAACGAGCTTCAGCAGCCCATAATTTGAATTCAACTTTCTGGCCGGGTCGGTAGACTGGCCTGTCGGTGATTGCAAATGCCTTCATCTGCTGAAAATAAGTATCTTGGTAATTGCCATACCATAGGCCACTAAAACCTAGATAGGCCTGCCTTTTTTCTTTGCCCTTGGCTTGCACCAACCATTGCATCGAGTTGGTTGCATCGTTGCCATCAACAAAAACCTGGCCATCTTTGTCCGCTTGTTTTGAAAACTCCTTGGTGACGACTTTGAAGTTATTCTGGTTTGGTTTGATTTGCTCCTGCCTCCAGCCGAAGAAATCCATCTTGGCCGATTCCTCGGGTAGGCCCGTAACTGAATCGCAGACAAAGTAATAACTTTTCCCATCAATATTCTTTTTCACGATGGCTAGGTCGTTGAGCCAAACCACCATCCGACTGGTGTTACCACCTTCAAGCTTGGCCACCAGAAAGTAGGCACCAGCAGGAAGCTTGGGCATATTGATGGATACCCTAGCATCGTTATGAGCCGGCCTGGGTTCAAGTTTTTGGTTCCAGGCGGAGACTTTATTGCCCAGATAGAAGTCTTGATTTTTATTGAGAATGCGTTGGCCTATGTCCGCAATATTGATTTTCTCGTACTCCAGTCTTCCCGGATTATCTTTTAAATACTTCTGCACATCAGCAAGCAACCTGGGCACATTGATTTCAAAAGCCTCAAGGTCAATGGCCTTGGCATTGCGGTACCGAAACTGAATATCAGCGTTGGTTTCCGAGACTTGAGAGTTGGCGGGCTCGAAACGGCCCCAGTTCCCGACTATTTGTTCAAGCTTATTGGATCTATTGTAATTCCCTTTGCCCCCAAAGTTGGCGATGGCTTTCTTCCAAGCATCTGCGGCTTTGATGTATTGTCTTCGATTTTCGTATTCGATCGCTATCATATCCGCAGCGGTTTCGTTCTCAATGGTTTTCCCATCGATCGCAACTTCATGCCAGATTTTCAAGTAATTGAATTCATCTGGGAGAGAAAGTTTTTTGATACCCGAGGCAATGCGTGCGATTGTTTCTTCATCCTTCAGCCTGGCGAGGTCGTAAGTTCCTGTTTCCTGTTTGGAATCTTCCATGAACCCGGGGAAATAGCCTGCCAGGGTGTGTACCCCAAACTGCTGGTACAAGAATTGAGCCAGGCGCATTTTGGATATATTTTTTCTGGAGGGATCAGCCTTGGCTGCTTCTTGAAGAAGCGATCTCCATCGTTCTCCATCGTTGGCAGCTTTCTCAAAAGATTCGGGGAGTTTATAAAAAACAGGCTTGCCATTTTCATCGACCGGGGCAGGGGTAACGCCATGGTAGGGGTGCCAGTAGGGGCTTTCATCATATTCGGGCAGGGTTGAGAAATCGGTAAGCACCTGTAGGCGCCAAGATTCATGCCCTGCGGATCCCCGCAAAATGATTTCTGCAAAATCGAGGTAAAATAATGAGGCAGCTTGTAAATCTTTATCTTTACGAACTTCCAACAAAGCTTTGTAAAGCAGTTGCATGGCTTGCGCACGGTCGCGGGCGTAGCTGCTGACTTGTTTGCCCCCGCCCCGGTGGTAACCCCGTTCAAACTTCCCGGCAATCAAAAACCCATAATGTTCTGATTCCAGAAACGAAGCAGCGGTCATCTGCATGAAGCGCCATTTGCCTTCATGCACCTTGATGACGGAATCACGGAATGCATCGACCTCGTTGTTTCTGCCCAGATTTCGCAGCGACTGCAGTGCCAGATTCATGTTGGCTGCGGCTTTTTTGCCATCTGCAGCAGGATCAAGTGCGAGCTTTTTGAAGCCTTCAAAAGCTTCCTTGTAGTTGCCCTGGTTGAACAACTTTTGATATTTTTCAGAGGATTCATCAGCGCCACGAACCTGCCCTTTATACCAACCTGGCAGGGCAAATATTACCAGTGTCAAAAGGAATCCTATGCATGCCAGGGGAATAAGTTTTTTGTTCATGACTGATACTCCGTACGAAAATAAACGGCCTTAATGATAAGACGAATGTAGATGCCGTTTGGTTTGAAGATACCTTAAAAGAGGCAGGCAGAAGAATAGGAATATGCAAGTGGGGTAGGTATTTGCAACTTTCCTGTAAAAAATAGGGTTTAGATGCTGGCAAAAGAAAGAGCTTCCCCTTATTCTAAATTCAGGATCTAGTAAACCATTTAAGTTGTTGAGGTGATCATGATTAAAAGATTAATAGCTTCCGTGCTGCTTTTGGGCATAGTTGTGAGTATGAGTTTTTCTCCACTTTTTGCTCAAGATGTCAAGAAAAAGAAATTGATTCTTATTGCAGGCAGGAAAAGCCATGGCTATGGCCAGCACTCTTTCAAAGCTGGTTGCTCTTTGCTTAAAAAAGCCCTTGATGAAAATGTTCCGGGTCTTGAAACCACTTTGGTTTTAGATGGCTGGCCTGCAGATGAATCCATCCTTGATTCCGCAGATGGTATATGTATTTACAGCGATGGTGGTGGCGGACATCCTTACAATGCCCATCTCGAAAAAATTGATGCCCTAGCTAAAAAGGGCGTGGGACTTGCAATGTTTCACTACGGGGTAGAGACTACCAAGGGCAAGAATGGGGATAAATTTCTTGATTGGATTGGTGGCTATTTTGAACCCAATTGGTCGGTGAATCCGCACTGGCGCCTGAGCGATTCTGAGCTTGCTAAAAATCACCCGATTACCCGGGGTGTAAGCCCTTTCAAAACCCATGATGAATGGTATTACCACATGCGATTCAGGCCAAAAATGGAAGGCGTTACACCAATCCTTAGCGCTCTTCCTCCTAGCGAAACTTTGGTTAACAAAGATGGCAAACTTTCGCGTGGCGATGGCCCCCATAGCAATAACCCCTTTGTTCGAGAAGCTGTTCTTGATCGCAAGGAAAAGCAAGTGCTTGCCTGGGCTTGCGATCGTGCCGATGGTGGCAGGGGATTTGGTTATACTGGTGGTCATTCCCATTGGAACTGGGGCAATGACAACAACCGCAAGATGATCCTTAATTCCCTCGCTTGGATTTGCAAGGTTGAAGTGCCATCAACGGGTGTGAATTCCAAGAGGCCAACCTTGATGGAACTTCGCGAGAACATGGATTATCCAGTGCCCGATAAATTCGACTTCGCAAAGATTGAAAAAGATTTGGAAGAATCGAACAAGTAAGCGTTTGGTCTTCTGTAGGATCAAGCCCCGAAGATGTACAATCTCCGGGGCTTTTTCGTTTTATCTATTAAGGCTTGAAGAGTTGTACCGCGACGATTTCTTTGTCAGTTCGTGCAAAGATGCAACCTTGGGCGAATGCAGGATGAGCCCATGTGAAACCGCAAACGCTGATTTTATCTATCAGCTTAAATTCTTTGGGGGAAAGCTCTGCGAGTATGAGTTCCCCTTTTTCATTGAAGATAAGCGCCCTCTTTCCCACCCAGACCAAACTCGCCTGGGGGTTGGTTCCACGCACAGTCACCGATTCATTCTCCCACATGATCTTACCGGTTTTCGCTTCTATGCACTTGATGCCACGAAATCGATCAAGCGCATAAAAGTAACAATCCCGAACCAGGGGTGAGCACATCAGCATGCTGAGTTGCTTGCCTTCCCAAACAACTTTGGGGCCGGCAGGGGCAAGTTCAATCGCCTTGCTGCCTGTCCAATAATCCGATGCAAGAAAAACCCCCTCGTGAAATATGAGGTCTGCAATTGCTACATCGTAATCCATGCCCACGGGGGATTTCCAAAGTATCGAACCGGTCTTTGGGTCTAGCCCGCAGGCGTTCTGTGCACTCCACCAAACGACCTGCTTTTGATTGTTAACATTGAAAATCTGAGCCGAAGCATAGCCAGGTCTATCTGTCCCCGAGCGCCAAACTTCTTTCCCTGTATCTTTATCCAAAGCGATAAAGCAGGCATCCGGCTTGCCCCCGATCTGCAGCAACACCCTGTTTTCATCAATCAAGGGCGAAGAAGAATAGCCCCAGATGGGATACTTCGCATTGAAGTCTGCGACCGCATTGCGATGCCAAAGCACTTTGCCCGTGTTCGTATCAAGGCAATGAATGTCTCCAATAGAGCCGAAGGTATATACCTTGCCCTGATGGATGGTAGGGGTGGTGCGGGGGCCGTTGCCATAATCAAGCTTTTTATATTCAGCTTTGTAAGTGTGTAGCCAGAGTTGTTTTCCGGTAAGCGGTTCAAGGCAATGGATTCGTTCAAGTTCTTCTGCTTCGTTTTCTTTGGTGCCCTTGATGCGATCCATGACAAAAAGTTTGTTGTCTGCGACAGCAATGCCACCATAGCCACCACCAATCGGGAGTTTCCACAAAGGCTTTGCGTCTTTAGGAAGGTGAAGTGGGAACCGAGGTTCGTGCCAGGTGCCATCGCGGGTGGGGCCGCGCCATTGGGGCCAGTCCGCGTTAAGTTGCAGCGGGGCCAGTGCGATGATGCAAAAGATTAGATTCATGATAAAGCTCATGGCCAATTAGGATGGTGGAATACCAGACTAGTTGACCATGAAAATCATAGGGAAGGCAAGGAGAAATACTTTTAGGCAAACCAAGTAGGTAGTTCGCCAGCAGGCGGAAGATCAAGCACTGTGACCGCCCGAATTTGCGGATGGCTTGAGACTTCTTTAAGCACAGATTCTGGTGGTCGGGCATCGAGATTCAGCACAGCAATGGCTTCGCCTCCCTGATTTTGCCGGCCTACATTCATCTGGGCAATGTTCACGCCATTCTTGCCGCAAATGGTGCCGATATGCCCGATTAGACCGGGTACATCCTTGTGGGTGAAGATGAGCAAAACCCCATCCATGTGGGCATCCAATCGGTGTGAACCAAACTGCACCAGGCGCAGGTATTGGTTGCCGAAAAGGGTTCCTGCAATGGTGATTAATTCTTTGTCGCTTTGAATCGAAACCTTGATGAGCGAGCTAAAGTCGCCTTTTTCCATGGATGCCTGTTCAACAACTTCGACGCCCCGCTCGCTGGCGAGCATTCGCGCGTTGACGATATTCACCTGCTGTTCCATGCCTCGTTCTAAAAGACCAGCAGCAAAAGCGCTGGTGACCAAACGGGTGGATCGTTTCGCTATTTCGCCCCGATAAAGAATTTCAGCCCGTTGGATCGAGCCTTTATTCAGTTGGGCTGCCATCAGGCCAAGCCTGTGGGCAAGATCGACGAAGGGTCGCATTTCTTCCATCTCGGCACGATCCATCGCGCCCATGTTCACTG
>CAZYAY010000083.1:6616-12480 GCA_964646215.1 uncultured Candidatus Kuenenia sp. | reverse complement strand
GAATTAAGACGAAGCAGAAGTGGAAGATTTGCAACGATTGATGTGTTTATTAAAAAGCCCATGGACTGCGGTTTCACTTTGTAATTCTCCGCGAAAGCGGGGAATCCAGAAATACAAGCATTACAGTAAGAACGCACCCAACGCAGTGGGCGGGCTTTGGGGTATTTGTTTGTGTTGAGAATAGAAGTTATTATGTGCATTAAAAGCCCATGGACTGCGTTCCATGGGGCTCTTATTTTTGAATGATGAGAGATAAGGCAGACCCACCCAGCGCAGTGGGTGGGCTTAAAGGCAATATTACAGAATAAGAATTGACTTCCGCTTTTCACTTTTATGATTAATAGGGGCGACAATGGCGGCGGGCGGGTTAACTGAACCTGAGCGAGCGAGCGAAGTGAAGGGCCCTTTTACTAGAGGGAAGAGTGTTTAGAGTTGGGGGAAAAGAAAAGTAAAAGTGTGCTTTGGGGATGGTCTAATTTTCTTTTCTCGTTTAATCATCTCGGGTATGCTGATTTGATGCAAGTTGCTACGTTTGTTTTTACCTGCCAAAAAGAAGTTCCCATGAGAAGAAAAATAATTATTCCGCTGGTGGTTTTGATTTTATCCCTTGCGATTTATTTGCCCGGGAATTTTACTCTTAGCCAGGGCGAAAAAAATACTGGTCCAGCGGGCGCTACCTATTGGAAAGGGAATTTGCATACTCATTCGCTATGGAGTGATGGCAACGATTATCCGGATATGATTGCAGATTGGTACAAAACCCATGGCTATCAATTCCTGGCATTGACGGAGCATAATTTGCTCGCAGAGGGTGAGAAGTGGATTACACCAAAAAAATCCGAAGGTAATAAGGGGAAAGCCCTTGAGAAATATATGAATCGGTTTGGGCCAAACTGGGTTGAGAAAAAGATGGTTGATGGCAAGGAGTTGGTAAGGCTTAAAACCTTGGCGGAGTGCAAGAAGTTGCACGAAGAGGCGGGCAAGTTTCTTTTTGTTCCTGCAGAGGAAATCACCCATAAGTTTGCAAAGTTTCCCATCCATATGAATGCCTTGAATGTAAACAAGGCGATTAAGCCGGTGGATGGTGAAGGCATACGCGAGACGATGACGGTAAATCTTAGAAACCTTGAAGAGCAGTCTAAAAAGTCTGGCAACATCACCCTTGGTTTTCTGAATCATCCCAATTTTCAGCAATCGATTCCCGCAGAGGATATTGCGATGTGTTCAGAGGTGCGTTTTT
Source organism: uncultured Candidatus Kuenenia sp. (assembly GCA_964646215.1). Classification (GTDB taxonomy): domain Bacteria; phylum Planctomycetota; class Planctomycetia; order Gemmatales; family Gemmataceae; genus UBA969. The sequence continues at coordinate 11,240 of CAZYAY010000083.1, read as the reverse complement.
TCGAGGTTCACAATGGGCATTCGGGGGTGCGTAATTACGGTGGCGATTCTTTCCCCAGTTGCGAAAAACTTTGGGATGTAGCACTTGCATTAAGGCTGGGCAAATTAAAGATGCCTTTGGTGTACGGCCTTGCTACGGATGATTCGCATGATTATCACGATATAGGGTTGGGAAAAACCAATCCGGGCAGAGGGTGGGTGATGGTTCGCTCGAAGCAGCTTAATCCTGATAGCCTTTTACAAGCCATGCACAAGGGCGATTTTTATTCCAGCACCGGTGTGGTCCTGGATGATGTTGCTGTAAGCGATGGCGAATTAATTGTAAAGATCAAGGCAGAGGATGGTGTTTCTTATCGAACTGAATTTGTTGTCACGAATGCAGATGCTTCGCTTGATAGCAGCCCGGTAATGGGCAAAGATGGCAAGCCGGCAATTGTAACAAGAAATTACGAGGGAAAGATCGGGGTGGTCGCCGGTGATTCTTCAGGGGCCATTGCAAAGTATAAGTTTACGGGCAGGGAGTTGTATGTAAGGGCAAAGGTGGTGTCTTCAAAGATTCATCCCAATCCATATCAAAAGGGCGATTTTGAAACTGCCTGGGTTCAGCCTGTTGTTCCTGCTTCAAAGTAAGTGTTGCATTTACGAATATTGTTTTGAGTTGTTTTTATTCTGGAGAAAGAATCATGCGAAAGATCTTTGTTCGAACCATGTTTTTATTTTCGATCGTAATTGCGCTTCCAAGTGCAAGTGTGGCAATGGATAAGCACGATATGGCGAAGAAATTAAGTGCGCGTTTGGTGGCATTACAGAAAGATGTGAATGCCAAGGGGGAGAAACCCAAGCCGGAGAATAAACCCAGCACCCAGGATGCGGATGGTTCGGTCTTACTGCATTCGAAAACAGCATCGGTGCATGGGGTGAAGTTGCAGTATGAGCCGCAGGTTAACAAGAATACCCTTGGTTTCTGGGTGAATGAAAAAGATTGGGCCAGTTGGGAATTCGTAGTCACCAAGCCCGGGAAGTTTAAGATCGAAGTGTTGCAAGGGTGTGGTACCGGGCAGGGCGGCAGCGATGTTGCAGTGCATGTTGGCGATAAGAAATTTCCCTTTGTTGTTGAGGATACCGGTGGCTTTCAAATGTTTAAGCCGCGAATCGTCGGTGAAGTTGAGATCGCAAAGGAAGGGAAGCATTCTTTGGAAATCAGGGCTATTAAAAAAGCCAAGGGCGCTGTCATGGATGTTAGGCAGATCAGGTTGATACCTGCAGATGCCGCACCTGAAAAAGGCAAGTGATTGCTGGCATAAAAAACATTGTTGATTGAAAGCAGATTGTGCAGGAGATGATGCGATGTTTGAAGCGAAAAAGTCTTTGCTGAAATTGGTTTGCATCATGCTGCTTTTGGCCGCACCTTTGCATGCTTATGAGGTTGTTGAGGTGGAGGGGCAACCTCTTGCTGCGCAGGTTTTAAGGTTGGTGGATGCCTTTGAGTTTCTGGGCTCGCCTTTGGATAAAAACACATTGGAAGGGTTGAAGAAGGCATGCGAGGTCCGCGATGCCGCCAAGATACAGGAAATCCTCGACCCTTTGACTCTTGTAAATATTAATATCAATCCGGAAGCGCGGGTAAAGGCAGCCCGCGGCAAAAAAGATGCGGCAATCCAGCAGCATGCTTATACCCCTTTTTTGGTCAAGGTGGTTAACGAGGCAAGGGTTACCAGTTCGCTGAAGGTGGGTTCTCCGCAGATGGGGCCGGTTTATTCCGGGGGTGGAGCGGGCAAAGTTTCCGGCGCCAAGGATAAGTTCTTTCATGGCGAAATATTCGCTGCTCCGCCTCTTATGCCAACTCTTGGCGGATTAAAAGTGGAATACACCATTCTTTTGGTCTACAGCAGTGAAGCTGGAATGCGGGAAGTCAATCTTTCGTTTGATGTTGGCCAGGGGACTCAGGATCTTGGATTTCGCAGTGAGGTACCATTGCTGTTTAAGATCAGGCCAGCAATTGAGGTGAAACTCAAGGTGTTGGATGAGAATGGCAGTCCCACGGTAGGCAGTTTTATTTTCAGGGACAAGGCAGGGCATGTTTTTCCTTCGCAGATCAAAAGGCTTGCGCCTGATTTCTTTTTTCAAAAGCAGATTTATAGGGCGGATGGTGGCACGGTTCTTCTTCCTTCAGGTGAATACACCATGATCTCAGGCAGGGGTCCGGAGTACTTTCAAGGTTCACGAAAGGTGGTCATTCCTGAAAAAGGGCCTTTTGCAATCGAGGTGAAGTTGGAACGCTGGATCGATGCGGCCAAGTTTGGTTTTTACAGTGGCGATCATCATATTCATGCAGCGGGTTGTGCCCATTACACGAACCCAACGGAGGGCGTTTTTGCTGATGATATGTTTTTGCATGTGAAGGGGGAGGGTTTGAATGTTGGTTGTAATTTGACTTGGGGGCCCTGTTATGATTTTCAAAGGCAGTTTTTTGAGCCGGGCATCAACAAAAAGAGTGAGCCTTTTACCTTGCTTAAGTATGACATCGAGGTGAGTGGCTTTGGCTCACAGGCATTGGGGCATGTCTGTTTGTTGAATTTGAAAGACCAGACTTATCCTGGTTCTGATGGGACAAAAACCAAGGGATGGCCCACCTGGACCACCCCCTTGATGAAATGGGCCAAGGCCCAGGGCGCGGTCACGGGGTATGCCCATTCTGCTAACGGTTTGGCCGCGAACCCCGAGCGTGCTGCCCAACGATTATTTGCCTCACTCGATTCCAACAAAGATAACAAAGTGACCAAGATGGAGGCGGATGCATCCTTTCTGCCATTGCCTGAAAAATTTGCTGACATTGATTTTGACAAGGATGGTTTGCTGGACGAAAAGGAGTTTTTAAAGTCGCATCAACGCATGGCGGATATGTTGCCTAATTTTCTCATCCCGGAAATGGATGGCATTGGCGCCCAGGAAATTTGTGTCACCACGTCGCTAGGATTGTGCGACTTTATAAGTGCGATGGATACCCACAGAGTTCGGGAATGGAGTTGCTGGTATCACTTGATGAATTGCGGCTTCCCTTTAAAAGTTAGTGGCGAGACGGATTTTCCCTGCATCACAGGCAGCAGGGTGGGGCAGGGCAGGGTTTATGTACAGATGGGGAAATTGGACCGGATTGATTTTGCTGCTTGGTGCGAAGGGCTTGCAAGGGGCAGATCCTATGTTTCGGATGGTTATGCTCATGCGCTTGATTTTAAAGTCAACGACAAAAGGCCGGGCACGGATGAAATTAGTTTGGGAAAACCAGGAAGTGTTTCTGTTTCTGCCAAGGTTACATTTGCAGGTGATTCGCCTTTGGGTACAGCAGTTGGCGCCACCATGCCCGAGGGGAAAAATCGACTGGTTGAATTCGTGATGAATGGCAAGGTGATCAAGGCCATGGAAATTCCCGCAGATGGCAAGATTCATGATATCTCGTTTAATCACGAAGTGAATCAAAGTTCATGGATTGCGCTTAGATCTTATCCGCAGATGCATACCAACCCTGTTAATATAAAAGTGGGCGGCAAACCCATACGGGTTTCGAAGGATAGTGCAAAGTGGTGTATTGGGGTGATCGAGCAATTATGGCGGGTACGAAAGAATGCGATTGCAGAAAACGAAAGAGATGAAGCGGAAAAAACCTTTTTGAAAGCCATCGAGGTTTACAAGAAAATAGCTTCTGAGAATAATTCCTGATTGATGACCAGCAGGAGTACGTGATATTTTAAGCCTTGGATCCATACAGATTGGGAAACATTCCCGTAGAAGTGTTCTGCAGGTAGGCGCTTCATCAGTGCTTGGTTTGCATTGGGCGGATCTTTTAAAAGCCCGGGCGATTGCTGGGCCTATAAACGGCAGCGCAAAATCAGTCATCTTCATCTGGCTTTGGGGCGGGCCTGCCCAGTTGGATACTTTTGATCCAAAGCCCAATGCCCCTGCCGAATTTCGTGGCCCGTTCTCCACCATCCAAACACGGTCGCCCGGTGTTCGTTATTCCGAATTATTCCCCAAGCTTGCATCGCGATCAGATCAATTTTCACTCGTACGATCCATGCATAGTCAATCCAACGATCATGGTGTTGCAGGAACCGTTGGCCTTACTGGCAGTATTGCTGGTGCGGTGGGGTTGGATGGAAAGCCCAAGGCGGGGCAGGCCAGGCCGACCACTGGCAGCATTGTCGCCAAGGTGCGAAAATTGGATTCTGGATTGCCTTCATTCATGGTGGTGGGTGGGAAATTGCATCAGGGAAAGAAGGCGATCATTGGCGAGGGCGGTGGATTTTTAGGCGCAAACTGCGACCCTTTTCGAATTGTTTATGATCAAATGCATGGCATGCGCATTCCCGCGCTTGAACTCGGCCAGGGCCTTACCCCCGAGCGCTTGCAAGATCGCAAAAAGCTCAACGGTGCCATTTCCGATGCCAATAGAAAGTTCGATTCAAAGGGCTTTTCCCATTCATGGGGTGAGCATATGGATCAGGCTTTTGCCTTGCTTATGCGACCCGAGGCGAGATCACTTTTTGATCTTTCTTTAGAGACTGAAAGTATCAGGGATCAGTACGGCAGAACCCGCTTTGGCCAGTCTTGTTTGCTTGCAAGGCGCT
>CAZYAY010000083.1:0-6516 GCA_964646215.1 uncultured Candidatus Kuenenia sp. | reverse complement strand
AGGGATCAGTACGGCAGAACCCGCTTTGGCCAGTCTTGTTTGCTTGCAAGGCGCTTGGTGGAAAAAGGTATTCCTTTTGTTCAGGTCAATTGGAGTGATCATGTTGAAGCCGAGGAGGATGCGGGCGATGGCGGCTGGGATCATCATTATCGAAATTTCCAGATCATGATAGACAGGCATGGCCCATGGTTGGATCATTCGCTATCTGCGCTATTGGATGATTTGAAAAATAGGGGGTTGCTGGATTCCACCCTGGTGGTTGCAGTCGGGGAGTTTGGCCGTACGCCAAAGATTAATGACAAAGCAGGCAGGGATCATTGGGAGCATTGTTACAGTGCCTTGGTTGCAGGCGGTGGAATTAAGCCCGGCATGGTAATTGGAACGAGTGATGCCCGTGCTGAAAGGCCTTCAAGCAGGCCTTGTACTCCGGGCGATCTTGCTGCAACCGTTCATCAGGCGATTGGCATAACCAGTGAACAATCGCAAACCCTGGGCATTACGGTGGATGGTGAGTCTATTGCGGAGTTGTTCTAATGCACTTCTTGTTGGCAATGGTTTGCAGCATCGCTGGCGGTTCTGTTTTTCAGATTCAAGATGCGCCTTTGCAAATGGTTAAAGTAACCAATGATGGCTCGTTTAAATCACATTTAGCTTGGTCCCCTGATGGAAAGAAGTTGTTATTCACCCGGATTCATCAGGGGAAAATGGAGCTTTGCACGGTTAAAGCTGAGAAAAGCGCAGAGGTTGTACCCTTGGTGGTTCCTTCTCCTAACACTCCCCACTTTGATGGCCAATGGTCTGCCGATGGTAAAACCGTTTTTTATGTTCACGATATTCTTCAAGGAACAGATGGCAAATTGCAGATCAACGAGGTTTTGGCGGATGGCACGGGTGCAAAGGTTTTAATCCCACACAAGGCTTTTGAAGAAAGTCCACGACCAAGCCCCGATGGCAAACATCTGGCCTGGGTTAGCACCCGGGATGGAAATCAGGAAATCTATTCCATGGAGTTGGCCAATCAGAAGGTGCAACGGCTTACGCAGGATCAGGGTTTCGACAATAATCCCAATTGGAAACCAGATGGTTCACGCATTGTTTATTCGAGTTCCAGATTTGGCAATTTCGAAATATGCTCCATGAAAAATGATGGGACTGGAATTTTAAGATTGACCAATGATTTGGCAATGGATGTCTGGCCTGTTTATTCGCCCGGTGGCAAAGCAATTGCATTTACCTCAAACCGTACGGGAAGTTATAATATTTTCGTGATGAATGAGGATGGTTCTGGGGTTCGGAATATCACCAATAATAAATCGATCAATAATTTTGCTGCCTGGTCCCCTGATGGCAAAATGATTGCCTTTATCTCGAACCTTCAAGGTTCTTACGAGGTTTACATCAAATCCTTCGTGCAAGGTCGCGTGATGGAATAATTCGTGCTTGAAATCTCGTTCTAATACAAAACATCATGACTTTTCATGGGGTTTTCTTTTGCCTATTCATTATTTATATAAATCAGGTTAAGATAGTTCACATGATTTGTGTCCCGCCTGTTTACTTATGGCTTGTTTACTACGGAAGTAACCCATGCTTTTTAAATGCTGTGATCACTTGAAGAAGTTGTTGTGCTGCGCGGTGCTTTTATCCAGCGCAACAGGGGTATGTTTTTCGCAGGAAAAACCTCTCGACTTTGCCCATGAGGTTGTCCCCATCCTTAAAAAACATTGTGCCGCGTGCCATACCAATGGAACCTATAAGGCGGGTGTTTCTTTCGATACCAGGCAGGCGTTGATTCAAAGCAAGGCTGTAGTTTCTGGGGATAGTAAAAAAAGTGAGATTCATAAGAGGATAACATCGAAGGACTCCGCAGAAAGGATGCCTCCCAAGGGGCCCGCACTTGATGAAAAAGAAGTGCAGATTCTTGCTCGTTGGATTGATGCCAAGCTTCCCTGGGATGATAGCTTCACTTTTAAAGTTGGCACTTACGTTGCACCGTTAAAATATCGTGAGGTAAAGGTGCCCGCGGGGGCTGGCCATCCCATTGATCGTATACTTGCGCCCTACTTCGCAAAGCAAAAAGAAGGAAGCCAAGGGGTGGTGGCTGATGATGTTTTTTATCGCAGGGCATCGCTTGACATAGTGGGTTTGTTGCCCCTGCCGGAGGAGATTGAAGCCTTTGTTGCAAATGCTGATCCACAAAAAAGGGAAAAGCTTGTCGAGGCCCTTCTTCGTGACAACCGTGCTTACACTGATCATTGGCTTTGTTTTTGGAACGATCTATTGCGCAATGAATACAAGGGCACCGGTTACATTGATGGCGGGCGCAAGCAGATCACCTCCTGGCTTTACAATTCGATTTTAACTAATAAGCCCTACGATCAATTTACCCAGGAATTGATCAAGCCTAATGCTGATTCCGAGGGATTCATCAAGGGAATCAAATGGCGGGGGCGGGTGAATGCGAGCCAGGTCGCGGAGTTGCAGTTCTCGCAAAATATCTCCCAGGTTTTCTTTGGCGTCAACATGAAGTGCGCCTCCTGCCATGATAGCTTCATCGATAATTGGAAACTTGACGATGCTTATTCCCTTGCTGCAATTATCTCTGATAAGCCACTCGAGATTTTCAGGTGTGACAAGGCCACGGGTAAGAATGCTGTTGCTGGTTTCCTCTGGCCCGAACTAGGCAACATCGATGCAAAACTTCCCAAGGATAAGAAGCTTGAGCAACTTGCAGCCCTTGTCACCCATCCCGATAATGGCCGGTTTTCGCGAACCATTGCCAACCGAATCTGGCAGAAGTTCATGGGGCGTGGCATTGTTCATCCTGTGGATATGATGGCAAACAAACCATGGAATGATGATCTTCTCGATTACCTTGCCTCTTATCTTAAGGAAAACAAATATGATCTTAAGAAGTTGATGGGGCATATCACTTCATCGCGGGTTTATCAGTTGAAGACTGCAACATTTACTGAAGAGCCTTTGGCGGAAAATTATGTTTTTAATGGCCCGATGGTTAAACGCATGACCGCGGAGCAATTCATGGATGCGGTTTGGCTGGTAACAGGAACCGCACCTGCAAAAGCCGATGCGCCATTACCCAAAGATATTCCGATTGCAAGTGGTTCTGCCAAACGAAACTTCGTAAGGGCGGTATTGGTGCATTCAAATTTGCTGATGCGAACCTTGGGAAGGCCCAACCGAGAGCAGGTGGTCACTACGCGTGCAGAATTGCTGTCCACACTTGAGGCCCTTGATCTTGCATCGGGCGCCATTTTTCACGACATAGTCAGTAGGGGCGGCAGGCAGATCTTTACAGAGCTTAAAGATAAAAACAAGGATGCCATCATTAAGAATGTTTACATTCGGTCTCTTGGAAGAAATCCGGAGGCTTCAGAACTAAGCGCTGCAGCAGGGCTTCTGGGCGAAAAACCAGATGCAGATTCCATCGCAGATTTACTATGGGTCATATTTTTACTTCCCGAATTTCAATTGATAAGTTGAGGTGCACTATGAATAGCATTAATTCAGACATGAATGAAATCTTGGAACGCAGACGCTTTCTGGCCCAGTTGGCTGGAGCAGGCATTGCAACCTTGGGCATGAATGAACCCAGGGTTTTTTCTGCTGAAAAAGTGGAGCAACCCAAAGCCACCGCTGATTGCTGCATTCTTTTGTGGATGGGCGGGGGTATGGCCGGGCCCGAAACTTTTGATCCCAAACGCTATACCCCCTATGAAGTGGGCGTTCGCTCTGAATCCATTCTTTCCACCTTTCCCTCGATTCCAACCGTGGTGGATGGTGTTCGCATTTCCCAAGGATTGGAAAATGTCGCAAAGGTGATGGATCGGGGAACCATTGTTCGTTCCCATCGCATGCCCGACCTCGGTACCATCTTGCATTCGAGGCACCAATACCACTGGCATACAGGATATGTGCCACCTCAAACCGTTGCTGCACCCCACATCGGTGCATGGATGGCAAAGGTGCTCGGGCAACGAAACCCTGCCATTCCTGCTTTTATTAACATCGGGCAAAAACTTGAAGGGCATGGTGAATCCGAAGAGTTGAAAGCGTTTACCACATCGGGTTTCCTAGGTGGCGAATACGGTCCGTTTAACATCCCATTTCCCATGGAGGCAGCCAACTCGGTCAGACCGCCCAAGGGCATGACACCACAACGATTTGAGGCGCGCATGGCTCGATGGCGAGAAATGGTTCAGCGTAGCCCCATGGGTGATAAAACCAGCGATTACCATCGTGATTCGATCGTGCGATCCATGGAAAACGCATACAGGCTTTTAAGTTCGCCTGAACGCGAAGCCTTTGAACTCGAGCGTGAACCCAAGGAAGTTTACGACATTTACAACACCGGTAGGTTTGGCCAGGGCTGCCTGCTTGCAAGGCGACTTGCCGAGTCGGGAGCTAGGTTTATTGAGGTTACCACCGAGTACGTTCCCTTCCTGCATTGGGACACCCACGAAAATGGCCATGCAACTTTAACGAATATGAAACAGCAGATCGATAGGCCTATAGCCCAGCTTGTTTTGGATCTTGAAAAACGAGGAATGCTGGATCGAACCCTTGTTGTGCTTGCAACGGAATTCAGCAGGGACATGATGATTGAAGGTGTGCCGGGTAGTAATGCCTCGGATCAATCGCGCGCCAAGTCTGATGTGCTAAAGGAGCCCAAGCATTATGGATTACACAGGCATTTTACAGGTTCATGCTCTGCGGTAATGTTTGGTGGTGGAGTGCGTAAGGGGCATGTGCATGGTGTTACCGCAGATGAAAGGCCATTGATAGTCACCAAGGATCCCGTGTCGATTCCCGATATGCATGCGACTATTTTTACTGCGATGGGAATATCGCCCAAGACCGCATTTGACATTGAGAAAAGGCCTTTCTATGCCACGGAAGATGGTAAGGGTAAATCTGTTGACGCGATTTTTCAAAAGTCTAGAAGTTAAATTGATAGTTATGAATGAGGGTTTGAATTGTTAACTGCGTTAGTCATGCTTGCCTTACCGTTTTTCACTTTTGAAACCGAAAAAGTGTTTCAGGGGAAAAATTTGGAGCAATGGGTCAAAGAGTTGGATTCGAACCCTGAGCTTCCCAGGAAGATTGTAATCATCTCCGCTTTGGGAATGTTTGATTCCAAGGCTCTTCCTTTTTTGGAAACACTTGCGCTTAACCCTGATCTGGAAGTTAGAACCAAATCTATCTCAACCTTGCAGCAGATGGGTAAAATCGCAGTCCCCACACTGGCTAAAATTTCAGCCAACGGTCCCAAAGGCGCAAGGTTGCTGGCCCTCACAGCGATTGCGGGGTTGGGCGAAGATGCAGTTGCAGCACTTGCAGAACTTTGCATTCTTACCACGCATTTTGATAAAGATACCAAGATTCGTGCCCTTGCTGCCTTGGGGAATCTTGGTACCCAAGGTTATCCCGCTTTGCCTTTCCTGATTAATTCTTTTCAGTCTCCTGAGCGCGATATTGCGGAACTCGCATTGCGTTCGATGGTGCAGGTTTGCGGATGGGGTAGTAATCAGCCCGGGGGTGATTTGATCGAAGCTTCGATGAAGTTGGCGCCTACGAAGGGAGAGCCGGGCGTTTTGGTGCTTGCCAAACTTTTAAAGAATACAGATTCGGAAGTAAGAATACGCGCCGCAAATTTACTGGGAATAATTGGCCCAAAGGCGAGCAATGCAATGCCTGCGCTCCAGCGGGCGTTACAAGATAAGAACGAAAAAGTGATTGATGCTGCGTTTGATGCCATTCTCAAGATCAAGCCTTAGAACCATACCTTCATCAAACCAAAGACTTTAGAGCACTTTCAAATATCTGGAGCTTCTGTTCCCAGAGAAATTCTTTTGCGATCCTGCTGTTTCCGGTGGCGCCAAGTTGCTCGGATAATCTTCTGTCGAGTATGAGTTTTTCCAAAGCGGTTGCAAGGCTGTTGATATCATCGCAAGGAACAACCAACCCATCTGATGCGTGTTTCACCAGGCTTCCTGGGCCACCTGCCTTGTATACCACACATGGTTTGCTATTGGCCCATGCTTCCAATAACACGATGCCAAATGAATCTGATCTGCTGGGCAGGGCAAAGATATCGAGAGAGGCGAAAAAATCTTTCTTCTCTTCTGGAGAAAGTGGCCCTGTGCGGATTACCTTGTCTTTGAAGGGGAAGGAACGAAAGGCTTTTTCAAACGAGGGCATTGCGGGGCCCGCAAGAACTAACTTTGCAGAGCTACCCCTGCGCCAAAGAATTTCCATAGCTGAAAGCAAATCGGTGGAGCCTTTGTCCCAGCTTAAATTTGCGAGGTGCCCAACGATGATATCGTTATTGTTCAATTGCCAAAGTTTGCGTGCTGTTGCGCTGTTGCCCTTAGTGCAACTTTGCAGATCAACTCCCATGCCTTGCAGATGAATTTTTTTGGGTTGAATACCAAGGTCTTCGAGTGTTTGGGCTTCAAATTCAGTTTGGGCAAAAATGGCATCTGCGTTTTTGGC
>CAZYAY010000082.1:0-12640 GCA_964646215.1 uncultured Candidatus Kuenenia sp. | reverse complement strand
CCTTCGTTGGATGTTTCAACCTTGAGTTGCTCTAGAAATAAATTACCCGCGCTTATGCCATCGAATATGCCTTGGATGTTTTCAGATACGCGATTCTGACTGCAGATCAACCAGGAGTGAAGGCTTGTGTTTCCTTTGAGAATAATGCGTATCCCATGTGGGATTTCATTGAATGGGAGGTTTCTTGATTCAACTGTCTCAGCTAATTTCCCTTCGAATTCAGATTCTTCCTCAATACCCTCGAGATTTATGGTGATTGCTTCCCATCGGAAAACATCAAGCGGTTTAAAATCCAACTGCGCTTCATGGTTGTCTTTAAAGGTAACAAGGTAGCAACCCTTTGCACCTGTTTCACGGATATGTCTGCCTTGAATGTTCCCCGGGAAAATGATGTAGGGTTTTTGGTGGACTTCTTCACGGGTGTGAACATGGCCCAGGGCCCAGTAGGAATAACCTTTGTTGATGAGTTCAATTTTCGTTGTGGGGGCGTAATTATCATGGCCATCTCTGCCATCAAGCGAGGTGTGCAATATTCCGATATTTAATTTGCCTGCAATGGGTGCAGGGTAGGTAGTCGCAAGGTTTCGAGTTTCAGCCTGCTTAAGAAAACCCTGCCCATGAATGATGGCTATTACTTCGCCTTCTTTGGTTATTTCACACGATTCGGGGTTGTCGGTTGAAAGAATTGTCAAATTTTTGGGGGGAGACAGGGGCCTCGAGATTTTTGACTTGGCATCATGGTTTCCCGTGATCATGACTACCTTGATGTTTTTTTGATTCAGCCTTCCCATTTGTTGGTTGAAATGAAAATTAGCACTCAGGTCTTCGGGGTCGCCATCGTAGACATCCCCTGCAAGCAAAACGAAATCCACTTTTTCATCAATTGCAAGAGTTACTAAATTTACAAGGGCATTACGGGTCGCGGATAATATCTTGTCGATTGGCAGGTTATGCCTCTTGGCCAAACCTTTTAACGGGCTATCAAGGTGGATATCAGCGGCATGGATGAATCGGATCATAATAAAACCTCGGGCTAAAACCTTTGGGCTAAAAAGTCTGTTATTCTTTATTCGTTGCAACCCAAGAAAGATTTCCAGAAAGATTTACAGAATTCCCCGAGAAATAAATTTTCACGACTGGGCTGGAAAAAATCTTTATTTAGGTTCGAATAATCATCTATTAGATCTTGTGACATTACAAGCTTGGCAGCAGGGAATTTTATCATGCTCAAAATCGTTCGCTCAAATTGTAACTCAATACCCCATGGTATTGCTGCGAATTCTCCCGATTGGCTGCAGGATATCCAACAAAAACTTGCAGACCCCCTTAACGCAAATAATAGGGTTTATCGAATTGTCCCCACTTCCCGCAGAAGAAAATTCCTGATCAGGCATCTTGCCCAAAGCGCCAAGATTATACCTCAGATCATTACTTTGGACCAATGGATCAACGAGCTTTCCGCACAGGGCTTGCTGGGCGATTTGACCATGATGACTGAAACACAAAGGCATTTGGTGCTTGCGAAAGCCTGGCATCAAACCACGGGAAAAGAAGCTGGACCAGCTTTTCTTACCGATATCGATCGTATCTTTCGCGACTTCCTTGGCACGAATTCCGCGCCTGATGAAAATAAAGATCCTGCTATTTTCAATTGTTTCAAGAACTATATCGCCCTTCTTAAATCTGAAAATTTTGCAGACCGCAACACCCATCTGACGATTTTGCACGATGCTCTTGCTAAGAATCAAGGGCCGGTCCATTGGCTCAAAGATCAAAAACCTTGGTTCCTTCTTGAAGGGTTTCACCTTTTTTTACCCTTGGAATTAAAATTGATCCAGCAGGTTGCCCGGCATGCTGATGTTGTTCTTTGGCTGGTTGCAAACCTCGATGCCGCCCCTGCGCATAATGTTCAAAATGCGGTCGAATTTTTCGAAAGCACAGGCGCTATGCCTTCCCTCGAAGATTATTTCCCCCCCAAGGTTAATCCCATTGCAGGATTGGGAAATCAATTATTTCAAGAAACCGGGCCGATTCATGAACCCATTGATGCCGGGGGCTTGCAGGTTTTTAAATGTGCCAGTGCACTTGGTGAGGTTGAGGCCTTGGTTCGCTGGTTGAAACGCAACGCTCCAAAAGATAATGCGGAGTTCCGAAAAATTGCAGTGGTGATTCCGGGCGAGCCTTATGGCAGTTTGGTGCGCGAGGTTTTCACCCGGTCTGGAATTCCTTTCAACCTTGCGGGGAAAGGGTTTCAACTTGCGGAATCGAGGCCGGTTCGGGTCCTTCAGGCTGCGCTCGATTTAATCCAGGGTTCATGGACGCGGGAAGAGCTTTCAGGCTTTTTACATCTTCCCTTCGTATTGAAAACTTTGAACAGGCCATACTTTGTGGAGGAAGTACTAAGGTTGCCGGTGTCTTCTCCTGCTTCACTTAAAATTTGGCGTGAAGCCATCGCAAGGCATGCTCTTAAGCTTAAGGAAAGATCTGAATCTTTGGGGGGTAAATTTCAATCGTTTGTTGATTCTTTGGAAGCTATTTTGAAACCTGTTGAGAATCTTGAAATAGAGCTTGGCACGGGCAAGATTGCCAATGTCATACGGGGGTTGTTTGCGATTTTTCCGATTATCAAGATGAAAACCTGGCTTGGTGCGAAGGGTAACATCAACAATGATTCAACCATCGTTCCCTGGACGGAAATTGAAAAGGATCAGAAGGCATTTTCAAAGCTCCGGGATATTTTAAAAGAGGTGCTTTTGCTTGGCGATCAGTGGTTGCCTGCTTCCATCACCAAAGCCAAAACCCCTGCAGCTTATGCACAGGGAACTTTACAGCTTTTACAAACCCTGCTTGCGGATAGGCATTATCAGGTGACGAATGATGATGATGCGGGAGTGCAGGTTTTTGAAGGTCGTGAAATCCAGGCCTTGGAATTTGAAACCGTGTTTGCCCTTGGCCTTGTTTCGGGGAAAGTTCCCTCAACTAAAGGCAAGTCTTATCTTGCGCGCCTTAGGCAAAACCATGACATCCTTAAAATCTGGATGCAAGCCAAACATAGGGAGGAAAAGTACCTGTTCACCCAGTTGTTTGAGGCTGCATCGAAAAATCTTATCCTTTCATTCCCGGTGCATGATGAAGAGAAGGAAATGATTCCCAGTTTGTTTATCAAGCCCTTTGAGTCTCGTGCATTGGTTCCCTCCATGCAACCCGCCATAACTTGCAGCAGTGAAAAAGATACGGAGTTTGGAAGAAAGTTGAAAACCGGCCAAGACCCTGTTGGGATGGAAGCGGGCGCATTGGACGAACTGAAGAACTGGCCCAAATCCAGATTGCTGGAAGAAGGTGGGGTAACGTTGCCCGAAGGCCTTGCAAGGATTTTACAGCGATCTTTCCCGGCTTCCAAGCCCTTCAGCCCCAGTTCGCTTGAAGCGTATTCAAAATGCGCATTCCGGTTCTTTGCAAATAATATCATGCGCATGCTGCCCTTTGAAGATAATGAAGCAACTCTTCTGGGCAAGCTGGTTCATAAGGCGCTTTTCACGGTTTACAACAACAAGCGGGAGAGTTTGAATCTGCCTGCCAACGCGCCTTTGCCTCCGCTTGATAAAAAGAGTGATCGAACTCTTTTGGAAGTTGAGTGCAGAAGGCTTTGGCAGGATACCAATGAAGAATTCGCAGGCATGATTCGCATTCATCGGTTGAATCTGTTGCTTGTGCCCAATGGCGTGCTGGATGTGTTGTTGGATTGGCTGGAAAAACACGAAGAAAAGTTTGGCTTTATCACGGGAGAAAGAGATTTTTCTGGCACAGAAATAGGGTTTGACTCCAAGGGGGTGGCCATACTTTTGGCAGGCAGGGCCGACCGCATTGATGCCAATCGTAATGACCCCTCAGAGCTTGCCTTGGTTGATTTTAAAACTGGAAAACCAAACAAGGAAAAGGTGGTTGCGCAAACAGCGGATGGCAGATTGCTGCAACTTCCGCTGTATGCGATCACTGCAAAAAATGAACTCATGAAAAATCAGCAGGGAGAACTTCATGTTGCATCCGCGATGTATCTGCATCTTGCTGATACAGAATCGAGTTCCCCAAATGAAATCGAAGTTCCCCTTGATGAAAAAAGTATCGAACATGCCAGGGCAGTTGCGCTTGGGAACGCGGATGGAATCAGGCGGGGGAAATTTCCCCTGTCGATGCATCGCAATAGTAAAACGCCTGAGTGTATGAGTTATTGTTCGTTCGGTCATGCCTGCAGGCAGCCTGCAGGATTGGAAAAAGCCTTCAATTAGGAATCGCCCACTATGATTAGAACTTCAGCCAATGCCAAGTTTACCACACCGCAGAAACACGCGCTTGATAGCAGCCGTAATTTGGGAGTGCGCGCCAATGCAGGCAGCGGGAAAACCAGCGTGCTTGTCGATAGGATTATCCAGATCCTGGAGCAGAACCGGCCAGCCGATGATAACGAATTCACACCCGACCCTATGCCTGCTTTTTCCATCGAAAATATTGTCTCCATCACTTTCACCAAGAAAGCGGCGGGCGAATTGAAAGCCAGGCTGATGAAGCTGCTGCAGGAACTCGAGGTGAAAAGCGAAGGACATGTAAAAAAGTGGTGGGCACAACAAATCGAAAAGCTGGAAGATGCGCCCATTGGAACCATCGATAGTTTCTTTGGCAGTATTCTTCGCGAATTCGCCTTGCTGGATGATTCCGAAGATCGTGTAGAGCCTGATTTTGAATTGATGGATCCGTACGATGCTCAGGAATTGCAAGGCATTGCGGTGCAGTTGGTGATGGAGTCGCCCGGGGAAATACATCCGCAGTTAGCTGAAGCTTTGAACTGGTGGAAGAATATTGATGGTGCGGATGTGCTCGAGGGCAACTTGCTGAAGTTGCTGGGTAATTCTGCGGGGGTGAGGGCGGTTCTCAGAAATAACCCCCAGGTTGATCCGGAAGCTGAAGCGATTAGAAGAGTTAACACCGACCCTGCCTTTGTAAAATTGCAGACGGAAAAGAATGAGCTTTTACAAATGCTCAATGCTCTTCAAACCAGGGGTGGGCAGGAAAGAAAAAGAACAGCAACACTCGAAGGATTAATCATCA
Source organism: uncultured Candidatus Kuenenia sp. (assembly GCA_964646215.1). Lineage (GTDB taxonomy): Bacteria > Planctomycetota > Planctomycetia > Gemmatales > Gemmataceae > UBA969. Next base: position 7,537 of record CAZYAY010000082.1, on the reverse strand, counting down.
AAAGTGGCGAAGCACAACAGATGCTTGAAGGCGATGTCGCAGGCAGGGAGATTGACAGTATTAATTTCCTTGCAGAGATGTTACTTACACAAAAGGGCGATCCAAGAAGTTTTGGGGGATGTACTGCGGTAAGATCTGAAATCGATGCGTTGCACAAATCTTGGGCTGTGCCTTTGGCCGCAAAGCGGGTTGATTTTGAATTGGAAAAACAAGCTTCGTTAGCACGCAACCATTTGATGACAATACTTGCGGAGGTCGATCAAAAATACAGGGCACTCTGCCTGCAAAAAAACACCTACGACTTCGATACCGTCGCCCGCGGGGTTCTCAGGCTTTTTGAACGCTCTCCCATAATCATCACCGATCTTAAAAAACGATATCGCTTTATCCAGATTGATGAGTTTCAAGACACCAGCAGATTGCAGTGGGAAATTCTCTCCCACCTCGTTGGCAATGGCCCAGACCCTGACCAGCCACTTGATAACGATCGCTTGTTCATCGTTGGCGATCCCCAGCAATCGATTTATGGCTTTCGTCATGCAGATGTTTCGGTGTTCAGCGAGGTGATAACGAAAATCACCGTTGGTAATAAGGCAAACAATCTTCATCAGATGCAGACTTTGCATGAACGACACTCCAGCGAGGTCGCATCGCATGAGGTTCGATTGGGAGATGTCAAGTTAAGCGAAAACTTCCGAACTCTTGCAATCTCGCCTCTCGGATTGTTCAACCATTTGTTCAAATATGTTTTTGACCCTGACACGCACTCTATTAATCCTTCTAAAAGTTACGAGGTGAGATTTCAGGAGTTGGTTACCGGTTTGGACGAGGGGTCTAAAGGTGAAGTGGTTTACATTGATTACCAGGCTGATGCGACGGATGAAGAATCGGATGGCATGTCCATGGGGCAGGTCAGGATGATTGTTGAGGAACTCGTTCGTTTCAAGGGCGCGCCCAGATCCAAGCTGGGTGAAAATAACCAGCCCCAGGTTTTCTCCTGGAAAGATATGGCGATTCTTGTTCCCAGCAGAAACGATACCCTTCGAAAACTCGAAGAGCATCTGCGTTCATTGGATATTCCTTATTTGCTTCATGGTGGCGTGGGGTTTTGGCAAAGGCAGGAAGTGCTCGACATGATGCAGCTTTGCCAATCTTTGTCGCAACCCGGCAATGATCTGGCTTTGCTTGGGGTGTTGCGTGGCCCGTGCCTGCGTTGCAACGATGCGGACTTGTACTTTTTCCATTGCCTGGGTGGTGGCAGATTGCCCCGCGGTTTGTCCATTCTCGATTCGCATGATGCTAATCTTGATCATGCCTGCAAAGGTAAACTATCGCATCTTAAATCCGAGGATAGGCAGGATCTTCTTGAAGCCTGGGCTGGTTTTTCCGAGGATGATAGAAAACGGTTGGCGCGGGCATCGAAGTCGATCGGGTTAGAGGGTGATTGGCGACTTCTTGTCGACAGGGTTTCGCACGCGGATCTTTTGCAACATTGCATGGAACAGACGGGTGCTTATGCGATTTATGCTTCCCTGCCCGATGGCGAACAGGTGCTTGCCAATCTCGGAAAATTCTTCGAGTTCCTGCGTAATGAAGAGTCGAAGCCTGGCTCCAGTTTGGCAAAAGTAGCTCATGCGTTGGAAGAACGGGTGCAAGCCAGCAATAAAGATTCGCAGGCGAACCCTGGTGGCCATGGTATTGATGCGGTACAAATCATGACCATCCACGCATCGAAGGGTTTGCAGTTTCCGCTGGTAGTGGTAGCCAACATGCAGCGCATGATCGTTCGAAATAAAACAGAAAGCATAATTGCAAGTACGGAGGGAGAGGTTGGGCTTAGGATCAGGCACCCGTTAAACCCACGAAAGATCGTCGCTGATTCAAAATTTGAACGCATTAAAAAAGATATCGATAGCAGGGAGCTTGCTGAAAGCAGAAGGCTGTTTTATGTCGGTGCCACGCGTGCTGAAGAGGTTTTAGTGCTTGCAGGGCATAAGCCGGTCAAGGATAGCCTTTCCTGGCGCCGTTGGATTTATAAATCCCTCGATTTGCAATCCTCCGACTTTGAAAGAGGCTATTGGGAAAAAGATGATTTGCGTGTTCGTTGTAGGTTGAGGAGTGATGCGGGGAAATTGGAAAATACCACCAGTGACGGAGGCGAAGAGACCAAGGAAGATCTTCGGAGATTCTCCGAGACTCCGAAGATGCTCACATTATCCGTCACCCGGATCGAAGATGAACTCAGGATGTTCAAGGAAAAGCCCGCGGAGTGGAAGCTTAGAAACACCCATCATGTTTTAAGTTTCTATTCCCTGCCTACATTTGATACCGAGCCCGAAGATGATATCCGTAAATACATTGGCGCCTTGATTGGGAACACGGTGCACCGTTCCCTCGAGAGGCATGGCGAATGGCTCAATTCAAAGAAGGGCGAGCAACTTGCCTGGATTCACAAAATGGTGGATGTGGAAATAGGTTTGGCGCTGGCAGAGCTGGGCGAAGAGCAGGCCATGGTTCTGGGTGCTGATGAAATTCAAAAAATCAAGGCGCAGGCGGTTAAACTTCTCGAGACTGCAAAGGGTCCAGCGATCAAGCCTTTGGTTGTTGCAGCGGGAAAGGTGGAGATCGAGTTTCTTCTGCCCATAGCGGGTTATGTGATTCAGGGCAGGATCGATAAGTTGTTGAATCAGGATGGGGTGGTTGAAATCATTGATTGGAAGACGGATGCGGGCCCTACCAGGGTTTCCATCGACCATCATCAGTTTCAGATGAAGCTTTACGCCCTGGCTTTGCTCAATTGCAATTTGATTCCCCAAGAACAAGAAATTGTAAGGGCCAGGTTGGTGTTGTTGGAGCATGACTCCGTGCATACTTATGAATTTAATAGGCAGGAATTAAGAAAGTTTGAGAAAGAGTTGGCGGGCAAAATGCAGGAAATGAAACAAAAGTTGTCGGAAGTGGTTGACCAACCTGACTTACAGTTGTTGTCCCAGGCAATTCCTGACGAAAGATAAGGCTTTTCATAAAATAATTGATTAGCATGCTTTTTAGTGCTTTAATTGATCAAGCTGAATACTTGAATTATCATTATGAGTTAGCTACCTTTTATTTGAGTAAGAAGAATTGCGTCGCTATTGCAAAAGTTTATCTTTAAGATGTGATTCTTAAAGGATTTAACAGTAGGCATAGGTTCGGAGTAACTGGTTCAATGATGATCGAAGTAGAAAACCTCTCAAAATATTTCGGCCCTGTTTATGCAGTCCGGAACGTTTCTTTTCAAGTTGAGCACAACGAAATAGTGGGTCTCTTGGGAAACAACGGCGCGGGGAAAACCACCCTAATGCGCATCCTTACGACTTTTCTCCCCGCCACAAGCGGTACTGCAAGAGTCGAAGGCTTTGATGTCATGAATGATTCCCTAGAAGTTCGAAAAAGGATTGGCTATCTGCCTGAAAGCATCCCTCTTTACCCCGAGATGAGGGTGGAGGAATATTTAAGCTTCAGGGCCAGGTTAAAAGGGGTTGATCGCAGAATTCGTACCGCCCAAATTGATAAAGTGCTTGAGAAGTGCAGGGTTTTGGAAGTTCGCAGAAGGCTACTAGGAACTCTTTCAAAAGGCTACAGGCAGCGGGTCGGCCTTGCAGATGCTCTTCTCTCCGATCCCCCGCTCTTGATTTTAGATGAGCCTACGGACGGCCTCGACCCCGAACAAAAAGTGCAGACCCTTAAGATGCTCAAAGAGCTTGGGCATAATCATACCATTGTGTTTTCTTCCCACTTGCTTTCTGAAGTGGAAACGATTGTACAGCGCGTGTTGATCATGCGCAGGGGAAGGCTGGCTTTTTCAGGCAAGATTTCAGAAATGGAAGCCGCAACGATTGTGCAAATCGAGGCGCGTGGCCCTGAAGATCAAATTGCAAACAGCCTGCGTTCGCTTGAAGGTGTAATCCATGTCGCCCATAAATCAATGGGTGAGGGTTTCAATTCGTTCGATGTTCGTTGCGCTGAAAGCCATGATATCCGCGAAGCTGTGTACCAGCGGATTTCGCAGAGTGGTTGGTCGCTTCGCAAGCTTGACCAAAGGCGTAAAAATCTTCAAGACAAATGGAATGAAATCAACAATCAAGATGAAAATGCCCTTCAGTCTAATGCGGGGTCCAAGTAATAAAATCCACAGGTTGCGCCGGCGTTTTGCAACCTTAATACATTTAGTCGACAGGTTTGTCTGGAGGTAGGTGATGGATCCATTGGTGCAATATAAGAACGAGGCAAGTGCGGATTATGGCCCTTCCGAAATGGTGGCAGACCAGCCAACATTGGCCAGAATCATAGGAAGCCTGGGCGCCGCCTTGACGATCTTTGGTGGCCTGGCGATGGCCCTTAACCTTTCTGGAAGGGTTGCAAGTGTTGGTTCTGGCTGGGCTGCTTTTGCAATGGCCATCGGTATAGCCGGCCTGCTTTTTCACGCAGCTTTTGATCGCGAATTACAATTCCGAAGGGCGTATATGCTTTTCGGCTACATGCTTTTGCTAATGGGCTCCCTTTGTTTTCTTCTGCCTTTGTTTGGCAAGCCAAGTCTGTTTGGGTTGGGCTGCCTGGCTTTCATACTGGCACTCCTATTCATCATGGCTTTTCTCCGGCATGAAACCAATGCCCTCGTAGGATCGATGGCAAAAAGTGCCATAGGATTGGTTGGTTCCATCAGTGCAGTAGTTGGAATTACAGGCTGTCTGATTGGGCCTGAAAACCTGCGCTCTTCCCCTTTTCTTCCTGAATTCTTCGTTGCAGGTTTGTTTGGCATGCTTTTTCTGACATCCTATTTGGGTAGCAGGGGAATGAGCGATGATTTCACCTATAAGATCGCGCGGTTGGCTCTTTGGGGTGGACTTCTTCTGCTTGTTTACGCCCTACTTCGCTCGGCATTGCCCCCATTCTTATACTCGTTTGGCTTTATCAAAGTCCGACCTGCAGACTTTTTCATTCCGGGTGGGTTTCTTCTAATGGTGCTTGGCACTCTTTACTTTGTAACTGCTGCGCTTGTTTCCTCGGATAGCAAGTTGGCTGTGCTCACGCAAAGAGAATTGGGCTCGATGTTCTTCTCTCCGATTGCATACTTTGTGCTGCTGGGCTTTGTGGTTGCTGGTTGGTTTGGGTATGTGGATTTCATAAACCGCTTGAGTGTATCCCGCAACAACATTGAACCGATTGTCCGAAATTATGTGATCGACCTTGTTCCTGTTCTTGCAATCATTTTTATTGTTCCTGCAATCACCATGAGGCTCTTAAGTGAAGAGCAACGATCCGGAACCATCGAAGTTTTGCTTACCGCGCCTGTGGATGAATACACCATTGTGCTGAGTAAGTTTTTTGCAGGGTTTGTCATGTATCTGGTGGTGTGGGCACCTTTTGGATTATACCTTCTGGCATTGCCTTTGTCGGGTGCGCCTGCATTTGATTACAGGCCGTTGATCAGCTTCTTTGTTGGGTTGTGCACCACCGGCGCTGCATTCATTTCCATGGGGTTGTTCTTTAGCAGCCTTAGCAAAAATCAGATCATCAGTGGTGTTTTGACTTTTGCAGGCATGTTGGGACTGTTCATCGTGGCGATCATTCGTGAGCGAATTTTCGGCCAGAACCCAGGAAGCCCTTGGTATCAGATTTTGATGCATATTTCTTATCTCGATGTTTGGAATACCACCCTCGAAGGCAAGTTGGTTCCTAAGTTTTTATTGTTTCATGCATCCTCGGCGGTGTTCTGGCTCTTCTTGACAACGAAGGTGCTGGAATCGCGTAAATGGAAGTAAGGGATTTTAGAGTAAACATGAGCGAGTCAAATAACATGAATAATGGATTAATCAGTGGGTTGTCGAAAAACCCGATCGTGATGAACTTTGGCGCATTCCTAGTGGCGTTCATTTTCGCCCTTACCTGTGGGATTATTTCCTGGAGAATGGGCCGCCCTGCAATGGCTTATATTATCTGGTCGGGCTCGCTTGCTGTTTTCAGCGCAGGCGTTGGCTTTGTTCTGGCCAACCGAAACCGCGAAGAAACCTCCCCAGAAAACGCTCTTCGTATCGGACTTATTTTTCTCGGAGGCGGCATCGGCTTCGCCACCGCCATCCTTGGCCTTTTTCTTCCACTGATGCAATACAGCGACATCTTTGGAGGCGGCCTTGCGCAATGGCGAAAAAACCCAAACACCGTTCTCTTTTGTGCCGCCCTCCTTTTTGGTGGCCTTGCACTTATGTTTGGCAGCGTCATGCTCGCTAAAAACTTTGAAAAATCCAGTGTCGGATTAAGGCGGCTTCTTTATGGCACCAATGCCTTCCTTACAGGTATGCTTCTTCTAACCGTGCTTGGTGTTGTCAACGTGCTTGCTTATGTTCCAATGGGCAAATTAGACTTCTTCAACCGCACTTTTGATTTCACCGCTTCCGGCCTTTATTCCATCAGTGAAAGCACCCAGAATTTCCTTTCCAATCTTAAGGAACCAGTCAAGGTTTATGTTCTTCTTCCGGGTAATAACCTTATTACGGTCGAAACTGAAACCCTGCTAGAAACCTTTAAAACACACTCTAAAAATATCTCATGGTCTTCTGTATCACGCGACCTCGATGCCCAGGAACTTGCTAAACTACAGGAAAAATATCAGATCCCTGACTCACTTGGTTTGCTCGTGGTTTATGGCAGTGATCAAAAACCAGTCTATGACTTTATCAAGTATCCCGATCTTTACTCCATTCCACAACAAGACCCTCGCAACCCCAATGCCGATGGTGGGAGTTTCCAATTCCTTGGCGAAGCCCAACTCATCAAAACCATGACCTTCCTTTCTGAAGGTAAATCCCAGGCGGGTGTCTTCTTCACCCAGGGCAATGGCGAACTCAGCATCGATGATAAAAACCCTGGTTCGGTTGCAGGCATTGGCACCCTTTATGATGAAACTGCCAAGGGCAACTTCAAGCTTGATAAAATCACGCTTGATCGAAATACCAAGAAAATCCCCCAGGAAGCTGATGTGGTGGTGATGGCACGGCCCAAGTTCGATCCGCCCCCACAGGCGATTGATGCGCTCCGCAATTATCTTCGGGGCACCGATGGTAAAAAAGGCCGTTTGCTTTTGCTTCTTGATGTTGAAGTTGAACAAGTTGCAGGAAAGAAACAGGTCATCCCCATGCCCAACCTGAAAGTGCTTCTTCGCGAATTTCAAGTTGATGTTGCAGATGATCAAATCTATAACCCTCTTAATGAGCGTAAGCCCTCCATCATGACCATCATGGCTTCCGATAAAAGCAACAATCCCATTGCCAAGGCTTTCTTAAAGGGTCGCTCTGCAACTCTTTTCCTGTTCGATGGTATTCGAACTGTGAAACCATTGGCACGGGTTCCGAATGCGCCACCCAATCCAATTAGTGCGGAAGAAATCCTGATGACGGATCCGCGTATTCCTGTCTGGGCTGAAACCGACATGGGCGCCAATCCGCAGGAAATAATTGCTGAGTTGCGTAAGGATGAAAAGAAAGCCCAACAAAAACTT
>CAZYAY010000081.1:0-12645 GCA_964646215.1 uncultured Candidatus Kuenenia sp. | reverse complement strand
GCTTCGAAGCTTTCTTATTTTTTGTACAACGGACCGCCTGATGAAAAAACCCTGAACCTTGCATCAACAGGAGAACTACGCAACCAGATTAATGCGGAAGTGATGCGGATGATTGGTGATGCACGGTTTTCTGGATTCATCGATGAGTTTGCATCGCAATGGCTCGCACTTGAAAAGTTCCAGGTGTTGGAACCGGATCGAAAGCAATTCCCAAAACTTACCAGGGATACCAGGGCGCAATTACTCAAGGAACCAGGCCAATACCTGCAATACTTGATTCGCAACAATCTCCCCGTCAAGAACCTCGTGGAGTCTGATTTCATTATTGCCAACGAGGTTGTTGCAAGTTATTACGACTTAGGTGATAAAACTCAAAGCGGGTTTGATTTTATTCCCATCCAGCATGGCAGAAAAGAACTCGGGGGTTTTCTGGGTCAGGCAGCAATCTTGGCTGGGCTTTCGGATGGGCGCGAATCCAACCCCGTAAAGCGTGGTGCATGGCTTGCCCGAAGAATTATTGCAGAACCACCCGATGACCCTCCGCCCAACGTGCCCGCACTTGCGGAAGATTCGAAAAAGTTATCACTGCGCGAAAGGCTTGAGCAGCATCGCAACCAGAAAGGCTGCACCCAGTGTCATGCGAAAATTGATCCCTGGGGAGTCCCGCTTGAAGAATTCGATGCAGGGGGGAGATTAAAGTCGCAGAAGCTCGATGCCCGGTCTGTGCTTCCTGATAAAAAAGAAGTTGCAGGGTTTGATGATCTAAAACATTACCTGGCAAATGATCGGATCGACCAGCTTGCTTTTAGTATGTTGAAACATCTTGCGATTTATGCCAATGGTCGGAATCTGACCTTCAATGAACTTGAGTTTCTCAAAAAAGAAGGCTTAAAGTTGAAGGTTGATGGCTACCGGATGCAAGATATGATTCTTTTTGTCGTCAATAGTAGGATATTTACCGAAAAATAGGTTATTATTAAAAATCCATGACATTGTATGGCACGCCAAGCGGAGAAACCAATGATTCCAACCCAACAACTAGATCGCAGAGCTTTCCTCATGGGCATGGGTGGCGTGGCAATGGCCTTGCCGGTCTTGGATGCCATGGGTGCGGAGGTTGCTGAACAAATCCCCAAACGATTTTGCGCCATCTATACCGCCAACGGTATGTCACTGCCCCGTGCGGAACATGGCATGGATGATTGGAGCTGGTTTCCCTCCGCCAAAAAAGGAGATGACTTTGTATTTGGTAAATCCACTGAACCACTAAGCCCTTACCGTGATCAGTTGAGTTTCATGGGCGGGTTGTATCATCCTAGCGGGCCCAAGGCCGATCCTCATGTATGTTCTGATATGTGGCTAACGGGCGCCCCCCTTCATAATCCGAAACCCGGGAGTTATAATTCTGCTGGTCTAGACCAGGTTATCGCACAGCATACCAAACAATTCTGCAGGCAACCTTCGTTGGTATTATCGATTGATGCAGGCACCGGGTTTTTATCGCGAACAGGCACGATCTCTTATAGTTTGGAAGGAAGACCGATCCCTGCTGAAAATAACCCCAGACGAATTTTCAATCGCTTGTTCCGGGTTGATCGTGATTCAATGAAAACAGAACGCGATGATCTCAAGCGACGAATTAAATTAGTTGATGCAGTGGTTGAAAGCACCAAGGCACTGAATAATGTGCTGGGAAAATCTGATCGTGAAAGGTTGGAGCAGTATCTTACCTCTCTTAATGAAGTTGAATCTCGTTTGATCTCTTCCGAGAAATGGGTTGATGTACCATTAAAGAAGCAGGATTATTCGCATTTGAACCTAAATGTTACTTCTGAGGGCGAACCCGCGGATTACTATCGTAATATGTTCGATCTCATTGCATTGGCATTTGATGCTGATATCACCAGATCCGTGACCTTCATGTTGAATCGTGAAGATGGCATGGGCATCAGCGATACATTCCCGCTTAAACTGAAATTATCAAAAACCCATCACGGTCTTTCGCATGCAAACGATAAGGCGGGCCAGTTGGATTTTGCAAAGTATGATCTCTTCCTGAGCCAGCAGGTTGCGCATTTTCTTCAAATGCTGAACAGGTACAAGGATAAGAATGGTTGCGTGCTTGACAACACCATTGTGCTGTTTGGTAGCGGTGCAAGTACCACCCATAATACAAAGAATCTTCCAACCTTGATTGCAGGTGGTTCCAAGATGGGCTTAAAGCATGGCACCTATTGGAAAAATAACGATACCCGCATGTCGAATATGTATCTGAGCATCCTGCGATCCATGGGTGTCGAGAAAGAATCTTTCGCAGACAGCACGGGCACTTTGAATAGCCCGGTTTTCACCCGTGCTTAATACTGGCTTAGGTTAGCCTTTATCTGGGTTTTATTTTAGCCAGAAAGATATCGTTGCTGCCCAGGTTTGTAAACTCATGTTTGCCAAACATTGCATTACCACTGCAAGCCCCGGATAGATAAAGATTACCTGAAGCATCTGCAACAATGCTGTAGGCGTGATCAGTTCCCTTGCCTGGCACTTGATTAAACCAGCGGGCCTTTCCAGCCCGATCAAAACTGATGACAAAAATATCCGAAGATGAAGAAGAGGTTTTCTCTTCGCCTTCAAACAATACCTTCCCAGTGAATGAACCTGTAAGGAACGAATTACCCTGATTATCGGTTGCCACACCAAGCCCGTAATCGATTCCCGGTCCACCTGCGGTTTTGGTCCAAAGCTCTGATCCATCGGCTCCGAAACTCATCAATAATAAATCGCTATCACCATTGCTTTTCACCACCCTATCTTTAAGCTTGAGATCGCCCTTGAACATCCCAGAGGCCCAGACATTGCCTTTTTTATCTGCGGTGATTTCATGAATCATGGCGCCGCTGCTGCCATGCCCCTGGGCAATCCAATGCACCTTCCCAGATGCATCAAGCTTTGCAATCAGAATATCTCTGCCCATTAAGTTGGTGAGTTTGGTATCGCCAAACGAACCTTCGCCCCCGGTATGGCCACCCACAAAACAATTACCTTTGCCATCAACTGCAATTCCATGGCCACTGCTGTTGCCTTTGCCCTGGGGGGCTTTAACCCAAAGAAGTTTGCCATCGGTGGTGTAGCGTGCGCAAAAAACACGAGAGGTACCAGGCTCTGAAAGTTTAACCTCATCAAAGGTTCCCTCCCCTGTAAGGGCGCCTGTCACAAATAAGTTGCCTAGGGAATCCACCGCGATGCCATGGCCGTAATCGTAGCCCTTGCCCCCAGCGGTTTTAATCCAAAGCATCTTTCCTGAAGAGTCATACTTCGCGACAAAAATATCGTAATCGCCCGAGTTCGGAAGCGATACTTCTTCAAACTTTGCATCGGTGCTTTCATAATGTCCTGTCACATAGGAATTCCCCGCATCATCCACAGCAATTGCATAACCACGATCTATTTTCGATCCACCACCACTGCGTACCCAAAGAAACTTCCCCTTGGGATCAACCTTGGCGATGAAGAAATCCATGAGCTTGTTGCTGGTAAGGGTGAACTCGCCAAAAGTTGCGGTGCCCGTGAATTCGCCTGTAAGGTAGACATTACCTTTGCCATCGACTGCGATGCCACGCGTTTTATCATGCAGTTTACCACCCGCCTGGATCACCCAGTCAAATGGAGGAGGAGCCTCTTTTTCTGCAGCATGAAGAGTATTACCCAACAAGAGCCCAAGAATAACCAGCACATGATGTCTCATGAAAAAGTCTCTTAAAAATGGTTGTTTCATATCATCTTGCAAGTTTGCAGCAGAGTTTCCTGTACCGCAAAGTCGTGATCATAAGAAAAGTCCGAAGGTTTTTCCGCACGGATGATGCGGGCCATGTCTGTTGCATCTGCAACATACCTTGCAAACTTTGGTAGCTTGATTTCCTGTGTGCCCTTTTTGTATTCACCCCGTGGTTTTGAAAGCGAAAGCTTGACCGATGGATTATCCAATGGTTCGATCTCGAATGTTCCTTCGCTGCCACATACCACCAGATGCCTTCTGCCGCCGCCCTCAACTTCCATCGCAGATGTTTTCACGCTTGCGATTGCTTTTGGATAAGAAAGCACTGCAAGCATGTTGTCCATCAAGCCATCTTCGAGGGTGGAAGCATGTTGGTTGAATCCTTCCACTTTGGTTGGTTTGCCCAAGATGCCAATGACAAGGTCTGTGATATGGCAACCCAGTTCGAACATGATGCCACCCTTGAACTTGGCAAGCTGTTTTCTTTCCGGAGGTGAAACTACTTTGCTCATGACAGTATGCACTTCGAAGACATCGCCCAGCCAGCCTTTTTTAAGGAAGTCGCGCAGCAGAATTACTGCGGGGTTATAGCGATACATGAAGCCCATCTGGGTGAGAAGGTTTTGCTTTTTCGCATGATCAAGGATGCGTTTGTATTGTGTCAGGTTGTCGCCCGCGGGTTTATCGAGATGAATATGTTTACCCGCAGCAATGCAAACCTCAGCGGTGTTTAAAAGATCAGCAACCCGGGTTTCAACAAGCACTGCATCAAGATCCTTGATGTTTAAGAGTTCATCGCGTGTCATCCATTTCAAATCGCGATAGAGGGGTTGTGTCATTGCGTTTTTCTTAAGCGCTTCATCGGGTTCAACGATGCCAGCCACTTCGTAATCAGGGGAGGCGCGGTAGACAGAAAGCTTGCTGGCATGAGCATGGCCCACGCCAATCTGCCCGATTTTAATCCGTTTCTTAACCTGTCCCGCATTACTACTTTGAGGAAGCGTTACAGCAAGAAGTCCCGCTGCGGAATGTTTCAACCATTGGCGCCTAAGCATGGTGCTGTTCCTTGGGAAAAGATTTTAATCGAGGGGTTTCTTTTCAAAATCGGAGGGGTTGACCCAACCCGCGTTCATTTTTTCACCTTTCATGAAGCGATCGTAAAAATTAACATGGGCCTTATTGGAATGCAGGTATTGATCAAAGATATTACCCTTGCCCTCCATTCGCGGATCGCCCTGGGCCTTTAACTTCGCAAACAACTGATTTTTAAGGGATTCACAGATTTCTGCGTTGGCAGGATTCGAGGCTAGATTATTTAAACAATCCGGGTCTTTCTCAAGGTTGTAAAGTTCCTCACCAGGGCGCTTAGCAAAACACCAGTTCCAAAACTTATCTGTGGGGTCTCGCCTGTGATCCTCCAAAATCAAACTCTTGGTCGGGCTGGCATCAACATTCAAATAACCCGTTTCCGGATTACAGGCAGGCCAGCGCGAAGGTTCAAAATTATGCAGATAGATCAAATTTGATTTGATCATTCCACGAATCGGATAACCTACATCACCCGGCCTTCCAATATCATGCCTTTCCATTCCAACGAGAACATGATCCCGAACCGGATTGATTGACCCGGATTTTGCAGAGCTAAATAAATCTTGAAGACTTAGCCCATCAGTTGGAGCCATCCCCGACTTCTTCCAATCAAGGTTTGCAACTCCGAGAAAGGTGGGCGCCAGATCCACAAAACTCACATAATCATCAACCACTCTTCCCGGATTGGTAATTCCTTTTTTCCACATGATCGCCAAGGGCACATGATTGGAATCGATATAGGCGCTACCCTTGCACCGGGGAAATGGCATACCATGATCGGAAGTCACCACAATAAGGGTGTTGTGCAATAACCCATGTTTTTCAAGTTCATCAAGCATCCTACCCAAATGGCGGTCGAAGTGTTCGACCTCGAAAGCGTAGTCGAGCATGTCGTTTCTAACGGTATCGTTATCGGGCCAATACCCGGGCACTTTGGGAATATCGGAAAGTTTCTTCTCCCCCTTTTTAACGCCCGAGCCAAATTCATAACCACGGTGGGGCTCTAGGCCGCCATACCAAAAGGCCCAGGGCTTTTCCTTTGCGGTGGTGCTGAGAAACTCCTTGAAGTTTGCTGCATAATCGATGTTGCTGATCTCGTTCGTGGGGGGTGGAGTTTTATGATTATTGAAAGGCTTACCTGTCATCTGTCTGGGTTTATTTTTGTCATCGAGTGCAACACCCGGGCCCCAACCCTTTGCAGTATGGCCAACCTGCCATTGATTTTCCAAAAGCGCTTCGCCCCAACCCTTGAATTCTTTTGGGAAGTAACATAAATGGTTGGCAGCTTCTTTGAGTTGCCAGGAATTTCTACCTGTGAGAATGCAGGCACGGGATGGTGCGCATTTTGCATTGGGGGTAAAAGCATTGCGGAAGAGAATTCCCTGTTTTGCAACCCGATCGAAGTTGGGTGTTTTAACCCATGGGGTTCCATAAGCGCCTGCGTGAACGCCCCAGTCATCCGCAATTGCGAAAAGAATATTGGGCCTGTCGTGAGTTGTGGCATCCTGTGCTGCAATCGACAAGCAATTCAAAAAAAAGATAGTTTGCAGAATCATGGAAGTTTTTCCCGGGTCTTTAGATCGAATTTCTCGCCTGCGTTTAAAAAGAAATAAAACTTCCCACCCTCCGCAGGTTTTCGATCAGGATCATAAATGGCAACTTTACTCGAGCCCATGACCTCTAAATTGTTTCCCTGAACGATCACGGCGGTATCTTCATCAATTCCTATGCCGAGAAGGTGCCGGTGTTTTTGCACCACCGCAATGAGATCATCTTCTCGATTGCGCTTGATGAGATGTTGATCAATTGCGCAATTTTTAATGAAGCCCAGTCCTGTTTCGTAACCGGGGGCCATCATGATGGTGTTGCCTTCGCGAGCCCCACGCACCATGTAGGAACTCTGTATGGAAGCGCCCGCAGAGCTGCCACCGATCACGCCCCCGCGATCTAGAAGATCAAACAAAGCCTTCTGGGTTTTTGTGTTGAGATAGCTGTCTGCGTAGCGCCATTGCCTGCCACCATCAAGCCAAACCCCTGTGGCCTGTTTAAGAGAAGCGGCGAATTCATCAGAGTCTGCAATTTTTTTGTCGCGTGTGTGAAGCACAAAAACCTTGGCGGCGCCCGCCTTTCGAAATGCGGGTGCAGGCCTCGTTTCATTATTAAAGTTGTCGCCCTCCAGTGCAGTGGGTACCACCGCAATCACGGCCTTATTTCCACCGGAAAGCTCGAGAAATTTCTTCATGATTCCAGGATCTTTACCACCACCACCCACGATGAGAAGAGTGCCCTTCGCAGGGCCGATGGTGCTGGTTTGCGGAGGAGTTGCAAGTTGCTTTTCAAGCCAGGGAGCTACTTTTTGCACCCATCGTAGCGCATGTTCCCTCTGCCCTTTGCCGTTGAAATGCACGCCTTTACCGTTGCCATCCCGGTATTCACTTCCGAGCTGGTCTGAGTCTGGGCCTTCAAGGGCGATATTGTTGTTCCACAATGCTTTTTGGGCATTACGAATATCGGGAGAACCTTGGTCTGTTGGCGAATGGTAACTAACCTGCGCCACAAACCATGGGAAATCCCAGCCCACTTCCTTACGACTATCCCTAATGAGTTGCTCGAGATATTTTTGATAAAGTTCGCCTTTCAAGGTGCGTGTTGGGTCAGCCTGGTTGGCATCAGATTCTCCCTGGTGCCAAAGCATTGCTCTGAATCCCTGGTTGCCAAGTTGTTGTAACTTCGTCACCAAACGCTGGAAGATGACACCCTTGCTTTCCCACTCACCGGATTCGAGTTTTGTCACATTACCAAGAAGAGTTGGCGGGTTTGGGAAAGTTGTTTTTTCGGGAAGCCATTCACGGACGCTACTAGCGCCCACACCTGTAGCGACGATTCCAACAGGTACATTGAATTGCTCAGCGATTGCATCAGCGAAGGGAGGTATGAAACTGCCACCGCCGCCGCTTGCGCCGGGTTGTGGATCGTTTGCTACTTTCCAACTCTTGCCATCGAATGCAACAACCTTGTCAGATTTTGGCTTGAGTTTTTCTTCTGCGTGGTTGGCGGAGTTGGATTGCCCTGCGATGACAAAAACTTCTCCCACGCCCACATGCGCCACCGAGGAGGAAATGAAAGGTAGGTTTTGCTCAAGAGCGCGAACTTCAACGGAGTACCATGCGCCGGGCGGTGCTTCTAGAGTGCCCCTGAAAGATTCCCCTTTGGGGGTTGCGAGCAGTTTTTGCCAATCTCCTTTGATGCCTTTGCCAACCAATCTTGCCTCGATTGCACCAACCTCGGCCTTGGTAGTTTCCAGTTTTCCTGCAACGATGATTTTGCCCTTGTCCTTCGAGTTGCGTTGAACGATCTGGTAATCAAGGGGTGTGTTGATGGTTAGGGTGTCTGCCAAAATGTTTGAGCAAAAAAGAAACATTACCGGAAGAATAGAAGCTAAAGTTCGCATGGGAATTATTCCTGATCCAAGTTTTAATCTCGAGATTTTAAGATAACATAATGGCTTTTAAATGTGCATGGGAAATACCCGGAGGGGTAGGTTGCTTATGATGATTGGCTTTGTTTTGCCGATAGGAAAAGCAGAAAGCTATATTTCTTCATAAATATGGTACGGTGATAGATTTGGAAATTTTTATGTTAGGAAGCTTTAGAAAAGGGGAAACCCATGAATTGGGAAAATCATAAAGGAGCAGACCCCAGCATTTGTCATGGTAAGACATGTATCAAAGGTACAAGAATTCCGGTTTCGGTGATTCTTGACAATCTGGCAGCAGGTGAAACCAGAGATAAGATTTTGGAGAATTATCCCTCCTTGCACAATGCAGACATCGACGCTTGTCTAGGTTATGCAGCCCAAATTGCGAAAGAACGGGTTGTAAAATTGCCCCAACTCATGGCATGAAATTTAAGACAGACGAAAACCTTCCCCTAGTTCGAATACGAGGGAATAAGTAAAAATTTATCTTTGTTGACTATTTGCCGATAGGAAAAGCAGAAAGCCCTGCGGGTGATTAAAACACCAGCAGGGCTTTTGCAATTATTACCTAAGACTTGTTATTTCACTCGCTTCCATATGTGAACCCATTGGCCGCTTTCATCTTTTTCTGTTGTGAACTTGGTCGGTCTTGGTTTGCCTGGTGGCGAAAATGAACACTTGAATTCATCACCCTTTACTTCGTAAATACCAAGAATGGTTTTACCTTTGTTAGGGCCACTGCCATCGGTTGCGTCAATGGTCTTCGGTGATTTAGTGACATCAACGGTCTGAACGCCTTCAGCGGATTCACCGGTTCCAGTATTAAGTGTGTATTTGTTACCCTTGATGGTGAGTTTAAAATCCTTGAGTTCTTCCTTGGTGAAGGGCTTGCCATTGGTTTCGCCACCCCCGCCAACCCAAGTGCCGTTCAATTTTTCATCAACTTTTGCAGTATCTGCACCAATAAGAATGCACGCCATAAATAAAATGCCAAAGATCTTTTTCATAACTTTCCTTTTCCAAAAACAGTGCTGAATTATCAAACCAGTTGCAATAGTGTGCTATTTGGCTTTGGAAGTCAATGTGGGTAATTAATATGCAATAAGCAATTGCATCAGCATCAATCACATGGATTCACGATGTTAAAAGGAATTAGCAGGTAAGTTGAAGTACAAATTATTTTTTGTTTTCTGACATTAATTTGTCTACTAGAAATTCATACATGGTTCGATGCTTGACATCTGGAGCGCCTGGATATACCAACTCACATTCCACTTTAAGCTCATCAAGTTTTTCCTTCAGCTTTACGCCAAAGTTTGCGCTGTGGGTAGGGTCTTTTTCTTCCTTGCCCATTGCAGGTGGCCCACCATAAATCATGTAGATGGGCGGATCACCCGCACTTGCATGTTCAAAAGGAGAATATTCCTTGATCCAAGGCAGCACGGATTCTCTTGCTGCAAGAAACTGTGGGAACTGGGTGTCACGGGTTTTACGATCCTTGTGATCTGGGTAGAAACCAAAAGCATGGCCACCATATCTGCTGTTGGGTGTCCACTCTTTCATTTGTTTGGGATCAAGTGTGGTTTGTGCGCCATTAACCGCGGCACACCAAAGGCGGGTCGATTCCCTTGCGATCGGATCTTTGCTTTGGGGCTCTGCAAGATCATCATGAAAAGCCAGCCAAAGGCTTGAACAAGCACCTGCTGAGCCACCAGATGCTCCAATTCGAGCTTTATCAATATTCCATTCGGAGGCTTTGCTACGCACAAATTGGAGTGCACGCGCCGCATCGTTCAACGGCCATTTTACCGGGGGCTTTATTCCAGCATCGATTGCATCTGCAATAAAACGATATTCAATCGAGACAACTGAAATGCCCTTGGCGAGATATTTATCCGCATCGGTGATACGCCTATCGCCTGCAACCCAGCCTCCACCATGAATAAAAAATGCAAGTGGGGTTGGTTTGTCAGACTTGGCTTTGTAAAAGTCCAATACTTGTGCGGGGTGCGTGCCATAGGCAACACCTTCCAAGGTTGGTTTGCTGTATACAGGGTCGGCAGCAATGGCGAAGCCAACACTTAATACAAAAAGTAAAGCAAGGGTTCGTGTCATGGGGAGTTTTCCAAATGGGTTAAATTTTATTGCGGTCCATCTTAATGGAATGGGTGGCATCGATGCCCATGGCTGCAACTGCGCCTATAACTTGAACAACAGCACAAACTAGAAATACGGAAGCCCACCCGGCTTTTGGGTCATCGGGGTGATAAGATTTGATGAGTATGAAAAGTTGCGGAGCGATAGCGGCACCAAGATTGCCCCACATGTTGCCCCAGCCAACCACGGAACCCACATACTTTCCGCCCACATCCTGACACCAAGCCCAGAATGCTGGATTGCCCATATCAGTCGCTGCAGCGACAACACACATCATGATGGTAACCCCGAGGGCATCACCCAGATAAAGACAAACAATGTAGGAAAGGCCAACGATAACGCGGGAGGCAGCCATGGGAATGCTTCGCCCCCATTTGGGCCCAGCGATGCGGAAGATGCGATCCGTCCACCAACCTCCTATTAGCATCCCTGCAATGCCGAAATATAAAGGTAGAGATTGATAGAATGCCCGTGTATCAGCGGGTGTGTCAAAAACTTTTTCGAGGTAGTCCGGGAAAAGTGTGATGATGAAAATCCAGCCGAAATTGGAGAGGATCATTACGATGGAGGCAAGCCAAAGCGAAAGGTTGGTTGCAAGTGCAACGAAGTTGGGAAAGCCTGGCTTGGAAGAATCTGCAACATGGTTGGCTCCATTGATCAAATCAATTTCACCCTGGTTTACCAACGGATGCTGGCTTGGTTCATCGCGATACCAGACCCAGAAAATAATTGCACCAACCATGCCTATCAAACCGTAAATGACAAAGGGTTTACGCCATCCATCCGAAGCCCCTGCTGCGAGGGAATTCGTGAGCATGGGTGCGATCGCACCGCCCAGCCTGCCACCGATTGCTACGATTCCACTTGCAGTGCCGCGGCCCGATAAAGGTACCCATCTACGAACAATGCCGTTTGCAAGCGGGTATGCCCCCGCCTCGAATAATCCGCATCCCAGCCGCAGTAAAAGAAATAAACCATAGCCACTTACCATGCCCATCAACCCGGTGCAAAGCGACCAGAAGAAAAGATAAATGCCGAGGGCGATACGGGGGCCGTAGCGATCGCCTATCCACCCAGCGGGTATCTGGCAAAGAGCATAAGCCCAGAAGAATGCGGATAAAAGATTGGCAAACTGGATTTCATTGAATTCCAAATCCTTCTTGATGGAAGTGCCAAGGATGCTTAGGCAGACCCGGTCTAGATAAAGCATGATTGCGACCATGGTGGTGCATAAGATCATGCCATGGCGAACGCTGGTGGGTTTGTCGTTGCTTAAGGAAATGTTCAAGAAAATACCTGCATGGTAAGAAAGCGGGTAGGGGGAAAAGCCACGCTAATGAGGCCAAGTATAGCAAAGCAACTTTGTGGAATCACGCTAAATCATTTGCCCGCGTAGGCGGTCACATCCACCTCATACTTCAGGGCTCCGCCCAGGCAATTTACAATGGTGGTGCGGGCAGGGAAGGGCTCCATGAAGTAATCGCGGTATAATTTGTTGTATTCGGGAAGATCGGCTGGATTATCAATATAAGAGCGAACCTGCACGACGTGGGCCAAGGTTAGGCCAGCAGCGGCTAGGATTTTTTTGGTGTTCTCCAGTGATCTACGAAACTCGCCTTCAAAGGTATCGTTGACAATTTTCCCGGTTTCATCAACGGAAGCCTGCCCGGAAACAAAAACAAAATCACCCGCCTTGATGGCTGGGCTGAAAGGCAGATGGCTTGTTGGCGTGCTTTTATCTCGAATTACTTCAATGGTCATGCTGTTAACCCCTTGCTTACTTGGTTTTTAAAACTTTTTCGACCTCGAAGGCGACCTGCCTGCCCAGCATATCATATCCCCCGCCTTTGAAATGCACATCCATCGGGTTTTGCACCTTCGAAAGCTCCGGGGTGATAAAGGCAAAAAGATCGTTTACATGAACCATGTTTTTTTTCATGATCTCTGCCGCGATGCGATTTTTCTCAACAATGGCTGCTGATGCTTCGGGGCCATCCTTGGTATCTGGGGGGATGGGCGTGGTGCTGGCCCAGATCAACTTTGCACCGGTTGCTTTTAATTTTTTCACTATCAACTCCAACCTATCTTCGTAATCCTTGGCTGAGGTTTTGCGATCATGAATACCAAAGTTGAAGTGAATGACATCCCA
>CAZYAY010000080.1:0-12810 GCA_964646215.1 uncultured Candidatus Kuenenia sp. | reverse complement strand
TTGCAGATAACGGCCACGCCTTGGTTGTTGATTGCGGGTTGTTCAAAAAAGAATTTCTTGATAAATCAATCACACTGATGAAGGAAAGGCTTGGGCTAAAGCAGATTGATGTTGTGCTTGTGACACATATGCATGGGGATCATTGTCTGGAAGCCCCGCATCTTCGGGATATGCATGGCGCCAAGATTTGGACCATGAACCGTGTGGTTGCCCCGGTTTCGCGCCCGCTGCATTTCGATTACTGCGCCCAGGTAAACACCTATGGCAAGGGAATTGATTCCATCGCATTTGATAAAGTTTTTCAAGAGGGCGAGAGTTTTACCTGGGAAGGATTCAAACTTACCGTGGATTGGATGCCCGGCCAGACCGAATTCGCCCTTTGTCTGCATGGCATAATCGATGGCAAGAAAGTTGCGTTCACAGGAGACAACATATTTGGAAGTTCTTCGGATCCAACCCAAAATGGGCATGAGGCGGTGGTTGCGCGAAACAGTTGCATCCTTGAAGAAGGCTATATTTATGCTGCAAAGTACTTAAAGAAATTACAGCCTGATCTTTTGCTGGGTGGGCATTCCTGGGCGATGGCAGAGCCTGCAAAATTGATCGATCGTTATCTTGCGGATGCACTTAAGCTTAAAGAGTACTTCGAAAAGTTAAGTTTCGAAAAAGATTATCGCTGGATGTATGACCCGTATTGGGTGCACATGGAACCTTACAGGGTGGTGCTGGGGAAAAACAACGCCGCTGAAGCTAGGCTTGTGATGCGAAATTTTGATTCAGCACCCATTTCAATGAAAGTTGAGATTGTATTACCCGAAGGATTCAAGGCAGAGCCAGCAATCATCACCACCATGGTGGCGGGGGAATCAACAACATCCATACCCATCCAAATATCCTGCACCAAAGAAACCGTAAAAGGTTTGCACCTTGCAGCGCTTGATATTACACGCAAGGGGAAAAGGGCGGGGCAGTTATTTGATTTCATCCTGTGGGTGGGATGATTTATTTTTTCCGAAGATCGTAACAAGCCATCTCGTTATGATTTCTTACCCAAGCAAAACCTCGGGCAAGGCTTGGGTAATTCCAAGTCTTGTCCCCTGATAAAGCTTTGAACTTTCCAAGTTCTTTAAATTCAGCGGGGCTGGCTTCAACCATCACCAAGTCGCCATTTTCCGCTTGAATAATCAGCTTATTGCCCTGCCTAAGCAATTGCCCCTGGCCATAACGTCCACCCTTCCATTTTCTTTTTCCATCTTTGGGATCCAAACAAACAAGCATGCCTTCGTCCAAACCATAAATGAATCCCTCAAAAAGAACAGGGCTTGTGAATCTACAACGAAGATTGAAGTTGTGCCAAAGTTCTTCCTGATTGAACTTGTCGCCCTCCTTGGAAATTTTCACCAACCCACAACCCACCCCATAACTGGAGGTGATAAAAAGTTTGTCATTACCAATGGGAATCGGTTGGGCGACATTGATGCCTTGGTTGGTGGCCCAAGGGCGGGCCCAATACTTTGCACCAGTAAGAGGGTTATAACCTGCGATTTCAGCACCATCAAAAATCAGAAGCATCTCGGTGTCAAGAATCGTTGTGACCATGGGGGAGGTATAACCCGCACGGTTGTTACCTGTCTGCCAGCGCAGTTCCCCAGTTTTTTTATCAAAGGCACGAATGGCACGATTAAGTTCTTTCGCCTCCTGTTCGCCTGGGTTGACAATGACCATATCTTTATAAATCAAAGGCGACCCACTCATACCCCATTGAATATTCTTATTATCTTTTAGAAGGTCTTTCTCCCATACAGGCTTTCCGGTTTTTGCATCCAAGCATGCGAAATGCCCAGTACCACCAAGAACGTAAATCAAATCGCCATCGAATGTAGGAGTAACCATTGGGCCTTCGCCACCCATGGCATCGTAATGCCTTGCAACCCAGGAGTATGCCCAGCGTTCAGTACCTGAGGCAAAATCGTAAGCGACAACAACTTCCCTATCTGCGCGTTGCTCCATGGTAACCGCAAGGTTGCCAGCGATAGAAAAACCTGAATAACCTGCGCCACAAGGCTGGGGTTTCCAAACTGGTTTAGGGGGATTGGTTTTCCAATCTGAAAAGAGCTCCGGTCCTGAAACTTCGCCATCGAGGTTGCGATTACGGTAATTGGGAAAATCTTCAGGGCCGATAATGACGGAAATGCCCTCAAGTTCAAGCTTGGGAGCATTAGTGCGATGTTCAGCGATTTTATCTTCCCTGGGTTTTTCCCAGCGCCAAATGATCTTAGGTTCAACATCGCCATTGAATTCGATTTCTTTAACAGCGCTATAATATGCAGAAACTATAATGGCAACAACTTCGAATTTTAAGAGCCAGGAGAATCTCGAAAAGAAAACCCACCAGGTAGTTGCAATGATTACAGCAAGTAAAAAGCCTGACATATTGACAGCGCTTTTAACAAAAGGAGGATATTCTTCTGGAAGCATACGGGTTGAAACAAATGCAACACCTAAAATCCCAAGTGCAATAATGGGGATATATAAACGCCTGTGCATTACAGTTGAAGGAACTTCTTGACTCATGGTAATAACCTTTAATGGTAATTTAGTTGTCAGGTTTAAAAAGTAGTGAAGGCAACGCAATCAATTTTGGTTCAAATAGCAAGTTAGACGCAATAAGTTTATCAGCAGTTGGTGAACCACCAAGTACTTTGCCATCAGTTAATAAAGAAGACCAGCCAAAGATCTCAAGCTGAGGTTTGTCCCAAACCAGCTTTGATCCATCTTTAAGCCCGATCTCAGCTTTAACTTTATCAAACCACTTATAGGCATGATCGAACCCAAGATCCGTGCCTTGAACAAATATTTTATCAGGGGAAAGTACAAGATTCGTAGAGAACATCGCAGTAACACCCGAACTGTTTTCAATGGTGATATTCAGAACAGGCTTATCAGTGAGCAATAAAACAAGCTTCTCATGCAATTTAATTTTCACTGAATTACATTTTAAACCAATGGTATCCATGCCTAGAAAAGAAATTAAATTTTCAACGGGCTTGGGTTCAACAGCATTTGCAAGAAGCGAAACAGGCTGGATAAACAATCCCAGATCCGTGAGCATGGGATCATTGATAATTTTAGATTTGGAAGTGGGCCAAGTTTGCTGATCACCCAGCATGAAAAGAATTCTAGTTCTTAACAACGAGATGACTTGGGTATTTAGATCGGATGCAATAGTCTGAAAAACATCTTTTTGCGATTGGGGGAGATTTACAAGGGAAAGATCACTTCGCCAGTTGGGCACTTCTTTTTCGAGCATCTGCAACATCTTTGTAGGCAGATCAGTTTTAAAGAGAAAATCTTGCAGTAATAAATCAGCGGGAATAGAAAGGTAATGAAGTAACGATTTAAGGAATCGGATTTTTTCCCGATTGCGATGATCTGCAAGCCTCATCTCAAGAATTTCTGGAATATTGGTTGAAAGGGCGAAATACGATGAATCGGGCCAGGGATCCTGCAGGAAAACTGCTGCAGTTTCCATCCAAGGTTTCCAATCGAATCCCTTGATCTTTTGTTTTTCTGAAAATTTTGAAAGCTGGTTAAAGTCCTCATTTCGCTTGTTGAAATCAGAATAAAACGATTTTAACTCCTTGAGAAGTTGTTTGTTAAGCGTTTCTTTTTCGAGCAGAAAAGCCCAGGCTTCGGTGGTTTCCCATTTTTTCGGGAAGCGATCTTTCAACTGGGTGATTTTTAAAAGTGTAGCTTCGATTTCTTCAACAGAAACCACCTTGAGTGTCGCAGGAATCGTTAGCAGTGATTCAACCCGATCGAGATAGTTTTGAGTTTCGTTCCGTCTCGAAATCAAAAACATGGAAAGGTCCAACGGGAGAAAATAAAAGTCGGGATGGGAAGTCAGGTTGTTGAAAAGTGCAATTCGGTCCTTCAGTTTTGCGGTAGGGCCCAAAAGCCTTAGATAAACATCAGCAGGATCATTGACCTTCAATTTTTCAACCTGCGTCTCGAGTTCACCCGGGGGAAGAAAAACCTTGGAGCCTTTAAGGCCCAAAAAGAGAAGAATGAACATTAAAACCACCGTTGCCCACCCAAGAAAAGATCTAGTTACGGTTCTTTTTGATCGATACTGTGTTACTTTATCAATACATTTTTCCGCATCAAAACCAGAAAAGATATCCAGTGAACCTAGACCATGATTGTTCGCGATCGACAACTTGGCTTCCGAACTAAGAAAAACAGGAAAATTTCCGGGTAGTAACTTCCCACCCAGCATATCCCTTAATAATTGCAGTAATCTGGATTGTGGATTGTCCGGAAAAATCACACCATCGCAATTGGAATAGACCAGCTTTTTAAGCCCTGATTCGTCCGAAGGTGCGGTATCAAATCTCACCTGCTTTTGTGAAAGCAAGTGTTGGATTGCCTCCAAATCAGTATTTGCATCATGCAAAATCATTATCAGTGGTAGTGAGCGATCTATTTGCGACATTATTTTATACTTGCCAGATTTCAGCGTGGGAGAAATTCCACCGCAACCTTGTTGGCCTCGGCCCAGTTGCGAACCAATCGCACCCTGTTGGTATCGCGGTCCGGATCATCCACGCCTATCACAAAATCAATTCGTTCGATCATCGAACTTTTAAGAACGCTATTCAAATGAGAAAGCAATGATTCGATATCAAAAAGCTCATCAGGTTTATCTGAAAGTAGATAATATTTCTTGGGTTGATAATTACCCTGCATCATCTTCTTTGCAGATTCATCGGTAAGAACCCTAAGGTTGATGACAACTTTGGAAGGATCGTTTTTCTTCAATTGGTTATCTTTGTCGGCTGGTGATTCAGTTGCCACAGGGGTGGTGAATTTATTATTATTTCTACCGTTGCCCGCACCACCTGGCCCACCAATGCCATCGCCCCCGCCACCAAAAAGATAGATGAAGACAATCCATCCCCCTGTGATCCCGCCTAGCAATCGAAAGGAAAAACTGACCCAGTTGGGCAGGGGTTTCTTCGAAATTCTTTTAAACAACAGGTTGACAAGAAGCACGCTTAGATAAGCACCAAGCGCTATGCCGCCAAAGACCGCAAGGGGCCGTTCAGGATGGCGGATGGAATCGGTGATTGCGTTCGCTAGAACAGGAATGAACATGTCGTTTACCTGTTGGAAATGAAGCCTGGAAAATCGAAAGACCAAACGATGCCATTAAGCCAGCGTTCGTAATTTTCACGCTGCCCCCTGGTGGGATAGCTACTATCGAGGTCTCTCGGAAATAGAACCATATAGAAAATTTCTCTTCCCTTGGAAGAAAGTTTATCCTGGTTGATGAGAGAAGATAAATCGTCTTTATTTTTGAGGTAACACTTGTCAGGATTTCGGTAAAAAAGCCCACCTGTCGCAGAATCGATTTCCAGCACCCTTGAAAACACACCTCCCTTGAAAGCCTCGGTACGCTCTGCGCGCAGCTTTTCGATTTCTTTAAGAAGTTGCGTGGTTGGATCCGCAATTTTTGATTTTTCAATCGTATCTGTGCTAGCTTTCAAGGTTGAGTCCGGGGTGTCTCCCTGGCCCACCATGGGAAGGAAAAGAAAGACGCAAAAAAGAAGGATAAGCACATCAATAAGTGGGATGAAGAAACGGGTAACACTGCGTTTTGGGAGTTGTATCACGAGGTTTTTTCCTCCTTTTTGGGGAGTACACCACCTGCAAGTGCAAGAATGAAATCCCTGCCTGCCAAGACAATCCACGCGGGCAGAATATTGACTAGCGCCATGAATATTCCGCTTCCTGTCGCAGTGATTGCAGGGCCGTAAAGCTGAATGATTCTTTCAGGAGAAACGGGGCCATTGATGGAGCTGAAGGTTTGCAAAATACCCGCGACAGTACCAAGTAATCCCAAGAGGGGAAACCACTCCGCAGCTTGGGAAAGATGGCTGATCCAAGGGTCGGCGCGTTCATCGAAACCATGGTTTTTCCAGGTAAGCGCACGCCAAGCAAAGAGAGTCTGCAAGATAAAAAGAAAGGAACCAAGGGCGAGAATCAATTGATCAAGCCTGGTGATGCGCTCGAGATAAAAATCATAAGCCATAGTGGGGAGAGAGGCAATCACGGCAAAGCTTGCAGCAGCGGGAAGAATGGCAAGCAGAAATGGAAGGCACCAAACTGCAAGAAATCTTCGGAACATTGCTTCACCTTTCAGAGGGAGGCTGTGCGGTTTGCCAAGTAGGGGGGAAGGGCCTGCGGATTGCCTTCCCTGTCTATGCACGCCAGGGTTGAAGACCCTTCTGCAAGAATTTTGGCTTGGCAATAAAGTTCGTAGCGATGTTCGATGCGAACGCCCGTGGTTCGTTCCACGATGGTTCGAAGCGTAAGAACATCATCGTATCTTGCGGGGCGTTTGTATTTTACCTCAATGCGCGCAAGCACCAGAAGGTATCCTTCATCTTCAACATCTTTATAGGTACGACCCATGGATCGAAGTAATTCGATACGACCCTGTTCAAAATAGACCAGATAATTTGCATGATGAAGAAGGCCCATGCGATCGGTTTCGGCATAGCGAACGCGGATTTCGATATCGCCAAAGACGGTACCCGGGGCAGGAACAGGAAGTGCCTGGGTCATTGAATTCTACCTATACGATTGTAAGGCCAGTAGATTAGAACAGCCCGGCCCATCATAAGGTTGTTGGGAACAAGGCCCCAGGAACGGCCATCAGAACTTTGGGGGCTGTTATCGCCCAGACAAAGGTAATGGCCAGGCTGAACATAAAGAGTCTTAATAGGTGGGTTTAAAAGCCCCTTCCAAGAATCTGGAACAGGCATGCCAGGGCGATTAGCGATGGGTTCAGTCCAATCTTGGACGGAAACATCCGGAGTGCTGGGGTTGATGCGTGCTGTGTAATAGGTATCGCGGTGAATTTTAAGCCCGCTCACAGCAAGAGTCGTTCCAGAAGTGCCTATGCTTGCGGGTTCAAGATCGTTTTCAAGCGTGGGGCCGTGCACCTTGCTGGGTTTGTAATCAACCCCATCATTGAACAACAGTCTGCCATCGATCCAAACGATAAGCCTGCAATCCACATTGGCAAAGCGGATATGATGCGATCCCTTTCCCAAGGGTGCAGATGCGTTTTCAGCGAGTACTTCTGTTTTGTCTTTGGTGATTCTTTGAAGGGTGCAGGAACCCGATTCCAAGTTCCAGACCGCCCTAAAACGATCAACACCCTTGGAAAGCTCCATGGTGAGTTGACCTTCCTGCTTTCTAATATCGAACTGACCTTCCAAGGTGAGGTCGCTGACCCAGTTATCGCCATAACCCGGGCGATGCGTATCGTGATAGGTGGTGTTATAACCCATGACATCGGTGATAAGTTGCCTGCGGGAATCATTGTTACGAAGGATATGGTTGTATCTAAGCCAGGAAGTTGTTTTTTCTGATTCAGTGGAACTTACATAAACCGAGGGAGAGACCTCGTTCCAGTTGGGTTTCAGTGC
Source organism: uncultured Candidatus Kuenenia sp. (assembly GCA_964646215.1). Classification (GTDB taxonomy): domain Bacteria; phylum Planctomycetota; class Planctomycetia; order Gemmatales; family Gemmataceae; genus UBA969. Next base: position 5,311 of record CAZYAY010000080.1, on the reverse strand, counting down.
CTGCCAGCGTTTAAGGTTGGGAAGATCATTGGCGCGGTGTTGATCATCATAAACAATCCTGCGCATTGAAAGCACCGAACTTGGCTTCTTACGGATGATTTCAAACTTATCAGCATCGATGAAAGAATCACGGGCTTCGTTTTCATGCATGAATTCCCACATCCAAAGATCCGCATTATCTCTTGGATTAGAGATCGGAGGTGGCAGGGTGTTGGGTGGAAGCCGATAAAGCTTGCCTGCCTGGATGGCGATGGTTTCACCAGGAAGTCCGATCAGCCTTTTAATGTAGTTCATGGGCACATGATTACGCTGGGGGCCCGAGGCAGGGAAGCGTGCGGAAAATTCATTGGGGTTGCTGTTGCCTGGATACTTGAAAACAACCACGTCCAGACGCTCGGGGCCCTTGCCGGGAAGATCGTAGAGATACTTTGCAACCAAAACGCGATCCCCCGTGGATGGGCCGGGATCTACGACTGCGGCTTCCCCGGGAAAAGATTCTTCATTGGGCTTTAGTAACTTGATATTCAGCAAACAATTCGGGCAGGTAGCAGTGCTTACCGACATTACACCTGCTCCGGGCATTTGCTCGACTTCGCTGGAGCAATTAACCGGGAAGCGATGCTTGCATGAAGGGCAATTAATTTGCTTTTGATAGCCAAAGAGGGTTTCCGCCATCGAACCGGTGGGGATTACGAAGGCTTCCGCGATAAACGATTTGAGCACTAAAACCAAAACGACAACAAAAACGATAGTTTCAAGAAGTTCCCGAAGGCTATCACTTTTTGATGGGGAAAGTTTTGTGGAAGGCCCAACAGGAATTTGCCCAGGCTGTTCTAACTGGCCATCAGGTGTGGTTGTTTCCTTGATCGGGGTTGTGGCTGCTTCTGATGACAGAGGAACAGACGTTACTTCTTCATTTAAAATCTTAAAGCCCTCGATAGGCAAAGGCGAACCCGGATCGGGAGAGGGAGTTGAATTATCTGGTTGCGCCATTGGGTACCTTGGGGTTAATCATCGGATTCAAGAACAGCAAGGAATGCCTCTTGTGGTAATTCCACCTGCCCCACCTGCTTCATGCGTTTCTTACCTTCGGCTTGTTTGGCCCAAAGTTTACGCTTGCGGGTGATATCGCCACCATAACACTTTGCTGTAACATCCTTCTTAAGGGCTGCAATACTTTCCCTGGCGATGATTCTGCTACCTACAGCAGCTTGAAGCACAACCTCGAACATATGCCTGTCGATTTCTTCACGCAGTTTCTTAAGCAACTTCCTGCCACGCCTGTCAGCGGTAGAACGGTGCACAATGGTTGAAAGCGCATCGACCCTGTTATGATGAACCAAAACATCCAGACGAACCAAGTCCGCAGCACGATAAGCAAGGAATTCGTAATCCATGGTGCCATATCCATGGGTTACCGATTTAAGCCTGTCGTAAAGATCATAAATGACTTCCGCTAAAGGCATTTCATAAACCAAAATGGCACGGGCGGTACTGAGATATTCGGTACGCAGATAAATCCCTCTGCGCTCCGCACACATCTGCATGAGGTCGCCGATGTTGGTCGCGGGAACCAAGAAACTGATTTTCACAAAAGGTTCGCGGAACTCTTCGATCTGGCCATCGATTGGGACCTTTTGTGGATTGTCGATGACAATGACTTCGCCACTACGGTTTAAAATTTCGTAGGTGACATTGGGTGCGGTCTGAACGACATCGAGCTGGCTTTCGCGCTCCAACCTTTGCTGGATGATTTCGCGGTGCAACATGCCGAGGAAACCACATCGGAAGCCAAACCCCAAGCCTTCACTCACTTCAGGTGAATAAGAAAAGCTGGCATCGTTGAGCCTGAGTTTCATCAGAGCTTCGCGAAGTTCTTCAAAATCGTCGTTATTAGTGGGATACAAACCGCTGAATACCATCGGCTGGGGTTCTTTATAACCAGGAAGAGCGGCATCAGTTGGCCTGTTGGCTTCGGTTACGGTATCTCCAATGTGAACATCATCAAGCTTGCGCACCTGCGCCATGAAAAATCCCACCTGCCCTGGCCCAAGCACATCACAAGAGGTTGGGTTTGGCCTGAACTGGCCCATCTCAGCTACTTCGTGATCGGTGTTGCCCCGCATGAACTTGATGCGCTGGCCTTTGCGCATGGTACCTTCCATAACGCGGATATAAATAACAACACCTTTGTAAGAGTCGAAATGGCTGTTGTAAATAAGTGCCTTAAGAGGGGCATCGGGCTTGCCCGCGGGTGCAGGGATGCGATCAACAATGGCACGCATGACTTCGTCCATGCCCAGGCCAGTCTTGGCGCTGACCCTAAGAACTTCCTCGGGCTGGATACCCAGCACCGATTCCATTTCAGCAATAACATCGTCAGGCCGGGCAATTGGCATGTCGATCTTATTCAGAACTGGAACAATGGTCAGGTTGTTATCAATTGCAAGATAAGCGTTGGCGACTGTTTGCGCTTGAACCCCCTGAAACGCATCGACCAAAAGAATGGCACCTTCGCAAGCCGCAAGGCTGCGGGATACTTCATAGGTGAAGTCAACATGGCCTGGGGTGTCGATGAGGTTGAGTTCGTAGGTCTCACCATCGAGTTTGTAATAAAGGGTGACGGGGTGCATCTGAATCGTAATGCCCCGTTCGCGTTCGAGATCCATATCATCAAGGACCTGATTACGAAAGTCCCGTTGGGTAATAGCGCCTGTTTTTAAAAGGAACTGATCCGCAAGGGTACTTTTGCCATGATCGATATGGGCTACGATGGAAAAATTGCGAATTTTGCTCGCGTCCGTCATTTTGGAAAACTTTCGCTATAACTGCCAAGGGTAGTAAGGCTATACTATAATACCAGTAAACTGGATTATGGAACAACCCATAGTCCAGACTATTATTATTTTAGAAAACTTGGGTCATAACACCAAACAGGAGTCTAAGAATGAAATGTGCATTTAGCTTGGTAACAGCGTTAACCATCATAGTTTCCCCTATATTTGCCGAAAAAGGAGCCACAGTGACAACCCCATTAAACTATAAAACTAAAACTTTAGACGGAAAAGAGGTCGATTTATCCACCTATAAGGGAAAAGTCGTGCTGGTAGTCAATGTTGCAAGCGCCTGCGGATACACAAGCCAATACAAGGGCATGCAGGGGATTTACGAAAAATTCAGCAAGGATGGCTTTGTGGTATTGGGCGTGCCGAGCAATGAATTTGGTGGCCAAGAGCCAGGCTCCAACGATGAAATCGCCAAATTCTGTAAAACCAACTATGGTGTAACCTTCCCAGTTTTGGAAAAGCAAATGGTTAAAGGTGCAAACGCCTCACCTCTTTATAAGCACCTTACTTCCAAAGAAACGAACCCAAAATCAGCCGGAGATGTGAAATGGAACTTCACCAAATTCCTGCTTGGGAAAAATGGTGAGATCTTGGGACGATTTGAATCAGGCGTTGAACTTGATGACCCCAGCCTGGTTGGCGCCATCGAAACTGCGCTTAAAAATTAAATCGCACTTTCTGTACCGGTTTAACGAATAAAAAGGATGGCCCCTATGCAGGGTCATCCTTTTTTCGTTGCAATTGATGCTGGTAATAAGAATCGAACGAGAATATCGCCAATGCCACCCAGATCAGATAAAAACTCGCCTGCTTTTCCTGGGAAAAAGATTCGTTGAACAAGTAGATACCAAGAACCATCTGAATGCATGGCGAAAAGTATTGCATAAACCCCATCACCGATAAAGGCACCAATCTGGCGGCCATTCCAAAGCAATAAAGCGGAATCACAGTAACAATACCACTAAGCGCCAAAGAGGCATCCATATGCAGGGTGTGCCCAAAATCATTGGTGCCTTCAAGCCACCAGTAAAAAAGTGCAGCTCCCGCAAGTGGAAGTAGAAACATGGTTTCAAGAAACAAACCAACACTTGCATCTACCGGGATGATTTTTCGAAATACCCCATAAAAACAGAAGGAAAAAGCCACTCCGAGTGAAATCCAAGGCAGGCTGCCTTCAAGATGGATTCGTAAACCTATCGCAAGAGTTGCCACGCCCAGGGCGACCCATTGCATCATCCTGAGCTTTTCCTTGAATAAAACCATGCCAAATAGAATGCTCAACAAAGGCAGAAAGAAATAACCCAGGCTCGTTTGCAACACCTGCGCGTTGGCAGCTGCATAAATGTATATGCCCCAGTTGATTCCCACGAGAATAGAACTTCCCATCAAACCAAACAAAACACCAGGCGTGCTGAAAACCTTCTTCACCAGGTTCCACTTTTTTTGAATATGCACGATGATCAGCATTACAACCGCAGACCATACAACCCGATGGCTGAGAATTTCCAAAGGTTCCACGTTCCGAACCAGCCATACATACAGGGGCATTGACCCCCAGAATGCATAAGCGACAACAGCCCAGATCATTCCGGTTTTCAAGTCTGATGCTGACTTTGGTGAATTTGACATAATTGTTGCAATCGATTGCTAATATTCAAATAGACTTTCTATTGGATAATATGCCGTTTAGCCAACCCGACTCTGTAAGGACCTACCATGGAAACGAAAACCCCCGAGATGTGGATGAAGGAAAAAGTGTATGGTTATTGGTTGTCGCAGGCCTTGTATTGCGCGGCAGAATTAAACATTGCAGACATCATTTTTCGCCACGGCCCACAAACCACAGTGGATCTCGCAAAAAAAACCAACACCCACGAACGCTCTCTTTTCAGGCTGCTTAGATACCTTGCTTCGGAAGAAGTTTTCGCAGAAGACGAAACAGGCGCTTTTATTCTTACTCCAAAAGCAAACCAACTTCGCTCCGATATTTCGGGAAGTCAGCATGCGATGGCTGTCATGTCGGGCTCCGAACACTACCTTGCCTCATCACGCATGATTGATAACGTGCGAACCGGCAAATGCGCCTACGAGCTTGCTCATGGAAAACCCATTTTTGAATATCTCAAAGATCATCCAGCTTCAGCCAGGGTCTTTGATAAAGCCATGGAAAGCATTCATGGCAGCGAATCCAACCAGATTCTTGCAGCCTACGATTTTTCAAGCTTTATCACACTTGCAGACATCGGGGGCGGCAATGGCAGCATGTTATTGGCCATTCTAAGCCATTACCCTCTCCTTCATGGCGTTCTTTTTGATCTTCCCCATGTTGTCGCGGCAACTGCTTCTACAAAAAACAATGCAGACCGCTTCAAGTTGGTATCAGGTGATTTCTTTGAAAGTGTCACACCAAATGCCGATGCCTACCTGCTCAGGCATATCATCCATGATTGGGATGATGAAAAAAG
>CAZYAY010000079.1:0-12812 GCA_964646215.1 uncultured Candidatus Kuenenia sp. | reverse complement strand
TTTCTTCAGTCCAGCGCGCAACGATGCCGCCTAGAAATGCGCTGTCGCTGGAAGCGGGAACAGTGGTGGAATCTAGACAGGGCACCTGAACCGCCCGCGAAGCCATGGGGATGAGTGTGGCTCTTGGCCTTACCACGGATTTTTCACTCGCAGTTTGCAGTAACTTATCTGTGAATTCGGTGGGAACGAGATAGCCACCTTGTGTGCCGATGGAGGTGTTGAGAGCGGATTTTCCATCAGAGGGGAAGGATTGATACTTGCGCTCGAGGGTGCGCCAATCGTTTTTTCGAACGCAAACAAGCCAGTCGCCAAAGGATTTGCCCTTGGGGTCTGCCTGATCATGGCCGAAAATAAGTTGTGCAGCATTCTTGCGCGAAAGCTGCTGCGATTTCGCAAAGTCCACCAAGGCCTGCTCTGCTAATCCAGCATCAGCCTGCAAGTTGTGAACCAAGGGGCTGGCAAAAGAATCATGTTCAACGGGTTGCATGGTGCAATCCTTTCTAAAGAGGTTAAAGGCAAGAGAAACAGGGAAAGAAAAAGAATCAAGCGTGCACGGTCTGCACTAAAGCGTGTGGCTGCGCAGGGAAGGCACAGCATGCATATTCGAGTAAAAGCCATTTTTCGATGATGAGATTAACCTTAATAAGACTAGGTGTGTCTCTTATTTCTTGCGAGGTGGGGTTACGCGCGGAGAGTGGTAGGAAACCAATGGATTTCCCCGCTAATAGCCCTGTTTGAACAAGGGCGAATATCTGATCGGGTATCCAAGGAAGGTTTTGCGGGAATGATTCCGGCCGGGTTGGGTAGACAGTTTTGGCTTTGATCCCTTTGAAGCCTGATTCTGTGCTGGGTTTCCTCCAGGCAGAAAGCCCCACCGGTGCCAACTCGTAATTGTGGTTGAGCGTCACCACGGGGTTGGCACCAAAAAGCGAATCGTCCATGCCGTTGGCGAGAACGATGTCGCCGCTCCTATCCATCGATTCTTCACTAATCCAGGAAACATCGGATCTTTGGGTGTTCGAGGCATCCAAGGATTGATTGGGGGAAACCTTGGTTGCAAGTGGTACGCGTTTGAGGGTGTAGATGGGATCATTGGGCAGGGATTTTACAATGGCCTCCAATCGATATGCGAGGTGATCGGGCAGGGAAATGTTGAATGGGCCGTGTGCTTGTGCCATGTTTATTTCCTTGGGTTTGGTTGATTCGCTTAATTTAGATCGTTTAAATGCAATGGGTGCAGATGAGTTTTTAATAAAAGGAAAAGTTTTTGATTATCGTTCAAAGCCTTTGCAGTCGCAGGAAAACCTGGGCCCATGCCTACCCATGATTGCGATGAGGGGAAAACTGCAAATTGGGCAGCGAACTGTTGTAAGCGGATCGATTTCGCCTGAAAGTAAATCAGCTTTTTTGGGAAGGGGCGTGGTGTTCCAAAAGAGGTTGGTGTCTTGATTGGAATTATTTTTTCTGGAATTATCGTGAGGCGGCTTCTTCATGGGTGTGGCTTTCTAAGTTGAATATAAATCAGATGGTGAAAAGAGGCTTTTGGAGTTTTGCTTTTTGAGAAAGGAGATGCAGGTGGGCATCCCAATGGGGAGTCCAACCGCGCCTGCGGAGGTATAACCTGCGAATGCCCGCCATCGATTTACAGCGGGGGCATAAAAGAGAAGAAGTTTCCTTGGGTAAAAGTTCGCAATGAAGGCAAAGTGAGGAATCTGCAGTAACCATGGTTGGGCTCCTTTAGGTGTATTTATGTACACTACCTTAAAGGAGAGGATGTGTGCAGGTTGGCAGGATGATTTTGTGAAAGTTTTTTGAGATGGGCAAAGTAATCAGAGAACACTCAAACCTTGGGTTCTGTTGAAATAATATAAATCTATCTTTCCGGGGTTGAGTATAATTTACATGGTTGTTGTACTTTCTTATTGGAGGTAACTATCATGAGGATTAAAGTTTTGGCTGAAAATCTTGCTCGGGAATGTCTCTCCGACCTTACCGCCAACGATTTGATGAATCAGCCTCCTATTTCCCTTCTGGCAAAATCTTCCATTCCCGAAGCTTTGGAATTCTTTACCCTGCGTGGTTTCCATGCCGCGCCTGTTATTGATACCGCAGGTAGGCCTGTTGGTGTTGTAAGTGTCACCGATCTTTTACGTCATGATCTTGATCGGGGTAGCCATCCTTGTCATGAAAATGAGTTTTCCTCCAACGAACCAATTCCAGATGGATTTGGTGTGGAAGATGTGGATACCGCCAGAGTGGAAGATATCATGACTAACACCATCTTCTCGCTTTCACCTGGTGCAAAGCTTCCTGAGATCGTCAAAAAGATGTTGGATTTGAAAGTTCATCAGTTATATGTAGTGAATCAGGAAGGGCTTTTAGTTGGTGTCCTTAGTACCTCGGATATCATGCGGGTTCTTTATGACATGCTTGTCTGATTCGGGTGGCGAACTTTCTTATGCTGATCGTAATATCCCTGGCAAAAAATGCTTTAGTATTTCCATCGTTTCGTATAATCATCAATGGGAAGTCATTTGCCTGGGGAAATGTTCATTTTGGATGTTTATCACATTGTGGGCGAATGTCATTTGAACCAAAAGGTTGGGCATGACAACTCCGTCCATTCAGCGAATCACCTCCCGCGAAAACGCCATGGTCAAGCGTTTGCGTCAGTTGACCGGTCAAAGTAATGTCTATCGAACTCATGGTCAGTTTTGGCTGGAGGGCGATCATTTATGCCGTGCTGCTTTGTCGCGTGGGCAAACGGTGACACAAGCTTTTTTTTCCGAAAGCCTTTGGGAGTCGCAAAGCCAACTCTGGTTGAAATGCGCTCCCGTGATTACCCTGTTGCCAGACACTTTGTTTTCATTCATCAGCGGTTTAGAGTCGCCTTCGCATATGGGTTTTTTGTTGGAACTACCGGAACAAAAACCTATAGAGCCCGGGGTAATGACCGTGGTGCTGGATCGTTTGCAAGATGCAGGCAATGTGGGTTCAATCTTACGCAGCGCAGCAGCATTTGGTGTTAAGCAAGTGTTGGCATTAAAGGGAACCGCAGCGCTCTGGTCGCCTAAAGTTTTACGCTCTGGCATGGGGGCACATTTCGGCCTTCAATTGATCGAGGGATTATCTGAATCCGACCTCGATGCTTTGGCAGTACCCCGCATCGCCACCAGTTCTCATCAAGGCCCTTTTTTGCATGAGTGGATGCACCATTCAGATTGGCCACATCCTTGCGCCTGGCTTCTGGGTCACGAAGGTCAGGGCTTGTCAGAATCTCTGCTTTCAAGTGCGAAGCATTGCGTTCGTATCGCGCAGCCGGGTGGTGAAGAATCCTTGAATGTCGCAGCAGCTGCAGCTATTTGCCTTCATGCCAGCGCCAGTGTTCATCTTGGTTCTCAAAAAAATTCTTAATCTAAAAGCTCTGGCTTATGTTGTTTCAAGAATATACAAGCGCCGATTTATTTTCATTGGTAGTTATTGGTGGTTCATGCTGACATCGGGCATTTTCATTTTTAAATGATGTTTGAACTTCAGTTCCATAATTAGGCAGTAGATACATGGTGCAATCAAAAAAGTAATCACCTGGACTGCCATTCCGCCAATGCTGGGTATAGCCATGGGCTGCATGACATCGGATCCCCGGCCATAGAAAAGGAAGATGGGCAAAAGGCCGAAAACGGTGGTTGCGGTGGTCATAAGAAGTGGGCGGATCCGTAAGAGGCTGGATTCAATTACGATTGTTCTGATTTCCGAAATGCTATTAACCTGCCGATCCTTGAACTTGTCTTCAAGGAAACTCAGCATGACAACACTTGCATCATCAGCAACTCCAAACAAGGCAATAAATCCGACCCAGACTGCAACACTTAGATTGGCGCCATACCATGAGAGCATTGCGAACCCTCCGGAGGTTGAGACAAGAATGCAGAAAAACACAACCAACGCCAACCACCATCGTTGAAAGCCAATGTAAAGCATTACAAACATGGATAAAAGTACCAGGGGAAGGATCAGGGAAAGGCGAGCCATTGCGCGTTGTTGATTTTCGAACTGGCCGGACCATTTCCAGTAATAGCCTGGAGGTATTACCAAGGTAGCTTCTTCTGGTTTTCCCTGGGCTATCAAAACATCGCTGCGAAGTTTTTCTGCCAGAAGTAAAGCCTCAGCTTTTTCCACCACGGTTACTTCATCTTGATCACGGGTGTTCATGGTGACATAACCCACTAGAAATCCACTTTCGCTTTTTAGCTCTTGTGGCCCGATATTATAATTGACCTTTGCAATCTGGCTGATGGGCACCTGCGTACCTGAAGAAGTGGGAACCAGTACTTTTTCCAAATCCTCGAAACGATTGCGTAAGTCTCTTGGGTATCGAATTCGAATGGGATATCGTTCGCGTCCTTCGACTGAGTTTGTGATATTAGCGCCCCCGATTGCGACTTCGATCACATCCTGGATATCTTGGATATTGACTCCATAACGCGCTGCAGCTTCACGATTGATTTGAAACTCCATGTAGGGTTTGCCCATGATGCGATCTGCGACGACATCGGTTGCCCCCGGAACCCGTTTGAGAATCTGCTCGATTTGCAGGCCCACTTTTTCAATTTCCCTTGGATCAGAACCGAATATTTTTACGCCCATCATTGCACGAAATCCCGTTTGCAACATTACTAGTCGCGTTTGAATTGGTTGAAGCCAGGTGGGCAGTACGCCTGGAATCGAGGTTTTTTCCTGAAGCTCGTTTAAAATTTCCTGTTTGGTGATACGGCGATGATTTCCCGATGAGTCTTTAATCATTCGCCATAGGTTTTGTTCTTTAAGGATGATGATGGTTTCGAGCATGCTGATGGGTGCTGGATCGAGTGCGGATTCGCTGCGCCCCAGTTTTCCCACGACGCTTTTAACTTCGGGCACCTGCTGTATGGCGGCGTTTTGCCTGGCAAGAATTAATTGCGCCTCGGAAAGCGATGCCGCTGGCAGAAGGGATGGCATGTACAAAAGCGATCCCTCATCCAGTGGAGGCATGAACTCGCGGCCCAAACCAGGAAAAATTCGTGATAGCTTTTGCCAATACGGTGAGGTGGTTGGGTCAACGCCCGCTTTTTTCAGGCAAAGTTCCACGGGGTAGGCGATGCGGGCTACTCCCAGCCAGATGGTCAGGCCCAAAATTACCAAACCAATTGGAATGGAAAGGAAGCATGCCTTGTAGTCCAGCACCAGCCTTAAGATTGGTCGAAACACGAAAATTATGCTTTGTGAAATCATGTTTTTTTCGATGGGAACCAACCGTTCACGACCCATGCGAAAAACAAGTGCGCCTATCATGATGCCAACACCGATGGAGGTTGGTAATCCCTGCCACTTCCCCGAAAGCTCCAACCCCGAGGCTAGTGCCAGGTGCATGGACATGGTGGCGAAAGCTCCAACAATAATTCCAACCACAAGAGAACGGCCCTTGGACCATTGTGTTGGCTTTAACATGTAATAAGCCAGCACGGGTACCAAGGTAAGCGCCAATATCACCGATGCTGCAATTGCAAAAGTTTTTGTATATGCCAGTGGCTTGAATAGTTTTCCTTCCGCCTCGGTGAGTGCAAAAACTGGAATGAAGGAGATGATCGTGTTGGAAACAGCAGTGAGCATTGCAGGGCCCACTTCCTTTGCGGCATCTGAAACCACCTGCTGGTGGGGTCTTTGTGGTTCTTCCGAAATGCGCCTGTAAATGTTTTCGGTCATGATGATGCCCATGTCGCTTACATCGCCGATGGCAATCGCTATCCCAGCCAATGACATGATGTTGCTATCCACGCCCAAAAAATACATGATGATGAAACTAATTCCAATCGAAAGCGGCAGGGTCGGAAGTATGGTGAAGGAACTGCGAATGTGCAGCAGAAATATTAGTACAACCACCGTGACCATCACGGCTTCCTCCAGCAGGTTTTCCTTTAATGTCGCCATTACCTCTTCGATAATATCCGTGCGATCATAGTAGGAAACAATGCGGACGGGGGACTTGGTTCCATCAGCAAGAGTGATTGCGAGTCCGGGTTCGATCTCCACGATCTTGGTTTTAATCCTTTTGAGTACCTCCAAGGGGTTTTCCCCAAATCGCATCAATACGATTCCACCAACTGCCTCATTGCCGGCATTGTTGAGTGTTCCCCTGCGAAATTCCGGGCCGATTTGCACCGTGGCAACATTCTTGACCAGGATCGGAGTACCACCTTCCTGACGGATCACAACTTTTTCCAAATCTTCGATGCTTTTGATAAAGCCTATGCCACGAATAAAAAACTCGTAACCATTGTTTTCAATGACCTTGGCGCCAACATCTATATTGCTTTTTCGAACCGCCTCGTAAATTTCCGGCAGAGTAACTCTGTGTGCGCGAAGTTTCTCAGGATTCACATCTATCTGGTATTGCTTGACATAACCGCCAATGCTTGCAACTTCTGAAACTCCCTCCACTGCCTGAAGCTGATATCGAATATACCAGTCTTGGAGAGAGCGGAGCTGGGCCAGGTCGGCGGTATTGGATTCCAGTGTGTACCAGAATACCTGTCCCAATGCGGTTGCATCCGGGCCAAGCGTTGGTACCACGCCCTGTGGCAATTTTCCGGAGGCACTATTCATTCGTTCTAGCACTCGTGATCTTGCCCAGTAGTAATCGGCCCGGTCAGAAAAAATCACGAATACCATTGAAAACCCGAACCCGGACATGGAGCGGATCGATTTTACCCCGGGAACCCCATTCAAACTTGCCGTAAGGGGATAGGTGATTTGATCTTCAACATCCTGTGGGGAACGCCCCAGCCATTCGGCATACACAATGACCTGTTTTTCCCCGATATCGGGGATTGCGTCTACGGGGGTGTTCTTAAGGCAATAATACCCCATTGCCATGGTTGCAATCGCGCAAAGAATTACAAGGATGCGGTTATTTAGGCACCAATCGATGATGGAATTCAGCATAAAAAACTTCTTCCATTAGTGCTTGTGTTCCCCGGGTTTAAAAGGTGGGGGAGGTGGCATTTCCCGACCTGGCTGGCTGAGATTCATTGGTTGTTCCTGCCAATGCAAAAGGCTTGGCATACCATTGATCTGCTGTTGACTGTCAAGCAGGAAGCCTCCTCGAACCACAACGCGGTCTTTTTCTTCAAGCCCCTTTAGCACGGGATAATAATGAGTCAGGTTCCCTTGGTCATCATGCGCTTGTGCAAGCAAACCAAGCTGGAGTTCAACAAGTTCATAAGTTCCATCAGTTTTTTGCCGGTAGGTTATCTTCCTTTTTCCAGTTTCAAGAACCGCAGAGGTGCGAATGGCAAGAACACCAGGTTGATTTTTAGGGGCAACCACCTGGTGGGGTTTCTGTGGATCAACCCCATGGTTTTGTTGGGTGCTGGGATAACCGGAAAAGAGAGGAACCTTTTCCAGGGGCATTTTGCAAATTTCGCATCGTCCTGATTTAAGCTCCACAATTTCGGGATGCATCGGACAAAGGTATTTCCCTTCAAGACCTGTTGGTTCGGGAGAACCATCTGGGCGAAGGTTCACCCGGATAAGCGCGGAGGCATACATCGCAGGTTTCATTTTCTTATCAGGGTTTTTAAGATTCACCCTCGCCCTGACGGTGCGGGTTTTGTCGTCTAGAAAAGAATCAATAAATGAAACCTTGCCCTGAAAAATCTCATTGGGATAAGCTTCCAAGCGGACTTCTACCGTTTGTCCAAGACGAACCCATCCCAGATCCGATTCGTAAATATCCAAATAAAGCCAGATGGGATCGAGATTTGCAATCTTAAAAAGCATGTCACCTTCTTTGACATACTGTCCGGATCGGAGGTTTTTTTCAATGATTGTTCCTCCTATTGGCGCGAAAATAGTGAGATGGGTGCTGATAGTGCGGTTTTTCTCCAATTGTAAAAGTTGTTCTGGCAAGATTCCCAACAGGAGTAACTTCTGTCTGGTTAATTCCAAGGCTGCCTTGGCAAAGGTGGTTTCATCAACCCCTTGTTCAATATTTTTGATCGCTTGCAATAAAACATCCTGCGCAACAAAAAGATCGGGGCTGTATATTTCAGCCAGATGATCTCCTTTTTTTATTTGAATACCTGTGAAGTCTGCAAAAATGTGATCCACTCTGCCGCTGACCCTGGATGCAATATAGGACACGCTACCTTCGTTGTAGTCTATTTTGCCAACTGTGTGGATTTCCTTGAATAAGCCCCGATACCTGACCGGTTCAGTTTCAACACCCATTAGAAGAGATGTTTTTTTTGATTCGTTAATTAAGGAAACGGGAATAAGTTTCATGCCACAAATGGGGCAAAACCCTGGCTGTTTTAATCGCACCTGGGGATGCATTGAGCAAGTCCAAATGCTTTCGTTGGATTTTATGCCTTCCCGTTTAGGCCAAAAAGAAAGGGCAAGAAAACCGCAGCCAATAAGTCCAAGTACAAATGCCAGGTTTATCAAAACTCTTTTTGTCACCATGGGAGGACTCCCTGAGTAAATAAACTCCGCAGGGAAGAATTAATCCGAATCCACCACCCCCCCGAAGGTTCCACATGGTGTTGCCATGGATGGATAGAGATTCAATTCCGTCTAAAATATGCTTAAACTTCAACCCAAAATATTATATGCATGAGGTTTTGCATCCGCGGTGATGGGTTCACTCTTTGCCTTTTTTTTCGTTGTTGCGGAAGTGCAAATTCAGGCATACAAGCCTAAAGCGCAAGTGATGGAAGAACAGTTGAACTTGATGCCAGCAAGGTTGGAAATGATAAGAGAGGCCTGTGGAGTTTTCGGAATTAATTTAATATATTAGGGAAGTCGAATCTGAACCAAGCTTTAAAAAGGATTATCCATGCCTACAAATAACACCCGGCGAGAATTCATCAAGGCATCTACCGCGGGTCTGATTCTTCCAGTTTCTGTAGTTGCCGCCGATCCGAAACCAATAAATGTCGTCGTGTGGGATGAACGCCAACCCCAGCAAAAACAAGCATACGAGAATTTTCTGGGAAATCAGATCGCCAACCACTTAAAGAACCTGCCCGGCCTTGTGGTAAAATCTGTGACCATCGATGAAGATGAGAAGGGGCTTTCGCCTGTGCATATGCGCGGGTGCGATGTACTTGTTTGGTGGGGGCATGCAAGGCAGGCCGAGATCACACCCGAAATGGCCAAGCCGCTGATCCAGCGTATCAAAGATGGAACCTTATCATTAATCGCACTGCATTCTGCGCACTGGTCTACACCCTTCGTGGAAGCGATGTATGAGCGCACCAAGCTCGATGCCGAGAAAACCTTGAAACGAAATGATGCGAAAGTGGAGATCACGTATGCTAATCCGCCCAAGCGATATACGGTTCCCACTGCAGGGGATAAGCTTACGCCCTACATCGATCTGCGCAAGTTTCCTGATGGCACTGAGAAGGCGACCGTGTACAAGCCAAATTGCTGCTTTCCTGCGTATCGTGCGGATGGTAAGCCAAGTCAGGTTCGGATTCTCAAGCCCGACCATCCGATTGCCAAGGGTCTTCCGGCTTCATTTGAAATACCGCAAACGGAAATGTATGCCGAGCCTTTTCATGTGCCTGAACCAGACGAAGTCGTGCTGGAAGAGCGATGGGCGAGTGGCAACTGGTTTCGCAGCGGCATGGTTTGGAATCTGGGCAAGGGCCGGGTGTTTTATTTCCGCCCCGGGCATGAAACTTACGCTGTGTTCAAAGAGAAAACGGTGCTGCAACTTTTGGAGAATGCAGTCCGCTGGCTTGCCCCGAAATCTGAGTAAATTAACCTTGCCAAGATATGCATTCGAAAAATTTGCGTTCTAAAGATGCCAAATTAAGATCATGCGACTTACACATTTAATAAATGGAATGATAGTCCAAGGCCTTGATTAGGGTGCGATTTCGCCCTGCCAACCGACACATTCTTTTGCATTACTACATATTTAAGATTATTTGTATACCGCCGGTGGCAACGGCATAGAATACTTAGAGGAGTTATTTAATTCTGGAAAATCATCACTTTCGTTTCGGTTGCCATTAATAGCTTTCTGGTTTCATCCGTAGTCCTTCCTACAAAGGCTACTTAGGATCGGAGTTGATGCCATGTGTTTTTCAGCAGAGGCTAGTTTCGGTTTGTCCGTAGCCTTGCTGTCGGCTGGTGCATATTGTGTAAAAAGCGCCCTTGTAAAAAACCGTTTGTTCCTTCCGGTTGCATTCATTCCACTTTTTTTTGCAGCTCAACAGTTTTCAGAAGGCTGGGTCTGGGTTGGCCTTGGGCGGGATAACATTACCTTGGTAAGAATTGCCAGCCTGGTCTTTTTAGCCTTTGCCATTATATTTTGGCCATTCTGGGTTCCGCTCTGTTCATTTGTGACAGCGGCTACTAATCAAAGGAAATTTTTCGGATTCCTTAGCGTGCTTGGTTTAGTTGCTGGCCTTGGTGTTTATGTTCCGCTTTTAATGAATGTTGATTCTCCTGTGGCCGAGGTGACAAACCATTCGATTAATTACAATGTTTCCAAGTCGATGGTGTTTCAATTTGTTCCAAAATGGATTTGGAATTTGCTTTATATCGTTATTATTGCATCACCACTTTTCGCATCGACAAGCACGAAAATACTTTATCTGGGCATAGCAATCGTTATTTCAGCAGCAGTCAGTTATATTGTATTCTGGTTTGCCTTTGCTTCTGTGTGGTGTTTCTTTGCAGCTTTGTTGTCAACTTACTTATCCATTTTTTTCTGCAAGCTCCCCCTCATTGTTTCTGAGCAAAAGCCCTTCTGATCGCAGCATGTAAAATGCCGGGTATTGCCTATTCCCTTAAAGTAATTTGCCCTTTGATCGCAAGAACCATTAGTTTAGGCTGTACGCATTAACTCGCTAATAAAGTGGTATATGAAAAGAGTGGTATATGAAAAGAATACTTGGAATAGGAATGGTTTTAGGTTTCGTGGGTGCATTATCGATTTTGCCTATGGGTTGCTCGAAAGAAAAGGCGCCGCTAGCGAATAAGGAACCTGCAAGGAAGGAATTAACTGCAAAGGAAGTGGAAGAGATTTTGGCAGCCATGGAAAAGCAGATGGTGTTAATCCCCGCAGGGAAATTTATGATGGGGCCTCCGGGCCAGGAGCATGAGGTTACTCTCACCAAACCGTTTTACATGGGTAAATATGAAGTCACCCAGCAGCAATGGGACGCAATTGGCTTGAAAAACCTTAGTGTTGTCAAAGGTGCTAATTTGCCTGTCACCAATGTTTCTTGGATTGATTGTCAGGAATTTATCAAGAAGTTGAACGAAAAAAAAACCGGAGACTATCGTCTTCCAACGGAAGCGGAATGGGAATATGCATGCAGGGCAGGAACAACAACCTTGTATTCATTTGGTGATAAGATCACTCCACAGGATGCGCATCATGATGATTCAAAGTTAGGTGCACCGGTACCAATTGGAAGTTACAAACCCAATGCGTTTGGCTTATATGACATGCACGGGAATGTCTGGGAGTGGTGCGAAGATTGGCACGCAGCATATTCCACCAACGCGGTGACAGACCCAATCGGTCCACCAACAGGAACCTACCGTGTGTTGCGTGGCGGATCTTTCAAGGTTGATGGCTCTGCTGCTTTATCTTTTGGCAGGAATCACTTACGCACCCCGGATCTGCGTTTTGATGGTATTGGTTTCCGCTTGGTAAAAACAAAATAGTTACCGCTTTGCTACCTTCCTTATATTAAAAAGCCTTCTGCGTAGGCTTTTTAATTTGAAATACATATCTCAGCATCATTCTTCATCGCAAAGTAAGCGAAGGCATTTGTGATCTTTTAGTTTTATTTTGGTAGTTGGTTTGCCTGATATGTGAAGGTTGGTGTGATTGTTTTGTAGTGTATGTATTAAAATAAAGTAAGGAACTCATTCCCCTAAATTTTAGGATAAACGGTTTGACTTTGTGTCTGGAGGTGAGAAATGGAAGAAGTGAAAGAAGATTTAGGCCAGGGTATTAATTTGGAGATGGTATTAATCCCTGCAGGAAAATTTATGATGGGATCGCCACAGTCGGAAAAGGGCCGTCGGGATAACGAAAAACAACATGAGGTAACACTTACGAAATCTTTTTATCTGGGTAAGTATCAAGTCACCCAGCAGCAGTGGGAAGCAATTGGCTTGGAAAACCTTAGTGTTGTCAAAGGTGCTAATTTGCCTGTCACCAATGTTTCTTGGATTGATTGTCAGGAATTTATCAAGAAGTTGAATGAAAAAACGATTGGGGGCTACAGGCTTCCAACGGAGGCGGAGTGGGAATATGCATGCAGGGCTGGAACCAATACAGCGTATTCGTTTGGGAATGAGATCACTCCCAAGGATGCAAACTATGTAGATTCAAAGATAGGAAAACCCGTTGCAGTTGGAAGTTATAAACCGAATGCGTTTGGCTTATACGATATGCATGGGAATGTTTGGGAGTGGTGCGAAGATTGGGCCGAAGATTGGGCTGAAAGTCATCCGCAAGAATCGGTGACCGATCCCATTGGGCCAGCAACGGGAGAACGCCGTAGATTGCGTGGCGGGTCTTTTTGCTATGAGGGTTCCGCTGCTCGTTCTTCAAACCGGGGCACCGGTTTAACCCTTTTTGGGCGGTACCATGATGATGGTTTTCGTTTGGCAAAAAATAAATAATGATGGCTGAATACATTGGAGATGGGCTCTGAAGTTTAAGCGATGGTATATTTATTGATGAATCGCAGGCTGGGTTAGCGGTTTAGTAAGGTGTGGAATAAAATAGATTTTGA
>CAZYAY010000078.1:0-13267 GCA_964646215.1 uncultured Candidatus Kuenenia sp. | reverse complement strand
TTGTCCCAGCTTAAATTTGCGAGGTGCCCTACTATGATTTCGTTGGGGGTCAATTGCCAAAGTTTGCGGGCTGTGGTGCTGTTGCCCCCGGTGCAGCTTGGCAGATCAACTCCCATGCCTTGCAGATGGATTCTTCCGGGTTCAATTCCAATGTCTTCAAGTGTTTGAGCTTCAAATTCTGTTTGGGCAAAAATGGCATCGGCTTTTTTGGCAAGCATGAGAAGAGCAGGGTGGGTGTATCCTTTACGGATTCGGTTTTTTGGGTCATCGAGGTTGCCCAGATGAAGAAAAGGTGTGAGCAGGAAAGGAATTTTTTTTATTTTTGCAAGTTTCATTCCTGCAAGAATGGGGAAGGCGTATGGGAAACAACCCGCGTGAACCGCATCGAAAGTTTCTTCGCATCGGGAAGCAAGCTTAAGCATTTCCGGCATGATGGGGTTGTGGGAAAAAGTGAGGCATTGCAATGTTCGGATGGGAATTTTTGCTATCACTTTCAACACTAATCGCTGCAGGGGAATATGGAAGAGCTTGAATCTTCGGACTTTTACGCTGTTGATAAATTCTTCGACGGGGGGAAGCAACGGGTGGTTTGTCGTCCAGAAAGATTCAAGATTGTTCGCGTTGCTCGTCCAGACCGAAACCTCGTGCCTTTTTGAAACCAGGAATTCACTTAACTTTTGGAAGTAAATTTCTGATCCACCCAGGGCGGGAGGATAGCGTTGTATGATATTTAGCAGCTTTAAAGCCAAGGTGTTTCCCCGGGGGATCTCCACTTACAATTTAAGTACGATACAATGCCTTGACAGGAGAGTCCATCATCCTTGACGGTGTTTTACAATATTCATGCAGGAGACAGATAGATGCTTGGAATATCGAAATTGGCTTTGTCAGTTCAACCGTCCGCAACATTGGCTGCGGGGGCCAAGGCCAGGCAATTGCGTGCCCAAGGTGTAAAGGTCTTTGATTTCAGTCTGGGCGAACCTGATTTTCCCACTCCCGAACATATTTGCCAGGCTGCCATTGCTGCCATGAAATCTGGCCAGACTCATTACACAATCGCCCATGGAACGGTGGAGCTTCGATCTGCGATTTCGCGTTGGTATAAGAAAGTTTACAACCTCGATTGCACCCCCGATCAAATCATCGTTTCCAATGGTGCGAAGCATTCGATTCATAACGCATTACTTTCTTTGGTTGGTCCTGGTGATGAAGTGATTATTCCCACGCCTTACTGGGTGAGTTACAGCGATTTGGTGTTGATGACCGGTGCTACGCCAGTGCTGATCCCCTGTGGCATGGAAACGGATTTTAAAGTTTCAGCAGCACAAATCAAGAAGGCTATCACGCCCAAGACGAAGCTGTTGTTGATTAATTCCCCCAGTAATCCTACCGGCGCTGTTTACACCCATGCAGAACTTGAAGCAATTGCCGATCTTGTTTTGGAGGCGAATATTGGTGTCATCAGTGATGAAATCTATGAGCAGTTGGTTTATGGCGATGCAAAGGCCACTTGCTTTGCAACTTTACGCGAAGGTTTGAAGGCAAAAACCATCACCATTAGCGGTGTAAGTAAGACATACGCAATGACGGGCTGGCGCATTGGCTGGGCCATTGCACCCGAAGCGGTGGTGAAGGCGATGGCTAATATTCAAAGTCAGGAAACAAGTAACCCATGTAGCGTCAGCCAGGCCGCAGCCATTGCAGCGTTGGACGGGCCTCAGGAATGCGTGGGGGTCATGCGCAGGGAATTTGAATCCCGCAGGGATTTCGTAATTAAGAAGTTACAAGGGATGGAGGGTATCAAATGTAAGGTTCCTCCCGGTGCATTTTATGCATTCTTTGATGTTTCTTCCTATTTTGGTAAAACCTTTGGTGGTAAAAAGGTAACTGACTCTGCATCCTTTTGTTTGCTGGCTTTGGAGCAAGCCCATGTGAACCTTGTTCAGGGTTCTGCTTTTGGCGCAGAGGGCTATGCCAGACTTTCTTATGCAACAAGCAAAGAGATTTTGGAAGCGGGCCTCGATAAGCTTCAGGAGTGGCTGAAAACAGCCGTTTAATTGCCCCTAAGATTGCCTCATGGAGATTTCGTCATGCCTGTACTTATGCTTAGAGAAGATGATGTTCGTAAAGTTTTGACCATGGAAATGGCGATGGAAGGGGTCGAAATCGGCCTGAAAAAGCTTGGTATTGAAGAAGCAATGAACATAAACCGGGCCCGAGTGGTAACCGATCATGCCGTGCTTCATACCATGGGGGCATCTGCGAAAACATTGGGTGGCATGGGTTCCAAAGTTTATGCAACCACCAGAAAAGGTAATGCCCAGTTTCTTTTCACTCTCTTTGATGGAAAAACAGGAAACCTGCTTAGCCTGATGCAGGCTGATTATCTTGGGCAGGTAAGAACCGGTGCTGCCAGCGGTGTTGCGACGAAGTATCTTGCTAACCCAGATGCCTCGCGGGTCGGGATTTTTGGCAGTGGCAAGCAGGCCCGAACCCAGCTAATAGCAATCTGCAAGGTTCGCAAAATCACCAAGGTCGAGGTGTTCAGTCCCAATGAAGAACACCGCAACGCTTTCGCCAAGGAAATGACCGGGGTTTGCGGAGTTGAAGTTACTCCGATTGCAAACCCTGATGATGTTGCCAAGGATAAGGACATTTTGGTGACCGCCACTTCCGCCCGTGATCCATTCTTTAAAGCAGAATGGCTTAAGGATGGGATGCATGTAAACGCAATAGGATCCAACTTCATGGGCAAGGCGGAGTTGACCCCGGAAGCAGTGCAGAAGTTCAGTAGGATCGTGGTTGATAGCCGTGACCAGTGTAGAATTGAGGCGGGCGATTTTCAAAAGGGATTTGAAGACGGATCGTTGAAGTGGGGTGAAGTTCGCGAGTTGGGCCCGATCATTGGTGGCCGATACAAAGGCCGGGTTGATCCTGTCGAAATTACTTTATTCAAGTCGCTGGGACTGGGTATTGAAGATCTTGCAGTGGGATTGAAGGTGTTTCAGAAAGCGCAGGCAGAGGGATTGGGGCAGCAAATAGAATGGTAGGATGAGTTGAAATAAAAAACCTCGCCTGAACCAGAAGTTCAGGCGAGGTTTTTTTGTTTGTATTGGTCTGCTTTACCACATGAATACGCTGAGAAGATTGGAGTAATCATCGCTCCAAACGCCAACATCATCACGGGTTTTTACAGGTTCCCAGGGGGCATCGGTGTTCTTTAGCGCACCCAAAAGCATCAGGGCGAAAGATCCGGGGCCGGGGCTTTGCTCCCAAGACATTCCAGAAAGCATTTTAAGCGGCCTATCCCATTCGGTTTGAATCGGCCTCAGGTTTTCTTTGGTAAGCAATCGGGAAAGTGCCTTCTGGTTATTTGCCAGCACCACCCAGGTTGAGCGTGCTTTGCCTGCTTCTGCTTCATCATCATCGCTGAAATAAAGCGTCTTAAGGTTTTCCGCCCGGGCAAGATTTGCAAGCACGGGCTTGAGATCAAGATAGCGGTTGGAAATATGAAAGCAGATCAAACCATCGGGAGTGATTTTCGTGAGGTACATTTTCAGCGCCTCACGGGTGATCAGATGGATTGGGATCGCATCAGAACTGAAAGCATCGACCACGACGATTTTGTATTTTTCATCCTCGGTAAGATCCTGCCTTTCCATAGTCAGGCGGGCATCCCCCAATACGAGATCAACAGTTGCACCCTTCTTGCGGGCATCTTCAACAAAGGTGAAGTACTTGTCGTTGTCAAAGGAGATGCGTTTGACCACGGGATCAATGTCATAGAAGGTTACATGCTGGCCTTTTTGGGCATACGCTGCCATGGTGCCCGTACCCAAGCCAATGAAAGCGCAGTTAGGATATTTGTTATCTTTGTCTGGAACATTGTAGGCAGCCATCACATGGCCGATGGGGCCGGTTTCATGATAGTAGGTAAGTGGAATACCATGGCCATCCGGATCAAGAAATTGCTTGCCATGAAGGGTTGTGCCATGAACAAGCCTGCGGAAGAATCGGTCGTTCTCGACTTTCAAGACACCAAAGAAGCTTCGATCTTGATAAGAGACCGAGGTGTCAAAAAGAGTGTTGAAACCGGATGCGAGTAAAATAGCGCCAACACTTAGGCCAAAGCGGAAAGGTCGCTCGACAAAGGTGTAGCAAAGAACGGTGGGCACCCCGTAGGTAAGGATTGCAAGAGTTTGGGCGGGCTTGAGGTTGACCCAACTTGCCAAGCCTTTGACTCTGGGCCATAAGGTGTCTGAAAAAAGACCCCAGATCAGCCCGAATGAAAGGAAAGCCAAAGCGAGTGGCAGAACAATATCCAAGGCCCGCTCGAGTCGCTGGTTTCGTTCCTTGAAAATGTAATAAACACCATAAACAAGAAATACTCCAACGATACTGGCATGCCAGATCCAGTTCTTGGTGCTTTTCAGGACCTCGTAGGCAATGTCATTGTCTTTGGTTCGTAAGTAGATGAGTACGGATCCACCAATGATGAATAGCAAGGCGAGGCTAAGATCAGCAAGGTTGTTCCATTTGTTGGGTTTGCTGGTGAAAAGCGGTGGAAGAATAAAGCATGTGCCCATGAGAATGAGTTGATATTCCACAATGCCATAAAACACGATGGGTGCGATAAGGCCGTTGAAAAGCCCGCCTACCACGCCACCAAAAGACATCCACAAAAAGTACTCGGTCAGGTATTTGGTGGTGGGGCGATTTCTTGCAAGTTCGCCATGGCAAACCATGGAAACAGTGAACAAGCATGCAAGATGGATTGCAACAGTCCAATAAACCTTGGGAGGTCTGATTTCTGAAAGCATCATGAACACCAAAAGAAGTGCGAGCATGGGGGTTGCGATAATCATCGAGGAATGAACCCATTCAGGCACCCGTGAAAACACGATGATAAAACTCAACAGGTATAATCCCAAGGGCAGCACCCAAAGCAAGGGGATGGCTGCGATATCCGTGGTCATGTAGGTGGTAGCACCCAGCATCAAGCTGGATGGAACCGCGCCAAGAAGAACCCACCAGCCTCTACGTCCCCATGAAACTTTCTCTGATTGATCATCAGTCTCGGAGCTTGAGCTGGTGTTGATTTCCGCAGGGGCGCATCTGTACATCAGCCATCCACTTAATGCCGTGAGTAACATTAAAAACCCGTAACCTACCGCCCAGTACTTTTTCTGGTCAGCAAGAAGCAGGTAAGGTTCAACGAATAAAGGGTAGCCAACCAAAGAAAGCATACTGCCAAGATTACTTGCGCCATAAAGGAAGTAGGGGTCTTTTGCAGCAGGGTGATCGGTGCTGGAAAACCATTTTTGCAGGATTGGTGCACTACTGGAAACAACGAAGAAGGGTATGCCCACGGAGGTGAAGAGAAGCATTAAAAGCCCGGAAATGGGGTTGTCTTCGCCACCTTCAAGGAAAGTTTTATTGATAGCTATCGGGAAAAACAAAATAGGCAGAAGCATCACCCCCATGTGCACGAGTGCTTGCTTTCGGACTCCGAGGAAAGTTGTCGAAAGGTGGGCATACCCATACCCTGCAAGAAGCAGTGCCTGGAAGAAAACCATGCAGGTGTTCCATACAGCAGGGGTGCCTCCTAGAAGGGGAAGAATCATTTTCCCGATCATGGGTTGCACAAGAAATAATAGCGTCGCGCTGCTGAATAGTGTGAACGCATAGGCCGCCAACATGTTGATCTGGAAGGGAGACAAGGTCTTTCTCCTGGCTAAAAAAGTATAATAGTGATTAGTCTATCGACTCCATTTGAATATGCTTGGCAAATTCGAATAATCATCAGTCCAAACCCCAAGTTTGGGATTGGAGTCGATCGTCCTCCATGTTTCCACCCAATTTTCAGAATCGGTTTTAAGTTCTGCCTTAAGGTCGGGAAGAACGCCAAAATCTTCTTTCTTACGGGCCATTACCACCCAATTGGTTCCATACTTGTCTATTTCCCTGACTTCGTATCCCCCCTGAATCATGCCTACGATATCCCTGTCTTTGGTCATGTTTCCAAGAACATGTTCGAAGTTTAAGTATCGATTGGCAATATTAAGGACGATGATGCCACCGGGGGCAAGTTTCTTTAGGTAAATATCAAATGCCTCGCGGGTTAGAAGATGAACAGGAACTGCATCTGAGGTAAATGCATCCATGAAAATAAGATCGTAGGATGCATCAGGGGCTTTCAGGAATTGTAATCTGCCATCACCGAGAATGATATCAACATTGACGCCCCGGTTTTTCGCATCATTTACGAATGAAAAATAATCAGATCGATCAATGGAGGATTTAACCACTGCGGGGTCGATTTCGTACATGGTAAGGCCCCAGCCCTTTTTGGAGTACGCGGCAAGTGTGCCGGTGCCCACACCAAGAACGCCCATGTTGACAGGTGCGCCATTCTTCTTTTTTTCAACAGCCTCAAAAAGCTGGCCGATGGCCCCGACCTTGTGGAAATAAGTAAGGGTATCGATGCGCCTTTCGGCAGGTTCGACGCATTGCATGCCATGGTTGGTGGTTCCATGATACATGGTGTGATACATTTCGCCGGTGGTTGGGCTTTCCCATTTTTGAATGGTGAAGCAGCCGAAGAAATTGCGCTCTTCAAAGAGCAGGTTGGTGCGATCATTGCAGCCTGTTGCAATCATGCGTGCAAACCCGCGAACAAACTCGGGTGCACTATTGGCTTTTTCAAGGGCGTAACTTCGATCCAGGCAATTTTGAACCAATAGTATTCCAACTGCGACAACCCCGATGACGAAGCTGAAAGTTCGAATGGGGACTGCGATCCATTTGATGGCATTGGGTAAAGAAAAGCCCGGAAGTAAAATCAGAGCAAAGGCTGCAACCAATGGGTATTCAAGTATGCGTGGGAAAATGCTTGGAGCAATAAGCGCATTAAAAATGCCCCCAAGAACCCCCCCCAAAGACATAAGAAGGTAAAACTCGGTCAGGTGGGATGCGGGCGGTCTGGTTCTTGCCAGCTCGCCGTGGGTAAGCATTGCAGTCACGAAAAGCAAGGCAAGGTGGATGCCGATGATTTCCACTTCCCGAAGATCGAGAGCGGTTTTAATCTGATGCATAAACACGACAAACAAAAGCAGAATGGGGGTGACCAAGACCATTCCCATGCGGATGCGATTGTGAGATTTAAAAAACAGCCCGACAAACATCACGCTAAGCAAGGTGTAAGTAATCTGAAAGAAAGAAACGGAAGTATCTTTTTTGAGCGCCCGAGCAGTGTCATCAAGCCAGTTTGCCAATGATTCAAAGCCAAAGCCCTGCCATTCTGGAAGATTAGCACTTTTCGCAAGCCAGATAATAGGCATGCTGATTACAAATAGAAGGTAAAAGGAAGCTGGTATGTGGGAGAACACAAGAATGAAGCTGAGAATATACAGGCTTAAAGGCAGAATCCATAGCAATGGAATCGCTGCGATGTCGGTCGTGAGATAAGTGGTGGTGCCTAGCATAAGGCTCGAAGGAATGAAAGCGAGAGCCACCCATCTAAATCTTGTGAAGTTGCTTGGGCTAGGATCTGAAACGGTGTTACGTTTGGTGTCTTCTGAAACTTGTCGTTTCGATGCCATCATTGCGCAAAGAATAGTCATGCCTATAAGGCCTGCATATCCAAAAACCCAAAGTAGGGCTTGGGTAGCGACGCCAATCTTTGGCTCGATCACAAAAGGGTAGATAAGCAATCCTATCATGCTGCCCAGATTGCTAGCCCCGTAAAGAAAATAGGGGTCCTTGGCATCGGGATGGTCAGAAGTTGAAAACCATTTCTGAAGCAAGGGTGCAGAAGTCGAAACTGCGAAGAACGGCAGGCCCGCAACCAAGGTTAAAACAAAAAGCAGCCAAAGGGCGGGATTGCTTGAAGTAGGCGGTGGCAAAATGGTTCTTGCGAGAATCCCTGCATCGAAACGCATGATCGCAAGCGGCAAAAAGGCAACGCCAAGCACTATGGCATGAATGAAAATCTGCGATTTAAAAGTTCTGTTTTTCGTGAGCCAATGGGCATAGGAATAACCGCCCAATAACGCCGCCTGGAAAAATACCATGCAGGTATTCCAGACCGAAGGGGTCCCGCCCAAATATGGAAGAAGAATCTTCCCCACCATGGGTTGTACTAGAAACAGCAGGGTCGCACTCGAAAATAGTGTCAATGCAAACAAAAAGGTCATCTGAAAAGCCAATAGAGAATCTCCCAATCAAATCATTGCGACCACAAAATGCTTGGGAATAGGCTCCAACCATCGCGAATTGAGAAAAACTTCTCCAACCACGCCGTCTTTCCTTGACGACCAGCAGGCATGATATTACCAAGCCAACTCCACCAAATAAAGAAACAAAGAACGAATAAATAAGGATTTAAGGTGAAAATGTCAAAGCTTGAGGGTGACTCAAACCCATTTAATTAAGATTTTAACCATCTACCCAATAAACTAGAGTAGAATTTAGCCTGAATCTTCCATGCAATTGATGGAAATTGCGCTACTCTCTTAGTATATTTTTACCTTTAACTTGTTTATTTTGCTTGAGGATATTGATCATGGCTTCTCCACGAATTCTTGCAATTGGTGCCCATCCCGATGATGTCGACATTAAAGTCGGTGGTACTTCCACACTTTGGCGAAAGCATGGGTGCGAAGTGCTGCTTATAAGTGTCACTGATGGTAGTGGCGGGCATCAAACCATGAAAGGCCCCGAGTTGGCAAAGCGCAGGAAAGCAGAGGCCGCCGCTGCGGGAAAGGTCATAGGAACTGAATATCGCGTGCTTGATTTTCCTGATGGTGGTTTGATGCCCACCTTGGAAGCCAGGCACCAAATGATAAGGCTTATCCGCGATTTCAAACCCGATCTTGTTCTTACACATCGGCCCAATGATTATCACCCAGATCATCGTTACACCTCCATATTGGTGCAAGATGCCGCATATATGGTTACGGTTCCCGCCATCTGCCCCGATACTCCACATCTAAGGGCTAACCCTGTTTTTGGATATTTTGCAGATGATTTTCGCAAACCCATTCCTTTTAATGCCGATATCGTGGTCGATATTGAACCTGTTTTTGCTTCCATCATGAGCATGCTGGATTGTCATGTTTCCCAATTCTACGAATGGTTGCCATACAACGGAGTGTTTTTCGAAGCCCTTCCAGAAAATTGCAATGATCGAAAGGCTTGGTTGCAAAAGGCGATGGTGGAATGGATTAAACCCTATGCTGAACGATTTCGTGATTTAGTAGTCCAAACCTATGGGGTTGATAAGGGTGAAAAAATTCAACTGATAGAAGCATTTGAAATTTCGGAGTACGGTGGCAAGCTCGATGCAGCTAAAAAAGCTTGGCTGTTTCCTTTTCTTCCTTCTCTTTCTAATGACGCAAGTCAAATAGGGGCAATAGATTGTGGCGATTACAGGGATGATGAGTGAGTAAGGGGCGGGGAGTGGCATTGCCCATGCCCACCCTCTTCGTTTATGCTGATATGACTCAAAACCATGGAAGGTTTGAGAGAGAAATGGGGCAAGATGCCAGATCTTGAAAGCTCGTTACTATTGTTGCAGCCAAGCTTGGAAGCCAAACAGCTTTCACCTGGCCTGATCGTTAAACAATCAAATCCAATCAAACTTTCGGTGGTGATAGTTAATTATCGTCAATGGAAATACACCGAGCAGTTGGTGCGGAAGTTGGGTCAATGCGACTTGGTTCGAAAAGGGCATGCAGAAATCATTGTCATCGATAATAATTCCTCTTACCATCCCGCAATTCGTAGGCTGCGCTCCAAGCCCCATGTCTCCCTTCGAAGGTGGACAAAGAACCGAGGTTTTTCCTGCGCAGTCAATGAGGGATGCAAACGATCAAGTGGTGACTGGATTTTAATTCTCAACCCTGATATCACCCCTGAAAATAACTTTCTTGATAACATTGAATCATATTTGAATACCAATAACCTGCATCAAAGTAAAATTGGTGTCATTGGTTTTGGGCTGAGAAATCCCGATGGCAGCGTGCAGGGCTCGACCGGGCCTTTCCCCACCTTCATGGGAACCATGGCTCGCAAGTTTCTTCCCAGGGCATGGCGAAAGTATAGCCTTAATAGTAATAATGAAGCGCAAAAAGTTGATTGGATCACTGGTTGTTGCATGCTCGCTCAACGGAGTTGCCTCGAGAAATTAAAGAAGTTTGACACTGATTATTTTCTCTACTACGAGGATGTTGACCTTTGTAAACGAATCGCCAAGGCTGGCTATGATGTTTGCTATGAACCCTCACTAGCGGTGGTTCATCATGCCCCCATTCATGTTCGCAGGGTACCACCACGATTGCGGGTGATAACGCGTCAGGCGCTGATGACTTATGCCCGGAAGCATTGGAGCAAAAACGAATCAAAATGGATGTGCAGGGTTATTCGCTGTGAGGCTTTTGTGATGGGGATTTGGTCGAGATTTCTTGGCGATTCCCGGGCAGTCAAATGGTACGACAGGCTGGCACGATATTCCAAACTGATGGCTTCGGGTAGCTTGAACAAGGCCCGCGTGGAGTTTCTTGCAGCCTTGGCCGAGCCTTCAGCTTAATTTTTGCAGAGGTCACAATTTGCATACCTTATCCGTGGTTATTCCCAGTTATTCCAGACCTGACTTGCTTGCAAGATGCCTGGCTTCCCTGCGCAGAAACGCTCCCCTAAACACCGAAATCATTGTCGTTGATGATGCCTCAGAAAATCAGTGTATTAGTGATGTTGCCAGAAAGTTCAAAGGTGTCAGAGTAATTCGCACCCCTAAAAGAGTGGGCTTCGCTAAGGCTGCAAATCTAGGTGTTCAAGCCGCAATACATGATGTTGTTGAGTTGCTTAACGATGATACCGAAGTCTGTGCGGGTTGGGCGGAAATGGCGCTTGATGCTTTTGAAGATCCCAAAGTTGCCGCAGTTGCACCCTTGGTTTTGCGCTGGCCAGGCGCTATCGAGGGCAAGGCCATCATCGATAGTGCAGGCGATGCCTACTTTGCTTCCGGTGTTGCAGCCAAGCGCGGAAATGGGCAAATCATTGAAGAAAAGTGGATGATTCCTGGCCCTGTGTTTGGCGCTAGTGGCAGTAGTGCCTTTTATCGGCGCGAAGTTTTTCTTAAGGTTGGTGCTTATCCCGAATCCTTTGGTGCCTACTTTGAAGATGTCGACCTTTCCTTCAGGTTGCATTGGGCTGGGTATGATGTTGTTTTTCAACCCTGTTCCAAGGTGCTTCATCGCGTTTCCTCCTCTTATGGCAAATCTGGCCTGAACCGTAAGCTCCTGGAAAGGCAATCGCTCAACGAGGAAAGAGTTTATTGGAGGAATATTCCCTACCAATTATTATGGCCCACCATACCGCTGCATTTGCTGGCACTGCTTGCAAAAGCCTGGCGCAGGGGCACCGAGGGAACCTTGCTCCCATTCTTGATGGGAAAGTTGAGCTTTATGCGGGAAATCCCGCAAATTTTTGCTCATCGAAAGAAACTGCTTAAAGAGAATCCCAAGGCGGATCATCAGCAATGGTGCCTCGAAAGCCTCGGTGGTCTTGATGGCTTTCTACCCAGGCAGTTGGCTCGATTTTAACCACAATGGCTTTTTTTTCTCTATGATTGCTAGCCTCTTCCGGTTTTTTGGAATAAACCATTCAGTAGAAACATTAACCTTTTTTGAGGTGAATCATGCCACCAGTTGTTGGCGTTATCATGGGTTCCAAATCTGATTGGGAAAC
The DNA here is from genome assembly GCA_964646215.1 of uncultured Candidatus Kuenenia sp. GTDB lineage: Bacteria > Planctomycetota > Planctomycetia > Gemmatales > Gemmataceae > UBA969. Next base: position 1,519 of record CAZYAY010000078.1, on the reverse strand, counting down.
CATGCAGCATGTTATAGAGATCTTGGACAAACTTAAAGTTGTATCCGAGGTAAAGGTGGTTTCCGCTCATCGCACCCCCGATCTGCTCCGTGATTACGCTACAAGAGCGGAAGGCAGGGGCTTAAAAGTTATTATCGCAGGCGCGGGCGGCGCAGCACACCTGCCCGGCATGGTATCATCTTGGACCATCCTTCCCGTTTTGGGCGTTCCCATAGAATCAAAGGTGCTCAAAGGAATGGATTCGTTGCTTTCGATCGTGCAAATGCCTGGCGGGGTTCCTGTTGGCACGCTTGCAATTGGCAAGGCAGGCGCGATCAATGCAGGTTTGCTCGCCTGTTCGATTATTGGGAATGAAAACGCGGTAGTGCGCGAAGCCCTCCGGGCATGGCGAACAAATCAGAGCAAAGAAGTTCTTGATCATCCAGATCCCAGGTCTTAATCATGAAAACAATCGGAGTACTAGGCGCAGGGCAGCTTGCTCGAATGCTTGCAATAGCAGGAATCCCATTGGGGTTTAAGTTTCTCTATGTGGATCCTTCGCATTCTTCGCCCGCTTCCTTGTTGGGTGAGCAAATTGTGGCACCTTTTGAAGATGCATCTGCACTTCAGAAATTAGCGGACTCTTCAGACCTGATCACTTATGAATTTGAAAACATTCCAGTTTCGGTTGTAAGTAAATTGGCGCAGACCCGTAGCGTTTTCCCTCCTCCAAAAGCCTTGGAATCAAGCCAGGATCGACTTTTGGAAAAACAGTTCTTTAATCACCATGGCATTGCAACCGCTCCTTTTCACCCAGTTGATGATCTGCCTTCCTTGGAACAAGCAGTTACCGTTCTCAAGTTGCCTTTGATCCTTAAAACCCGAAGATTCGGATACGATGGCAAAGGGCAGTTCTTGGTAAAATCTCTTGAAGATGCAATCACTGCATTCAACCAATTAGGGCGGATGGGAATCATCGCAGAGGGATTTGTTGAATTTGATCGTGAACTTTCATGCATTGCTGTTCGCGGTGTTGATGGGGCAACCTTCTTTTATCCGCTTGTGGAAAATTTTCATCACCAGGGGATTTTGCGTCTTTCATTGGCCCCCGCACAGGTTCATAGTACCGACCTTAATCTTCAAGCTGCTGACCAAGTAGGTCGAATTCTTAAAGCTCTTGATTATGTTGGCGTTCTTGCAGTCGAGTTTTTTGAAAAAGCGGGCAGGCTGATTGCCAACGAAATGGCACCACGAGTTCATAACAGTGGTCATTGGACCATCGAAGGTGCGGAAACGAGCCAGTTTGAAAACCATATTCGTGCTGTTGCGGGTTTGCCTTTAGGCGCCCCCAAGCCCCGTGGTTTTTCCGCAATGATCAACCTCATTGGTTCCATGCCCGATGCTTCCAAAGTTCTAAAGATACCAGGCGCTCATTTACATGATTATGGCAAGGAGCCCCGCATTGGCCGTAAACTTGGGCATTTAACCATCAGGGCCGATTCCCTGGAAGAGTTGAATCGCACTTTGCAGGCAAATCTTG
>CAZYAY010000077.1:0-13313 GCA_964646215.1 uncultured Candidatus Kuenenia sp. | reverse complement strand
AAGTGTCCCCGACAAGAGTCGAACTTGTAACCTTCGGCTTCGGAGGCCAACGCTCTATCCAATTGAGCTACGAGGACGTACTAATGAGATTATAAGCATTTCGAATATAAATCCAAGAAATGAAATCCATCACAATTAAACGGTGGCTAAAACAGGCAAAGAAACACAACAGGAAAACTATGTAAACTTTGAGGGGCATAAAGATGAATAATGCATAAAAAACATCCTCCCACTCTTTTCTATCTATCCAGCTTACGAGGGCGTAGACTTTTGCCACGCCAACTGATTCTCCCCAACCATTCCAGTTTTGTTTTAGTCTTGCCGTAAATCGTTTCATGCAAGCAACTTCCGTTCAAGAAGATAAGGCAAGAGTCCGATAATTTTGTTGTTGACTGGTAAACAATTGATTTACCGGTTTACTTATTGAAGGAGCTTTCAAGGATGCTTGGTGAAGAACTTGTAGATATTGTTTCTGAAACTGAGGCGCTCAAACATCAACTTTTTGAGGCTCAAAAACTTAGTAGTGTTGGAGCGATAGCCAGCAGTGTTGCGCATGAATTCAATAATGTGCTGACAACCATAATCAATTACACAAAAATGGCCCAGCGTACCGATAACGAAGAAAACCGAAAGCAAGCACTGGAAAAGATTTTAAAGGGTGGGCAACGAGCAGCAGTAATCGTCAATTCGATGCTCGGATATGCAAGAAAAGGAAGCCTTAAAAAAGAAAACACCGATCTTGCAGCATTGGTAGATGAAGTGCTTATTCTCACCGAAAAAGATCTGCACAAACACCAGATAAAATTAACCAAGAACTATATCGACAAACCAAAAGTCCCCGTGGTTGCATCACAAATTGAACAAGTTCTTTTAAACCTCATCATAAATTCCAGACAAGCCATGGAAAAAGGTGGCGAGTTAAAAATCGGATTAAAAATGAATCAGGAAATGGGTCTTGCAGAAATTGCAGTTACAGACTCAGGAAATGGGATTGCACCCCATAATCTTCGTAAAATCTTTGATCCATTTTTCACCACGAAAACCCCAGATCAAGCTGGGCAAGGTGGCACTGGCCTTGGTTTAAGCGTCTGCAGACAAATCATTGATGATCATTATGGAAGACTAAGAGTTGAAAGTTCCCTGGGAAAAGGGACAACCTTTATTATAAAACTGCCACTAAACCCTGAGCAAATCGCTGCATAACAAATAAACATTTTCACCACGAAAACCCCAGATCAAGCTGGCACTAGCCTTGTTGGTTTAAGCGATGGCTGACAAATTATCGATGATCATTTTGCAATATTAAGAGCCGAAGGGTCTTGTGAAAAAGAACAACCCTTACCATAAAACTACCACTTGATCCTGATCAAAAGTTACATAACAAACACATTTGGCAACATTCCGAATTGCATTAAAACTTTTTATTTAATGGAGCAGCCGTCTTGAACTTGGCGATTCTTTGAAGCAAGATTTGCTCGATATGATTATCTCTTCCAATCGGAATCCAGTTGGAAGCAAAAACAGCATCATCAATAACTTCAAATTGCCGCTCGACCGTGCTATCGCTTCGGAATGTAGCAGAACCAGCAGTCTGCCTTACAGGCCTTTCCAAATCTTCCAATTCTTTGAACACCTTGATATCAACAAAAAAACCACCATCATCTGCAGGTTGAATAGTGATTACAGCACGATGCCTGATAGATTGGCAGGAAGCAAGAAAACGCTGCCTAAAATCGGGACTTCCCGGCTTCCATGGTTGACCGATTCCCGGGGCAATACAAGGGAAAGTTTCTATTCTGCCATCGTAACGATTGGAATAAGAGATTTCAAAAAAATCATCAACTACATCCATGCATTTTTCAAAAACCACGCCATACGATGCTGGTCCAAGAGGTACATAAACTGGGTTTTCGCTGGTAGTTTCAAGCTCAGGCCTTACCACTGCAGGGTTTTCAAAAAGAGGGCCTGTGGCGCACCCGGTAAACCCAAGTCCGCCAATCACCATAGATGTTGGTGCTAGGAATTTTACAAATGTCAGAAATTTCCATTGGCTCATTTTTAGCCTGCTAATTCATTTTAAAGTTTAAGCAAAAGACAACTGCTAATGCCAATGATCGAAAGAAATGTCAAGTGCAGGAAAACAAAAAAGAGAAGATGCACAGGTTTTGGCAAAACGGGCGATTAAAGGATAAACTTAAGGCCTGAAGGAACATCAAATTTAGGAGCAAATCCAAGCATTCGTTGTGCCTTGGAAATATCAGCGAGCGAATAGCGCACATCTCCAGGCCTAGCGGGAAGATGCTGGGGGACCAAATTCTTTCCAGTAAGTGCCCGCAAATGAAAAGCCAAATCTAGTAAGGATGTGGATTTTCCTGTACCAATGTTAAAAACTTCGCCAGAAATATCAGATTTAGTTCCGGCAAGAATCAATGCTTGAACTGCATCCAGCACAAAAATAAAATCCCGGGATTGCAAGCCATCGCCAAATATAGTGGGGTTTTGGCTTTTTTTGAATGCCTCAGTAAAAATAGCAATAACGCCAGAATATGGACTATCTCCACGCTGTTTAGGACCGAAAATGTTGAAAAATCTAAGTCTTACAGTTTCCAATCCCATCGCTCTAGCAAAGGCTACGGCATGAAACTCACCAGCCAATTTCGAAGAAGCATAAGGTGAAAGTGGATCCAACAAAGTGTTTTCATCAAGTGGAACATTACCAGTATTGCCATATGCACTACTACTTGCAGCAAAAACAAATCGCTTGCAACGATTCAACTTGGAAGCATGAAGAACCTTTAAAGTTCCAGTTGCACAAATCTCATGGCTAAGCAAGGGTTGTTCCATGCTTTTTTGCACACTGGCAACAGCCGCAAGATGATAAACATTATCTACTCCCGCAGAAGCCTTGATAAGATCATCATCACTTAAGATCGATCCCTCAATAAAATCAACATCAGACTTTACCGAAAAAAGATTATCAAGGCGGCCAGTACTAAGATCATCAAGGACACGAACTTTTCTACCCAAGGCAACAAGGGCCTCGACAAGGTGTGATCCAACAAAACCCGCTCCGCCTGTAACGAGATCAATTTCACTCATCAGGAAAACAAAGCCTCAACAAAGGAAGCAGGATCAAAAGGTTCAAGGTCTTCAATTTTTTCACCAACACCAATGAATTTTACAGGGATGTTCAAACGTTGTTTGATGCTAAAGATCGATCCGCCTTTTGCGGTGCCATCAAGTTTTGTAAGAATAATGCCTGTGCAATGAACAACCTTCTGAAAGTTTTCGGCTTGTAGAACGGCATTTTGGCCAGTGGTAGCATCCAAGACCAAAAGAACTTCGTGGGGGGAACCAGGAATAACCTTACTGGTAACACGGTGAATTTTCTCAAGTTCCCGCATTAGATGAGTCTGCGTGTGCAATCTGCCTGCAGTATCAACAATAACAAAATCAAAGCCCTTGGCCCTTGCTTTGTCACATGCATCATGGGCAATGCTGGCAGGGTCGCTACCCGGAAGGCCCTTTACGATTTCGACCCCCAGCCTTTCGCACCAAATCACCAATTGATCAATAGCTGCAGCCCGGAATGTATCGCAAGCAGCGACCAGAACCTTTTTCCCATCCCGACTCAAGAAACCGGCAAGCTTGGCGATTGAGGTGGTTTTGCCAGATCCATTTACCCCCGCGATCATAATGACTGTAGGCCCATCAGGATTGATTTTGATATCACGCCCGCCCTCGATCTGCAAAAGGCCAGCAAGATAATCTCGAACAAACAATTCTGTTTCCTTGTCAATTTCCTTGTCAAGAAAAGCCTGCTTCATCCTATCAACAAGGCCGGCGGTGGCGGCAGATCCAACATCAGCAAGGTAGAGTTTCTTTTCGAGTTCCTTAAGAAAATCGTGATCAACTTTCCCCTTGATACGAAATAATCCAGCAACCCCGGCAAAGAGGTTTCTTGTTTTGGTGAGACCAACCTTCAGCTTATCTAGGAGAGCGCGGAACATAGCCGGTTGCCTTCTGATCTGAGTTTGATTTTATCAAGTTCAAGAATGGTAACGGAAGACGAGCCAATAGTTCGCGGGGGCAGCCCATGACAATCACTACCACCACCAGTACAAAACTCGAGTTTGATCGCCCACTCTTTCAATAATTTTCTACGCTTCATTTTGAAACCCGGGTATTCAACCTCTATGCCATCCAAACCAAAAGTTTTAAGCAAAGCGAGATCACCAAGGGTGATACTTTCAGGCGGGTGTGCCAGCATGGAAACGCCCCCTGCATTACGCAACAAATCACAAGCTTCCTGAATCGTTAGCCACGCGTGATTATTGTCCTGAAAAAACCTCAAATGTTTCCAATAGGCATTCTGAATCGAATGAGCCTTTTTTTGGTTTACGAGAATTTGGGCCAAATGACGACTACCCACGGCATAATCAGGATTGTTCCACTGGGCTTCAAGATCATCCATCACGGAATCAGGTTCATTCACCCTGCCCTTCAAAAATTCGATCATTTTCAAGAATCGGGTTTTTCGAATGGCTTTATTTCGAGTAAGCCCAGCTTGAAGCCCCTGATTCAATGGGTCGATCATATAGCCCAATAAATGATAAACTTTTGCATTAAAAATGCAAGTTATCTCAACGCCGGCAATCATCTCGCAACGGCCATGGGGCAAGGGATAATGGTGTGCAGCGGTGGTATCGTGATCGGTGATGGCAACAGCTTCGAGGCCAAGTTTACAGGCGGAAGAATAAACCGATTCTGGAGAAAAAATACCATCACTAAAGGTGGAATGGGTATGAAGATCAACACGCCTGGTAGAGGCATTTTTATAAAGGGACTGACACAGTGAGGTAAAAGGCTGACCTTTAGGCATTTTCAGGCTGGGGGCGCTCGGTGGAACAGATCTTATCAAGAATTCCATTAATGAAGGAGGACGAATCAGCAGTTCCAAATCTTTTGGCAAGCTCGATGGATTCGTTTAAAACGACTTCGGAAGGAGTATCTTTTTGATGGCTAAGTTCAAAAGCACCAAGTCGTAAAAGATTTCGATCGACAGCAGCCATGCGTGCTAAGCGCCAGTTTTCTGCAAATTTAACCAGCATCGCATCAATTTGAGAGAGATTCTGCATGGTTTGCTGGTAAAGGAGAAGAGCAAAATCCCTGCTTACCTGATCACTAATACGGGCTGTAATAAATTCAGCAACCTGCTTTTTAGTAAGAGAAGGGTTCAAATCAACCCTGTAAAGAAGTTGCAACGCCACTTCGCGTGCTTTAGATCTTCGGTATATCATAGTTTAGAATTTTCGTTATTTGGGGAGCTTTGAAATCAGATCCGCCATTTCGATTGCGGTAAGAGCGGCTTCAAAACCCTTATTTCCAGCCTTGGCACCGGCCCGATTTATTGCCTGCTCCAATGTATCGCAGGTAAGAACACCAAATATTATCGGCAAACCAGTTTGAAGGGAAATACTGGCAATACCATTGGTGCTTGCACCAGCAACATGATCATAGTGATCGGTTTCTCCCTTGATAACAGCTCCGAGGCATATTATGGAAGAAAACTTACCAGAAAGCGCAAGTTTGTTAGCCACCAAGGGAATTTCATAAGACCCAGGAACCCGGACCAAGGTGATGTTTTTATCCGCAACCCCATGCCTGCGAAGCCCATCCAAAGCCCCTTCAACCAGCCGATCAACCACGGCCTGATTAAATTTGGCTGCAACAATTGCAAATGTGTGATTTCCAGAATTAAAATGCCCTTCGAGAACATTCAAACTCATAACTTATCCCTTATTCTTCAAGGTTTGACATAACACTACAAGTTCATGCTATTGAGAAATTCATGATTAGTCTTGGTTTTAGCCATACGGTTTAGAAGCAATTCCATGGCTTCCACGGGATTCATGTCACTCAGAACCCTTCGAAGCACATAGACTTTTCTCAATTCTTCCTCGCCAAGAAGCAAATCTTCCTTGCGTGTGCCGGAACTGTTGATATCTATGGCAGGCCAAACCCTACGATCAACCAACTTTCGCTCAAGATGCACTTCCATGTTTCCGGTGCCTTTGAATTCTTCAAAAATAACCTCATCCATCCTGGAACCTGTATCGACAAGTGCGGTAGCGATGATAGTCAAGCTTCCCCCATCCTCAAGATTACGGGCGGCACCAAAAAACCTCTTGGGCTTTTGCATGGCATTGGCATCAATACCACCAGATAAAATCTTACCTGAACTTGGCATTTCGGAGTTGTAGGCACGCGCCAACCTAGTGATGGAATCAAGAAGGATGACAACATCGGTGCCGTATTCCACCATCCGTTTTGCTTTTTCAATAACCATTTCGCAAACCTGTACATGGCGGGTTGCAGGCTCATCAAAAGTAGAACTGATGACTTCGGTATTCGGCCCTTTAACCATCCGCTCCATTTCGGTAACTTCTTCAGGACGCTCATCTATTAGCAGAATAATGACATAGCATTCGGGATGATTTTTCAGAATACCATTGGCCATCTTTTGCAAAAGAATGGTTTTACCGGTACGCGGCGGTGCCACGATAAGACCACGCTGCCCCTTACCAATCGGGGAGATAAGATCTATCACCCTGCCGCAAACCTCAGAAGGATCAAACTCAAGCTTCAGCCTTTCAGTGGGGTGCAAAGGGGTTAAATCCTCAAACATCACCTTCTGATTTAGAAGAGAGGGATCTGCATAATTAATGGCTTCAACCCTGAGAAGGGCGAAGTACTTTTCGTTTTCCTTGGGAGGCCTAATCTGCCCCGATACAATCGTACCGGTGCGAAGGCCAAACCTTCGAATCTGAGACGGAGAAATATAAATATCATCAACGCAGGGAAGATAATTATAATCAGGACTTCGAAGAAAACCAAATCCATCGGGCAAGATTTCTAAAGTCCCCTCACCCAGCATCAAACCATTCTGCTTCACCCGTTCCTTGATGATCAAAAAAACCAGATTTTGCTTGGCCAGGCCTTCGACCTCAGTTATCCCAACTTCTTTTGCAATCGCGATCAACTCGGGCAATGATTTTTGCTGCAAGTCTGTTAGATGATTACCACCCCTTTTAATTTCTTCATACCGGGTATTTACTTCATCATCATAACCCTTAGACTTGGATTCTTCACTTGCCGCAGAAAAAGATTCTGAAGTTGGCGCATCAATATCTTTTGAACCACTTCTCTCGTCCATTTCTTCAGGGCTGGCTGTATATTTTGGTACTTCCCTGACTGTTGGGGCATTAACCACGGAACTTGCTTCTGGGGCAAACGAATCAATCTGGGATGTGTAGGTATCCTTCGGAACGACTACTTCTTCAATTTTCTCAACAATTTTGACTTTGGCAGGAGTTTTTTTCTTGGGCGTGAATACCAAGTCATCATCTGAAGCATCCACGGTTTGCATAGGTGCAACTTCCTTGGTCTCCTTTTCAGGCGATGTTTCGCGGGGACTATTAAACAATATGTCGTCAGATTGCTCGGGAACATTCACCCTGGCTTCATCCGAGGTCTTAGTTGTTTTACCAGCAGCCTTGCTGCGTGTTTTAGGTTTGCTTACTGAACTATCTTTTTTACCCTTGGCTTCCGCCATTACTAATCTCCTATCTGGCCCAAAAATAACTGGTGTAGATGTGGAAAAACCAGAAACATCAGGAACAGAAAATATCCCGCTAATTAATCAGATCTGCAAATGGAGCGGGCAACCACCTATTTCATTACCAGAAAATCCATATTCCGGAATAGACGACTTTTATCTGATTACGACAAACACACCAAACTTTCAATATTACGTACTACGAGAGTACTTTTGCACTGGCAGAGAGTGAGTACTTTAAGGCAGGTTCCAAAGTTTCAACAAATCATCAATTTGCTTTTGAGTGAAATCATAACTACTCGAATTATCAATTATATGATCACAGATTGAGGCCTTATCAGTCAAGGGCATCTGTGAATTTTCTCGACTTTCCCATTCGGCCTGTGTCCAACCTCTAGCCATGCAACGCCTCAATCTCTCATCGCTATTGCAATCAACAAACACCAGCAAACTACAAAGGTTACGCCAATTCTTTTCTAATAATAGGGGGATATCCAGTACAAGAAATGAAGATTCTGAGAAATTTCCAAGATCTTGGATTTTCTGCTCCACTTTTTTTAAAACCAACGGGTGCAGAATCGACTCCAAAAACAACCTTTTTTCGGTATTACCAAAAACAACCTTTGCCAATGCTGGCCGGTCGACATTTCCTGCCGAATCAAAAACAGATTCCCCAAAATAATCCCGAATATTTTTTCTAACCCCTTCATCCTTGAACAGATCACGAACCTCGGCGTCGGCATCAAAAAGCATTCCACCGGAACGTGCAAATAACTTTGCAACTTCACTTTTACCACTGCCTATGCCACCAACAATTGCAATCACAGGCTTGTTTGCCCGTTTTACATTCATTTGAGTTCTTCCTGGGCCAACCAATTCGCACCCGCCGAAACCTCGATAGTTAGCGGCACCTTCAGTGCCAGTAATTTCCTGGGTTTAACAGACATTTCATCAATCAAAATTTTCCTGACCGCATCAACTTCTTCCTTGGGGCATTCAATTACAAGTTCATCGTGTATCTGCAATAAAAGCTTTGCCTCGAAGTTATTTCTGCTTAAAGCCTCGTCAACCCCTATCATCGCAAGCTTGATAAGATCTGCGGCAGATCCTTGAATTTCCATATTAATGGCTTCTCGCTCGGGCTGGTTACGCTGCTGAAAAGTGGAACGATCCCGAATACCATCGATTCTTCTTCTTCGCCCAAGAATCGTGCTTACATAACCAGTATTCCTGCACTTTGAAAGTAGATCATCATGATACTGGAGCACATTTGGATAACGGGCAAAGTATGCATCAATAAATCTGGAAGCATCATACCGATCAATTTCCAATCTTTGAGCAAGACCGTGGGCACTAATACCATAGATGATGCCAAAATTCACAGTCTTTGCAGTTCGTCGCATGTCCGGAGAAACCATGGTTTCTGGGATGGCAAAAATTTCGGAAGCAACCTGCGAGTGAATATCTTTATCATCTTCGAAGGCTTTGATCATATTCTTGTCATTGGAAAAGTGCGCCAAAAGCCTTAATTCAATCTGAGAGTAATCCGCAGAAACAAGAGCCCAACCCTGCTTGGGCAGAAACGCTTTCCGTATCTGCTGCCCCATTTCCCTGCGAACTGGGATATTTTGCAGATTGGGGGTGCTGGATGATAACCTCCCAGTAGCTGCCACCGTTTGATTGAAAGCAGCATGAATTCTACCTGTTGAAGGCTGGATTAATTCTGGAATTGCATCAACATAAGTGCTTTTAAGCTTTGCAAGTTGCCTGAATTCCAAAATCTTCTTGGGTATCGCAGCGCCAGGATGATCTAAAACGGCAAGTTTTTCAAGTGTTTCCTGATCCGTACTCGCCTCTTTGGATACCCCTGTTTTCTTTAGCATGGGCAATTTTAAATCCTCATATAAGACCGACCTTAGTTGGGGCAGCGAACTTATCTGAAAAGGTTTGCCTGCAAGAGCATGAATTTCTTTTTCCAACCTCTCCAATTCCAACCCCATCTCTACACCAAGGATTTTTAAAAACTCCGCATCGATACAAATACCGCGAAACTGCATTCTTGCCAAAACGCTTATCAATGGGATTTCAACCTTGTTGTAAAGTTCTAATAAGCGGTCTTTGCTACCATCTACCACTATTTTAGAAATTTCTTCTTCAAGAAAAACCGTTAGCTGCAAGGCTGCATCTGAATCTTCGCATGCATAAAGCGCAACAATTTCAGAATTAACTTCACTCATCACTTTTTGAACTTTGTTTTTACCCTTGGCACCAATTAATTCTGTAATCGAAATCATCTCATGATTCAAATAACGCTTGGCCATTTCATCGAGCCCGTGGCTTCGCTCCCCGGAATGCAAAAGATAATCAGCAATCATGCTGTCGCCCGCGACACCCTCGGTGGTCACACCATTAACAAGTAGTACTAAAATGTCAAATTTGATATTTTGGTTTACTTTGAATATGTCTTTATTGGCAAATATGGGTCTTAATTTACCCAAGACAAAACCTTCATCCAGGCTAGGTTCGCCCAGAGGGGTTCGTATGGCTACATAGAACGCCTTCCCTTTTTCGAGGGAGAAGGAAATACCAACAATTTTAGATGTAAACGGGTCCAACCCCGTTGTTTCGGTATCAAATGCAAAACGCTTGCAACTTAAAAGCCTTGAAAGCAAAACCTCAAAATCGCTCTCGTTATTAATAAGTGCGTAATCGTATTGCCAATCTCCCTGACCGCTTAGCTGGATGGGCGGATCAATCGAAAGTTTAGAGCAACGGTTGGTAAACAAAGGTATTTCAGGATGAACATGGGAGGCTTCTTGAAATAAGGAGTTCGCAGGAGATTGCTGTTTAAACAAACCCTGTTCTTGGGGGATTGATTTTTCGATTTGTGCCAGCATTCCACGAAAGCCGAGATTTTGAAATAATGCGATCGCTTTCTGCTTGTCGATTTCTTTTAAGCGCCAACCTTCAAAATCAAGCTCGACGGGGGAATTTCGATCCAAAGTGACGAGATTGCGAACCAGGGGAATTCTTTCAGAAAATGCAGCAAGACTTTCTTTGCGCTTAACGCCACTTATCTTATCCATGTTTGCGTAAATGTTTTCAAGCGTGCCAAATTGCTGCAACAAACTAGAAGCTGTTTTAACACCAATTCCAACTGCACCGGGCACATTATCCGCAGTATCCCCGACCAACGTCTGCAAATCCACCACCTGAGCGGGAGTTACCCCCCAATCCGCAAGCAATTCAGCCCGCCCATATTCCAAATGTTTCCGGATGTTGTATAAGGTGACATTATCATCTATCAACTGTCTGCAATCTTTATCTGAAGTTACCAGGTAAACTTTTATTCCCTTTGCTTTTGCATGTTCAGCAACCGTTGCAAGAATATCATCAGCCTCAAAACCAGGGATGCTTAGCAAAGGAATATTCAATGCATCCACAACTTGCTGGATCATTGGTAGTTGCATGATTAAATCGGTAGGCGCTTCATCTCGATGGGCTTTGTATTCTGGATAAGCAACATTTCGGAAAGTTGGTTCAGGCCTATCCCAACCGCAAATAATGTAATCTGGTTTCTTATCTCGCAAAAACATCAGATCCCTGGTGAAGCCATATACGGCATTTGTAGGCATCCCAGTGGGGCTTGTCATGTTTTGAATGGCATGAAAAACCTGAAAAATCAAAGACATGGAATCAATCAGATACATCGTTTCGGGATTATTACCCATGAGCAACTTTAACTTTCTTTAATGAAAATAAACAACTTCTGCAATTTATATCGGGCTTGCTGCTTTTCCTAGGAATAACTGAGAAAAAACCAAGGATTCACACAATTCCTAACTCTTGCCCAGTTATAATTATCTAGGGTGCCATGAGTTCCCCTAAACACGATTTATCCTTATTTGCAGAAAAAAACATCTCTGATTCGAATAACACTTGTTTGCATTAATTGACTAGTTCAGCTTATGATTTACAATCATATTGGAGATGTGTAGGTTTTTCTTAAAATCGTTTACTTCGTAGCAAGGTGATGGATCATGGCTGCCAAAGCAATAAGTCGAGGTTCTTCTTCACCCAAAGGTGAATCGAAACAAGGGTTGGTTGTCACTCTGGTATTCTTTATACTTGCAACCATTGGCCTTGGTGTTTCCACCTACTTTGGATTTTCCGAACAGGAAACTCTCAGGGCGGAAAAAGACAAATCAGATGCAACGCAAAAAAGCGAAGCAAAGCTCATCGATTTTTACAGATTCCAATCAATGCTTTACTGGACATATATCTCAACAGTAAATGGCTTTAAACCCGAAGATTTAGAAATTTACGAAGGATTACGGGCAAAGGTCGATGATGAAACCATTCTCCCAAAAGATGCCAAATATGAACCCAATAAGGAAGAATTAAAACTGGTAAAAACAAGAATGGAAATGCTGGAAAAGATGGCATTCAAAGATGCCGCTGATAAAGATCTGAGCTTGAAATTTGACAAGGCAACAAAAAAACCGAGCAATACTTTTGATGAAATCACGACTCTGCAATCCAAAAGATATCTGGCACTTAAAGAACGGTTTGACAAAGTTGAAATGGAAAAGAAGGAAGCCCAAGATGCAGAAAAGAAGAGCCAGGACGAATTCGCTGCTTTTAAAGCAGATATCAACAAGAAATTTGCAGGCCTTACGGATACCGCCAAAAAAGAGTTTTCCGAATTTACCACCCTAAGGGACCAACTTAGAAAACAAAAGGACGAATTAACAAAAGCTCTAACCACTGAAAAAACGGAACGCAGTCGGGAAAATGAAGAATTCACTGAAAAAATCGCCAAACTTGAAAAGAAATCACGCGACAAAGAATTGGAAATAACCGCACTCGCCGATCAACTTGTCCTTACTAAAACCAAAGGCAACGATATCGGCAAAAACATCCGACCCGATTATAAAATCGTTAGCATCGATCGTACAGGATCATTGCCCTACATCAATGTAGGGCATGGCGACAGGGTAAATCCCCAGGATACATTTAGCATTCATGGAATAGGAACAGATGGCCGTCCTCTTCCTGAAATCAAAGGTACGCTGGAAGTGATTAATGTCGTTGGTGAACATTTAGCCCAATGTAAAATTTTGACGGTAAAAGATACCAATAAAGATCCAATCCTAAAGGGTGATGTTCTTTACAACCCTACTTGGAATCCTAATTCCAGAAAACGAATTGCGATCATGGGGATCGTGGACCTAACAGGTGATGGTAAAGATCAAATTTACGAATTGATCGGCCAATTAGAAAGGCAAGGCGTTTTGGTTGATGCCTACCTAGATCCGTCAACCTTGGAAATCAGGAACACTCCGGGCATTACGCCAAAGACTGATCTACTTATCATTGGCGATGGAATTGACTCAGTTAAAGCCCCCCGGGGCGTTATAAATGAAAAAATGGCTTTACTTAATAAATCAATCAATGAAATGCGGTTGGCAGCCAAGGAGAATGGCGTAATTTCAGTTGATTTAAGAAAATATCTGGAGATGTCAGGCTATAGGGTACCAAAGAATTATTTCCAATTGGGGCCTAATCCGAATCCCGTATTTTCCAACAAGCCGAACCCTAAGGGGGCGCCTGTAAGTAAAGAGGAGCCCGCCAAGGAGGAAGCTAAAAAAGCTGAACCTGAAGAGAAAAAAGAGAAGTAGCGGTTGGGTTGAAC
>CAZYAY010000076.1:12489-13547 GCA_964646215.1 uncultured Candidatus Kuenenia sp. | reverse complement strand
GGATCAAGCACATTGGAAAGGAGTTGTTCGAAATTAGCCCTGCCATTGAGGGTGATATCGGGGCCGACTTCCTGCCCTTCGCCATGCATCTTATGGCATTGACCACAAACCTTGTTAAAAACAAGCCTGCCTGCCTTGGGATCGCCGGGGTTTGCAATAATATGATTCCGCATGTTTGCAAGGATGGTTTCGCGTGCAGGATCACGGCCTTCGCGCACGGTACCCCAGACCTCAAGAAGTTTCTTTTTCAATGCAGGGTCTTTCTCTGCCATCATCTTTCGGGCCTGATTGGTTCCCATAGCGGTGGTCGGGATTTTTTTTACAGCCATCGCATCAAGAAGTTTATTCGACCAGGTGTTTCGCTGCGAAAGCAGTTCAATCGCACGAGGCTGAATATTGGGATCCAAGGTGGGATAAAGCTCAATCACCATGTCTGCAATAGCAGGGTCTTGCAACTTCCCCAATGCAGAAATCAGGTTCCCCCGTAACCCAATGGAAGTGTTTTTGTCAGTGATAATAACCTTTGCGGTATTCAAGGCATTCACAGGATTGGTTGCGACCAAGGCATCGAAAGCCATGATTCGGGAAGGTTCCTCTACTTTTACATTTTCCAAGACCCTGGTAATTTCACCAAGCGCATCGGTATCATTCCAAGAGGCTTTAAGAATTTTCGTTTCAATCCACGAAGAAGCTTTTGCAAGGACAGGGGTTAATCCAGAGCGCAGGGTTTCAAGATCCTTGCCCTTAATGTCGCCTGATTGAACTTTTACAGATAACATCTGGATCACTTGCTTCGCAGATTCTTGATGACCATCCTTGATCAAAAGGGAAAGCAGGCTTGCATTGATTTCAGGATTCAATTTACCTGCAAGCATTCTTTCAGCAAACTTTCCGAGAAGTGCTGCCTCCGCCTGTGAACCAGGGTTGGCCTCTGCCGCCTTCAGAAAAGTTTCTGCAACATTTGCACTATCAAGCAATGGCTGCAGATTTTGCCAAACGATCGATGCGATCACCATGTCTTTATCAGCATTTGCAAGCACATCGGATAAAACTTTGGG
>CAZYAY010000076.1:0-12389 GCA_964646215.1 uncultured Candidatus Kuenenia sp. | reverse complement strand
GGGTCTCTTCGTGCATCCTGATAACAATGATAACGATCATACCAATCGAGAATATAAAGGCACCCATCAGGTCCGGTTTTCTGGGCCACTGGCATGAACCAGGCATCGTTGGCGGTCAGCAAATCGTTGCGTGGTTTTGCAAAATAGGACGACCCCTGCCTTTCCAACTTATCTGCGTTGATGCATCCGCCATGGATGTTCCCCATGTAAAGCACCTCACGGTATTCTTCCGGATAGGCTTCGGAATCAAAATAAGTAAGTCCACAGTAAGCAGCCATCTGGTGTTTATGCTTGACGATGGAATTCAACTTCCAGGTATAAGGAGGGTAAACCCCAGCTTGCCTGTGATAATAACCACTTTCCGCAAGATGCCAAAGATGATCGATCACACAAGCACTTACAAAAGCAGAACCTTCCTTATCGAAAGCAACGCCCCAGGGGTTGCTAACCCCTTCCGCAAAAAGCTCGAACTCGCGTGTTTTAGGGTGGATACGAAAAAGCGCACAAGTGAAGTTATGCTCTTTGCCTTGATGTTTGATTTTACTGCGATTGAAAACACCATTGAACCCATAAAGCCAACCATCTGGCCCCCAAGTAAGGGAATTAGGAAGCTCATGTGTATCCTCTCTGCCAAAGCCTGTAACAATAACTTCGCTCTTATCAGCCTTGCCATCGTTATCGGTATCTTGAAGCAAAAGAAGATCTGGGGAGTTGGCGATCCAAACACCACCATGGCCCACTGCAATTCCGGAAGGAATATTAAGGCCCTCAGCAAAGATGGTAACCTTATCGATTTTGCCATCGTTGTTGGTATCTTCTAAAATTTTAACTCGATCTTTGCCTTTGCCTGGTTCTAAGCGGGGGTATTCGAGTGATTCAACAACCCAAAAACGGCCTCTTTCATCAATGGTAAAAGCAACTGGGTTTACAAGATCGGGTTCGCATGCAACCAATTCGACCGTAAAGCCTTCGGGCACCTTCATGTGCTTAATAGCTTCTTCGGGGGTGTATGCGGGATTAGGCATGGTTTTTTGGGCATGAGGGATGACTTGCTTTTGAGTTGGGGGCGCTTGCTGGGCCAATACAAAGCCCGTGGTAATTCCAATCATGCCTAATAGCAACCTAATATTTGTGCGTTGCATAATTAAATACTCTTTCTTAATCCAGAGCTTTCAAGTTAAACAAAGGCTCTATGCAGCCAAGTTTAAAGGTATCAGATCTTCAACCCGTTTTCTTTGAGAATTATCATGTTAAAGAAAAAATCAACCTTCACTCCAGCCATGGGAAATGGCAGAAGTTCACACCTCGCAACCGATACCTCAAACACCCAAGATTTAATCAATGATTGAGACAGGCTGGTGCAATATATGAAAGAGGGTAGGGGTTGATACCTTAATTTGTGCGATTTTCATTGCCCGCCCCGCCTTATCTCAGATATACTCGGAATTGAAATTTACAATTAAATGTATACAGAGGCATATCATGGTTGCCACGTCTTCTAAAAATACAAACAAGGGTTTCACCTTAATTGAGTTATTAGTGGTCATAGCAATTATTGCAATCTTGATAGGTCTTCTGCTGCCCGCAGTTCAGAAGGTGCGGGAAGCCGCAGCCAAGATGCAATGCCAGAATAACCTAAAGCAATTGGCATTGGGCGTGCACAATTATATTTCCACTTTCCAGTCATTCCCAATGAGCAGCTCTCCCTGGGTAAATAATAACAATGGTTTTGGCTGGATATTTCGAACCCTTCCCTATCTGGAACAAGAATCCGTTTACAAACAGATCATTCCTTATGAATCAGGATCTATGTTCGCAGGCGGAGGACTACTCAACCCAGCTTGCAGAAGCGCAATTGCTTCACCAGTAAAAATGCTTTATTGCCCATCTGATGGCTCTGCTCTTCCTGGTTCACCCGTTGAAACGAAGATGTTTCAAATGGATCCGAACAAGGTAACCCTTACTAATTACAAAGGTTCCATGGGGGATAACCGCATGGGGGGCACTACAAGTATTCATCAAGGTAGGGAACCTGACTGCCATAATAGTAGTCCCTGCCCGGGAATTTTTTACCGCAATAGTTTTCAAGGGCCTGTAACGTTGGACCAAATCAAGGATGGCACCAGTAGCACCATGATGATTGGGGAAGATACCCCGATTGAAAATTATCACTCCGCAGCATTCTATGCCAACGGTGACTACGCAAGCACCCATGCACCATTGAATTATGTACCCAAACCTTCCACGCCTGGCGACTGGTGGAATGTCATCTCATTTCGCAGCAAGCATTCGGAAGGAGCTAATTTTGCCTTTGCAGATGGTAGCATCAAGTTTCTCACGAACAGTATCGATTACACCAATGTCTATAAACCGCTTAGCACCAAAAATATTGGCGAGGTCATACCCAACTATTAATCACCCTGATTTTTTGGAATAACAATTATGAATGGCTTCGTTCGTTTACTTTGCGCCATCCTACTTTTCGGGCTTTGTGGCTGTGGCGGAAATGTATCCACGGTCTCAGGAAAAGTCACCCTCGAAGGCAATATCCTGGATAAAGGCGATATAGGGTTTCATCAGGCAGAAGGCATGATTGTATCCACAACCCGCATCAACCCAGATGGTTCTTACAAGATAGGCGCAGAATCCAAAACCATGCCAGGCAACTACAAGGTCGTTATCGTTGCCAACAGCGTAACCATTGGCAAAGGCCCGGGAAATGTTCCAATGCCCACCCGCATCACGCCCCTGGCATATAGCAGCAAAGAAAAAACCCCGCTTAAAGCAGAGCTTAAAGCAGGGTCCAATGAATTTAACTTCGATCTGAAATCCAACTGACTATTCCTTCTTCTTCTTCTTTACGGTTTCGTTACCTTGGATTTTCTTCATTGCATCATTTACAGCCTTGGCATAATTCTTATCCCGCTTGGTATTCTTGTCCTCGATTATTTCCTGTAACTTTGGGATAGCTTCCTTGGCACCCGGCCCAATGCTTCCCAAAGCGTTGGCAGCATCAATCCTTGCGTTGGCGTTTTTCAACGCACCTACCAAGGCGGGCACTGCGGGCTTTGCATCTGCTCCAATTTCTCCCAACGATTGTGCAGCCTTGCCTATCAGGTCGCCTACAGGATCCACTTTAAGGCCACCCTTTTTCTCATCCTTGCCTTTTGTTTTGGAATCTGCTGCCTTTGATGGTGCGATAAAATTCACCAACGGATCCACACCTTTTGCTCCCATGCTACCCAAACTGTCGATTGCTGCTTCAATCAATTTTGGGTTACTATCCTTGATCATCATTGCGAGAATTGGCACTGCCACTTTTGGGTCGGCCTTGGCAGCTCCAAGTGCCTTAATTAAAAAGCGTTTCACAAATACATCATTTTCTTTTTTCAAGGCAGTGATCATCTCAGGGGTAACAACCTTGGCCTCTTCCTTAAGTTCGAAAAGCTTTTGGGCGGCTTTTCGTCGTTCTTCGTTGTCAGGGTTTTTAAGTTGTTTCACAAGATCCAAGGCATCTTCTGCAAGAATAGCACCTGTAAACAATAAGAAAAACGCAAAGGAAAATGCTCGCATGATATCTCTCCTGTTATTGATTCACCCATTCTTTAGACATTAAAACATCACCCATGGTTCCGATAAAACTGCTTATTTTACCATTTTTAGCAGTTTCTCTCCTGCAAAATAGAACCTCGATTAACCCATCTTAACATTAAAAGTGCGTTTTTCCCTAGCCTCTTTATAAAAGTAACGCTAATCCCAGAAAAACCCGATGAATTAGTGAGAGACATTATACATTGGGAGAGTTGTTCCATTTTTGACGGCATCAAAATCACTCTGTTGCAAAGAATATTTACCCTTTCGGTAGGGGTGTTCCTTGTATTTATTTGCCTCGATGATGCACCCGCCCAAGAAATGCCCGTACCCATTCAAGGGGTTGTTCCCAAACTTTCAACTGTTGATAAAACTGATGAAGTTGAACCCTCTTTTGCAATTAACCTGCCCGTCGCAATGCAGCTTGCAAACGCCCGACCTCTTGATATCGCTATCGCAGGCGAACGAATCACCGCTGCACAAGCCGACTTACTGCGTGCCAAGGCCCTATGGTTGCCAACATTAAACATCGGCACTGATTACCTACGTAGCGATGGCCAGATCCAAGATATCAAAGGCAAAGTGTTTGGAACCAGCAAAGGGGCTTTCATGGTGGGATTAGGCCCCACCGCAGTTTTCGCACTCTCCGATGCCATCTACAAACCACTGGCAGCAAAACAAATCGTGAAATCACGAGAAGCTGACAAACAAGCTGCAATCAATGATAGTCTTTTAACCGTTGCTGAATCCTACTTCAAAGTACAGGAAGCCCGGGGCGATGTTGCAAGCGCGCTAGACACCGTAAAAAGATCCGAAGAGCTTGCAGAAAAAACCAAACAGCTTAGTGCCGGATTGGCGCCGCCCGCTGAAGCAAGCAGGGTAAGGGCGGAACTCGCACGCAGAAGACAGGATCTTGAATACGCTTACGAAGCATGGCAGGTTCAAAGCGCGGAGCTCATCAGAGTTTTACATTTGCAATCTGGTTTACGGGTAACCCCACAAGAACCACCCCATCTTAAAATAGACCTGATCGACCCTGCAAGAACCATCGATGAGCTTGTGCCCATCGGGTTAACATTGCGACCCGAACTTGCATCGCAACAAGCGCTGGTCCAAGCCAGCATCGCCCGCTTGCAACAAGAAAAAATGCGCCCTCTCATTCCCAGCATCCTACTTCGTGGCGCAGCTACACACCCAGGGGGCACCCTTTCTTCCGGGCTATTTGGCGGGGGCAATAACGGCAGCATGGCCGACTTCGGCATGCGCAATTCCATGGATCTTCAAGTCCTCTGGGAACTCGAAAGCTTTGGCATAGGAAACATCGCTCTCAAGCGTGAAAGACAAGCTCAGAACAACGCAGCTGCACTCGAGCTTTACCAGGTTCAAGATAGGGTTGCGGCAGATGTTGTTGCCGCCCATGCGCAAACCGTCCGCACTACCCGAAGAATCAAAGATGCCGAAGAAGGCCTGCAGTACGCACTCGATACCGCTGATAAAAATGCCCAGGGGTTAAGTCAAACCCGAAGAATTGGCGATACCATCACCCTGGTTTTCCGCCCCCAAGAGGTTCTAGTCTCGATTCAAAGCCTGCAACAAGCCTACCGGGATTACTACAAGGCGATTACGGAACATAACAGGGCGCAGTTCAGGCTTTATCGAGCTTTGGGCCATCCAGGCCAGCAAGTGGGCGAACATTCTGTCGTCTTAAAACCCAAACCTTCTGATAAAGAAATCTCCATCGTGGAACCCGTCTACCCTTCTGCTACAATTGAGCGAGTCATACCTCTTCCACCGTAATGCCTTTTTTCAGAGCCTTGAATGAACCCGATTAACTTTGCCCTCAGAAGACCAGTCACCATTTGCGTCATGGTGCTTGGTGTCATTCTTGCAGGGTTGCTTTCCCTTTCCCGCATCAAGATTGATATCTTTCCATCTTTGAACCTTCCCGTTCTTTATGTTTGCCAACCCTATGGCGGCATGGATCCCGCCCAGATGGAAGGCCTACTTGCTAACTACTACGAATACCACTTCCTCTACATCGGTGGCATCCACCATGTGGAATCAAAAAATGTACAGGGCGTCTCTTTGATGAAGTTGTACTTCCACCCCGGCACCGACATGGCACAGGCGCTTGCTGAAACCGTGGGGCAGGTCAATCGATCAAGGGCATTCATGCCGCCTGGAACCGTTTCACCTTTCATCATCCGCTTTGACACAGGTAGTGTTCCCGTAGGCTATCTGGTTCTTTCAAGTGAAACTAAAACCATCGGGCAAATACAAGATCAGGCACTCTTCAAGGTGCGCCCAATGTTTGCCAACATTCCTGGAGTTTCATCCCCACCACCTTTCGGGGGAAACCAACGCACTGTCGTCATCAGCGTTCTCCCCGAACGACTTCGCTCCTACAAGCTTTCACCCGATGCCGTGGTTGATGCTTTATCGCATGGCAACGCCATCAGTCCATCCGGTGCCATCCGAGTGCAAGAAAAAATGCCCATGGTGCCTGTCAACTCGATGGTGCTGCAACCATCGGAATTAGGATCAATTCCCATTGATATGAATAGGAAGATATTCATCCGCGATGTTGCAGGGTCGATAGCAGATGCCAACGACATAGCAACAGGATACGCATTGGTGAATGGCAAAAGAGCAGTCTACATACTTGCAACAAAAAGAGCGGATGCCAGCACGCTATCCGTGGTGCAGGCTATCCGAGAGAATATTCCAAAGATGCAAGCAGCTCTTCCCGAAGATATCAAAGTGCGCTTTGAGTTTGATCAATCCCCCTTAGTTGTTTCCGCTTTGGAAGGCGTGGCCTTCGAAGCCCTGCTAGGCGCAATCCTCACCGGCCTAATGGTTCTGCTTTTCCTCAGAGATTGGCGCAGCGTAATCGTAGTAGTTTTAAACATCCCAATCGCACTCATCGCGGCGGTGCTTTCCCTTTTTGCATGTGGCTATTCACTAAACCTGATGACTCTTGGCGGCTTGGCCCTTGCAGTGGGAATCTTAGTGGATGAAGCCACCGTCGAAGTTGAAAATATTCATTCGCAAATTCCCCGCTTTGGCACCATCGCTGAAGCCGTCGTACGGGGCAACGCTGACACCGCTGTGCCTAGGTTCCTTGCCATGCTTTGCGTTCTAAGTGTATTTCTAAGCGCTGCTTTTCTCAAAGGGCCCGCACTTGCCCTGTTTCTGCCGATGGCACTTGCAGTGGGCTTTGCCATGATCGCTTCCTATATTCTTTCCAGCACCCTAGTACCAGTTCTTTCCATCTGGCTCATTCCAAGAGGTCATTTTCATTCCGATGAAAAATCCAACTCTTGGTATGGCTCACTCATCTGCTTGATGACAGGGATGAGATGGATCTCCCTACCGTTGGGCCTTACACTTGCAATAGGTTTACTCTGGGTTGCAGGGTCGCAAACAGGTACCGATCTATTCCCACCTGTGGATAACGGGCAGGTTCAATTCCGACTCCGTGCACCCGCAGGAACACGCATCGAAGAAACCGAAGCCATCGTTCAGGAATCGCTGCGATGGATCAAAAAAGAGATAGGCGAAGAGAACCTTACCCTCTCGCTTGGATATGTGGGCCTGGTTCCACCAAGTTATCCCATCAACTGCGTTTATCAATGGATGGGTGGGCCCGAAGAAGCTCTTATGCGCATCGCTATCAAACCCAAAAGTATCTCAGGAGAAAAATTAAAAGCGTTGATCCGCAATGGACTCGTTTCATATCTCGAAAGCTGGACGGATGAACGCTGGAAAGAGTTGCATCACCCCATAAGTAAAGATCGCATGGCTAAAACAAAGATTGAACTTTCTTTTGAAGCTGCAGATGTGGTTAACGAAGTCATGAGCTTCGGAGCCGCAGCACCCGTTGAAGTTGTAGTAAGCGGACCAAAGATGGCAGACAACCGAGCCTTCGCCCATACCATTCGGAAGTCGATGGAAAAAATTGCAGTGCTCAAAGATATCCGCTACGGGCAGACTCTCGATTACCCCACCGTAGATGTTAAAATCGATCGCGAACGAGCAGCGCTAAGTGGCGTACATGCTGATGATGTTTCAAAATCCTTGGTCGCTGCTACTTCTTCTTCAAGGTTCACCACACCCAACTACTGGCGCGATCCCGCCAACGGTATCGGATACCAAGTCCAAGTTGAAATCCCCCAAGCCATTATGAACTCAACCACAGAAATCGAAACCATTCCCATAAGCCAAAAAGGACCTGAACAAAGGCTTCTAAGAGATGTTGCGCAGGTAAAAGCGGGAACCATGCCAGGCGAAATAGATCGCTACAATATGCGCAGGCTGGTCAGCATCACCGCTAATGTTGTAGGTGCAGATTTAGGCAAAGCTTCAAAATTACTCGATAAGGTGCTCGCAGAAGCTGGAACGCCGCCCACAGGAGTTCAAGTTGATGTCCGTGGCCAAATCTCTATCCTTAAGGAATTATTCTCCGGCTTGTCCCTTGGGCTCATCCTTTCCATGGTTGCAATCTTCCTCATCCTGCTCGCTTATTTCCAATCAATCAGGCTAGCTTTAATCCCCATGCTTGCACTGCCCTTCGTACTTGCTGGCATTGCAATCACCTTGAAACTCACCAACACCACGCTTAATTTACAATCGTTTATGGGAAGCATCATGGCGATTGGAGTCGCCACCGCAAATGCTATCCTTCTTGTCAGCTTCGCCCAGAAAGCAATGATCGAAGGCGCGCATTCTGGTTATGAGGCTGCAACCCTTGCTGCTACACAACGATTCCGCGCCATCCTGATGACAGGGTTGGCAATGATGGCAGGCATGATACCGATGGCACTTGGGAACACTAGCGGAGGCGAACAAAGCGCAGCACTGGCACGGGCGGTTTTGGGTGGCATCGCAGGCGGATTGTTTGCATCCCTTTTAATGCTTGCGCCCGCTTTTGCCATCCTCTTCCCCAACCCTTGCGGCTTCAAGGTTTCGCTCTCCCCTGAAAATAAAAATCTCAACAAAGAGACCAACCATGTTTAAAAAAGTAAACCTTTCACTAACTCCATCAGTGTTGGCCATGGGTCTGATTTATATTGTCGCGATTGGTTGTGCAGATAAGCCAGTTGCAATCAAGGATCAAAAAACAACCACCATGAAGCAGGTGGATGTGAAGCTGGTAACTCCGGTGAAACAGAAACTCGTACATATCATCAGCCAGCCTGGAACCTTGCGAGCCAACGAAGAATCCATGATTCATGCGAAGGTGGTGGGGTATGCAGCACAGGTAATGGTGGATATTGGCGCAAAGGTCAAGGGCCCGGTTTATGAAAATGGAGGTAAACTCGTCAAGCAAGGCACAAAGCTTTTAGTTGTCGATGTTCCTGAAATTGTCGAGGAAGTACAGCATAAGAAAGCTTTGATGGACTTCGCAAAGGTTGGCGTTGATCTTGAGAAAAAACAAGCTGAAGTAGCGGATGCTTTTCTCTTATCAACCGAGGCGGGGCTTGTTGAAGCCAAGGCGGGAATTCAAAGGGCGCAAGCCTCTTACGATCGCTGGCACTCCGAAAACAAGCGAGTCTCCGCACTTGTGCAATCCAAAGTCCTCGATGAGCAAACCCGCGATGAAGTCTTAAACCTCGTCAAAGCTGCCGAATCAACCAAAGATGAAATCATGGCAAAGGTCAAGCATGCTGAAGCCATGGTTGCCAAATCAAAGGCAGAGGCAGCTAAGGCAAGAATTGCAATCCTCTCTGCTGAATCAAGATTGGATGTAACCAAGGCAGAGCTAAGAAAAGCTGAGGCACTTGCAGCCTATACCACCATTTACGCACCCTTTGATGGGGTCGTAACCAAGAGATCGGTCGATCCAGGCAAACTTGTTCAAGATAACAGTTCTCCAAACACCGAGCCACTTTTCATCATCAGCCAGATTGATCCCGTTCGTGTTGTCGTGGATGTTCCTGAAATTGAAAATGCCTATGTGAATCCGGGGGAGGATGCCATCGTCACCTTCCACGCACTGCCCGGGAAAGAGTTTTCCTGCAAGGTATCGCGCATCTCATGGGCCCTGGATTCATCCAGCAGGAACCTGAGGGCGGAAATTGATCTGCCCAACCCCGATGGAATTCTGCGCCCGGGCATGTATGCATCCATTCGAATCAAAGCTGTGCTTTCAGAGGCTTTTGTATTGCCCTTGAGCGCAATCGTTCGAACTCCGGATGGGGCATTTGGTTTTAAAATCGCAGATGGTAAGGCACAAAAAATTGATATTAAGATTGGAAGAGTCGAGGGAGAATGGGTTGAGTTGCTGGGCACCCGCGAATCAGGCTCAACCTCGGATTGGAAGCTCATCGATACCAAGGATGAATTTATCAGCGCCAATGTCGCAACCCTTTCACCGGGTCAACCCGTGGGTATCGCAGCAGCAGCCAAAAAATAATTGCCCCTGCTATTTTTGCAACAGCCCGCTTGTTTCCCTTGCAAACTGCTATAAAAGAACGAATTAGAAGCAATTTAAGCAAACGGAAACATTTTGAGGTATGATAGATTCTCAGATGAAAATGAAGTGGATTCGTTTTTCAGGAGATTTGAAATGAAGATCACTCGGATTACGGTCGATTCGAATCAAATGAATGGCGTACCTTGTGTGCGGGGACTTAGAATTCCAGTTGCCACGGTTGTGGAAATGGTAGCTCAAGGCATGAGCGATACGGCAATTTTAACCGCATATCCCGATTTAGAACTAGGGGATATTCGCGAAGCGCTTAGCTTTGCTGCTGCCGCCTTGCGCGAACGGGAACTACCTATTGTTGGCGTGGCATGAAATTCCTTATCGATAACGCCCTATCGCCTGCGGTGGCTCAGGGATTAATAATGGCTGGTCATGATGCGGTGCATGTGCGTGAATATGGAATGTCGAGCAAAAGCGATGCAGCCATTTTAGAACGTGCTGCTTTGGAAAATCGGATAGTAGTTTCTGCAGATACAGACTTTGGAACTTTGCTGGCTTTGCGCAAGGAAACGAAACCTTCTGTACTTTTGTTTCGAGGTGCAACACCTAGACTACCTCAACAACAAGTAAATTTATTGTTGGTAAATTTTCAAAGTATTGAACAGGATCTTTTACAAGGTGCGGTTGTTGCGATTGAGCCAGGTCGGATTCGAGTGCGCCCTCTACCAATACTACCACTTGAATAAGCTAAATCCATAATCATCAAAAACGATCAAGTAGATGTGTCGGTTTCAATTATGCTAAGAATGATTCCGATTCCTGCCACAGCCCAAAAATAAACGCTGCTACTATTTTTGCAACATCCCGCTTGTTTCCCTTGCTAACTGCCATAAAACACCCAAGTATGGTTTCTAGCAACAATCCCTTGGAGAAACGAAACATGGCTGCTAAAAAACCCTCTTCCAAAAGAATCGTATTACGCACAGGCGAAGCCCTGGTTGAAGGCGATCTCGATTACCTCTGCGCAGAACCAGAAATCGTGATAGGCGAAATGGATGGCCCCGTGGGTATCGCTTTCGCAAGTCTTCTAGGCAACCAGATCAAGGGTCACACCAAGGTTTTTGCCATTCTAAACAGCGATGTTCAGGTAAAACCAGCTACCATCATGGTAAGCAAAGTCACCGTGAACGATGCCCGCTACACCAATATTTTAATGGGCACAGTTCAAGCTGCCATCGCCCATGGCGTACTCGATGCTGTGCGTGAAGGGATCATCCCCAAGAAAAAAGCTGAGGAGCTAGGCATCATTTATTCGGTATGGCTTGATCCAAATATACTTAAAGTACCTGCGAATAAAATCGACCATAAGGCTTTGTTTGCTGTTCATCGTGAAGCCACCACCAAGGTTATTCGTAAAGCCATCCTTGGCGAACCAAGCATCGACTGGCTATTAAAGAACCAAGACAAAGTGGAACACTACTTCCACCAATTGGGTGTGGAAGGAAAACTCTAGTTTTCTTGAGTAAAACTAAAAAGGCCCGTGCATTGAATTGCATGGGCCTTTTTCATTTCAACATAGCTCAATCAAATATTACTTGGTACCTATGCAATAAAGCGCATCACGCGTTCGGAGTAAAAGTTTACCATTAACAATTGCAGGCGAAGCAAGAATGGGTGAACCAAGATCATTGGTCGCAATCAATTCAAATTTTTCAGACACCTTGAGCACATAGGTTTTGCCCGATTCACCACTCACATAAATAAGCCCGCCCGCCTCAATGGGGGAAGCAGTGAATTGATCCGGAAGCCTTTCGGTCCAAAGCAATTTACCCGTGATTGCATCAAGGCAAGTTGAAATACCCATGTCATTGAAAGTGAATAATTTATCTTTAACGAGGATTGGGGAAGGCACATGGGGGCCATTGCGCACAGATTTCCAAACGGTGCTGGAAGCGGTGATATCACCTTTTTCACCGAGGCGGAATGCAATGGTGGGGCCGTTTCTACCCGATGCGCTATACGCAAGTTCTGTCCCGACTACGATGGTTGGCACCACTTCAACCGTGGGGCCTTGCAGTTTCCAGAGTTCGTTGCCGGTTGCAGGGTCGTATCCACGAACGGTGCCACTACCTGCAAATATAACTTCATCATGATCACCAACCTTGATGACAACCGGGGTGCACCAGGTCATCCCCTTGTCGCGCTTTTGCTTCCATACTTCTTTGCCTGTTTTTTTATCAAGGGCAATGCAGATGGAATCAGACTGGTTTTGATCGTGAAAGAAAAGTACCAAGTCACCATGAATTACAGGGCTGGAACCGGTCCCATGAGTTGTCTTGATGTTCAGGTTATTGTATTGCCATTGAATTTT
>CAZYAY010000075.1:0-13757 GCA_964646215.1 uncultured Candidatus Kuenenia sp. | reverse complement strand
TAGTAATCGGTTATTATCAGGCCATCGTTGCGTTGCGCTAAAAGCGCAAGGGTGGCAGTTGGTATTCCAGGAATCAATGCCCGAACGCTGGCATCGCAGAAAACAAACTGAACCACGCCGGAATGATAACTGCCAAACATGGAAGCATGATTCGCAGTGGCCAATGCTGAAGAATCCGTAGGGCTGGTTGCCAGGGGATAACTAGGGCCTGCAACACGTGTAAAATGCCATTCTTGGTCGCCATTGTAAACGGAACCATCTCCACCACCGCTTCCAATTCCAACCCCAAACCATTTGGAAGGAATATGCTTTTCCCCAATAAGAAGAGTGTTACTGGTACCGTCAGAAATATTGTTAAAGCTAAACTCGCCCATGATAGAACTATTGGGGGATCTTTTGGACATCCCATTGGCACCACTGCCATCACGCCAATCTACCCACCCACCAACCCCAGCAACTGCGGTGTATCTTTCCTGACTACCAGAAACGGTATTGTAATCAGAACACGCACCTGATGGGCTTTCCCCTGAAGTGCTAACCCGGGTGGTTCTGGCGTAGGAAGGGCAGAAGAAAGATTTTACTTCCTTAAGACGCGGATCGCCATTGGTTGTCGGTTGCTGATAGTACTGCTTGGTGGTATCAAATTGGTTGTAAAGATTTTCTTGCTCAAGGTAGGGCAGAATTAGAACCGCCCAAGTCAAACCGGGATCAAAGGTACGGGAAGGAGGAAATACCCCGTAAGTGTTATGAAAACTGTGAATAGCAAGACCCATTTGCTTGAGATTATTCTGACAGGTTGATCTTGAAGCTGCTTCCCGAACTTTTTGCACTGCTGGCAAAAGCAATCCTATGAGGATTGCGATGATTGCGATCACCACCAAAAGTTCGATCAGGGTAAATCCTATTCTTGACGCCTTCGTTTTCATAATGTTCTCACAAAATTGATGCGATTAAATAAGCCACTGCCCTACAATTGGCTCGATTTATTTACCGACTCCAGTTAGAAACAAATAATATTTCTGTTCAAAGCTGTAGCAATGGGTCATTATTGTTATATTGAAATGAATTCCTAAAAATGACAATGCTAATTAATCGAGTTATTTTGAAAGGTTTAACACCATGAATGGAAAATTTGTTTGTTTAATCGTACTGTTATCAGGTTTGATTGGTTGTGAAACCAATGAAAAGCCGGTATTTCCAGTTTATCCCGTCAAAGGCACTGTGAAATACGCAGATGGCAAACCCCTTACCGATGGCTGGATCGAGTTCACCTCCCAAGCCGGCGAAACCAAAGGCCGCAATTCCAACAGCAAGATCGATAAGGATGGCAGCTTTGAAATGGAAACCTTTGCCCGAGGCAAGGGAGCATACGCCGGCCCCGTAACTGCAGTGATCAGCGAACCTGCTTCGGAATTTGATCCTGAAACCGGTGGTGTGAAAAACCCAGGCGTCAAAGTTCTTGAGAAATATAAGAACTATGAAACCAGTGGCTTAAAATTTGAAATCGAAAAGAAAGATAATACCCTCAACATCATCATTGATCGAAAGTAAAACTCGTTTTGCCTTTGGTTCCCATGCACTCCAGTCTCTCTAATTACAAAGTCAGATGACAATTCTGAAGGCAAATCAGAAATCTCCAGCTTTGAGCAAAACAATTGCGCCATACCGGGCAGGCCTAAAGTTTGTAATCGACCAAACATTCCAAATGTTTATAGCCCGGAAATCTTTGGCTGCATCCAGATGGGGCTTGGGCCTGCATAACATTTCACATGGTTTTTATTGCAATCCCAAGTGATTACAGTCATATTGAAATCAGGTTTTTGCAAACAAGATAAAAGCCAACACACCCTGATTTGCCTAGGATGCTTCCCCATGAAAAATTTCTTATCCTTGGTTACACTTCTGCTTGCAACCACTTTGGCCACCGCCCAAACCGCAACTTTCAAAGCTGGCGCATTTGCCCAAGATATCTCGCCTGAAGAATTGCCTATTTCCATTAATGGCAACATGAAGGATGGAAAAGCCACGATGGTGCATGACCGCATACATGCGCGCTGCATTGTTCTGGATGATGGCATAACCAAATTGGCATTGGTGGTATGTGATTCATGCATGATCCCACGGGATGTTTTTGATGCTGCAAAGAAAACAGTCGCGGAAAAAATCGGGATCCCCGCAACAAATATTCTCTGTTCCGCGACCCACACGCACTCAGCACCAACCTCGACGGGGGTTTTTCAAAGTGAGCCCGAAAAAGATTACCCCGCGTTCCTTTCGAAAAAAATCGCACAGGGGATCATCGAAGCCCATAAACGGATGGTGCCTGCGCAAATCGGCTGGGGTGTTGCCTCCGACCCAACCCAGGTTTTCAACCGCAGATGGTTTATCAAGCCGGGGCAGATGAATACCAATCCCTTTGGCGAAACAACGGACAAAGTCATCATGAACCCTGGGTTTCAAAATGCCAGGGTCGATAAATCCGCAGGCCCGGTCGACCCCGAAGTTTCCGTGCTTTCCCTAAAAACAAAAGAAGGCAAACATATCGCCCTACTTGCAAACTACAGCCTGCATTATGTTGGCGGCTTCCCTGCTATCAGTGCGGATTACTTCGGCGCCTTCGCTGAAGCAATCGGGGTGCTCTTGGATGCGGATCGCTCTTTTGTAGGCATCATGAGCAATGGCACCAGTGGCGATGTGAACAACGTAAACTTTGGGGGCATGGCACCTGGCAAGCGTGAACCAGGCGAGCAAATCCGCGTGGTCGCAAACAGTGTTGCAAAGGCTGCACAAAAAGCGGTGGGCAACATCAAGTATAAGAACCATGTTTCACTCGCTGCTGAGCAAAAAGAAATTATGCTGGGCGTCAGGCAGCCTTCTAAAACTGATTTGGATAGGGCGAATGAGATATTAACCAAGGCGAATAAAACTATTTTAGATACCATGACTGAAATCTATGCCCGTGAAACCGTGTTACTTTCCAAGTACCCTTCACAGGTTCCTGCAATCATCCAGGTAATGCGCATAGGCGATCTGGGTATTTGTGCCATCCCCTGCGAAGTATTTACAGAAATAGGGCTGGAACTTAAAAAGAAAAGCCCTCTCAAGCAAACCTTCACCATCAGCCTTGCGAATGGATATAACGGGTATCTGCCCACCCCTGAACATCACAAGCTTGGCGGCTACGAAACCTGGCGGGCCCGGTCGAGCTATCTGGAAAAAGATGCCTCGGTGAAGATAACCAGCACTTTGATGAGCCTTCTTGAAAAAGTTAAAAAGTAATCATTCTGATCAAACGAAAGTACAGGAGTAAAAACAGGGCGGATAATAAACTTTAATGAAAAAGAGAGATTCTTCATTTTATTTCAGCGCCTGCCTGCTGCAATTGATTCAGCATGAAATAAAGGTACATTCATCAAGATTCCTGTTTTAAGCAAAACGCTCTTCACCATACTTTTCACCACCATCTATCAGGCGTTATCAGCAATTCAACCAATTGACATTGCAGGGTATGCTCTGGTTGTTCCGAAGTTATCTCTTGAAAGCATCATCACTTGTGCCCGTGGGCATCAGGAAGATTCCTTGGGGGGAATTATGCTGATGATGTTTCAAACGAGATAACCCATGCTAAAAATTCGATCTTTATTTTTTGCATCCATCTTTGCATCCACGTTGGCGGGTGGGTTGACAGCCAAGGCGGAAACCCTCCCGATCGCAACCACCCAGACCCCAGCTCCTTTTGCCGCACAACCTGCCAACCGCTATTGGAACCTCAGGCAAACTCCGATCACCGATGTGGTTCGAAAAGTTCGTGGCGCAGTGGTAAACATTCAAAGTGAAAAACCCGCCGGTAATGATGACTTTTCCATGATTGGCTCCGCCAAGAGCAACATCAATGGCATGGGCACCGGAATCATCATTGATTCGCGTGGTTACATCATCACCAACAATCATGTGGTTGAAGATGTTTCGATTTTGCGTGTAAGGCTTTCTGATAACACCCAACTGCCCGCACAGGTTATTGCACGCGACCCGGAACATGATCTCGCGCTTTTGAAAATCGATGCCAAGAAAACACTTCCTGTCATCACGCTTGGCACCGCATCCGACCTGATGGTGGGAGAAACAGTGGTCGCCATCGGCAATGCCTATGGTTATGAACATACCGTGACGGTTGGTGTTGTCAGCGCAACCCGCAGGGATGTCAGCCTGAACAAGGAAATCTCTTACAAAGGGCTGATTCAAACCGATGCGAGTATCAATCCGGGTAATAGTGGTGGGCCATTGGTTAATATTCATGGCGAATTAATTGGCGTGAATGTTGCGATCCGCGCTGGCGCCCAAGGAATTGGTTTTGCGATTCCCGTAGATACCATGGTCAGGGTTTCGGCCGAATTAATGGGGAGTAAGCGCGGCAATGTAAAGCATGGCGTTGGCCTCCGCAATGAAGTGAAGCTGGAACAAACTGATGGCATCCATAGGGCTGCAATGGTGGATGCGGTGGAAGGCGGCAGTCCGGGTTCGCGGGCTGGAATCAACAAAGGCGATGAACTTCTTGCAATCGAAGATTTCCAAGTCAAATCGAGCCTTGATGTGGAACGCGCCCTGGTCGATAAATCCCCAGGAGACAAGGTGGTTTTTCACTTCCGCAGGGATGGATCTGAACAGAAGGTCGAAGTGACATTGGAACCAGGGAAGCCTGTAATCGCAGTCGCAGAGGTTGTTTGGCGTAGGATTGGTTTAAAGGTTCAAAACATCGGCTCCGATGCCGTAGCCAAGGCAAACAATCAACTTCATGGCGGATTATTAATCACTGAGATAAGGCAGGAGAGTGTCGCAGCCCGGGCGGGTTTTCAAAAGGGAGATATCTTGGTCGGTTTGCACCAATGGGAAATGATCAGCATCGATAATATTGCGTTCGTACTGAATCATCCTGAGCTTCCTACTTTTCAACCAGTCCGGTTTTTCATCGTAAGGGCAGGCCAGGTACACAGGGGCTTTCTGCCACACATCGATTAATCATGTAGCTTATTTTTTTGATGAAGGCTTTGTGTGCAATTGAAAAAACTTCACCATGAGTTCGGGTGCAAAGTCGGGAAACTGATGGGTACCTGGATGAATGCATGCGACCAAGGGTGCGTTTTTGGATGAAGGGTAAAGAGTGCAATACTTGGCCCACTCCCTGCCTAAGGGATCACAGCCGTTGATTTCTTTTACTCTTTCGATCGTCTTTTTCTGCCATTCAATCTTTACCAACGAATCTTTCTCACCCGCAAAATGAATGCAAGGCTTGGGCATCGCCTCAAGCTTAACGGCAAAACTTGCACAGGGCGCAACAGCAGCAAAAACATCCCCCCGGGTTTGCCAAAGGGTGTAGGTGAACCCACCACCATTGGAATGGCCGGTACAATAGATTTTATTATCATCGATTTTGAATTCTTTACGCAGATGGTTTAACAGGGCATCAAAGAATTTAAGATCGCGATCGCCCTGCTCTCCGGGTTTATGCTGCCAGCCTGTTTTTTTACCCTCCGGATCGGTCAATTTCCCCGGCGTGTTCAAGCCCTGCATGTAAACAACGATTGCATCAGGCCAATGCTTCTGGATTGCAAAAGACTTCGAAGCACCCTTTGCGGTACCGCCATGCCCATGGAAAACAAACACCACGGGTGCGTTTGCATTCGATTTTGGTGGGCAAAAAACAAGGGCATCACGCGCGACTTTATCCACCTCTAGCTGGATGTTTTTAGGCTCTGAGGTTTCTTGCGAGAAAAGTGGGCACGAAAGAATCATCAGGGATAAAAATGCGGGTATGTATTTTTTCAAGGAAGAGGCTCCGCAATATTAAAACTAAAGGCGTAACTTTATTTCCCCATGTTAGACGAGAAAAAGCTGTCTCGCAATCTTAAGCCCCCGCACGGCTTTTTGCACCCACCAGCACATATTTAAATTAAATGCAAAAACAGAAACTAACCCTGCAACAGCCTTAGGCACCATAAAAATGTATATTAAAGTATACTTTGTGTGATCATTTCAACTAACTATTGTATATATTTATTCAATAAAAGCCATTTTTTGCATCACTCACAAGTCAATTCGCTTGTTAAATAGGTGTACTTAATTACACTATACGTATAGGAGGTGTTTGCTGCCTTCTGAAGAACTTAAAAGTGCAAGTAGGAGGAAAAAGAAATGGAACCATGGCGCTTAATATTCCGAAGAGGTTTCGCCCCGCTACTTTCAAACAGTGCATTGAATGCGCTGCAAGATGGATTGAAGCAAGATGATCCTGCGTTGGTGCAGGGATGTATTGTTTTCCCCAGACCAATGCCAGGGTTTTGGGATTTACCCGCAGCGGCACTTGGATTGCTTGCGTATGTGGGTCGCGAGGGAGAAGGCCTGTTCTCGGTATTTGAAGTTTCAGAATTTCACGAAAGACTGAAAGAGGCTGCAGCGCAGAAATTAGGCCAGATGGATGCTGCTACCTTGTTCCTGAACTGGTTTGATAAAACCCCCAGGGATCTCATGCGCAAAAACCTGCTCCAAGAAACACACCTCGAATTACGCAAAAGAAAAATAGCATCCCGCATCCGTGAAAAACAATCACTCGTAGAGCGAATACCTTCCAGTACCAATCAATAACCATTCCATTCTTTTCAAGGAGACTTTCATTATGTTGTGCCGTAGCTGCAATAAAGTTCGTTCCAATCGTCCCCGTGGCCTTTGCTATTCCTGCTACTACAAACCAGAAGTCAGGGCACAGTTTCCCTCGACGAGTAAGTTCGCGCGGAAGGGTTCAGGAATTGATGTTCATCTTCCCCCTCTTTCAAACGAACCAACCCCAGCCTCACCCGGTAGCGAGGATAAAATCCTTGTGCTGATGGAACGGGCTAGAAATGGCCAGTGCCTTTGGCACCCCATGGATGCAGCAAAAGCTATGCCCGCCTTGGAAACAGCATTGGTTTATCAACTTGCTGGTGTTGCGTAACTTGGTTTTCAGGAAACAGGAGCGTAGGTGGAAATAATGCTCATTGCGCTACGAAGCCCATCGAGTGCCGCACTGACAATTCCACCTGCGTACCCTGCGCCTTCGCCAACGGGGTAAAGCCCAATAGCAGAGGGGCTTTGCCGAGAGATTGTATCGCGAACCACTCTTACCGGTGCGCTGCCCCGCGATTCCGGCCCAACAATACTTGCTTCCTTTAAAAATCTGCCCTGCCATTTCTTGTCCATGATGGGCAGGCCGTGATGCAAGGCCTCGATCACCTGCGTGGGCAAAATCGATTCCAAATTAGTTGCAATCGTACCCCTAGGATAACTCGAGGGTGGTGCGGAGGGAGAAACTCTTCCGCCCAAAAAATCCTTGGCGCCTTGAATGGGGCACAGATACTCTTTCTTACCCACCTCATACGCCATCTTTTCATACTTTTCTTGAAAGTGAATTCCAGCAAGGGGATGGCTGTTACCAAAATCACTGGGGTTGATGGTGATAACCAACCCACTGTTGGCATAAGGTGAATCATGCTTGGAAAGGCTCATGCCGTTGGTGCAAAACGCTCCCGGTTCGGAAACGCTAGGCATGATGTATCCACCCGCGCACATGCAAAAAGTGAATAGATCATATTTCCCATTCGCGACCAAACTATAATCTGCAGCCCCAATCACATTTTCTAAATCAGAATTCCCATACTTCACCCGGTTTACTGTTTCTTGGGGCTGCTCAATACGAACCCCCATTTGAAATGGTTTTTGTTCCATTAAAACACCCCGGGCATAAAGGGCGTTATAGGTATCACGGGCACTGTGGCCGATTGCAAGAATCACCACGTTGGCAGGAATGTAGCCGCTCGAGGTGTAAACACCCCTGATGATATTATCTTGGATATCGAGGTCTTCCGCCTTGCATGAGAATTTAACTTCGCCGCCCAGAGCTTCGATTTTTCTGCGGATGGATTTGACCACTGCGGGCAATCTGTTGCTACCGAGATGCGGTCTGAAATCATAAAGCACCGAGGGTTTGCCTTTATTCTCCGCAAACATCTGCAGGATGCGGGTTACATCAGGCCCGGATCCCCGATAGGTTAATTTCCCATCACTAAAAGTACCTGCTCCACCCTCTCCAAAAAGATAATTACTTTCAGGATTAAATTGCCCACCATCATCGAAATCCTTGACATCGCGAATGCGATCGCGCACCGGCCTGCCTCGTTCCAAAAGAATGGGCCGGTATCCGAGTTCGGCCAAAAAATAAGCCGCAGCAAGCCCACCTGGGCCCGAACCGATTACAACTGGCCTGCCTAGCATGGGAACCGATCCGCAAGGTGGCATTGCGAAAGGAACTTCTGAATATGTTTCAATGCTGATGGATTGAAACCTTGGCTTATGTTGCAGGACTTTTTGTTCATCCAGAAGTTGAACTTCAGCACTGTAAACAAACTGAATCTGCCTATCACGGGCATCGAGACTTTTGCGCAGAATGCGCCAGCGTTGAATATCAGAAGCGGCAATACCCAATGAACGAGCGAGACGATCTGGAAGGGTTGTTTCCGGATCTTCAACTGCGAGCCTGATATTTGAAACGCGCAATGCCATAATAATGGCTTTATGATGTTGGAGTAAAAAAGAAAAGAGGGGCACCCCATGAAAGGCACCCCTCAGAGGGAAAAACCATGATAA
This sequence comes from uncultured Candidatus Kuenenia sp., assembly GCA_964646215.1. Lineage (GTDB taxonomy): Bacteria > Planctomycetota > Planctomycetia > Gemmatales > Gemmataceae > UBA969. Next base: position 5,084 of record CAZYAY010000075.1, on the reverse strand, counting down.
AACCTGAGGAACCGGCAAAAAAGCCGGGTTACTCAAGTTTTACTTACCTTTGCGAGCCCCAGCGAGTTCGCCCAGGGATACTTTTTCCAGGCTTTTTCGGAGCGCTTCGGAAGCAGTTTTACAAATGCTTTCGAGCTTGTTGTTCAAAGGGCCACCCACATCTTCAGCAAATGGGGCAACGCCACGAATCGGGCCATCAACAGCTTCAATAATATGCAACAAAGAAACCTTGAAGGGATCCTTCATAAGTTTGTAGCCACCATTGGGGCCTTTGATGGAATTCAGCACTCTGGTGGAAACCAAGGGCTTTAACACCTTAAGCAAAAATCGCTCAGGAATCCCACGATCCCGGGCAATAAGGTGAGAAGCTACAGGCTTGTCAGATTTCTGGGTAGCCATGTAAGCAAGTGCGTGAAGAGCGTAACTGGATGCGCGTGTCAATTTCATGAAAAAAATAAGACCTCTTAAGGGCCCACCTCCAAATATAAAGAACTGTCCGCTTGACAACCAAGCAGATCAAAAAATCAACCTTATGGGCCCACTGCTGGGAGATGATCAGTGTAAGGTTTTGTGTTGAATAAGACTAAAACAACCAATTCGGTTCACGTTAGTCAATTTGATTCCGAGCGAGAACCATCAACACATTAATATTTTTATAAACAAACGAACAAGATAGCAATAGACAAACGAAAGAATTAATCCAATTCAACCAATCGCCAATAATAAGCCTATAAAGACATTCCCTATATCAATATAAAAACAGACAAATCAGAAGTCAACACCCATTTATTCAACTTGCAGCGGGTGTTTGCTTTATATCGGTTGCACCAAATTCAACGCCAATTACAGATGTAGCGGGTATTTCCTTCGATCCCACGGGAACTAAGCCTCTGCGGACTTGCAAACGCCAAAGCATGGGCCCCTGATGGCTAAAAATCGCCTGGGTACTGGAATCATCGCCATCGGTACACAGGAAAGCAGTCATTTCCTCACCAGGTTCAAGAGATTTGTCGAGGTTTTCGTTCTCGACGGTTTCCCGGGGAGATTGCGATTTTTTGGAACCAGCCAAGGCCAACGGCAACCAGTTCGCAGGGCCCCCAAAAAACGACTTCTCGGGCTTCTCGGTGCCAAATTGCACCAATGTGAACGGGGGCGGATAGCTATTTTTTGTTTTTTCCTTCCATTTACGATTAAAATAATAATCCAAAGGGCAGAAAGTCTGGTCTGTGGACACATTTTTCAGCTTAAGCCTTAGAATCAAAGAATCATCTTTGCAAGGCTCAGCCTTGGAAAATCCTGAGACTAATACCGCAACCGTTGCTTTTTCCAGCGCGAGGGGCGTTATTTCCAACTCTCCCACTCGGATAGCCACCCCAATTTTAGTACGCAAATGAGCAGGTACGACCTCCTGGGTTCGCTCTTTATCATGATTGAATCGAATCTTGGTCCTCTTTGCACCAGGGTTGTCGCCATCCACATCGGGAATGTATTCAAGCGGATGCAGTGGGCCGGCATTGTTGATGCGAAAAAGAATCAGAATGAGGATTGCGGTTGCCATCACGCTGTAGGAAAGCAATGAGAAAAAAATGATGGGCATGGCCATCGATTTGGAACCCACCGGTCTTTTGCGTGCAGCTTCACCCGTAATTGATGGAGCATTATCCCATGGAGCAGGTGCGCCGCCTGGAGCCGCACCATTGTTTTCAGAAGCCATAAAGTCCGTGGTGGCAGCACCTGCATCATTAGCTTCCACGATGGGGGAAACTACGGGTGATTCATTAGCAGAACCTGCGGGTGATTGATCGCTGGAAGGGAAGGGCAAAATTTCCTGAGCCACGTCTTGAGTTGCCGGGTTTACGGGTGGCTGATAACTAAAATTCATCACGTCGGTTTTGGGCTCTTCTTGAGATTCCACAACCGTAGGCGGCACTTCTGGATTGCCTGAAGCATTAATCATTGGCAGCATTTGAATGGTTTGGCAATGGGGGCAGCGCATCTGCTTGCCAAGAAAATCTTCGGTGATTCCCATCAATTTAGTACAAGAAACACATTTAAAATGATAGATACTCATGATTATCCTTTAACTTCTTCGTATAAATGTAAACTGATTTTCTCGATGGGCAACGCAAGCTTATCCTGAATGGCTGCCGATAACTCCTGCCAATCCACCGAACCCACAACTTCCCTACCCGCTTTGTCGCCTTTCTTTTCAAAAGGCAACACTGCTAAAAGCGGAACCGCGGATCTCAGGGAAAATTCCACAGGATTATGAATCGCTGCCTGATCCAGCACCGCTTCGGTTTCCGACATGACCACTCCAGCCACCACCAACCCATACCGCCTTGCAACTTCCAAAGTAAGCAGCAGATGATTAAGCGTTCCCAAACTTCTTCGGGCAACGATGATCAGCGGGTATTGCAACCTTAATGCCAGATCCGCAATCGATTCCGTATCTGTCAAAGGGCATAATAGTCCGCCTGCACCCTCAACGACAGCAAACGCATCGCCACATCGCTTTTCCACTGCAACTGCCATTGCCTCAATCGAAAGATCCGAACCTTCGAGCTTTGCAGCCAAGGCAGGGCTTGCGGGGATTTCAAAACACCAGGGGGTGATCGCACTCAGATCTTTATCACCCGTGGCACGGCTTAATGCCAAAGTATCTTCGCTAACAAGAACACCCTTGGAATTGCGATGTCCACCGGTGGCAATCGGCTTGCAAACCTTAAGATTAACCCCTTTAGAGATCAACGTGCGGGCCAAAAGCGAAGCAAAGCGAGTTTTGCCTACGCCTGTATCGGTACCAGTAATAAAAAAACCAGCCATCGGCAATCAGCCCCCCTGGCCGGATATTTGTAGCGAAAAATCCATCATGCAATTATAAAGCACTTCGCCTATGCGATCCACTAATTCTTCAGGGATTGCAAGAGGTGGCATAAGAACCACGACATCCCCAAGGGGCCTGATCATAAGGCCGTACTTGCCTGCCAGCATGCAAATAGCATGGGCTGCGTTTATATTTGCAGGAAAAGGCTGGCGGGTTTCGCGGTTGGCAACCAATTCAATGCCAATCATCAGGCCCGATCTGCGGATATCCCCCACAAAAGCGAACTCCCGCAGGCGATCCAAATGCCTTTGCATTCTACGCCCTTTTTCATAAACTTTCGCCAAAACACCCTCTGTCCCCATTAGCAGATCCAAGCTTGCAATCGCCACCGCGGCACCAAGTGGGTTGGCGGTATAAGTATGCCCATGCTGGAAGGTTTTATCCTCACCTCCCGGTTCATTCAAAAAAGCATTGAAGATTTCCTCGGTCGCAAGGGTTGCAGCAAGGGGGAGGTATCCACCAGTAATTCCCTTGGCCAGGCAAAGAAAATCGGGCACCACTTCTTCTTGTTCGCAGGCAAACAGTGTTCCGGTTCTGCCAAACCCCACCGCCACCTCATCCGCTATCAGCAGCACATTATGCTTTTTGGTAACTTCACGCACCCGCTTTAAAAAGCCCTTGGGGGCGGTGACCATGCCTGCAGCCCCCTGCACCAAAGGTTCGATAACCACCGCAACCAACTGATCCGCATTCTGCTCCACTAGTTTTTCCAATTCCAAAGCACAAGCCATACCACAACTCTCCGGCTTTAATTGCAGCGGACAGCGATAGCAATAAGGAGCGGGTGACTTTATCGTGGGAAAAAGCAAAGGCTTGAACATATCATGAAAACGGCCAAGATCACCAATGCTGACATCCCCCATGGTATCTCCATGATAGGCCATTCCCAGCGCAAGAAATTTGGTTTTATTTTTTTTCGGGGTTGGGCACTGATGCCAGAATTGAAATGCCATCTTCAATGCGACTTCAACAGCGGTTGCGCCACTATCCGAATAAAACACACGGGTCAGACCCTTGGGGGCGAGGTCAATCAGCCTTTTAGCCAGAATGGTTGCGGGCTCATTAGATAGGCCTAAAAAAGTACTGTGGGCAACCTTCTGCAATTGCTCCTTCAGCGCATCATCTAATTCAGGAACTTGATGGCCATGCAAGTTGCACCAAAGAGAAGAAAACCCATCGATATACTCTTTATTATTCTGGTCGATTAGAAAAAAGCCCCGGGCCTTGGTAATGATGATGGGTTGGCTTTCCAGGTAGGAAGCCATGGGCGTAAAGGGGTGCCAGTTGTAAGTTTTGTCCCAAAGTTCGATCTGCATAGCAGGGTGATTCATGCCAGAATGATTTCCAAGATAAGCAATTCAACAATCGTAATAATAAGAACACATCCCCTATTTTACTAATTTTTCCAGAAGCTAAGTACGATTGTGCCGTCTTTATAAATTACACCCTTCTCTAAAGGGGAAAACAGCACCGCCTTTTGCCATAAAACTGGTTTAAACAACAGTAATTAGTCGATTTTGAATGTGAGAACTTAGATTTACACCTTTGAAAATTTAGCGACTAAGGAGTCAACCATGGGGAACGGATTCCCGATTTGGTTTGGCATTGCAGCTGGCATCGTGGGCTTCGCCCTTGCCGAAGAAGTTACCCAAAAAACCGAAAACAATGCTCCCGCAGTACCTCAGGTTGAGGCTCCTGTTCCAGGCATTCTACCAAGACAAGTTTTCTTAGTACCAGAACCACTTGATTATATCACCGATCCCGTCCCTAAAAGTGTGGTCCTCAGGGAGATGGAGGGGTTCTGGGTGGGTGTGGATTATTTGAACTGGCGCATTAAAAATGGCCCCCTACCCAACCCCATGATTACTTCGGGATCTCTTTCCGATGCTGTGCCCGGTGCGCTTGGCCAGCCCGGCACCCGTGTACTTGCAGGTGGCAATAGCAGCAACGGTATGGATTACGGCCCATTTTCCGGTATCAGAATGAACGGCGGATTCTTCCTCGATGATGATCGCATCTTCAGCTTCGAAGGCTCTGCTTTTTTACTTGAACAGCGCTCTTATAATTTCAGCGCTTCAACAAGCGACATGCAACCCGTTGTCACCGCTCCCTTCTTCAACACCAACGGCATAGCAAATTCGATTTTCGCAACTGTTCCCGAAAACTTCAACAGTCTCCCCAACAGCACTCTCAGCAT
>CAZYAY010000074.1:0-14316 GCA_964646215.1 uncultured Candidatus Kuenenia sp. | reverse complement strand
AAGCTGAGAGAAGTGCCTGCAACCGCTGAGCCGTCCGGATTTCCCCAAAGGTTTGAGAGTTCCATATAAGGCAGAAGTTGATATGCCCAGCCCCAAGCTTGGGTTTGGTAATCTGTAGGACTGCCAGATTGCACGACCAATCCCGAATCCGCAGTATTATTAGTCGTGGTGCGGTTTAAATTCCAATTAAGCCCGCCAGATGCAAAAGCCCCCTGCTGATCATGGTGAACCTGAAATGCTATGCCAACTTGCTTAAGATTGTTGCCACACTTGATTTTATTAGAGGCTTCCCGCACTTTTTGCACCGCGGGCAGAAGCAATCCAATCAATATGGCAATGATGGCAATCACCACCAAGAGTTCAATGAGAGTGAACCCCTTTCTTTGCTTAAAATCATTCATCACAATCTCCAAAAGAAAAAGAAATTAAAAAGGAAAATTATAACCTGCTGGGAAAACAGAGGATTTTAATTGGTCTTCGGTAAGCTGCACAACGGTATTCATGCCTCTTAGAACATAGCGTTTACCATCCTTACCGGATTTTTCAAAGGCCACAACAGGGAGTTGGGCACCACTAACTTTAAGACCTTTTAATTCAACCCCGTACACGATGATGAATTCCTGCTTATCGCTAGGGGAAATGAGAAGTTCCTTAGGGTGATTACATAATTTGAAAATAGCAAGAAGATCAGCTTTGGTTTTTGGTGGCGGGGTTCCCCGGATATAAGCACTACCAATTTTGTCCAAGGCAATAACTGTGGCATCTGTTGTTATAGGTTCGATTTTCTCTCCGCCACAGCCAATAAAAATGAAAGTCGATAACAATAACAAGGCTTTTGTATTATTGGAGAGGAAAACAAACATTACTTAACCCCTTGGATGCACAAAACCTCTAAATTCTCTAAAGAAATGAACAAATATAGTATCGATGTTTTAGCTAAATTTGAAAAGACAATAATTTGAATATTTTCATTTCTTAAAAAATGAATCCGGCACAAGAATAACGGGTATAAAGGGTTTTAAAATGAGAATTGCGAGGCCATTTTAACAAGGCTGGTGCTTTACAACTATTACGAACAGGCGTAAGTATTGCCCTAAGTTGTTTAATTGCAACAGTTTACAGGTTTTACTTTCCTAGGGAACGGATTAAAGCGAGTTGCGATTCAGCATCTTTTCTTAGTTTGCCACATACTAAGGCGCATAGATCAAAAATCATCGGGTCCGCAATACAGTAAAAGATTAGATTATCCTGCCTTAATTTAGATTGATGTTGTTTGTTTGTGTGCCTGATTTAATGGTAAAAGTGAGCCCTGATTTAGCTTTGTCGCTATATTTGGAAGGAATGGTCACTGGGGGGTTGTTTGATTCGCCCGGCATGGCTGGCGTGCCTGGTGGTCGCGCAGTTGAATTCATTTTAGACATTGCGGATGCTATGGCATGCACAGTAATAGTGATATTACCTAAAGGCGCATCTCCGACGGTGTACACTCCTTCTGCGGTGATTGGTCCTGACCCGCCGCGTCCGTCTTCACCATATACTTGAACATAACCTGAGTTAAGCGGCACTCCTTTATAGGTGATTTGTCCAGTCATGTACCCAACTTTGGGGCCTGCTGAATTCCCTCCGCAACCAGAAATAACAATTAACGACGATAACAAAACAAAAACACCCATTGGTCGGGAAAGCAAAGAAATCATAAAAGCTCCGTTAAACGACATGAAGTATAGCGTCATAAAAAATATTTGTTGCGGGAATTGTATCCCAAACTTAGGCAATTCGAATACAAGTGTTACCAGTCACTGCCGAGAGTTATGCCGTCGTTGGGGTAGTTGGCACTCACCCATGTGGCATTTGTAATGTTTGGATTGATGTTACGGACACTACCATCACATAAGCCAACCTGACATCCCGAAGTACCAAAGGATTGTGGTCTCGTTGGATCACATGCAGCCTTGGTGGGAGCGTTTTGGGGCGGATTATTGTTGGCGTTGATGACATATGTAGCCATCCATTGCCAAGTCCATGTACCATGACTCCACAAACTGCCATTGCCACCACAAGCACCGTATTTTTCCGCAAAAAGAATCGTGTTAGAGGTGCCATCTCGAATTTCGGAAATACGGCGCTTGGGATTCCACCCTACATTAGGTTCACCAAATACCGCATGATTTGCTGCATAGTTTGAAGCTGCCCAGTCCCCAGTTGCAAGACCGTTGGAGGTAGTGGTATCGGAGGGAGCAAGAAAAGATTTTATGACGGCAGACCTTACACGTGCCGAGTTGTGCGGGTAAAACGATGTATCTGCAAGGCCAAGGTTGTAAATGGCTACCTGTTCGATGTATGGGAGCAACCAGAAGTGCTGGGACGCACCTAAAATATTTCCACGAGCTTCCCATTGACCGGGAATGTAACCCTCTGCGTCGTTGTGCGAATGTACAGCGAGGCCAAGTTGTTTAATATTGTTGGAGCTAGTCATGCGGTTTGCGGCTTCCCGCACTTTTTGCACTGCAGGGAGAAGCAACCCAATCAATATGGCAATAATGGCAATCACAACTAAGAGTTCAATGAGAGTGAACCCTACTCTTTGTTTAATGTAACTCATTATAACCTCAAAAAAATTTAGAAAAAGCGAACAATATTTTAGTATCGATGTTTTAGCTAAATTTGAAAAGACAATAATTAAAATATTTTCATTTCTTAAAAAATAAATCCGGAACATGAATAATAGCTATCCATGATGTTTAATGCAAAATACGGAGGCTTTATTATCTTCCAAGCTCGGGAACAAGCTTGTAATAGCCGTAAGTTCTTTCATAAAAAGCACTTACGGCTTCTATTTACCCAAAGAACGGATTAAAGCGAGTTGCGATTCAGCATCTTTTCTTAGTTTGCCACATACTAAGGCGCATAGATCAAAAATCATCGGGTCCGCAATACAGTAAAAGATTAGATTATCCTGCCTTAATTTAGATTGATGTTGTTTGTTTGTGTGCCTGATTTAATGGTAAAAGTGAGCCCTGATTTAGCTTTGTCGCTATATTTGGAAGGAATGGTCACTGGGGGGTTGTTTGATTCGCCCGGCATGGCTGGCGTGCCTGGTGGTCGCGCAGTTGAATTCATTTTAGACATTGCGGATGCTATGGCATGCACAGTAATAGTGATATTACCTAAAGGCGCATCTCCGACGGTGTACACTCCTTCTGCGGTGATTGGTCCTGACCCGCCGCGTCCGTCTTCACCATATACTTGAACATAACCTGAGTTAAGCGGCACTCCTTTATAGGTGATTTGTCCAGTCATGTACCCAACTTTGGGGCCTGCTGAATTCCCTCCGCAACCAGAAATAACAATTAACGACGATAACAAAACAAAAACACCCATTGGTCGGGAAAGCAAAGAAATCATAAAAGCTCCGTTAAACGACATGAAGTATAGCGTCATAAAAAATATTTGTTGCGGGAATTGTATCCCAAACTTAGGCAATTCGAATACAAGTGTTACCAGTCACTGCCGAGAGTTATGCCGTCGTTGGGGTAGTTGGCACTCACCCATGTGGCATTTGTAATGTTTGGATTGATGTTACGGACACTACCATCACATAAGCCAACCTGACATCCCGAAGTACCAAAGGATTGTGGTCTCGTTGGATCACATGCAGCCTTGGTGGGAGCGTTTTGGGGCGGATTATTGTTGGCGTTGATGACATATGTAGCCATCCATTGCCAAGTCCATGTACCATGACTCCACAAACTGCCATTGCCACCACAAGCACCGTATTTTTCCGCAAAAAGAATCGTGTTAGAGGTGCCATCTCGAATTTCGGAAATACGGCGCTTGGGATTCCACCCTACATTAGGTTCACCAAATACCGCATGATTTGCTGCATAGTTTGAAGCTGCCCAGTCCCCAGTTGCAAGACCGTTGGAGGTAGTGGTATCGGAGGGAGCAAGAAAAGATTTTATGACGGCAGACCTTACACGTGCCGAGTTGTGCGGGTAAAACGATGTATCTGCAAGGCCAAGGTTGTAAATGGCTACCTGTTCGATGTATGGGAGCAACCAGAAGTGCTGGGACGCACCTAAAATATTTCCACGAGCTTCCCATTGACCGGGAATGTAACCCTCTGCGTCGTTGTGCGAATGTACAGCGAGGCCAAGTTGTTTAATATTGTTGGAGCTAGTCATGCGGTTTGCGGCTTCCCGCACTTTTTGCACTGCAGGGAGAAGCAACCCAATCAATATGGCAATAATGGCAATCACAACTAAGAGTTCAATGAGAGTGAACCCTACTCTTTGTTTAATGTAACTCATTATAACCTCAAAAAAATTTAGAAAAAGCGAACAATATTTTAGTATCGATGTTTTAGCTAAATTTGAAAAGACAATAATTAAAATATTTTCATTTCTTAAAAAATAAATCCGGAACATGAATAATAGCTATCCATGATGTTTAATGCAAAATACGGAGGCTTTATTATCTTCCAAGCTCGGGAACAAGCTTGTAATAGCCGTAAGTTCTTTCATAAAAAGCACTTACGGCTTCTATTTACCCAAAGAACGGATTAAAGCGAGTTGCGATTTAGCATCTTTTTTTAGTTTGCCACATACTAAGGCGCATAGATCAAAAATCATGGGGTCTGCAATGGAGTAGAAGATTAGGTTGCCCTGGCGTTCCCTTTTTAACAGTCCGGAGTCGTGAAGTATGCCAAGTTGTTTGGAAATATTGGATTGTTTGGCATGGGTGGCATCAACGATCTGCCCGACGGAGAGGGGTTTTTTCTTAAGATTTTGCAGGATATCAAGCCGGGTAGGTTCTGCCAGCAGTTCGAAAAGTTTGGCAACCGCCTGCAGTTGGTGTTGGTCCAGCAACGATTTGGCCATGGTCACATCCCATTGACAATATTACTACTAAGCAATATTATGTTAATAAATATAAATACGTTTGTCGATATGAAAGTTGGAAAAGAAAAGGAGTTCAAGCATGGCAAGGCGCATTCTTATCGTGGGTGGCGTGGCGGGTGGCGCCAGTGCTGCAGCCAGGATTCGCAGGCTTGATGAAAACGCCGCCATCATTCTTTTCGAGCGTGGCCCGGATGTTTCTTTTGCCAATTGCGGCCTGCCTTATTATCTGGGTGGGGAAATCAAGGATCGTGCCAAACTTTTAGTGCAGACCCCACAAAAACTCGGGGCCAACCTTAATCTTGATGTTCGCGTTCGCTCCGAAGTGATCGCAATCCTCAGGGATAAAAAGGTAATCCAAGTTCGAAATCTACAAACCAATACCATCTATGAAGAAGGCTATGATACGCTTATTCTGGCTCCTGGGGCAGCGCCGATAATTCCCCCCATCCCCGGGGTGGAAAAGCCAGGAATTTTTTCCCTGCGCAATCTCGTTGATACCGATCGGATTCATAACTGGGTTCAAAATCAGCAGGCAAAAAAAGCAGTGATGGTGGGTGGTGGTTTTATTGGCCTTGAGATGGCAGAGCAACTTAAAATCCGAGGCCTAGAAGTTGCTTTAATCCAGCGTTCTGGTCAGGTGCTTGATCCGTTCGATCCCGAAATGATCACCCCCATCCATCAAGAACTTATTGCAAAGGGAATTGATTTACGCCTTAATCGCCAGGTGGTTCGATTTGATGATGCCTTATCGAAGGGTAAGGCTTTGAATGTTGTGCTGGATGATGGTTCGAGTATTGAGGCGGATGTGGTGATTTTGGGTATTGGTGTAAAGCCTGAATCGCACCTTGCAAGCGATGCGAAGTTGGAAGTAAATGCACGCGGTGCAATCAAGGTGAACGATCACCTTTGTACTTCAGATCCTTGTATTTACGCGATTGGCGATGCGATTGAAGTGACCGATCCCATCACACGAAATCAAACCCAGGTTCCATTGGCAGGCCCTGCGAACAGGCAGGGAAGAATTGTCGCAGATAACATTGCCGGAAAACCCACGCGGTATCGGGGCACTTTGGGAACCGCGATATTGCGAGTCTTTGATTACACCACCGCTTGTACGGGTGCAAACGCAAAGACTCTTTCCAAGGCGGGGATTGTTTTCAAAACGGTTTATCTGCATCCGAATTCCCATGCAGGGTATTATCCTGGTGCCCATCCTATTTCGTTGAAGGTTTTATTCTCGCCCAAGGATGGGAAAATACTTGGCGCACAAGCTGTGGGCAGGGATGGTGCGGATAAACGCATCGATGTTATTGCTGCTTGCATTCATCATGGTGGCACCATGGATGATCTTGTGGATTACGAATTATGCTATGCCCCGCCCTTTGGAAGCGCCAAGGATCCGGTTAACCTTGCAGGCATGGTCATTCAAAATAATATGAATCATCTGGTTGATATTATCCATTGGAGCGAGGTTGAAGTCAGGGTTCAGCAAGGCTCAAGACTGTTGGATGTGCGCGAACCCAAAGAGGTGGAGGCCGGGATGATTCCAGGGGCCTTGAATATTCCGCTTGGGCAGATTCGCTCCCGCCTTAATGAGATTGATCTTTCAAGCGATTGGATCATCTACTGCCAATCGGGGCAGCGTTCTTATAACGCCTGCAGAATTCTTTCTCAACATGGTTACAAGTGTTGCAATCTTAGTGGAGCATACAAAACTTTCAGTGCAGCAAGAGGCATGGGTTTATAATTGATTTTAAAGAGGAGAATGCCATGAATGTGATCGAGATTACACCTGCGGAATTGATGGAACGAAAAAACGCGGGCCCTGTTAACTTGATAGATGTGCGCACCCCGGTCGAGTTTCAAGAGATGCATGTTTCTTTTGCAAACCTTGTTCCCCTAGATACTCTAACTCCCAAATTAGTAGGCGAAAAACTTAATGGTACCGACCCTGTTTATGTGGTTTGCAGAAGTGGTTCGCGTGGCAGAAAAGCATGCGAGGTTCTTCTTGCTTCGGGTCGCACCAATGTTTTTAACATCCAAGGAGGAACACTTGCTTGCGCCCAGGCGGGCCTACCCATCACCCATGGAAAAAAAATCATGTCATTGGAAAGGCAGGTTCGCATCGCGGCGGGTTTTCTGGTCGCGCTCGGAAGCTTCCTTGGATTTTTTGTTGATCCACAATGGTGCTTCCTTTCCGCCTTTGTTGGGTGTGGTTTGATGTTTGCGGGGGTTACAGATACTTGTGGAATGGGAATGATGCTGGCGAAAATGCCTTGGAACAAAGTTGACAGCAATCCTGCCTGCTCCATGACCAAAACTTGATTACCAATCAAGTTTGCAGTGATAAATCGTAGAATCTTTTGCTTGAGTTTTACCCTTGTTAATTGGATTATTCACCGCTTCCCTCCATCTCGCTATTGTCCTTAACATCACCTTTTTGATAAACATAGTATGTGCTGATTATTTTAATGCAGAGTGGGTTGTCCTCATGGCATTGACTCAATGGACAGAACAGCAGTTGAACGAAGCGTGTGTTTCCTTGGAAACAGCGACGCCCCAGGATATTCTGCGTTATGCGGTAAAAAACTTTTATCCCAAGTTGACGATGGCGACTGCGTTTGGCGCAGAGGGTTGCTGCATCCTCCACATGCTTGCGGAAATCGAACCAGGCGTTAAGGTGTTTAACCTGGAAACTGGTTACCAGTTTAAGGAAACTCTCGACCTGCGCGAAAAAATTAAACAACGCTATAACATCGAAGTGGAATATGTAAGGCCCGAGCAAACCGTCGAGGAATATGAAAAAGAGCATGGCGGACCACTTTACCGTCATAGGCCCGACCAATGTTGCTTCGATCGCAAGGTGCTGCCATTACGTAGGGCAGTTGTAGGTTATGATGCCTGGTTGAGTGCCATTCGTGCGGACCAGACATCGCATCGTGCGGCGGCGGGCGTAGTCCAGTGGGATGCAAAGTTCAACCTGGTGAAAATCAATCCATTGCTGCGTTGGAATAAAAAAGATGTCTGGGATTTCATCCTTAAAAACGATGTGCCTTACAATCCACTGCATGATCAGGGTTACCCAAGCATTGGTTGCTGGCCATGCACCCAGCAGGTGAAGGATGGCGAAGACGAGCGCAGCGGGCGCTGGGCGGGCTCTGCAAAAAAAGAATGCGGCCTCCATGTGATCGAACATCAAGAGGGAAGCGGTATTTAGAAGATCAGCAATTGATCTGATTGATTTGTTTCAATCCGGGAATTTACTTGGAAGGAAGTTCCAAAGATGCGATTGTCTGCCAAAGCTGATTATGCCTGCCTTGCAATGCTTGAACTTGCCGCATCGATGGATGCTTCGCAACCAACCCGCATAAAAGCGATAGCCGATACCCACCAGATACCCCAGCGATTTTTAGTGCAGATCTTGTTGCAGTTGAAAACTTCGGGATTGGTGAAAAGCGTTCGGGGCGCCTCGGGTGGTTACAATCTGGCACGCAAGCCTGAAAATATCAGTATCGCTGATGTGATTCGCGCGGTTGATGATCGTGCCTTAGCCGCCCCCGAAGCGACCAACTTCCAGACTTCCTCTTCGATTGTCAATGCCTTGTCAGAAACCTGGAAACAGGTGCATACCGAGCAACTTCGTATTCTTGAAAAACTGTCCCTCGCGGAGATTTTGCGCAGGGCCAACGCTGAAAATGTATCCAGCTACCAAATTTAATCCATGGTCTGAAGACTTCTATTCGGATTGGTTTTTCTTACTTTAAATGCTTGGTATTTCAGGATAGCTTTTAAGAAGGTGGCGCATGCCCACAAATACATCCGCAAGATCCGGGTCAAATTGCGTATTCTTACCCTTGCTTATTTCCTCGAATGCTTTTTCGAGTGGAAGGCCCTTCCGGTAAGGTCTATCCGAAACCATGGCATCCATGGCATCTGCGATGGCAACGACCCTGGCGATGCGGGGTATATCCTCGCCCGCCAAGCCATCTGGGTATCCTTTGCCATCCCATCTTTCATGATGTGATCTTACGATGGGAATGATTTCAACCAGGTCGGGCACCAGCATGACGATGGCAGCACCCTTGGTGGTATGCTGTTTCATGATTTCGGATTCTTCCGGGGTGAGCTTGCTGGGTTTTCGCAGGATGGCATCATCAATGCCGATTTTGCCGATGTCGTGAAGCGGAGTTCCCGTACGGATTTTTTCGAGTTCTTCCTCACTCATCTTTGCCTCATTGGCAAGCAGCATCGCAATTGCGGTGACTCGGTTGGTATGCCCTCCGGTATAGATATCGCGCAGCTCCACTGCCTGTGCAAGAATCGTGACGGTGTTTAAAAAAAGGTTGCGTTGTTTATCAAGAAGCATTGCGCATTCGATACCAGAAGAAACATGCGCAGCAAGCGCATCTGCAAGTTTAAGATCTTCCTTGGTGAATTCGGGTTGCAAAGGGCCGCGATCCAGATGCAGAATACCTAGTTTTTTACGGGGGGTACGCAGTACCACACATAGAATAGATCCCATCACACCTTCGGATATGCTGCCGGTCGGCCCATCGGGGTGTTTCAAATCATCTGAACTTTTATAAAGAATGGATTCCCCCTTTGCCATGCACCTTTGTGCAATGGTGTCGCTGTAGGGAATGCGCAGATTGGTGGGTTTGATATTACTTTTGGATTCAAAACCTGTTTCGATGGCTTTGAGCGCCAGTTTATTGGTGCTTGGGGAAATCAGGGCGATGGCGCCTCTTTGAGCATCAAGCACTGCGACGGTATCTGTAAGAATATTCTTGAGCAATTCCTCTTGTTTTTCAACATTTGCGAGGTAATGGCCTGCTCGAAGAAGAGCGAAGATTTTTTCCCCCGCCTTGGGTGTTCGGTCGGCTAGAACCCCCAGACTTTGAAGCGCCTCATCCCACTTGGAACTGTATACCGATTCAATGTTAAAATCATCGGTGACAGCTTCTTCTGTTGATTTCGTAGGTGGGAGATCATGGATGGCTTCGACCTTCAATGCAATTTCACCAAACTGCACGGTGTCGTTGGGCAGAAGGGCAAAAGACTTTTTGGAGATTTTCTTGCCATTGATGTAGGTGCCATTGGTGCTACCAAGGTCGCACACAAGCCAGCCATCTTTTGTTGGAGAGATTTCAGCATGTTTTCTGCTGACGGAATTGTCATCGAGGAAGATTTTAAGGGTTTTGTCTCTGCCAACCAATGTAGACTCAGAAATGCTCCAAGTCGTGGATTTGTAGCTATTATTTACGGCTCGCAGTATTAAGGTGGATGGTTTATTCATGGGATTGCCTAGGGAAGCAGAATGATTTTTCCTGAAAGAGTCCCTGCCCCTTTGAGGGTGTTTTCCTCCAAAAGTTTATGCGCTTCAGCAGCCTTGGATAAAGGAAACGCCGCCCCGATATGAGATCGAAGCTTGCCAGATGCCAGCCATGCGTTGATATCATTGGCACAGCGCCTTTGCTCATCAGGCGTGGCATTAAACATCGCAAAGCCGGTAAGGGTCAATCCCTTGACATAAAAAGGACCCACTGGAAATAAAGGCTGTGCAGTTCTTCCCGCCATTATGATAATTCTACCTCGTGGAGCCATCAGGTCTACTATTTTAAAAAAGTCTGGCTCCCTTTGGGTTTCGAACCAAACATTGACCCCTTGATTGCCGGTATAATCCTTGACTTCCTTGGGGATATCATCGGTCTTGTAATTGATGATTTTATCTGCGCCCCAACTTCTGCATAATTCTTCCTTGGGGCTGGAACCAACCGTGGTGATAACTTTTGCACCAATGGCCTTTGCCATTTGCACCACCATGCTGCCCACGCCGCCTGTGCCACCATTTACAAAAATGGTTTCGCCTGCTTTTAGATTTACATTGCGGAACAATCCGAGATGGGCGGTGATTCCGACAAGGGAGGTAGCAGCCAACTGTTGGTCGTCAACGCCTTCGGGTGATGGATAGAGCCAATCTTCCTTGATGGCTGCAAATTCCGCGCTGGTGCCCTGCCTGCCTAAAAGCCCCTGATTCGAACCCCAAACCCGATCACCTTCCTTGAATCGGGAGCAATTACTGCCAACGCTTTCCACCACGCCTGCAAAGTCGCACCCAGAAATAAATTGTTTGGGAAGAGGCATTGCGATGGTGCCTGCCCGAATATAAATATCGATTGGATTAAGGGCGATGGCCTTAATTCGTACCAGATATTCATCCTGCATGGGTTGGGGAGTGGGTATCTCGCCCACGATGATTTCGTTAAAAGGGCCAGGCTTGTTGATATATGCAGCTATCATTTTATCTTCCTTTTAGAATTAACCAAAGATTATTCTATGAGTACATGCCCTTCTATGAAGAAGATTATTCTGGTTTGACGGGTAAAGAGCCATTTCTAAGCAATTCCTGCCATCTTGCTACCTCAACAGAGCGTGAGGCAGGCTGGGCCAAAGGTAGAAAGTTGGGTATATCCTTCTCAATTTTAGCGTAGTATCGCAATTGCAGGTATGCCAGCTCCCGGATTTTTGTATTCTCATTTGATAACAATCCAAATAACTCTTCGTAATCTTGCTTTCGAGCTACTTTGGGCATCGGGGCCAGAAGTTTTTTAAGAATCTGGGATTGTTCATCCGTATACCCAGCCTGGAGCAACCAGCCGTCTTTCAAAGAACCATTATAAAGAAGCTCTGCACCGGCTGGATCCATCAGCAACCATAATTTTAATCCTTGGATGCCATAAAGCCGCAGCATGCTTTGTTGGGCGGTGTCTGTGCGCCATAATTCCAGAAGTTTTTTCCCCTCCCCCATTGCCGCCAATGCCAGACAGCCAAGGTTACGCCTGGCATCATTGCTATTGTTGGCAAGTATGTAGGCCAGGATTGCCTGGGAGATATCGAGATTGGGTTTTAACGCAATCAGCAGTTCATCCAATGCAGCACCCAGCGCCTTTTGGTTGGAAACATACTCGAGGGGAATGGGTTGGTTTGAAAAGATCGAATGATTTTCTTGGGATGTCAGCTTTTTCGTTTCTCCCTCGGGATCGATTGCAAGCAGGTTGCCTGCAAGAAGTTCTGGGAGGGGCTTTTCTTTCCCCTCTTGGTGAATGTTGCAGGAGCCGTTCAAAACGCCCAGAAGAATAGTTTCTGAATTTGCTTCAAGCACTAATTCCGAATCATTTTTCAGATTAACTTCCAATGCTGTTTTTAAGTCCCAGGAGCGCAAGATGATTGTTGCAGGAGATTTTGTCTTGAATAAAGCTCTGCCGCTTTTTAAAGCGATATCCACCTGCCTTCCATCCCTGGCATAAAACCTGAACACACAGGGTGCATGCATCGGATCAATGCTTACACCTCTGGTTTCACCCACGAAGTTTACTTGTAGAGGGTGGTTGATTTGCGGTTGGTTGATAATCTCGGAGCTGAGCATACTGCCTGGCAGGCACAGATAAATAAGGGCGGTGCTGAGATGGGTGGGATTAAGCGCCCTTGTGAAAGTTTGATTTTCGAGGGGTTTGTGTAATAGAAGTATTTTTTCTCTTGCCACTTCCTGCAAGCTGGCGATTTGAGCTTGGGTTTCGCCATCGGGTTTTCCAAGCGATTTTAAAACCTTGGGCTCTTGCTTTGTTATTGGGGGGATCTCCTTGGTTACCGGATTTGAGGGTTCAACTTTCTTCATTTCGATCTTGGGGGCATCAATGGATGGTTCTTTTTTTTCAGGCAGCTTTGCCAGAGTCTTGGTTTCTAGCAGCACCTTGGGTGCTTCTGTTTTTATCTCGGGCTTAATTTCTGGTTCTGTTGATATTTTCACCGTGGGTGGAATTAATTTAAGCAGCAAAATTCCTAGAACGATCATCAGAATGGGGCCGCTTATCATGAGAATCAATTTGTTTTTTGAGATGACTTTTGGTTCCATCTGGGCCTTGGGTAGTCCTGAAGATTTCACCCTGGGTCTTGGGGGGGCGCTTTGTATGCCACCCACTTCTTTTCCTAATTCATAGGATCGGATCGAAGTTCTAGGTGGAATGGGGATGGGAATCAAACCGCTGATCACTTTATGACAGGTCGCAAGGTGGGCTAGGAAATGATCATCGGATTGTAAAACATCTTCGACAGTTTTCAGGTCGTCGCCTTTAAGGGTGCCTTCAAGATAGGTTGAAACCAGGTTGGCATTGGGCCATTCGGCCTCTTTGCCATGGGGTTGTTGGAACACGGGGTTTTTTAAAACCTGCGTGAGCCGATCGAGCATTTCCCGAACCCGCGGTTCCTCTTTAAGTGAAATCATCAATTCATGGGTTTGCGAGGCATCCAGTCGATCATCGAGGTAATTAAAGAGAAACTTATAATTAATGCGCATGCTTTTCTTCCCGAAGAATTAAACCAAGAAGTCGAGTCACCTTATTAGTGGGATCAACCACGAGGTTTCGTACAAAAGTTTCTAATAATTTTGAAGTTCACAACTGAGATTGATCCAATTCAAAATTTGGATACAAGGTTATCAATCATCAAATGAAAATTACCAGAATGAGGCTGGAGAGGTAAATGACAAAAAGTAGGTTGATCATGCTGGCGGTGTTAGGCTTGGGGTTATGGGCGGGAACGCCAATTGCCCAAGCTGAACTTTTCTGCCCAGAGCCTTCTTTTAATGCTGGATCTTTGCTTGCGGGCAAGCCTTTCATGCATTCCTTTACCCTTGAAAACAAAGGCAAGCAAGCCATTCAAATTCTCGAAGCCCTGCCCAGCTGTGGTTGTTTAAGGCCTAAGCTTCCCAAGGCAATTTTAAACCCAGGTGAAGCAATTACTTTGCCCATTGAAATCCACACGCTGACCAAACCCCAGGGTGCCCATCGTTTCACTATCAGTATTCGTTATCAGGAAGCTGGGGAAACCAAGGATATGGCTTTGGAAGTTAAAGCCATGATCCAGGTTGAGGTGGAAGTATCACCAGCAGCATCTGCGATTTTTACAGACCGTGCGATCACTCATACATTCAGCGTTAAAGATACCCGTGCCAAGCCCATGCGAATTATCGGGGCAGAATCAAGCAACCCGCGGATTGCATTTCAGATTAATCCTCCGGCCCTCAATGAAAATAAAGAATCAGTTCAAACCATCATGGTTTTAATTTCAGATTTGTTGACACCGGGCAAGCACGATCTTTGGATACAGTTGGTTTCTGATGATGCCTCTTATGCCGAGATGAAAATTCCCCTGACGATTATAAAACGCGATGGGAAGCTTGCGACTGCAGCGCCTTCGAGATTGTATTTGGAGGGAAGTGTTGGGATTCCTTTTGGGGCAAAAATGGTGCGCATTAATAAAGCAGGTGCCGAGCCTGTGAGGGTTGATAAAGTGGAATGTTCACATCCTGCATTCAAATGCACCTGGGCGCAAGGCCCGGGGGATGATGCAACTATCA
>CAZYAY010000073.1:0-14339 GCA_964646215.1 uncultured Candidatus Kuenenia sp. | reverse complement strand
GTTATTGCCTTCCTTTCTACTTTGAAATAAGTTTCCTGTGGTTGTTTGTTTCATTCAGGCCCGTTGACTTTGGTCAACGGGCTTTTTTACTTTTACTTTTACTTTCTTTTCATTCCCCAACTCCCAACCCTCTTCCCTCTGGGAAATGGTCCCTTCGCTTCGCTAGCCTAAGTTTCAGTTGCCCCGCCACCACCTTTGTCACCCCAGCGTATGCGGGGTCCATTTTTATTCTTCCTTTTACTTTCCATTAATTGATGTGGGTTTGTTTTAAGACAAAGGAGTTGCGATGGGGAAGCCCCACTGCAATTCCTCCATTAGAACCTTTGGGTCTTGCACCTAAGGGATGCGTATTACCGTCGCTAACGCATCCGGGCCTTATTTATGTGTTTTGTTTCAGTGAAATTCCGTGGTAATCCGTGGCAAAACTGTCTTCTGCTCGTTCTTCATTTCGTGGCGATATAGCACTTAAGCGGATTGATCTCTACTACAACATCCGTACTTTGTTTTATTCAGCAGCGGGTTTTTGTCTGCCTGGCAAGCGGTAGTCTAATGGCGGCTTTTGTTCTTTCCCCATCAGAGGTTCGTATTTCTTGCCTTCCAATTTCTTTGATAGTTCTGCTTTTGCTTTTGCCACAAGTTCGGGTGATTGAAAAAGATCCATTGCGGTTGTTGCTAAAACTTTCGAAGCAAGCATCATTCCCTTTTTGCCTATGGTTGTTCCGCCACATGCCACCGCCTGCCAAGAATGGCCTGGTGTCCCGGGAACCCAGGTGGCAGCGCTGAACCCCGTGGTTGGTACCACCCAAGAAACATCCCCAACATCGGTCGAACCCATGGTGGTTTTTTCTGTTAGATTCATTATTTCCTTAAGCGAATCGATTGGGGTTTTTTGGTCTGGGAATGTTTCTCGAATTCTCAAGGCGAAAGCCATTTCTTCCTTGGTGTACTCAATGTTATTGAGTGCGGTCAGATTTTTTCTGGTTACTTGCGCTAGGGTATCATTCGGAAGGATTTCCATGGTTCCACCTAACGGAACAACTTCGAGTTTGGTTTCTGTTGCAAGGGCAGCTCCTTGGGCACATTTTAATAGACGAGGCCAAAGCATTTTTAAAACTTCAGATTTGGGATGACGAACATAGAAAAAACCTTCTGCAAATTCAGGAACAACATTGGCTGCACCACCCCCCGAAGTGATGGTGTGATGTAAACGGGTTCCTTCAGGTGTATGTTCGCGGAGTAATTCAACTGCATGCATCGCGAGTATTAATCCGTCCAGCGCGGAACGACCTTTTTCAGGGGAACCAGCAGCATGGGCGGCCATGCCATGAAAACGAAATTTTACTGCAATTCTGGCAAGGCATGATGAATCCCCTGCAGCATTTCTGCTACCTGGGTGCCAATGGAGCGCCACATCTACATCGTTGAAGAGTCCTTCGCGAACCATGAATGCTTTTGCAGCGCCACCTTCTTCCGCAGGGCAACCATAATACCGAATGGTTCCGTTGATTTTTCCCGCCTTGATGGCATCGCCTATTGCCATGGCTGCATTTGCAGAAGCGACCCCAAATAAATGGTGACCGCAGGCCTGCCCGTAGCCATTACCATTTTCCTTGGTTTTCCGAAAAGGCACGGCTTCTTGTGCCATTTCAGGTAGTGCATCGTATTCACCCAGGATTGCAATAACAGGTTTTCCTGAACCAAGGGTGGCGGTAAAAGCCGTGGGGATTTTTGCGACACCTTTTGCAATCGTAAAGCCTTCTTTTGTTAACGCATCTGCTATGAGGCTTGAGGATTGTTTTTCAAGGTAGCCCGGTTCTGCGAAGGCCCATATTTTTTGTGCCATGGACCATGAGGTTTCTTCTCGTTCGCTGATACTTTTAATTAAAGAACTCTGCAAATCTTGAGCACAAAGTTTATTGGTAAAAAGTATTACTGCAATTAGAAATCCAATATGTTTTTTTGAATTTATCATGAAAATTATTCCCTTTTTATAAGGTACAAACTTAATAATTCAGAATGTAAGTTCTAATAGGCTTCCTAGGTAGTGTTAACTTGAAATTGTTAGATTTATAATTTTTCTCAACTGCTATCCTTGTGCTTTTTTTATAAGGTGTTTTAATAGGTAATTGATTACAATGATTTTATCTAAAAGGATTTCATAAACATAACCGTGTTGTTGTTATAGTTTTTCTGACAACCATGTTTTATAACTCTGGGGGTGACTTGGATGGATAAAAATAAAATCCAATCTGCCCAAAATATTAAAACGGGTGATGGCATTGCTTACAATGAAACCGTTATAAAAGACGGATCAATTGACACGCAGTCCCTTTCGGGTATAAATCCACCAACCAATGACCTAGCGCAGGAAATTGCTGATCATATTCAGGCTGATATTATTCTTGATCGCTACAAAGTAGTAAGGGAACTTGGCGAAGGTTCGTTTGGGAAGGTTTTCCTGGCAAAAGATGAAAAACTTAATAGGTTGGTCGCGGTAAAGGTTGCTAAAAAAACATTCAAAGAACAAGATCGTTTGAGATCATTTATTGAAGAGGCCAGAGTGCTTGCCTCGTTGGATCATCCCCATATTGTTCCCATTTATGATGTTGGAAATTCCGAAGTTGAAGGCGTTTTTTTTGTCTCCAAGTTTATCGATGGAGTAAGCCTTTCACAAAAAATAAAACAGGGTGGTTGTTCGGTTGATGAGGCGATGGCGATTGTTTTACTGGTGTCGGAAGCTTTGGGCCATGCGCATGAAAAAGGGCTTGTTCATCGAGATATAAAACCTGATAACATTCTGATTGATCAGATGGGTAAGCCCCATGTTGCCGATTTTGGTTTAGCTTTAAAAATTGAATTTTTAAATACGAATTCTGGATTTAATGGAACCCCTGCTTATATGAGTCCCGAGCAGGCTGAAGGCAGGGCTAATCAAGTTGATTGCAGGTCGGATATTTTTAGCCTTGGTGTTGTTTTTTATGAACTGCTTACTGGTAAACGACTATTCACAGGAGTCAACCTGGGTGAAATAATTGAAAAAGTTGTTCAAGCAGAGGTGGTACCGCCTTCCAGAATTAACCCAAGTGTTCCTGATGAAATTGAACGGGTCTGCTTGAGGGCCCTTTGTAAAAATCGCGATAATCGTTATGCTACTGCAAAAGATTTTTGTAATGATTTGCAATCTGTATCCGATGTACGCAAGAACTTTTCGAGTACCAAAAAATTAGGTGTTAATTATCGGTGGTTTTCAATTCTTTTGGCATCGACCGCCATCTTTTTGCTCTTTTCTGCCTGGTTGGTTCATCGTGGATACGAAGCCGATTTGGATGGCAAAGCAAAGGCGATGGTTTCGGGCGTTTTGTTTGCTGAGGGGAAGGCTTTAGCCAAAGCGCTGGAAAAATCTGACGAACTTTTTCCACGCACTTCATTGATTTATCGCCATGAACTTGCAGGAATGGATAAATCTGATCCCAGGCGGGTGAATGCCATTCTTGGTCTTGGTGTTGTCGATCCTATTTTAAGCAGTGAGCTTTGTGATCAAATGCTTAAGGCTAATGTCCCCAATTTTTTGGTCATTAGAAAAAGGCTTGAACCGTTAAAAGAGTCATTGATTGATGTTGTTGTGGAAAAGCTAAAAAAAGCTGACGGGGATGAGTTGTTGAGGATTGGAGGGGCATTAGCCCTTTGGGCACCCGACAACCTTGATTTGGAAAAATACATCCCGAAAATAATTGATAAATTAGTTGCTGAAAACAAGTTATTGTTAGCTGATTGGATTGAGGTTTATCGCCCTTTGGGTGAAAAATTATATCCTTTGCTGATGTTGAAAATTACTGGCAATGATATTGATTCCTCCCAGAAATATTTTGCCACTGCCCTTTGTAGTGATTTTTCCAGAAATAGTTGTTCCCAGTTGTTTGATTTAATGGAGGCATCCGACCCAAACAATGCGATTTTGATCTTGGAGAAGATGATCCCTTTGAAAAACGAAGTGTTGCAATATGTTCAAAAAATAAGATCGGATAAACTCGAAAAGATGGGGTTTGATAATTATCTTAAATTGCATGACAGGCAGGGTATTGCTGCTGCGATTCAAATTTCTTTTGGCGACGATGCAGGATTTTCCATCTTTTCCTTTTCATCAGATCCAACCTCAAAAAGCAAATGTCAGTTAATTCTTGGATGTTTGAATGTGCTCCCTTCAAGGATTATGGAGAAAATAAATAATACTTCCGATGTTTTTTCAAAAATATCGTTGATTATAGCCCTTGGTGATCTGGATCTGGATTCAGTTGATTTGCAAACAAAGAACATTTGGGCCGGGATTTTTTTGGATTTGTATCAGAATAATCCAGATGCGGGATTGCATGGCGCATTAGAATGGTTGTTAAGAAAGCGATGGGGTTTGGAAAAAGAATGCGATCGTATAGTTGACTCGTTGAAATCGAAAATGTCTCAAGATAAAAAATGGTTTGTTAATTCCATCGGTCAGACTTTTGTGGTTGTTGGCGGGCCTGTCAGGTACACCATGGGTTCGCCTCATGATGAGCCATTGAGGTATGATTCTGAAGTATTTAATCCGAGGTATATTTCAAAATCCATTGCTGTTGGCCAGAAAGAAGTCACTGTTAATGAGTTTCTTTCCTTGATGCCGGAGCAGCGCTATATTGAAAAATACGCAAAAACGCCAGATACTGCCATGAGTTGTATTTCTTGGTATGATTGTGCCCGCTATTGCAATCTTTTGACTGAAAAGGAATTTACCAAGGAAGATTGTGTTTATTTGCCGAATAAGGAAGGTTTGTATGAACAAGGGATGAGAATCGTAGATGAACCTTTAAAGAAAAAAGGATACAGAATGCCTACAGAGGCGGAGTTTGAGTTTTTTCAACGTGGTGGCTCCACGAAAGCTTTTAGTTATGGTTCGGATCCACGTTTATTGGATCGATATAGTTTTTATGCGGGAAATTCCAAAAACCAATTGTGGCCCGTTGGGACTTTAAGGCCCAATGGGTTTGGGTTATTTGATACCAGTGGAAATGCTTTTGAATGGTGTTTGGATATTTACGAAGTATATTACGATTTAAAGGGCGAAGACGAGGATTTTTATATGCAATTGCAAGATAAAAATATCACCACCACCATTTCTAGATGCATGCGGAGTGGTTGTTTTTATAGTGATGTAAATGCATTGCGAAGTGCCGACCGCAATGGTGCCAAACCCGATGACCGAAGTAATAGTCGTGGTTTAAGGTTGGTCCGTTCCCTTCCCTGATCTGGTTTTTTTAATCTTTTAGCTTGGTGTCAACAGTTATGGATTTAATTTCCATCTGAAATTGACCTGCTTTTTTATCGCTTAGCATGAACCCCAGCGAATTAATTTCTTCAGGATTTATCAGTCCTGCATTTTGGATAACTTTGCCAAACGAGGTTGCAATAAATTTTTCAAGCGGAAAGGACAACTCCACCCATTTATCTTTAATGGTCTGAAAGGATTGCCTGTAGGAAAATGCGGTTAGGTTTTTATTGGTGTATAAGTTAATCGTGTATTCCCTCCCATCACCTTTTACTTGAAAACAGATTGAATCATTTTTTTGTAACTTAAATTGCATTGGCAGACATCGAACGGAAGAAAAACCACCATTGTTGGCCAGTGAAAGATTACCATAAAAAAGCAAAGTTTTTTCCTGCGTGATTTTAAATTTTCCATCAGAAACCCCGCCCATTACATTATCGTTGACATTTACCCATGCTTTTTCGTTTTCGGAATTGGCAAAATTAAATAGATTCCGATTTTTGTCTTCCGCCATGATTGATACGCTTCCGATTAATAAAAGAATCAGTGCTGATGTTTGAAATTTCATAATTCATATGATCCCAAGGATTGTTTAGTAATCCAATTCACTTAACTTAGCACAATTTCGTATTGAAACCAATCTTGCTTAACGAATGATGGGATTTAATGGAGAACATTTTCGCATTCGGTTAATGTAAGCCTTGTATTTTATTTTACCCTGGAGAAGTGATGTTGCCACAAAATCAAGTTGGTGGAAAAGAACGGTCAACTTCCAGAAGGGCCCTGCTTAAGACCACGGCTTTAAGTGCCGCTGCATTTAGTTTGCCAAATACTTCTGGCGGACAGCATTTAAAGCAAGGTAATCATGCCAGGCTTGATGAACTTATCCAAGGTAATCAGGTAATCGCCAGGGCCAGGCAAATTTCCTTGGATATCCTGAAACCCACTCCAAAACAGTTGGAACATGGGTTGAAACTTCATGCTGAATCATTGGTGTTTGATGGTTATGCATTTTCTCCCCGTACCTCGATTGATACTGTAATTGTTTCAAAGATGATTGAAGCTGGGGCGTCAGAAGTTGAGCTTCAAGATATGATCGAAGATATGGGTATGACTCGGGCGGTAACAGATTTACGCGAACGCGAAGAATTCATGATGTCGTTCCGCGCCTCAGGGGTTACTTGTATTTATCAAAATGCGGGTGAAGAATGTCAGCATCCTCAGCGATTGATAAAAAGACTTGCTCGTTTTACTTTTCTTACCGATATGCTCAAACCATTTCTTATCAAAGCGACTACGCCGAATGATATTGAATCTGTGAAAAAGGCAGAAGGGCATTGTCTTTATCTTACGGGAAACGGTGTTCCTCTTCCTCAAGATTGGATTTCTGTAGAGGAAGAATTACGTTCTATTCGCGTTTTTTTTCAACTTGGTATCCGTATGATGCATGTCACTTATCAGCGTCGCAACATGCTGGGCGATGGTTGCGCTGAAATTGCAAATGGTGGGTTGAGCGATTTTGGAAGGCAGGCGATTGCTGAAATGAACAGGCAGGGGGTATTGGTTGATATTGCCCACTCCGGTTGGCAGACTAGCCTTGAAGCTGCAAAAGTAAGCACCAAACCCGTCGTTGCCAGCCATACCACAGCGACTGGATTACATCGACATATTCGCAGCAAGCCCGATGAAGTGCTGAAAGCGCTTGCTGATTCGGGAGGTTATGCTGGTATTTGCTGTATTTCACAGTTTCTTGGAGGTAATTGTGATATAAATGCATTTCTCGACCACATTGATTATGTGGTTAAAAAAGTTGGAATTGATCATGTTGCAATTGGTACGGATGTTGCCTACTCTTCAAGGCCTGGTCTTGATAATTCAATAAAGCTTCCTCCAAGAAGAAAGTCTCGAAATCGTTTTGCTTCGCTTTGGCCAAAGGAAACTCTGACCGCTACCGAAACTGCCAGGGAAAGTATTGCTTGGACTAATTGGCCTTTGTTTACAGTTGGCTTGGTTCAGCGTGGGTATCGCGATGAAGATGTGAAAAAAATCATAGGCGGAAATGTGATGAGAGTTGCTAAAGCTGTTTTTCCTACCTATCCACCTTTGGTTTAAACATAATTTATAAGTATTAGAAAGTTGGTAATGGACCTTAACCTTAAAAATAAAGTTGCAGTGGTTACTGGTGGTGCAAGTGGCATTGGTTTAGCCACCGCTAGGCTTTTTGCTTCTGAAGGCGCTAATTTATTCCTTTGGGATTATGCTGATAGCGTTGTTTCTAGAGCTCAGGATTTGATCAATGAGTTTGGTGTCAAAGCGGTGGGTATCAAGGTTGATGTAGCAGATTTAGCATCTGTTCAGGTTGCATTGCAGGATACATTGTCTGTTTTTAAGCGGGTTGACCATTTGGTTCATTGCGCAGCTATTGGTTCGGGAAAATTTGGCTTTCCTTTCCTAAACTTGGCCCCTTCCGATTGGCCCAAAATTCTTCATGTGAATATTATGGGGATGGTTAATCTTGCTCATGTAATTGCCCCTGTGATGATGAATCAAAAAGAAGGCTCCATGGTTTTTATTGCTTCGGTAGCAGGGCAGATGGGGTCTCAGACTGATCCGCCCTACAGCGCATCGAAGGCCGCGAATATCAACTTTGCCCAATGCCTTGCGAAAGATCTTGCACCGCACCAAATCAGGGTGAACACCGTTTGCCCCGGCATGGTGCAGACTCCTTTGAATCAATCAGTTTGGAAAGCTTGGCATGATCAGGCTGCATCTGCTGATAAGCTTGGTTATGAAGAATGGTCGCAGAAAAAAATCAAGGCGATTGTGCCTTTGGGTAAATGGCAGACCGTTGATGCTATTGCTGATATGATTGTTTTTCTTTCTTCGTGTAGGGCAGGGCATATTACCGGCCAAACCATTAATGTGGATGGTGGTTTTGTCATGCATTCTTGATTCTTTTTGATTTGCTAAAGATTGATTTGCTGTTGTTCTTTCCTTACTAAGGGTATACTTTAACAATGGTTTACTTTTGTAGGGGGCATGTATGACACGCATGGGAAAAGAATTGAGTTTGGTGCTGGTTGGGGCAACCATGCTTACTGCCGGTTATTTTTATTTTCGTGAAGATGATCACGCTGCAGATTCTTACTCCGATGATACCAATCATTATCATTCCAATGCCCACCCCATGTTTATTCCCATAATGATGCGCAGTTATGGTAGATCAGGTTTTTCATCGCAGGGTATATCTAACGGAATTGCATCCCGCACATCAGGAAGCGTTACCCGGGGCGGATTTGGTTCCACTGTATCTGCTCATTCCTCAGGAAGCTGATAATGCAGCGGTTGACTCACTCTCCGAGACCCAACTGGCAAACTGCTGTTGAGAAATATGGTTTTCACTTTCATACTGTTGATGGTCATCTTTATTGGGATGAATCAGTTTCCTATCACTTCTCTGCTTTTGAAGTCGACACCCTTGAATTTGCAACTAATACTCTTCACAAAATGTGCATTGATACCGTGCAGCAAATAATTGATGATCGCCTTTTTAAATTATTCCTAATCCCAGAACATTTTGAAGATTATGTTGTTCGATCTTGGGAAGAGGATCATTTCTCGCTTTATGGCAGGTTTGATCTTGCGTACGATGGGTTTAATCCTCCAAAACTTTTAGAGTACAATGCAGACACCCCGACTTCTCTTTTAGAAGCTGCTGTAATCCAATGGTTTTGGCTTAAAGATATTGATGAGCGTGGCGATCAGTTCAACAGTATTCATGAACGATTAATTGAAGCTTGGAAGAAAATGGTGATTAAGTCTGGTAATGATGTGCTGCATTTTTGTGCAACAGAATCTGTTGTTGAAGATTATGTCACGGTGGAGTATCTGCGTGATACTGCAATCCAAGCTGGTATTAAAACTGGTTATCTTGACATTCAGCAGATCGGTTGGGATCGGGCTAAAAATACTTTTGTTGATATGCCTGGTAGCCATATTCAAAAGTGTTTTAAGCTTTACCCGTGGGAATGGATGATGCGGGAGGAATTTTCGCGCAATATCCCCAAGGGTAAAACACATTGGATTGAACCTGCCTGGAAAATACTACTTAGTTCTAAATCTATTTTGCCTTTGCTATATGAACGCTATCCAGACAGCCCTTTTATTCTGCCGGCAAGTTATGAACCACTCGACGTGGCAAATCAAATTCGTAAGCCGATTTATGGTAGGGAAGGTGCAAATATTCAAGTAATCATGGATGGTAAAGTGGTTTCTGAAACATCCGGCCCTTACGGGCAAGGGCCCTTCGTTTTTCAGGAACTTGCGCCTTTAAAACAATTTGATGGTTTTTATCCGGTGATAGGAAGTTGGGTTATTGATGGCGAATCCGCAGGTATTGGAATAAGGGAAGAAAATTCTATTATCACAAAAAACACCAGTAGATTTGTGCCCCACCAGTTAAGTAATTAGCAGAATTTATAGGCGGTAATTCATGCAAGGTTCAAATACATTTGTTTTTGAAGAGCTTGATCAAGGATCAAAAAATTATCTGTTGGCAATTTGTAACAACAAAGGAAACGGATTCCCCGGAGTTTATTCTAATAAGTTTAATCCTTGGGGTGTTTTTTTTATCTTAGGGTCGGCTTTCTTGATTGGTATTCCTGTTGTTAATTATCTTGACACTTTTGCAGAGCCAAAAGCCCAGTCAATGTTGCAAACAGCATTTCTTCTTGTAAGTGGATGGTTCGTGCTTTTAGCACTTTGTCATGGGCGTTTTTTTTCAGGTAAATCAGGTCTTCGCTCCTTTGTTTTTATTGATGGTAAATATTATTGGAACTGTAATTATTATTCAGTAATAGTTGCGAATATTGAGGATGTGCAAACTTTTGATTACATTTTTAATGATCAATTTAAAACCTATGATTTCAATTTGTTTTGTGGAAAAAGAGTCGTTAAAATATCTGTTGATAATGAAAAATCTGCTGCTCAACTATTCAGCCTTCTCTTTTTTAAAGCTGATGATAAACAAAATTATGAAGAAGGTGGTGAACCTTTTACGCTTGACCAGTCTTTCATGGGGCTTTCCTTGGTTGGTGTTCCTGATCCATTCAAAGTAGGAAAAGAAAAGGTTCGCTACTTAGGTATTGGTGTTTTTGCCTTAATTATGGCATTTGCCTTCTTTTTCTTATTGCAAATAAATATTTCTTTTAGAGATGATCAGATATGGGAATCTATTAAGAATATTAATTCTGATGAAAAAGTTTACTGGCTTAGGATTTATTTAAGGGATCATCGTAATACCCGCCACCGTGAGGAAGCTGTTATATTACTGGGTGACAAGTATAAATATATTTTTCAAGAGATTACTAAAACAAAATCGATCATCGATAAAGATGACATGTTTAATTTTGATCTTTTTTCTAAGATTATTCCCGCTGTTAGTCCTAATAGTCAAGATTTGCCTAAACTGATGCCCAAGGCAAAAAAGATTTCAGTACCAGAACCAAAGTTGATTCAAGGTTTGCAATCAATTGTTTTACAACACATGCTTGACCTTCAAGAGCCTCTATTTAAATTAAGTGTTCTTTCGCTTGATCCTGCTTTACTAGATTCAACCAAGCTTACAAATGCTATTACCAATGTATACATTGGATCGATCATTGGTGTCTTTGGCAGTGAGTATTTTCTCCTTTCCAGTTCCCTTGATGGCCCTGGCCATATAAACATCGTTTATAGTTTTATTGATGAAAAGAGCCAACAGAAAATTCGCTTTGATGTTTCATATCGGCAGACGCTGGAATCTGAGCCAACTGAAAAAATATCCTTGGAAGTAAATATTCCTAGTAGAGAACTTAAGTATGTTGAACGCGCGTCTAAAAGATTGGGCGTTTTTACCGTGGGTGATCAATCTGGAGGATGGGTATTTCCAAATTGATTGTGTTATTGAGCTTTTAAAAGCTTTGCGGCTTCCACTGCAAAATAGGTCAGAACTCCATCAGCTCCTGCTCTTTTAAACGATAGCAAACTTTCAAGTATCACTTTGTCACGTTCAAGCCAGCCATTTGCTGCCGCTGCACACAGCATTGCGTATTCTCCGCTGACTTGGTAGGCGAAGGTTGGTACTTTGAAAGTTTCTTTCACACGTGCAACTACATCCAAATAGGGCATGCCTGGTTTCACCATAACCATGTCTGCGCCTTCTGCGATATCAAGTGCTACCTCGCGCATCGCTTCACTAGAATTGGAAGGGTCCATTTGATAAGTCTTTTTATCGCTCTTCCCTAGGTTGTTTGATGATCCTACCGCATCACGAAAAGGACCATAAAATGCTGATGCATATTTTGCTGCGTAACTCAGAATTGCAACATGGGAAAACCCCGCATCATCAAGTGCTTTTCGTATTGCGCCAACCCTGCCATCCATCATATCGGATGGCGCGATTACATCGCAACCTGCACGCGCTTGAACAACCGATTGCTTGCACAATACTTCTACTGTTTCGTCATTTACTACAATGCCGTTCCGTACTAATCCATCCTGACCATGCGAGGTGTAAGGATCTAGGGCAACATCGCAGATAATACCTATATCTGGCACCGCCGCTTTTATCGCCCGGATGGTTCTGCAAACCAAGTTTTCAGGATTAAATGATTCTTCACCTTCTGGCGTTTTTAAGGTAGGCGGGGTTGCAGGAAATAAAGCGATTGCTGGAATGCCGAGGTCTCGGGCTTCTTTTACGGCTAATATCAATAAATCGATCGACAGTCTTTCAATTCCAGGCATCGATGCTATAGGCGTTCTGGCTTTGATGCCCTCTTGAATGAATACAGGCCAGATAAGATCGTTTACAGTTACGCGATGCTCGGAAACCATATTGCGAATCCAAGGAGATGTCCTAAGTCTTCGTGGCCTGATAATTGGTGGCCAATGAATGTGAGGAACCGGTTCATTTGGATTATTGCTCATGAATACATCCCGTGTTTTTTATAAATCAACAGATTTACATCTTATTGTACTTGATGGCGATATGGAAGAAATCGTTTCAGGATTAATTTAAAAGCGAAAGTTATTTTAACTGCATTTAGTTGAGTTAGAGTGAATTATTTTTGTTGATTTGTTCTTTGGCAATGTAAGGTATGTAATTTAGCATTTTTACTTTAAACGGGGCATCAATTTTGTAATGAATACCACGCCATTCAATTTTGCGTGAAAATAGTGCGAATAATAGTGCTTTAGGGTAAATCATCTGGGTAAGAATCAAGGCGGGGATAAAGGCAATGAGTTTTAGCGGAGTTAGCCATCCGGTATTTTCTCTTCTTTTTTTTACAATCTTCCTGACAAGATGTTCCAGTAATAATAATTGGCACAATGTAATCAAACCGTAACTACCTAGGCTAATAACTGCCAGAAATTTATTGGGAAAGGGCTCAAGCACTAGGCTAATTCCAATTAAAATTAATATGGCAATTGGAACTAAAGTAACCAAAATGCCATGCAATACAATTTTCCACCATGATGAATGGTAAAGTATCGCCCATAGTAACTGCCTTTGTATCCATGGAATCAGCGAAGCTATGGTTACAGATTCCCTATTTATCATGATAATTGAAGGTGCAAATTGAATTGAGTATCCGTGTTTTCTTAGAATATCAAAAAGAGGTACATCTTGAACTAGTGCTTTGTCATAGTAATCAAGAACCTTGCATTGTTGTAAGACATCCATTCGAATGGCCAAAGAACCGCCCCATGGAATTCTGAAAAATATCATCTGAAGTACTGCAGGTATATTCCAAATGTAACGGATTATATCGCCTATATTTGCATGGCTTGGGAAGTACCACCGTTGCCCGGTTACCGCTCCGATTTTTTTGTTTTGTAATGGTGCTACTAATTCTCGTAACCAGGTTTCGTGTGGTACTGCGTCTGCATCAATCATTGCAACCACTTCGTAATCATTCAAATTGTTTTGTATGGTTTGAATTAATGCGCTATTCACTAAACTACAGGTTTCTCTCCGGTTTATTAATGCACTTATTTTTACATTGTTTTTATTGCTGGATCGGATTATTTCTTCTGCAAAAACGTAAACAGGGTCGTCTTGATGGTCAACTACGATGATTACATCGTAATTCGGATAATCTTGATTAAGTAAGGCTGGCAGAGCCGTTGCCAAAAAAGGATCCAATCCACGTAAATTAAGGCAAACAACTGCTTTTTTGCAGTCATTATTGTTTAAAGGCGTAGGTTTCCAGCGCCAGAAGGTTTTCGCAATGTTGAAAACTAAGATTGAGTGAATCAGGATAAGAATGCACAAAGCGAAAAAAACTATTATTGCAATTGCTGTCATTCGTTTTGATTTTCTTAAATAAAATATTCCGATTCTTGGATAATTCATCATATTAGCAGTTATTGGCTTTCCAGCAATTGAATGAAGAGTTTTCCCTGTTATTGATCGGTAAATATTTGTCGTATATTTCAAAATGCTAATTAGTTCTAATTGGAAATTCCAATTAAATGGATGATTCACTTATTGTTTTTTGGTAAGTTAGTTTATTCTTATTTATTCAACTTTATTTGATGGGGAGTTTCTATTGAGAACTTTTTTTACAGCTTTGTTTTTTTGTCTTTTTGTTTCTTTTGATTTGTTTTCTCAGCAGGGGGATTCTGAAAAAGATTTGCTCGCATTGTTGACGAAAATGGAAAAGGAATCTTGGGTTGCTATGAAAGCTAAGAACGAGGAGTTCTTTAAGACTTACATGGCTGATGATGCCCGGGGGTTTATGGCGGATGGTTCTGAGGTGCTTAAAGATGACTTTATAAAGAACCTTAAAGATTGGAATCTCGAATCCTATACCATGGGTAAAACTTCACTGCTTCAGATTAAACCGGGGGTTTGTTTCATATTTTACAAGGTGCGTTATAGTGGAACCCATAAGGGCAAAAAGATTAATTTTGATGACTTGCAAAGTTCATCTCTCTATGTTCTTCGTGATGGCAAATGGCAGGAAATTTTTTATCAAGAAACTGTCATGCCTCAACCTGA
>CAZYAY010000072.1:0-14704 GCA_964646215.1 uncultured Candidatus Kuenenia sp. | reverse complement strand
GCTTAATGGTTGCCATGTTTCGCATCCATTTGAAATAGCGGGTGCTTGGCATCGCCCTTGGCGAGAATGTAAGCCAACAAATCCATGATTTCATCCCGAGTCATTTTATCAAGCATACCCTTGGGCATAAGGGAGACAGGCGACTTGGTTTTAGAATCGATATCCGCCTTCTTAATTTCCTTGGGCGGAGTTTTAGCGAGCGGATTTTCAATGATGGTAATCGCCTGCGGTGCATCCGCAACGATCATGCCCGTGATAGTCTTGCCTGCCTTGGTTTCGAAAATATAAGTCTGATACTTTTCATCAATCTTGAGAGAGGGCTCAAGAATATGACGGAGAAGATCCAACTTGGTGTACTTGGGATCTAACTTGGTCAGGTCTGGACCAAATTCCTGCCCAAGTCCTTCCATCTTATGGCATGAGATACAGGCAGAAATCGTAAACATTTGCTTACCCGCAGAAAACGAACGCCCATGCTTCATCTCTTCGATCGAGGAGGAAAGATCTGCGAACTTCCACTCGGTACGGGGCCTGCGATCTTTAAGAACTTCATCTTCAACCTTAAGAGGGTTTGAAGCGAGGTAGGCATCAGGGTTGGCCTGATACGCATCAAGATCCGCAACCACATAAAGTGCGCCATACATTCTGCGCCAATGCCCAGGATAGGTGCAAACATAGGGATAAACGCCTGGCTTGGTGGGCGCAACAAAGCTGATGCGCTGGGTTTCCCGAGGTTGCAGCAAACCGCTCTTCGCAAGCACTTTGTTCGAGTTGGGAACAAACTGTCTGGCTTGGAATTCAGGCTTATTGGCATCATTCTCCGATTGCATACCGATTTCCGTCAAGCTTCCCGGAGTCAGAATGACAAAGTTATGAGGCATGAGATCGGAGTTTTCAAGAATGATCTCAACAGGCTTGCCTGCCTTGACCACCAAAGTTTCCTTATCGTAAGCCATGCGTTCCAAAAGCGTACCCAGGCGGATGACACGCACGCCCAACTCGCCTAGTTCAGCCCTTACTTTACGTGCTTGATCATCAGCCAGCAACGCTGCGAGCGATTCAGTGAACTCGATGGTATCGAGAACAGTTTGCTGGGATCGTTCGGTGGCGGGCACCTTGCGAATACTTTCTAAAAGCGCATTGACCAAGGGGGCAGCTTCTTCTTTCACCCAAGCATTACGGGGGATTCTCTGCATCGCATTTATCGCAGAATTACGATCCGAACCTTCCTTGACATACTTGGAAAGGGTGTTGAAGGTCTTGGTTTCTTCACCACGGATTGAGGCGAGGGCCAGCATCGCAGACTTACGCACAAGCGATGCAGGATCAACGCCCGACATTTCGATTGCAACCTTGGTTGCAGGAGCGGGATTGTTAACCTTGCTAAAGACTTCTTTTTTATCCTTATCAAGCACCTTAACGGTGAAGTTATTCAATCTGGACCCGAGGGCACCATCAGCCCGATTATAAATGATGATGGATTCAATCACTGCTTCAGAGCCGAGATCAAGTTCCCACCAAGGGTTATCTGTACCCTCTGCAGAATGGGTTTGACCACCATCCCCAAAAGTAGGGCTTTTATTACCATCGATGGCTTTAGAGGCATCGCCACCGTTGGAAGTAGATGACTGCGTGGCCTTGCCTTTTCTTGCAAGGTTGACACCATCGCTGATGACTTCAACTTCCGCAAGGGTAAGGGTGCGCTGTTTGCCTGGAAGTTCGATGCGGACAAAACGGCCCATGCCAGCCTTACCTGCATTCGTAGCGAGGTTGGCGGGCAAAGATGTCAAAAGCGGTTCCACCTTGGAATAAAAGAGAGCCCGCAGATTGGGATCGGGAATAAGTGGTATTGCAGTAAGAAGATCTCTTAAAGAAGATATCGACTTCGAAGCAAGCACCCAAGTGTTTTCAATCGATTGATCGATGTTGATGAGTGCGACAAATCCAACCTGGCGAAGTAGCGGGGTTTTGGCAGCGGTGGCAAGTTTTTCGAGATCTGCCCGAACCGAACCCAACTCGCTAGCACTTCTTCCCCCTAAAAGCCTGACCATATCAAACAATACGGAAGAATCGGTTTGATCAGATTTTGCATCAACTGCAACAAAAGCATCGAGAAGAATCCTAACTTCAGTCTTGGCTTCAAGCGAAGCGAGGGTACGCAAAGCTTCGCGTCTGACTTCATCGCGAACATTGGGCCTTGACATCAATTCCATGCAGACGGGCTTCGTCTTTTCCATGGTGACAAGTTTTTCAACAGGAAGGCTGCGAAGCAAAAAGCGTGAGCCCGCCTCGCTCTTGATTTTAACATCCTTACCCTTTGCAATCGCATCTTTCCAGATGGGATCAAGCATTTTGAGGGTTTCGTTACGAACATAATCAATGTAAATATCACTGGGTTTATCCATAGCGATGAAAACAACTTCCATCGCTTCGGGAACATCAAAATAACTTGCAGCACGAATTGCTTCCATGCGAACACGCCCATGCTCATCGCCCGCCATCGTCTTAAATTTTTCCAGCGGGTCGGAGATGCGATCGCGCCATTGCAACAAAACCCGGGTTGCACAGGCCCTTGCATTGGGCTCGGTCGAGGTCAGCATTCTTTGCAACAAGGCTTCATTGACAATATTGTGCCTTTGATGAATCCAAAGTGCCTCCATCATCTGATGTTCAAAATCAGGGTCGTTTTTATCAAGCTTGGCAATCCACTTTGCAAGCTCTGCAACAACATCTGCAGACTTGCGAGTATCAAGCTCCAACCTGGCGCGATGCCTGACCCGATCTTCCTTCGATTTCAAAAGTTCGAGGAGTTTTGGAATCGGTTCATTATGAATCGCTGCGGGTTTGGAAAGAGGTCTTCCTTCATAGGTGACACGGTAAATGCGCCCATGGTTTCTATCTCTGCTAGGGTCGCGAAGGTTATGCTGCATGTGGCCGATGATGGGGTTCTGCCAATCAAGGAACCAAAGAGCGCCATCAGGTCCGGTTTCAATATCCGAAGGTCTGAAGGAAGGATCAGAGGAAGAAAGAATGGGTTCAAGTTCGGTGCCCTTGAAACTCCCACCATCTTCTTCGATCTTGTATCGCATGATTCCCTGATAGCCAATCACATTGGGAACAATGTAGTTATTTTGAAATTCTTCAGGGAAGTGATTACTAGTGAGGAACTCCGTAGCAGGGCAAGGCCTGGTGCGCTGTTTGTAAACAGTAGGGGCCTGACCATGCTTGGAGGGGAAATTCAGTTTGCCTGAAAAGAGGGCGCCATCGTAGGGAACAGCACCCGTACCATCGGTAACAATCTGCCTGGCCCAGCGATCAAAGGCATGGCCGTGGGGATTGGCAAAACCATAAGAGGCATAGACATCGAAAAGTTGTCTGCGTGGATCGTAGCGAAAAACGCCTGCGTTGGCGCATCTACGGGGTGGGCCGTAAGGGCTTTCGACCTGGGTATGGTGGAAGGTGCCTTCCTGGAAGTAAAGCCCGCCACCTGGTTCATAGGCAAAGCTGCTTAAAGCATGATGTGTATCCGCAGAATCGATGCCATGCAAAACGCGTTCGCGAACGTCAGCAACATCATCACCATCGGTATCTTTAAGGAACAAGAGGTCGGGTTGATGGCCAACGAGAAGTCCACCGTTCCAGAATTCGAGGCCGGTAGGAACATGAAGCCTGTCAGCAAAGACCTTGCATTTGTCTGCCTTGCCATCACCATCGGTATCTTCGAAGATGAGGATTTTATCATTCATTTCTTCTTTGGGTTTCCAATGGGGATAGGATGGCATTACAGCGACCCAAAGGCGCCCCTTGGTATCAAAAGCCATCTGCACGGGCTTTGCCAGGTCGGGAAATTCTTTTTCAGATGCGAAGAGTTCAACCTTCAGGCCTTTGCCAATCGTCATCTTGGAAATAGCATCTTTACCATCGAGGAAAATATGCTTACCTCCGGGAAGAGGGCCGGGTTTGTTGGTTACAACTTCAAGGAAGGGTGCGGTGTTGGAATCATCATTGGGCAGCACTTTGCCGTTGGCGGCAGCACTGATTTTCTTATCACGATTGGCGGTGATCTCATCAAGGATTTGCATCTCCCTTGCCATCACCACCCTATTGGTCTGACCTGCAACGAAGCGAAGATCCGCACGCCCCCCATAAATGGAATAACCATCCACGGTGCGATAGCGATTGAACCAGTGAAAATCCTTCTCGAGCACCGATGCACGTAGTTTATCTAAAAATGCTGCGTCTTTTTTATCGCCTTCATTCTGGAAGAGTTGCTTCTCAATAATCTGGGCGACCAACTTATCACCATACTCGTTCAGATGGATGCCATTGATGGTGAGGGGTTTTTCTGAGACAGAATAAAGATTGAGTGTAGGGGTGTATAAATCAACAAAGAAAACCTTGTTGGCTGCAGCAACCTTAGCCATGGCTTTGGTGTAAAGATCTATGCGCTTGTTATTTTCAATCCCGTTGGGAAGGTTTGGATCCTTGAGGTTTTCGTGGGCGATTGGAGAGAAGAGAACGATACGTGGGTTGTTTTTACCATCATACTTTTTAGAAAGAGTTTCTTTAAGGAAAGAGTCGAGATCTTTTTCAAACTTGGGAAGGCCTTCTTCGCCCGCAAAGGATTCGTTATAACCAAAAAAAGCAAAGACCACATTGGCATTTGTCATCTTAAGCCAGTCTTCGGGCGAGCCAAAGCCCGCAGATCTTAATCTCAAGGTAAGTTCATCCCCTGAAAACCCAAGGTTACGGAATGAAAGTTCGTGCCCGGGTAAGCGGGAATGAATCAGGGTTTCCATCCAACCATGGTGCTGCATGCGTTCAGCAAGAGTATTGCCCAAAATGCTTACATGATCACCTTTTTGAAAAGGAAAGGGCTGGGCGTTTGCATTAGGCAAACAAATCAAAAGGAGTGAAATGGAAAGGAATCGCAGCATGGGAAAATGCCTCTTGAATATAAACATAGGAAGGAAAAACCGAATAATTCAAACTAGGTTAGTTCAAATTGTATCAACAAGGATTGTAATCAAAAAGAGACGCAAAGACAATAAAAATAAAACGCACAAGAGCCTCGCAAAACCAAGTTTGCAAGGCCCTTATGTTTAAAGTTTATTAAAGGTAGTCCTACGGCTTTTATAGGCCCAATTGCTTGTTCAGCATTTTGACAAATTCACCTTCAGGGCGAACACCAACGGTACGATCCACGGGATCTGTACCACCATTGAAAACAAGAATCGCAGGGATGGAGTTGATGCCATATCGAATTGCGATTTCCTGGCTTTCATCGGTATTAAGCTTGCCAACCTTGGCTTTACCAGCGAACTGATCTGCAATTTTATCGATAGTGGGCCCAAGAGCTCTGCAAGGCCCGCACCACGCAGCCCAAAAATCGACCAAAACAGGAACTTTGCTGTTTACAACTTCAGCTTCCCAATTTTCAGTCGTCAAGTTGATCACATTTGCATTTGCCATGATTCATAATACCTTTCAAATCGTGAAACCAATTAACCAATGACTGAGCAAAAACTAAAGCTCTACTCTTACATTTGTATAGGTTATGAATAACCCTGATGATCGGCAGGGCCGAGATCTTCAAGTTCATCTTCAACATCAGGAATATATCTACCAGAAGGCAGTGCACCCGGAGCGCCACCATTGGCAGGACCTGCTCCAGCACCTTCATTTCTAAGATTTTCGAATTTATTGAATAGTGGCCGTAAATCGATCACATGATTGACCGATCCCTTGAGATCGCTGCTAACATTCTGCTCGATTGCAGCAAGTTCAACACGAACGCCTTTTTTACGAAGGGTTAATGCAAGGTGCCCAAAATCTGGATCCGCGGTTACCAACATCAATACCTGTGGGCGGAATTCGCCACATAATTCCATCCCATCCACCGCCATCATCAGATTGATGCTGGCCTTGTAATAACCATCGCCTGTAGGGGCACCATCCCGGGTCATCACCATGAACCCGTGAGTTTTCAACCAATGGCAAAAGCGGAGCTTTTTAGAGCGTTGTTCCTGGTATTCAGCATGGCTGGAAGGGGGAAGACCCACATAAACAGCGGCTTCACCATACCTTCCCATGGATTCATCGATTAAAAATTTACGAATGGCAAGCCAGTCAAGGCTGCGATTGCAAGCCCTGGCTGCAGCAAGAAGAGCAGACTCATCGATGAGGGCCAGGGTTCTGGTGGTTGGAAGAACTGCATCATACTGGGAGGGAGAGTGCATGACATAAATCCTGTTTAATAAAGCGGTCTTGTTCAATAATGTTGGTTCATCAAATTAACAAAGGACCAATTTTCAATAATATAGAGGTAAGGTAACTTACATTCTTTAAGGTCTAGAACTAACTTACCTAATTTTTTAACAGATTCTAGTAAATTTGGCTTGATGAACGATTTTTTTTGGGGATCAGACCTTTTTTAATGTGATGTTTCAGACCAACCTTTTTGGACTGCTGCATGGAACTTGCCCGAAATCTAAAAGTTGAAAGCGTAATCAGGCTTAAGCCCACGGAAGATTATCGCTTAATTCCCGAAGCAACGGTCACGCAGGCCATCTTGCTGATGCGTGAAAAAAAGATAGGCTGCGTTCTTATTTGCAGGCATGATCATTTGCTGGGCCTCTTTACCGAACGCGATCTCATCCGCAGGGTTCTGGCCCGTAGGCTTCCCCTTGACTCCCCCATCCAGCAGGTGATGACGCCAAGCCCCGTCGTGGTATCGCCCACCGACTCCATCAGTTCTGCAATCCGTAAAATGCAGGAAGGCGGCTACAGGCATCTGCCCGTGCTCGATAATCAAAATAAACCGATGGGCATCTTGTCGGTGAAACGGATCGTGCATTACCTTGCGGGGCATTTTCCCACTGCGGTGCTTAATCTTCCCCCCGACCCGACCCAGTACCCGCCCTGTGCGGAAGGGGCATGATTCACAAACGACAGGTTGAATTCTGAACAAGGCAAACGAACGCATGGAAGAAAAAACTGTCAACCCGGATAACCCAGATCTTGTTGCGCCTTCGTTGCCTTTGGCACCCGCACATGCCATCCGAATGACAGGGGACGCCCATGATGGCATTGCGATGTTATCACACTTGTTTGCCTTGGCGGCGGGTTCGCGCGGATACCATCTTTACTCGATACCCGAATACCCTGCTGAAATTCGTTCCCACGCCAACACCCTTGCAGGCGTTCATACCAGTTCGCTGGCCTTTGCACCCTACCATGAGCCGATCGATGACCGCACCAGTTTCCTGCTTGCGATGAACCCCGCGGGATTGAAGCTGCACGAAAACTGCCTCGAAAAAGATGGCATTCTGCTTGCCAACTCGGATTCGTTTGGCGCGGAAGAACTTGCCTGTGCAGGTTACCTCGAAAACCCGCTCGCAGGAAAAAACCAGCTTTTCCATCGGACAATATCGGTGCCCATGGCGCAACTAACCAACCATGCAATCAATCTAACCCGGGCAGGCGAAAAAGGTGCGATTCTTTCCTACCGCGAAGTCGATCGTTGCAGAAACCTCTTCGCACTTGGCATGCTGTTGTGGTATTACTCCATTCCAATCGACCCGGTATTGCGCTGGCTGAAACAAAAGTTTTCCATCAATCCATCTATCCTTGATGCTTCGCAAAAAGCATTCAAGGCAGGCTTCATCTATTCTGAAACCGCGAATGTCTTTCCCCAGGTTCCCGCCTATCACCCCGTGGAATCTCTGAGCAAAAAAGGGCGAATTTGTCGCATGATCTCGGGCAACGATGCCTCGCTTCTCGCCCTCAAACATGTTGCGTTGAAAACTGGCAGGCCCGTTTTGCTCGCATCCACCTCCAGGCCACCTTCCCACGAGATCAGCTCCCTCGCCGCCAAGAACACAGGCGATGGGTTTTCCTTCATCCTTGCTGATGATGAACACGCTGCTGCTTCCATCGCAATTGGAGTTTCCTATGGCGGGGGCCTTGGATGCACCGCTGTTTCAGGCATCGGGTTTCCCCATCAATCAGAAGTTGTGAGCCTGGCATCCGCAGCCGAACTTCCATTACTTCTGCTTGAATACCAACGAGCGGGAATTTCCACCGGGTTGCCCCAGCGGGTCGCGCAATCCGATCTGGGCATGGCATTGATGGGAAGAAATGGCGAAGCGCCTCTCGTCGTGCTGGCTCCAGATTCCCCTTCAGATTGTTTCGCATTAACCCTGCTTGCCGCCAAGGTTGCCATGCGCTTTCTTGCACCAGTTTGCATCCTTCATGATCTTTTGAATTCGCGGGCCAGTGAATCCTGGCTTATACCCGAACCCGAATCGCTTCCCGATTTTGAATTCCCGCACTTCGCATCGGATTCCTCATCCGGCCCTTACGAATGCGATGATCACCTTGCAAGGCCATGGATCACCCCGGGCACCCCGGGTAAAGAACACCGCTTGGGTGGTAACGAACGCAAGTTAAACAGTCCCCAGGTAAGTTTTCTACCCCAAGACCACCTTGCAATGAACCGGCATCGTGCTGCACGCATGCAAAGAATTGCAGAATTTCTGGGGCCACTTCCAGTATCTGGCGACAACGATGCGCAGATTCTTGTTCTGGGATGGGGCGGGACTAAAAACGTTCTCGAGGCAGCCACGGTATTGGCCGGAAAAAAAGGTATCTCTGTCGCCTTTGCGCATCTACGCTTTCTTAATCCGCTTCCGAAAAACATGCAGATGCTTCTTAACTCTTATCCTAAAATCTTAGTCGCGGAATTAAACTCGGGCAGGCTCTTTGCATTGCTCAAGGAAAAATTCGAATTCAATGGCATCAGCTTCACCAGGCAGGATGGCCTTAACTTTGTCATCTCCCAAGTTGAACAAGCCATCATTCAGTTCGCCAGGGGAGAATCTTCATGATCACCCATAATCAGCCCACCGATTTTGCCTCGGAACAGGAAGTGCGATGGTGCCCAGGGTGTGGGGATTTCGCAATCCTCGCCCAAGTTAAAAAAATGCTCTCCGATATGCCACGCCTCAAGGAGCAACAAGTTTTCCTATCAGGCATTGGCTGTGCCTCGCGCATGCCAAACTACCTCAGCACCTATGGATTTCGCGGGCTGCATGGTGGTGCGGTTTCCGCGGGTATGGGCCTTAAACTTACACAACCCAACCTCACGGTTTGGATTGTTTTGGGTGACGGAGAAGGGTTTGGCGCAGCCACACAACACCTATTGCACGCCTGCAGACGCAATGTGGATATTAAAGTTCTGTTCATCAACAATGAAATACGCGGGCTCTCCCGTGGGCAGGAAAGCGCGACCACCAGGCCCGGAACCCTCACCGCAACATGCCCCGAAGGCTCTTCCGACAACCCCTGGCACCCCTGCGCACTTGCACTCGCGGCTGGTGCCACCTTCGTTGCACGATCGCTCGATGTTGATGTCGATCATCTTGGCGCAGTCCTGCAGCGGGCTTCCGCACATAAAGGTTTAGCGTTTGTTGAAATCCTCCAGAACTGCAAGGTCTACAACGATCTCGTATTCGACAACCTTGCAACCCAACACGATCGGCCAGAACATCTTGTGTATCTGGAGCATGGCAAGGCGATGGTTTACGGGGCGCAGGGTAGGCAGGGGATTAAATTCGAGAACGCCTCGGTCAGCCTTGTGCAGCCCAATAGTTCAACCGCACCTGCGATTCATGATGAGGCATGCGAAAGTTCCTTCGCAGCCCAGATGCTTGCCACTCTTGAAAACCCTGATTTCCCTGAGTGTATCGGAGTTTTCCGAGCTGTCACCAGAATCTGCCATCATGAATCTTTTTACCGTGGCACCAATACTCCGAACCCGGAAATACCA
The DNA here is from genome assembly GCA_964646215.1 of uncultured Candidatus Kuenenia sp. Taxonomy (GTDB): domain Bacteria; phylum Planctomycetota; class Planctomycetia; order Gemmatales; family Gemmataceae; genus UBA969. The sequence goes on along the minus strand of CAZYAY010000072.1, from coordinate 4,875 downwards.
AAACTAGACCTTGAAGGCCCCGATTCCTTCCCTGTGGAATAAACCATGATCTGCCCCCATTGCAACAAACGAAATTACCCAGGCATCGATTCCTGCAGCAACTGCAAGCTCGACCTTTCCTCTTTTGATGTTCCGGTGGCTCATGATCGCGTTGAAAGAAGCCTGATGGAAGATCCCGTGGGCGTTGTAAAGCCCGCCCCCGCCGTCATCCTTCATGCCTCCACCCCCGTTTCGCAAGCCCTCGATATCATGATCGATCAAAACATCGGTGCCCTTCTTGTTGTTGATGATCAAAATAAAATGCTTGGAATCTTCAGCGAAAGAGACCTGCTAAACCATGTGCTTGATGACCCGACCGATTATGCAGAAAAACCCATCTCCAACTATATGACCGAAGAACCCGAAACCGTTCGCACCACCGACAGGCTGGCGTTCGTACTTCACAAGATGGATAATGGCGGTTACAGGCATCTGCCTGTGTTGAAAGATGGAAAACCCACCGCAATGATCTCGGTTAGGGATATGCTAAAACATATTCTTTATCTTTGTAACACTTAATAAAGCAGGCGGGCGTTAAACTTAAAACCTCACCTGTATCAATCGGAATAATACTTCAAGCCAAACTATTCCATATGCAATAAGCCTGAACACTTGGTTCATGCAGCAAGGGTTTCATCTGGTTGTGCAATCACACATTATGCCTGGTTTCTTCATTTGCTTTTAAGATTGAAATCATGGCGCAGATTCTTGGAGGAGACATCAACTTTCAAGGTGCTATCAGCAGCATACCTGGCTGGAATCATCTGTATTATCTCTTCTGATTCCTGACCGGGGCCCGCAATTTTACTCTTCAAGGTTTTACCTGTCTTTTTACTCCAGGTCAGCGACACTTTGTAATTCCCCTCGGTAAGCTTTGCCAAATACTTTCCTTCAACAACAAAACTTTCAGAGGTATTGCCTTTCTTGTCCGTGCTTTCAAAACGAATGACCGCATCATCTTTGTTACCGACAGGATTACCATCGAGGGTTACTTCCCCCGCAACAGGATAGTTGGCAGGCCCACTGCTGCAGGCACAAACCAGGAAGGAGGCAAATACAAACGAGGATAAAAGTTTATTCATGATGACTTCAAGATTAGTAATTGGGATCGAATACCTCAGAACCATTCATGGTGCTGATTGCCTGCCAGGTTGCCAATGAAATGGAATTGGAAATAAAGCGAATAGACCCATCGCAAAAACTGGCGTTCACACCACCAGAATGCCTGCTGCGTGCTGCAATTTTTCCATTTCCACTTACTATACAGGGCATTTTAACCGCATCGTTGAGACACCAGCCACCGCTCAATTCATCAACACCACTATTAGGGGTGTCGATCGTCATGAACCTTCCACATTGAGTATCATCATTCATAAAATCGCCACGGAAATCGGCAGCAGCATCGTTGTCATGCATAAGCACTTCAGAAAAAGCCAATGTGTTGGAAGTTCCATCTGCGAAGGATTCCAATCTGGAAATCCTGGGTGAGGCCCGGTTAGAAAAATCGGTATAGCCCCATGGAGAAAAGCTTTGAGGTGCTGTACCGAGCAAAGGCATTCGCACGGGGCCCCAGTTTATCACATAATTACTTCTTGCCCGCCAGTATTGATCCCCTTGCCATTTCCCATCCTGGCGACTCGATCCACAATAATATATTTTCGAAGTCGTGGAACAAACCCCGGTATGAGTGTTAACAATGGTGTTGTTGGGTTGCCAAAACCCCAGATTTTTATCGTACTTATTGGCAGTATTATCCATCTCGACATAAGGCCATAAGAACACAGGCCAGGAAATACGGTTGGGATTGGCAGCCGCCGCGGGCATAAAACTTCCATAGGTCGTATGGTAATTATGAATTGCAAGCGACCATTGCTTGAGGTTGTTACTGCAAGTTGCCTTTGCAGATGCTTCCCGTACCTTTTGCACTGCGGGCAACAGCAAACCAATAAGAATTGCGATAATCGCAATCACGACCAGCAATTCTATCAGGGTAAAGCCCCGTATTATCTTTGATCTGCTATTCCCTCTAGGCATTGTTACTACCCTTGAAAAGATAACTAAGAAATATGAAGCTGTATAATAAGAAGGTTTCGTGAATAATAAAAGTGTAATTAGGAGAGAAACCATCATTTTCAGGGTGTTAATCCGCCCTAAGTTCACTTTTTCATAAGCATACTGCAACGAATGGCTGAATTTCAAACCTGGGAAGCAAGTGCATCGGCGGCACGAAGGGCATCTGCAACCATGGATAAGGTCACGGGGAAAGGCTCATTATGAATGGTTTCGCCCGGCTGGGTTGCCCTTTTCGCAATGATATTTATGGCATTAAGATCGGTAACATCAATACCAAGATCTTTCAGGCGGGTGGGAAGATTAACTGATTTAAGAAACCTGACGATATCTTGAAAAAATGGCCTGGGCTTGCCTTCGAGTGCCAGTTGGGTCAATACCCCGATGGTGACTTTTTCGCCATGCAAAAAATCATGGGTCGAGGGAATCATGGTCAAACCATTATGAATGGCATGGGCGGCAGCCAGTCCTGAAGACTCAAACCCGAGGCCGGATAGCAGGGTATTCGCCTCAACCACACGTTCAAGTGCGGGAGAGATTATCTTGTTGGCGACCGCGACACAGGCATCTGCACCATCAGCAATGATTGAATCAAAACAGAACCGGGCAAGTGCAAATGCAGCCTGCGTGCTTAAACCGCCCCGCATGTTGGGTTTTCTAGACAACCTGCAGGCATCTGATTCAAAGAAGGTTGAAAGGGCATCGCCAATGCCTGCTGCAAGAAACCTTACCGGGGCCTGTGAAATCAAACTTATATCAACCAAAACAAGATCTGGATTCCGCTTGAAGATGCGATATTCAAGCACTTTGCCCTGTTCATCATAAACAACCGAAAGAGCACTGGTTGGGGCATCGGTTGAAGCAATGCTGGGTGCAAGTGCGATTGAAATATTGCAGATATTTGCAGCAGCGCGTGCAGTATCCAAAACTTTCCCGCCACCCGCGCCCACCAAACTTTTAACACCAAGAGCTTTCGCCCTTGCAACAACAGAATCAATTTCTTTGGGTGTACATTCGCCCGTAAAATCAAGAATAGAAAACTCCCACCCCATCTGCTTCATGCTTTCCTGCCAGGCGTTTTCCGCCTGCCTACGGGCAGACTTGCTCGCAACAAGCAAGACCGGGGGCTTCATCCCAACCGCATCCATCTGCTGGGCCAATTGGTTGCTGGCTGAAACACCTTGGACATAACGAAGCGGACTACAAAATACCTGCATCTTTAATTCCCCATCAATTAAAATTCCGTACCCACACACCCGATCAATAATCAAATCATCAGCTTTTAAATCCATCCAATTCTATCATTTCAACAAGGCAGCATCTTTACCAGATGTTAACTCCATCATGGTAATTGCGGCCCTTTCTCATGATTAAGAAAAAACAGCTTTCAAACTTATTTATCAAAGAATGGGAAGAGCCTCTTAAGCTCATCACGGTTCGGTGATCAAACTTCCTTGAATTTACGAATGCTGGAAACAAAAGGTAGCATGGCAAGAACGAGAACCCCCGCGAAAATAAAAGGAGCCATGCTATCAAACTTATAAAGGGTAAGCCCAAAGATCGGTCCGAAGATACGGGCCAGGGAAGAGCAGGATTGGTTGACTCCAAGGATTTCACCCTGCCTTTCGGGGTCGGCGCGTTGTGATACAAGCGCCTGGGCGCTAGGGGTTAGAAAGGCAAATCCAACCACGGAAATGGTCAGGCTTATCATCATGAGTGGGAGAAGAAAATCAGGGAGGATGTTGTTGCGGGAAATATAGGTGATACCGGCCAGGCTCGCAACTCCCGAACCCATGAGAAGAATGCCCAAGGTGAGAAAGAAAAAGACCGAGAATTTCCGCGAAAGCGGGCGATAAAGGCCATTTGCAAGACTGAGTGTAAGGCCGACATAGGCAAAGAGCAGAAAGTTGGATGTCCTGCCAAACTTAAGAACATCCTGGTTGATCATCGCGAGGGTGGATTCGAAAGCACCAAAGCCAATGGTTGCCAGGAAGAAAACAAAAATGATGGGTCCAAGCGCGGGGTTGGCCAGGACATTCTTAAAGGCCGGAACGTCAAAGATTTTTCGATTTGCACTATGCCCACCGGGAACCCTGGTCTCGGGCATTTTCACCAGACCAAGGATGAAAGCAAGAAGCGATAGACCAGCGGAAATATAACCCGTAGCGCCTGCCTGATCAGGAAAGAAAGTTAAAGCGCCAAAGCCAACCAAGGGGCCAAAGGTGAAACCGATGCCAAAGGCCGCACCAATTAGTGCCATGCCCCTGCTGCGGTTTTCCTTGGAGGTGGAATCAGCAATAACAGCTTGGGCAGTGCCAATGGTTGCACCGCAGATACCAGCGCCAATGCGTGCTGCAAACAAAAGGAAAAGTGCAAGGTGTGCGGATTCAGGTGGAAGGGTGGAAGCGAAACCAAAGAGGGCATAGAAAATAATGGAACCAAGAAGGCCCAGAAGAAGGATGGGTTTTCTCCCCACAAAGTCCGAGTACCGTCCCCATGCCGGCGCAAAGAGAAATTGCATCATGGAGAAAGAAGACATCAGCAAGCCAAGGATGATGCCATGAAAAACCTTGGAAGAACCTTCTGGGAGAACCCGCGACACATATTGGTCGCCATATATGGGAAGCAATGGCAAAACAATTCCAAAGCCAAGAAGATCGATGAAGACAACAAGAAAAACCATCAAGAGTGCAAACTTGTTGGACTTGGCAGGGGCGGGATTAATCTCGGTCATGGATGCAATTTCCTTGGTCAATAATGGAACCA
>CAZYAY010000071.1:0-14800 GCA_964646215.1 uncultured Candidatus Kuenenia sp. | reverse complement strand
CGGATTGGTTCTGCCTCTACCAGGCGAACAGGTCTGTCGCCGGGCCCGGGCATCATGGTGGTATCCAGGTTGATACCCATGGCATGATAAATGGAAGCAAGAATTTGAGGTGGCTCGACTGGGAAATCGTTGGGCCTTGAACCGATCTTATCGGTTGAGCCAATCACCTGGCCGCCACGGATATTCCCACCCACCAGGAAATTAGTCCAAGCATTGGGATAATGATCCCGCCCACCCTTGGGATTGATCCTTGGGGTGCGACCAAACTCGCTAAGCACTGCAACAACGGTTTCCTCAAGCATGCCCCTTTGTTGAAGGTCTTCGATCAGTGCGGTAAACGCCATGTCGAACTGCGGGCAAAGAAGCCTTTCATAATCGAGGTAGGTGTTATTAAGCCCACCACCATCAGCGTGCATATCCCAACACGAAAGATTGAACACGGTATCAAAATGATTGACAGTAACAAATCGTACGCCATTTTGGACCATTCTGCGAGCCATCAGGCAGCTTTGGCCAAAAGTGTTACGACCATAGCGATCACGCAACTTTTCATTTTCCTGGCCCAAATCAAAAGCTTGCTTCGCCTTGGGTGAAGTAAGAAGCCTGAAAGCTCGATCGTATGCACTATCGTGCATCTGGGTGCTGCGTGATTCAGTTCTGCGTTGAATATCATCGAGCTGGGTCAGAAGTTGTTTACGGGCATCAAGCCGGTTATTCCCTTGCCCCTGCGCCACTTCGAGATCGCCCACTTTAAAATCTTTGTTTGCGGGATCCGAGTTAAGGAAGAAAGGTTCATGGGCGCTGCCCAGGTAACCGGAAGACTGACCATGAAGCGGCCCCGCACCTGTATTACCTATCGGGCCGGGAAGCACGATATTACAAGGAAGCTCGCCTTTTTGGCCAAACACACGGGAAATAACACTACCTTGATGAGGCTTGACACTATCTGCATTGAAGTCATGGCCTGTCATCATCCAGCGCTGCCCATTTTCGTGGGTGGCACCGGTGCGATGGTGCAAACTTCTAATCAAAGCAACTTTGTCCATCATCTTGGACATCATCGGAAAGTGTTCGCAGATCTGTATACCGTTTACATTGGTCTGAACGGGTTTGAATTTGCCCCTTACTTCAGCAGGCGCATCGGGTTTCATATCCCAAGTATCGAGCTGCCCGGGCGAACCAACCAAAAAAATCGTGATACAGTTGCGAATCTTCGCATCTGAATTCTTCACCGCGCCCAACGCTTCCAACTTAAATAGCGTGGGCAGCGAAAGCGTCGCCATGCCTGTTGTTCCCAACTGCAGGAAACTGCGCCTTGACGGGCCTTCACACAAGGGAACTCGCTCTTTTCCAATATTCAACATGGCTGTGGCTCCGTAACAAACTGTTGGGTTATCTTTGCAATACGGTGGTGGGAACTAAATGGTGAATGTTATTTTGTTGGATACTTCAACAAACTTGCTATTGGTGAATTCGCCCTGGGCATCTTTTTTGTAATCAACATACTTCCACATCTGAAGTACTGCCTCATGACTACCCTTGGTGGAAAGCTTGGGTTCGTAATTCAACATGGGCCTTGCGTTGTGCACATTAACCTCTTTGCCGTTCTGGGTGATAACCCAGCGCAAGAGAGAACCCCAGTCATTTGTAACCTCAGAACGCAAAAGCTTTGACCCATCCATGCGGATTTCGGATTTCGGAGTTCCTTCAAATTTCTGTTCCATGGCGTATTCTCCGTTACAGGCGGGGGAGGCAGGATCTTTAATAAGGGCGGGACTTCCTAAACCTATTGCTAAATTCTACCTTCAGAGGGATATTCAATCAATCACTAATATCGTCAAAAAATGCTCCAAGCTTGATTATTGGGCTTATTCCGCAATATTGACGACTTTAACGATTAATCATTAAGGCCGTTAATATCTGTTCTTACCCCTTAATACCCACCAGAGAAGCTGAATCGAGTTGTTGCAACTCTTTGGCGATAGGATCCAGATCATCGGTTGCAAAATCCAAATGGCGAACATTAGGATTCAACTTGTTGGCGATACCCTTGTCGTAAAGCTTGTCGTAGTAACCCAAAACAAGCCTTGCAACCCCTGCAAAATCTTTTTGGTCAAGGGCACAAAGCGCCTTCTCGGTACAATCCGGCCCTAATCTCTTCTTGATGTTATTTATCGACTGCCTCAACCCATCGACTTCATTTTCACCGTAATCAGCTTTCAATCTTTGCACCCGCACTTCAAAAGGAAGATTGATGATGGCCGAGGGTGCCAGCAATAACTTTTTCCAAAACAATTCGGGCAGCAGAACTTTGCCTACCGAGCGGCTTTCATCTTCGACCCAGACCCTGCGTTGCAAATCAAACCCTTTTAACTGCATGGCAAGTAGATTTTCAAACTGCTCATTGGAAGGTTGCAAGTGCAACTGGCCAAGAGCGCCAAACGCAGACCCCTTGTGATGCGCCAGCCCTTCAAGATCAACAACCTGCTCACCCAGTGATTTCAGATGGTGAAGGATTGCGGTTTTACCCGAGCCAGTCCGGCCCCCGAGAACCAGATAATCAAGCGGTTTATCAAGAACCTCAAGCACATGGTTACGAAAAGATTTATACCCGCCTTGAAGAATAAAAACCTCGTGCTCAAAGAGATTAAACAACCATGCCATGCTTTCGCTGCGCATACCACCGCGCCAACAATGCACAAACACCTTGTTATCTTTCAACTTGGGTTGGATGAATCGCACAAAGTCGGACATTTTTTTGCTGGCGAAATCCAGCCCCAGGAGGGTGGCCTCGCGTTTGCTTTTTTGCTTGTACGCGGTGCCTACGATCTCGCGCTCTAGATTATTGAACAAGGGAAGATTAACCACGCCGGGTATACGCCCGTGGTCGTACTCACCCTCGCTTCTTACATCAAGCGCAAGATGCCCCTTCGATTGCTCCAAAAATTCGCTGATTTCCAATTGATGTATCATATTGTTACTATAGTGGTTATTAAAACAAGGAAGCCCGGCTTTCTTACTTTCATCTCATTTTTACCTGTTAACAAACAGATTTTATCGATACTTTTTCTTGTGAGCCGCACAGAATCAGATACTATAAGTCTATGCCTACGGGCCCAAATACACTCTGGAGCGACCATGCGAAAATACCTGCTTACGATCCCCGCCATTCTTCTTTGCTTCTCGCTTTCTTTGGCTCAAACTCCGAAGACCACCATCATCCAGGACAACTGGGATGCAGCCTACCTCGAGGGAACCCGCTGCGGTAACTTCCATTCAATCGTGAAGGAAATCACCCAACCCGATGGCACGAAACTTTTTGAATCCCGCCTCGAAATGCAACTCATGCTCAAACGCTACAAATCCGTCGTCGCAATGAAAATGGATACAGAAATGGTTGAAGACCAAGAGGGTAAAATAAAATCCTTCCGCATGATCCAACATCTCGACAAGGGCCAGGCAATTCAAGAAGGCGAAGTGAAAGATGGAAAACTATGGCTGAAAGTGCCCGGCGTTGCCGAACCTCGTGCCCTTAATTGGAACGACAAGGCAATTGGTGTCTATAAACAGGAAAAACTCCCGTTGTTGAACAAAGCCAAGGCAGGCACCAAATTCGATTACCTCAACTTTGAACCAAGCCTGATGCAGACCGTCCGCATGCAAGCAGAACTTTTTCCCAAGGAAGAAGTGGACTTTCTCGAAACCGACAAAAAGAACCCAGCGAAGGCAACACGTGAAAAAGTGGGCCTGATGCGCTATGAAGTGTCACCAGATAAAGTAACCATCTTCGGCAGCGCACTTCAACTTCCAAAAATGGTTTCCTGGGTGGGTGATGATTTCATCCCCAAACGCTCGGTGATGGAACTTCCGGGCATTGGCAGCATCTTTCTATATCGCACCACCAAGGAGTTTGCCCAAAAGGACGATGGCGACCTTGCAGTTCTCCCCGATATAGGCCTAAACACGATGATCACCCTTGATAAAAAAATCCGCGATGTCCACCACCGCGAGGAAGTCACCTACCAGTTTAAACTTGAAAACACAGAAGGAGCTTCAGCATTTACAGTGGATGGCAGACAGAAACTTAAAAAGCTGGAGGATGGTTGGTTCGAACTAAAAGTACTCGGGAATGTAGGGCTGGAAGATAAACAACCAGCAAAGGATTTTCTCGATTCGAGCTACTTTCTCGAAAGTGCAGATGCCAAGGTCAAGGAACTCGCCACCAAGGCGGTGGGCAATGAAACCGATGAATTAAAGAAGGCGCGCAAAATCGAACGGTTTGTTTACGACAACATGAAAGGTTCAAGCTCCATTGGTTTTGCCACAGCAGGGCAAATTGCAAAAGATCTTCAAGGCGATTGCAGGCAGCATGCCATGCTGATGGCGGCCATGTGCAGGGCTGCGGGCATACCCTCACGCACCGCATTGGGGTTGGTGTATGTGGAAGATTCAAAAACCCGCACACCCCAACTAGGGTTTCATATGTGGACCGAAGTCTATGTGCAAAATGCATGGGTCGGAATGGATGCAACCCTGGGCGAAGGGGTAGTGGGTCCCGGACATCTGAAAATTGCAGATCATAACTGGCATGATCAACAAACCCTTGCGCCACTTCTTCCTGTTATCCGGGTCATGGGCAAAGTTAAAATCAAAGTGGTCGACGCCAAGTAATTACCACACGCGACCTTTTGCAATACCACAGGCCCGCCACGGGTTTCCCACCCGCATTGTTACCGGCTACACTTCAACCATCCTTGGAGTTAGACTAATTTTATTCTTTTTCTTTTCTCATCAGGCGACATCATGAACCCCATCAAAAAACTCCTGCCCAGCATTCTTGCCATGCTGCTTTTAAATACTTGCATCAATGCGGAAGAATCAGCACCACGCTGGAACATCCTTTTCATCTTTTCTGATGACTATGGCCGTTATGCAAGTTGCTACAAGGGGATTGATGGCAGACCCACCATCAATGATGTGGTCAAAACCCCGAACATCGATCGGGTTGCAAGGGAAGGGGTGTTGTTTAAAAACGCCTTTGTGAACTCCCCCTCCTGTACCCCTTGTAGAAGCTCTTTGCTTTCGGGAAGATACTTTTTCAACACAGGCCGTGGGGCGATCCTTAACGGTGCAATCTGGGATTCTTCCATTCCAACCTATCCCCTGATGGTGCGCGATAGTGGTTACCATATTGGGAAATCGTACAAGGTTTGGAGTCCTGGTTCGCCTGCAGATGCGCCCTTTGGCGGTCAGCAATACGCCTACGAAAAAGCGGGTAGGGCACCCAATAACTTCTCCGAGGAAGTTACATCCCGCATTGAAAAAGGCGCATCTCTTGAACAAGCACGCCAGGAAATCCTCTCCCAGATCAACAAAAACTTTGAAGACTTCCATGCCGCCAACCAACAAGGCAAACCTTGGCATTACTTTCTGGGTGTGACCACCACGCACCGCACCTGGGTCAAAGGCTCCGGAAAAAAAATCTGGAACATCGAACCCGATTCCCTTCAGGGGAAACTACCAAAGTTTCTTCCAGATGTTCCTGAAGTACGCGAAGATGTCGCGGATTATCTGGGCGAATGCCAGGCGGTCGATGCCTATGTGGGCGTTCTTCTTAAACAACTTGAGGAAAAGAAACAGCTTGATCGCACCCTCATCGTCATCAGTGGCGACCACGGAATGCCGGGAGTGCCTTCGGGAAAATGCAACCTCTATGATCATGGCGTTGGTGTTGCGATGGTTGCCAGGGTGCCTGGAGGCAGGGGCGGTAGAATCATCAACGACTTTGTAAGGCTGCCCGATCTCGCTCCCACCTTCATGGAAGTTGCAGGAGTGAAACCGCCTGAAGGCTTGTATGGCAAAACATTGCTGCCACTTCTTCGCTCAGAGAAAGAAGGGCAGATTGATCCAACAAGAAACTGGGTGATCACCGGCAGGGAAAGGCACGTGGGCGCTGCAAGGGAAGGTAATCTTCCCTACCCGATGCGGGCGCTGCGAACCCCCGAGTTTGTTTACATCCGTAATTTCGAACCTGATCGTATGCCGCTTGGCTCAGCAAAAAACATCACAGAAACAGAAACTCCTGATTTCAACAGCCTCCAGAATGTCACCTATACTGCGTTTGCAGACATGGACGCCAGCCCCACCAAGGCTTGGCTTATTCATCATCGCAATGATCCAAAATGGAAATGGCTCTATGATTTCACTTTTGGCAAGCGCCCTGCGGAAGAACTTTACGATATCGCAAACGACCCTGATCAAGTCAATAATGTCGCGCTCAATCCCAAGTATTCTGAAACCAAGGCCACTCTTTCGGCGCAACTGATGAAATCACTCACCGAAGCAAAAGACCCCAGGGTCACCTCAAAGCCCGTACCATTTGAACATCCCCCCTTCACCGATGGAAATGAAACCAAAGGGAACAAAGCGGGCAAGGCAACGAACAAGAAAGACTCCAGATAATGCATCGATTTGATACCAGTCTTTTCATCCCAAGACTTTTTCGCTAAGCTAGCATTGCTTATCTCACTCTGAATTACTTAAAAGGGGCTCTCGCTTGACCACCGATAAACAAGGGGAAAACCAACCCGAACCCACTCCTGAAAAGGATGCGAATGCTTTGCCACCACTGCGAAGCGTGCATACCGAGAGTTTCCCCCTGATATTAAGCGAAATGCGCTCTTCACTTGCGGTAACCACCTATCAAGCTGGAAAGCTCGTTTTTCTACGGCCACAGGATGGCAAGCTTAACACGCACTTCCGGGCATTTGATTCCCCCATGGGCTTGGCTGCGAATCATCAGATTCTCTCTATTGGCACACCGGGGCATATTTCCCACTTCCGCAACATGCCTGCAGTCGCACAAAAACGCGAGCCCATTGGTAAAGTCGATGCCTGCTACATGCCCCGCGACTCCCACACCACAGGCGATATCCTTGTGCATGAAATGGCTTATGGCAACAATAATGAACTTTGGGTTGTGAATACCCGTTTTTCATGTTTGTGCACATTGGACAATATCAACAGCTTTGTTCCACGGTGGAAACCACGCTTCATCACCGGATATTCCCCTAATGATCGTTGCCATCTCAATGGCATGGGAATGGTTGATGGCAAGCCGAAATATGTAACCGCCCTTGGCGAGACAAACACCCCCACCGGATGGCGGGCCAACAAAAAAGATGGTGGCATCTTGATGGATGTGCCCAGTGGTGAAATCATCACTCGCAATCTTTCCATGCCCCACTCGCCCCGCTGGCATAATGGGCAACTCTGGGTGCTCGAATCTGGAAAAGGCACTCTCTCTATTGTAGATCCTAAAACTGGCAAACATGAAGCCATTGTAACAGTTCCTGGCTTCACCCGCGGCTTGGATTTTTTTGGCCCTCTTGCCTTCATCGGGCTATCCCAGGTAAGGGAAACCGCAGTGTTCAGCGGAATACCCATCACCGAACAAAACATTGAACGCAACAGTGGTGTTTGGGTTGTCAATATCCAATCAGGGCAGGTCGTTGCATTTGTGAAGTTTGAAGATGCACTCCAGGAAATCTTTGCTGTGCAAATTCTTCAAGGCATCATCAGCCCCGACCTTGTGAATGATGAACTCGAAATGATCCATAGTTCATATGAGTTGCCCGACGAAGCTATGAAGTATGTGGAAATACCCCTGCCTGAACCTGAATCAAAAGAAGAGAAACCCAAACCCTAGATACTGGTACAAAACCAATAAGAAAGCCCGGGAAGAATCTATTCTCCCCGGGCTTTCTATTATCTTTAACCTCTAAGGCTTACTTCTTTTTCTTCGAATTATCAATGTAAGCCTGTTCGCGCTTCACGATGTCTTCCGCAATCTTGGCGGGTGTCACAGGGCTTTTGTCAAGCTGATCGGAATCCTTCAATTCACGAAGCTTTAAACTCCGGAACCAAACAGGGTCGCCATGATCTTGTATGTGGAAGTTTGCACCACGGGCATCGAGGTTTGCACCACGAACCTTGAGCAGTTCAACTTCCCAGGCAAACTTGGGATCCTTGTAATCAAAATCAATCACTTTAACACCATTCAGCCAGTGTTGAATTACAGAGCCTTTGCAAACAATCCGGCCCGTATTCCATTCGCCCACGGGATTGGTGGCATCCTTGGAGGGAGGCATGCAGTAGTAAAGAGAGGCTGCACTGGTGCGGGGGTTTTTCCCATCGTTATGAACCTTGTTGTCAAGGATCTGATATTCATACTGGCCTGGGCGGTAATAGATGCCACTATTACTTCCTTTGCCAACCTTCCATTCGAAACGCAATTCGAAATTATCAGGAACCTTTTTGGCGTTGTAGGTGATGCCACCGCCTTTATCCTTGCGGGCGATTGCGCCTTCTTCAACAACCCAATTGCCTTTATTATCCCATCCCTTGTAATCTTTACCATTAAAGATCAACTCAAAGCCAAGCGACTTTTCTTCGCTGCTAAGGGTGTTGATTGCTGCATCGTCCTTAAGGGAGGTAAGCTGTCCAACAGGCAACTTTTTAGCGCCCTTGTTCGCAGGATCATTTCCCGCAGGTGTAGCCATTGGTGGTTCCTGAGTGGGCGAAGTCGTTTTTACACTGGTAGAGTTAGAAGCGCGACGGTTGAAGAATTTTTTGAGCAGACCGTTTTCGCGCTCAATCGCCTGGCCTACCGATACGGCCCCAAGGGTGGTACCCAAGGCCAAAACAAATGCAATGGATTTAATTTTCATGATTGTTGAAACTCTTTCTTGGTTACTTGGAAACATAGGAATCAAAAACCCGGACGCTTTTCCACAAGGATTTATTCTTATCTATGAATTCAAGATGTCGTGGTGCATCTTGGTATTTATCTTGGCTGGCCTTGTCATTAAACACAATATGCAAGGCAACATCAAAGTCTAAATCGTTGACAGATCGTTTTAAATCTTCCGCCAAAACTCCAGCGCTATAGAATACTTCGCCGGGATGGCCCTTCAAATACTTATGGCAAGCCTCGACTAAAGTCTTTTTATTTTCTGCATTGCCTTCTTTCAAGGAAAAGAAAACATCATGAGAAACCATCAAGGGTTTATCAGCAGCAGCGTCGCTTTTTCCGGCCAAACCTATGCTGTGTAAACCAATTACCAAGCCCAAAAATGCCAAGGCGGCTAGAATCCGAATTCTCATGCCAATTCTCCTTAAATCAAGAATCCAATGCTACTTATGCCATAATATACTGAGTTCCCGAATCGATTAAAAATGGATTCTTTGAAATAATATTCTCTTTCAAACGAATAACTTATATAGATTTAAAATAGGCAATCTTAAGGAACATATCAAACATGTTTATTTCTACCTTGGTTTTCACCTTGTTGATACCCTTTGCCACCGAGGGCCTTGATGAACAAGTCAAGCAAGCCGCTGCTGTAGGGCTTCTTTCGGGCGATAAACCCACCACCTTAAAAGATGCCCTGGGCCGCACTTCGCTTCGGGCGCAATGGTCGGGCAACTCGGTTACTTTTCACGATGAGCGCGGTAGAACCATTGGCAAGGGCACCATTTCAGGCGACAGCATTCGTTTCAGTGATGCGATGGGTCGTAGCGATGGCCATGCAAACCTGAGCAAAGATAAGGTTACTTTCTACGATCATACGGGTCGGAGGCAGGGCGAAGCAAAGCGCTCGGGGGATGATATTTCGTTTCATGATGAATTGGGAAGGAAAACGGGAAGCGCTTCAACCTCGGGCAGTTCTGTAAGGTTTCAAGATGGCCTTGGCCGTTCGAAGGGCTCAGCAAACACCCAAAAAAGCACGAAGAAGAAGTAATGCTATGGATTCGTAATTAAGCTGGAATGCTCTGCCAGCAATAGCCATTTGCCCTGAACCTTTACCCAGAAATCGGTATAGCGGGTGGTCTCAGCAATTTTCTTTTGAGCCCTAGTCCCCACGGTATGCACTTTTCCTGTTTCTATTGCAGCATCATTCAAGACTTGGATCCTGACCTCGGAAGATTCAAATTTATCGTACTTCGTTCCCTCCTTGTTTAAATTCAGAAGCATATCTTTTTTGGTAAGAACCTTGCCTGTAGCAGTTGTCAGGATGAAGTTATCCGCAAGGATGGATTTCAATAAAAGCTCATTTTTCTGGGTGAGTGCTTGTTCGTATACCTTTGAAGCCTCCTCGATTTGTTGCTGTGCGGTAGGAATCTGAGCCGTAAGGTCCAAGGATTGCAGAAGTAAAATGATAATCGCAAGAAGTTTGAGCTTTACTGTCATATAATCACCCCATTGGATTTAATATCACCTATAATAATTGTAAATATAGTTCGAAGTGAAACCAAAGTTTTAATTGAATATATGAAATCGTGACGGGAAAAAGCATGTCTAAAGCTGGGGAAAAAGTTGCACTGATTACAGGGGGATCTTCCGGTGTAGGACTTGCCACCGCCAAGAAACTTTCCGCACTTGGCTACACCGTGGTAATATCGGGCAGGGATCTGGCAAAGCTACAGGAAGCGAAGAAAGAATTTCCAAGTTCTGCGATTCCACCTTTTCTAATACCTGCAGATGTTTCCGAGGAGCAACAGGTAAAAAAGTTGGTGGATGGAACGATTTCTGAATTCGGAAAAATCGACCTGGTGTTTGCCGCTGCGGGTGTTTCCATGCGGGCACCCTTTGAAGAATCAAAAATCGATGCGATCGAACACCTGATGAAAGTGAATTTCTTTGGTGTGTTGTATCTGCTTCATCATGCACTCCCCCACATAAAAAAAACCCAGGGGTCTTTTGTTGCGATGAGCAGCCTTACCGGAAGAAGAGGGGTGCCCGAATATTCAATCTACGGGGCAAGTAAATTTGCTTTGCAGGGGTTATTGGATAGCGTCAGAATGGAAGTGGATCGCGATGGAGTGCATATTGGTGTAATTTCAACGGGCTTTATAGATACGCCTTTAAGGCAGCGAATATTGGGTGGGGATGGTAAAGTACTTGCGAAAACCCCCGAATTGCCTTTCAGATTATGGCCTTTGGAAAAGTGCATGGTAGTTGTGATGAAGGTAATATTAAAACGCCAGCGAGATGCGATTTTCCCCGGATTTATCAGGCCACTGCTTGGAATTGATCCAATCAACTATGGGAGAATGGGCGATCGGTATTTGATAAATAGGTTTGGCTACCAAAAATAATAACCCGAATATTTGATACAACCGGCATAATCAAATCCAGCATGCATAATCAACCCTGGCCAGATAATCAACCCTGGCCAGATAATCAATACAGGGCTTATTCTTCGAACTTTATTGCCATTCAAGCAAGTAATCCAACTGATTTTGGTTTGTCTAAGTGCATTTTACTGTCGATTAAATGTTGTAAGTTTTATCTCCATGGATAGGAGGATTTTCATCGTGATCAGTAGTTTAGGTTCAATCTTTTTAGCGACTTTTCTGGCTACCTCGGCAGTTAATGCAGAACCAAGCCAACAATCATTTGGCTATCTTTGGGATCAAACAAGCACGGAGGGTAAGGTTGAAAAAACCTCACGGCCCTACACTCCCAGGGAAGGTGATATCCTGCTTTTTGACGACATGAGCCCTTTCTGGACCAAGCTTTACAGCATCGCAGGCACCGCACCACCCTTCCATGCTGGCATTGTTTTCAAGAAAACCGATGGCAGCTTCGCAGTGTTGGAATCCGGCCCCGATGATACCCTTCATGTTTATCTGCTGGATATCGAACCAAGGCTTTATAATTTCAAAGGTAGTATCCAAGTCAGGCAGGCCAAGCGGGCCCTTACCAAGGAAGAATCCGAAACCCTTACCAACTTTGCATATGCCCAGAATGGTAAGCGCTATGCGATGTGGAGACTTTTACTGCAAGGTACTTATGTAAGGCATCGTGGTGGTATCAAGGAAAAATATCTTGCAACCACCCATGATGATCGCACCCGTTGGTTGTGCGCTGAAATCGTAGTATCTGGAGGCGCATTGGTAAACCTTATCGACCGTGACAAAGTCAAGGCAACGGTAACCTATCCACTCGACATGGTGGATGATGTTAGGATTGATCTTTCTGCAACCTATGAACCCACTGTTTATTGGAGCAGTCAGAAATAAAAAGCTTCCTAGAAGGCAAAAGCTATACCCATTTGGGTGAAGTATGGGGGTAGGGTTTTTACAACGCTGGCATTATAGCTGCCATAAATTGTAATAGTTTCTGTAAGATTCAAAAGCCCACCACCCCCTACTAAAATATTATTTGCAAACCTTGGATCAACAGAACCATTGTAAGCGGTCTGGACAAACAAGGATATTCTTTCAGTGACTTTGGTTGTTAAATCCCCTTGGACAGTCATTTCATAACTGTCGCCTGTACTAAGTCCTATATCGCCACTTTGTAAACCCACACTAGCTTCCAAAACGGTATCCCAGACAAGATCCTTGCTGAATAAAAGATTCATGCTGGGTTGAACCCCTGTATTTAAAAAGCTTGAACCAAAGGTGCTTTGGAGCAGGATTTCCATACCTACAGCGGGAAGAAACAAGTCTTTATTCTCATCCCAAAAATGAAGCTTCATATCAAAAACAATGGGCGAAAATCCCGCCCTGCTTGGATCACTCTCCACGGTTAATGAGTTGGTAAACAAGCGTAATTCTACATCATCGGTTAACCCATATCGGAGCAAGGTGGGGGTGGTGTAGGTTCTTGGAGTATTACTCGACTTCCCCGCAACTGAAGGCGTTGTCTCGAAATAAAACATTCCCTTGGGAAGCGTGTAAGGGCTGTTAGGGAAGTTGGCAGAGTCAGGACCTGGCTCTCGAATGTTTGGTCTTTTAAATTCTACATCTGGCTTTGGAATCAGGAACTGTGATAGGCGATAAAAAAATGTAGGATCTCCCTCGTCAGCCTTGGGTTCCTCTTTTTTCGCAGGCTCAGGTGGCTGGGCGATAGACGTAGTTGCCCCCAGGCATAATGCCAAAATCACCAAAAATCCCAGACTGTGCTTTTTAAACCTATTCTGCATTATGGACCCTCCCCTATTGCCAGGGCTTATAAATTAAAAACAAAGATGTGCAAGGGGAAGAACTACAAAAAATGAAGTTTTAGCTTTACGAACAATGATTCAAACAACCCATTTTATCAATCAAAGGAATCCAAGGCACTAGCTAGAAACCAAATAGGTTCACGGATTCACTACACTCAATAGAGAACGGAAAGGAATCTTTTTATCAAGCAGAGATAGTAAGAACGATTAATCAAGGTAAATAAGAAATGGCTTGCGATGAAAAAGGAAGTCCGCCTCTTCTTCTGCCCATTCTGCAATGATATCCCGCCAAGGCATGCCAGCTTGCATCTGCATACGCTCTCGATCGCTGCCCAAAAGTAAATCGATTGCTAATTTATCTTTGACAAATTCGTAGGGTTCCGCGCGCCAAGCAAAGTGCTTACCCGAAAGCAACCGCAAGTGGTGCAACAAAGCCAGGCTGGTGCGAACCGGTTGGAAGATGGAACGATCGGTAACAAGAATTTCGACACCGCCACATTGCTCGCCCTGCCATTTGTCAAATGTAGGCTTGAAAGAAACAGGCCGGAATGAAATCCCGGGCAGCATCTCTTTACTCATGGTATCAGCAACCAGATTTGGATTTAAGAAAGGTGCTCCACACATTTGAAAAGGCTGAGTTGTTCCCCTGCCTTCAGAAAGATTAGTGCCCTCGAGCAAACATTGCCCGGGATAAACGATTGCGGTTTCCAGAGTGGGAATGTTCGCACTGGGCATGACCCAGGGCAATCCTGTTTCATCAAAATACATGCTTCTTTTCCAACCCTCGCAGGGCACCACCTCTAAATCCCCTCCCAACTCTAATTCTTCCTTATAAAGAATTGCCAGTTCACCAATCGTCAAACCATGGCGAATGGGAATAGGGTGCACCCCAACAAAGCTGGACCATTCGGGAAGAAGCATCGGCCCTTCAACTGCAATGCCCCCAAGCGGGTTGGGCCTGTCCAAAACCATAACAGCAACACCATTTGCAAATGCCGCACGCATGGCATAAAGCATCGTGGCTTGAAAGGTATGAAATCTGCTGCCTGCATCCACCAGATCAACCACCAAAATATCAAGATTAACAAGGTCATCTTTAAGAGGATGGAGAGAGCTTTCATCTTTTCCGTAAAGGCTGACCCATTTCAAACCATCAGTTCCCTGCGCAATAGTAACGGGATCCAAATTCTGCGCCTGGGCGAAAAAGCCATGCTGGGGGGTGAACACAACCTTCAAGCCACCCTGCAAATGAAGCATGAAATGTTGCAGCGTGGATGTTAGTGATAAATCGCAGGCTGGGCCATGAGTGAGTAGCCCCACACGCTTACCCTTTAAGCACGAAAAGCCATCCGCGATCAAGGCATCGATGCCTGTGGTTACTTTGATTTTTGTCATTGGGTTAAACTATCTTGGAAGAAGCACCTGTACAGGGCTCATGAGGTAGCCAAACAGATTTCGGATTTCTTCAAGCTTCAAGGTTTCAAGCAGGTTTTCAGGCATGGGTGAAACATTCAAGGGCTTGATGGAATCAATATCCTCAGCGAGCACCGTCTTCCTCTCGGTCGGCCCAACCACCTCAACAGCTTTGTTGGCCCTCTTAAATACCAACCCGGTCAACAATCTGCCATCCTTCAGCGTTACCGCAGACATACGATAATCTGCAGCAACGGTTGCATTGGGCTCCAAAATATTCTCAAGCAGATACTCAAGATTTGCCCGTTGCGAACCTGTAAGGTCGGGCCCAAGGTTTCCTCCCTGGCCAAACAATCCATGACAGTTTGCAC
>CAZYAY010000070.1:0-14981 GCA_964646215.1 uncultured Candidatus Kuenenia sp. | reverse complement strand
AGAAACTTTGGCTATTTCATCGATCACTTGCTGAAAAAATTGAGATCGAAAAACCAGGCAATCGTGTAACCATCATGTCGTACATCCAAACTGAGAATCCACCCAAATCATTTAAATCATTCCCCAAAAACACACGGATACTTTTAACTGGCACAAACGAAGAGGATATCGCACCGTGGTTAAACCATGAAGTACCTGCGGGTTTCTCTTCGTATATTTACAACTGGTGCCCAAACCTTGGCACCCGCTACACCCCAATGCGCACACCACTTTTTGTAGAAACTCAAGTTCGAAGATTAGTTCAAAATCGTATTGCTTCGGTTTATCGCGATGGCCCCGGTGATCTTTATGGGCTTGAAGGGCCTGTTTATTACACCATGGGAAAAATGTTCGATGACCCCGTTAATCAAAATGCCAACATTCTCGTGAAAGAATTCTGCAGCGCTTCTTTTGGCAAAGCTTCTCAACCTATGATTCAATTTTATGATCAGCTTTATCATGCGATTGAATTGTATTCAGATTACCTAGGAACCAGGGCGCCAGCTTGGGTTTATCACAACATCTACGGCCAACGAAGAAAGCATCTAACTGATCCTTTTCAACTCATTGGGTTTCTCTACACCCCAAGCCTTCTGGCTTCCATGGAGGCCCAACTTTCCACTGCTGAAAAAATTGCAGAATCGGAAAAAGCAAAAACAAGGCTCAAAGCAGTCCGCAAAGAATTTGATTACCTCAAAGCTTTTGCCCAGGTTGTACACCTCACGCATGCTTACCAAATCCGACCAGACGCTTATTCTCGTAACCGTTTACTCGATTCCATAGATGAAAGAAATGCCCTCATTGATTCCTACTTCACCAACAACGGGAAAAATCCAAAAAATATTGGCAACTGGGCCTATGTCATGTTTCCACCTGTTGGCCATGACGCCAAGCACCTTAAATTGGCCTACGATGGCTACCAGGAACCTTATGCAAATTCACCCATGAACTGGGACACCAAATCGATGCGAAATGCAGCATTGCCAGGTGCTAAAAAGGTGGTCGTTGGAAATTTAAAAAGAACTTCATCAATTGCAATGGAGTCTCAAGAATGGGATCTTGTTGAAAAACATAATTTGAACTTGATGCTAAATCAAACAGAAACAAAGCATAAATCAGCATTCAAAATGATTGCAGACCAAACCAATCTTTATGTATTAATCGAAAACCAACTTCCCAAAGAAATGCTGAAGACTCCGATCGAAGACCTCGCAAAACACGACATCATCAACTTCTTGGTCGAACCCAAAACTGGAGATGGGATCATCTATCGTTTCACAGTTAATCTAGATCAAAAACTAAAACAGGATGCTGCAAAGGGGTTTGTAAAAGATCCTCTTGATCCACGTTTTGGCCGTTTCGATCCCGACTGGAATGGCAATTGGACTTATTCAACAAAAATTGATGTTAACAACTCAAGGTGGGTGGGTTTACTTACCATTCCTTTCAAAACCATTGGTATTGAAAAACCTGATCAGGCATCGCTATGGCGTGGGAATATCAATAGGATTCGAATCGAAAACAAAGATCAATTAGAAAATTCACAGTGGTCTTTTAGTTCCAGCACCAAAATTCCTGATGACCCAAATGACTTTGGAGAATTTCATTTCAACACATCAAAAGAAAAGTAAATGATGACTGGCACATTTTCAAAAAGAGTCCTGCCCTATAAACCAACCGATGAATAATCAGAATAGGCATCACTTCAATTTACAAAAAATCTTCGACTCTTTGCCTTGAATTGGCCTTATCTTTCGAAATGCACATCACACAAGGGATCTCTTGATTAATTCTTTCAATGCGGAAAAGTGGACATCTTCAAGTTTGTTTATGTAAAGGCAAGCCTTGGCTGTTTTATACTTCCCTAATTTCTTCAGCACTTCCGCAGACTTTGCAAAACATGAAGACAAATACAATGCAAAATTCGCCTTTCTTGGCGAGAAACCAACCTTGAATCATTGTATCTCCTTCCCATTGGACAGTTTATACGAACTGTCCCCAAATCCAACGATACTGGTTCCTCAAATCTTTGGTTTAGCTTTACTTAGCTTTTGCATCAGTGCGGAAATAGCAAAAGCATCGATACGCTTTTGTTCATTTGCAATACCATTCGGAATTCAAAAGCGGCAAGCATTGCTAGAACCCAAATAAAGTCGATCCTCACTTGATTATCAAACCAAGGGAATCACTAGAATCTTGTTTGCATCATTTTTTACAACCGTTACAATTTGGCTTGGTTCAACCTCCCACCTTATTGAAAGGAACACTTTTATCATGTTTCAAAAATCGATCGCAATGCGCTTTTTTGCACTTGCCTTGGGCCTTGTGCTTGTAAGTTCACTTACTGCCGCAGACACAGATGGCTTTACACCATTGTTCAACGGCAAGAACATGGAAGGCTTCAAGTTTTTCTTCGATCCCAAAGCCCCTAAAGATTCCGACCCTGCAAAGACTTGGATGGTAAAAGATTCCACCATCATCTGCACTGGTAAACCTCAGGCCTTTTTCTACACCGAAAAGTCTTACAAGAATTATGTAATCACCTACGAATGGCGTTATCCAGAAGGCAGTTCTGAAAAAAGCAACTCTGGCTGCTTGGTCCATATCCAAGAACCCCTCAAAATCTGGCCTAAATGTGTCGAACCACAGGGAAGATATTTCGATCATGGCAAATTGTTCTTTATGGGCCTGAAAGACGATGAAAAAAAAGGAAACAAATTTGATGAGGCTGCTTTGAAGTCGGTTCTCAAACCCATGGGACAATGGAGCAAGACCGAAATCACCTGCACCGGTGATGGTAAAATAGTTGTTAATGTCAACGGCAAGCTTATCAGCGAGGGACAAACTGTTTTAACCAGCGGACCTATTGGGTTTCAATCTGAAGCTTTTGAGATTCATTTCCGCAACATTCATATCAAGCAGCTTCCTTAATCATTAAAGGAACTGTTCGATCAATCAAGGCATTCAAATTCCATTGCGTTTTTGGATGCCTTCGTTTTTAAGCAGTGTCTTTCAACCATGTATTTTCCGCCTTTTCTTGGGTAAACACATGAATAATCGAACCAATGCGCGAAGATCATTCCTTAAGAAGTCTGCAATTGCGACTGCTTTTGCTGGCTCAACTTTGGCACAGGAAGCATTCGCGTGCAATCTGCCACCGGGCCTAACAGATTTTAAAATAGCACCGTTCCGGTTTGATGTAACTCCTCCGATGGAACATCCTTTATGTGGCGGTTGGATAACTCCCGTCAAATCCATAAGCGACAATCTGGAAGCCATTGGCTATGTGATTTTTGGACCAGATAAACCAGTGGTGGTTTGCGCTGTAGATTGGACAGGAATACTAAACAGCGCCCATGTCGCATGGCGCACAGCATTGGCAAAGGCTGCAGGCACCACACCAGACAGGGTTGCAGTTCAATGTGTGCACCAGCATGATGCCCCCTTTGTTTGCATTGATGCAGAAAAATTAGTCGCAAAACAAAACGACTCCCTGACTATTGTCCAAATGGATTTTTTCAACGCCTGCCTTACTAAAGCGAACCAGGCAATTAAAGAAGCTCTGCCCAAGGCCAGGCCGCTGACTCATATAGCCCAAGGCGAAAGCAAAGTGGAAAAAGTTGCTTCTAACCGAAGAGTTGCAATTGGCCCTGATGGAAAAATCACAAAGATGCGAGGCAGTTCTTGCAAAGATCCGGAATTAATCGCATTGCCCGAAGGCCTGATCGATCCAATGTTAAAAACAGTTGCATTCTATGACGGGGATAAAAAAGTTTTGGCGTGCCATTATTATGCAACCCACCCAATGAGCCATTATGGGCAGGGAAAGGTCAGTAGCGACTTTGTGGGCTTGGCCAGAAAGCTAAGGCAAAAAGAAGAACCCGACTGCACGCACATCTATTTTACAGGAGCATCCGGAAACATCTCTGCGGGCAAGTACAACAATGGTTCCCCTGAAGCCAGGGTAGAACTTACCCAGCGTATTTACGAAGGTATCATTGCATCTGAAAAAGCCTTGAAGCCGGAACTAATCAAGGGCATTTCCTGGAAAAGCCAGGACCTTTACGCCTCAATAAATCCTTCATTTACTAAAGAAGGCGAAACTACCCTTCTGGAAAACAAGAAAAACCTGCCTGCGAACCGCATCAGGCCCGCAATGAGGCTTGCATGGATGGATCGAGTCAAAGCCAAAACCCCTATCATTCTCAGTGCACTGCATATCAACAAAACATCCATGATTCATCTTCCTGCTGAATCATTTCTGGAATACCAATTGCGGGCTCAAAAACTTCAACCCGGACGATTTGTTGCAACCGCAGCCTATGGAGATGGTGGCCCTTGGTATATCCCTGTCAAAGAAGCATACCCTCAGGGAGGTTACGAAGTCAGTGTCGCAAACTGCGCTGATGATGTTGATGCGCAGATGACTGAGGGGATCCAAAAACTCCTGGATGCATGATCGAAAAACATACAATGAGAATGATGCGGGACATTGATTTGATACTAATTTAAAATGGATCACCCGAGGATGGCAAAGCTTTATTTTTATTACTCCACCATGAATGCGGGCAAATCCACATCGCTGCTTCAGGCTGCCTACAATTACTCAGAACGTGGCATGAAAACCATGTTGTATACCGCCCTTTTGGATAATAGGGCCCATGGCAGAATAGCCTCACGCATTGGGATCGAAGCCGATGCGGGCAGGTTCAGCAATGAGACCGATTTCTGGAATGAATGCGCAAACGCCAACCCAAACTGCATACTCATTGATGAAGCCCAATTCCTATCCAAGGAACAAGTTAAACAACTTGCAAAATTAGTCGATGAATTAAGTATACCGGTGATGTGCTATGGAATCCGCACAGACTTCAAGGGTGAGCTTTTCCCGGGCAGTGCCGCTCTTCTTGCATGGGCAGACACACTGCATGAACTCAAAACCATTTGTTTTTGTGGCAGAAAAGCCACCATGGTGGTCCGTGTTTCAGCCGATGGAACCGTAGAACAACAAGGCAAGCAAGTCGAAATCGGTGGTAACGATCGCTATGTCAGCCTTTGCAGAAAACATTTCTTCCATTCCATGCAAACAGGCCGATGCGAAACCAAGAATTCAGAATCAATTCTTTAAACCGGGCTTTTCTCTTTTACAACTTGCTTCGAACTACTCGCCGCAACAAAATAGCATCATGTTACAACCCGGCATTGTGAGAAGGAACTTTCATGCAACCAATTGAAACTCCAAACATTAAAACAAGCCAAAAATTGGGAACTCCGATGCAATGGCGCCTGGGGATCGCCCTGTTCATTATCATGATCGCACTTGCTTCGTATTTCCTACGCTCAACAATCGGATTAAGGGGTCAATCTGTTGCAGGGGTGTTTTTTTTCTTTGGACTGGTTGCTGTGTTTTCTCAAAATCTGAGGGCGGTAAACTGGCATACCATCATTTGGGGCTTTTCCCTGCAAATGATCCTGGCTTTTTTGGTGCTCAAGGTTGAGTTTGTTTACACGATTATTTCTTCAATAGGCGGGGTGGTCAAAAAGTTCATAGGATTTTCCGATGTGGGGGCACAGTTTGTATTTGGCAACCTGGCGGATGCACGCCCGCCTGCATTAGGCGGCACCTGGTCAAAATTATTTGAATCAAACTACATGTTCCAATTTGCATTCGTCGCCCTACCACCCATTTTATTCGTCTCTGCATTCTTTACATTGCTTTATCACTTTGGGGTCCTGCAAAAATGCGTCAGGCTATTGGCAAGAATCATGGTCAACCTGATGCGTACCAGTGGCGCTGAAACTCTTTCAGTCTCTGCCAATGTTTTCATGGGCCAGACCGAAGCACCCCTTATTGTCAAACCCTATGTTCCACGCATGACCAACTCCGAACTTTTTGCGCTCATGGTTAGTGGCATGGCACACATCTCCGGCGGCATGATGGTTGTTTACATCAACTATGGGGCAGACCCGGTTGCAGTACTGACCACCTGCGTTATGGCATGCCCATGCAGTCTATATCTCGCAAAGCTTTTTCTTCCCGAAACTTCCACACCCGAGACACTGGGAACCGTAAACACCCACTCCGAGAAATCCCCCTATGTAAATGCGGTGGACGCAATTGCTTCAGGAACCACAGATGGCTTAAAACTTGCCTTGAATGTAGGCGCAATGCTAATCGTTTTTATCGCCTTTGTTGCGATGTTCGATGCCTTGCTTTCGGGAATCAAACCCATTCTACTTGGCATTGGCCTATCTACTGAATCACTTTTAAGCTGGCCTGATGATTTATCGTTACGCAAAGTATTTGGCTGGGGGTTTGCTCCTGCTGCATTCCTGATGGGCATCGAAATCGATGACATTCAAAAAGTGGGGAGTCTTCTAGGTTCCAAACTTGCGATTAACGAACATTATGCTTATTTGCAAATGAAGGAATGGAAAGCCTTACCCGATTACATGACTGAAAGATCCTACCAATTAACAGCGTTTGCCCTTACGGGTTTTGCCAATTTTTCATCCATAGGAATTCAACTTGGGGGCATAGGCGCAATGGCACCCGAACGTAGGGGCGATCTTGCAAAACTTGGTGCAAGAGCCCTGTTCGTTGGTTTTGTAGCAACACTTTTAAATGCCGCTATCGCAGGGGTTCTCATTAAAAATTAATTCAAAGCCCCGGCTTAATCCGGGTTATATCGTTGGCAGTTGCAAACATACCTGTTAATCTACTATTGTATTTTTTACCGCTTAACAAAGGAAACCATAATGATTCGCACCTGGTCTTTACGCTCATTATTTCTGGGATTATTCGTAATTGTTACATCGGGATCTTTATCCCATGCAGCAGATGAAACTGGCTGGATTAATCTTTTCAATGGTAAAGATCTTTCAGGTTGGATTCAAAAAGGGGGCATGGCAAAATACCGGGTTGAAAATGGTGAGGTTGTTGGCTCCTCAGTCCCCAACACATCCAACTCCTTTCTTTGCACCACCAAGGATTATGGCAACTTCATCCTCGAATTGGAATTCAAGGTACACCCAGAGTTAAACTCAGGCGTGCAGATCCGAAGCCAGGTATTTGAAGAAGCAAAGACAGTTGAAATCAAAGAAAAAACCTTCAAATTCCCAGCAGGAAGGGTGCACGGTTATCAAGTCGAAATCGATCCTTCTGCAAGAGCATATTCTGCTGGGATTTATGATGAAGGCCGCAGAGGCTGGCTTAAAGATCTTAAAGATAACGAAGTTGCGCGTAAAGCATTCAAGCCAAACGAATGGAACAAATTCAGGATCGAATGCAAGGGTGATTCGATCAAAACCTTCATTAATGGTATTGCCGCTGCTGATGTCAAAGATGATGTTACACCCAAGGGTTTGATAGCCCTGCAAGTGCATGGTGTGGGCAAAAAAACCGAAACGATGGAAGTACGCTGGAAAAACATCAAGCTTAAAGACCTGGATGCTTCTGAAAGCAAGTAACAACATTTTTCCAATTAACAGGTCGCATCTTTAGGAACCCCGAGATGCGGCCTTTCTTTATTCAAGGAGCTCTAAACTATGTATCGAATCATCTATACACTTTTAGCATTTTTGCTATTTTTCTCCCCTTCGTTTGCAAATGCCGAAGAAATCAAATTCCCGGGTAAGGAGTCCAACTGGAATGGATTCAAAAAGTTCGATTTCGAAGTCAATGGAAAACAAGTTTTGGTGGTTACTCCCAAAAAAGAGGCTGCTGGAAGGCCCTGGGTATGGCATGGAGAATTTTTTGGCCACAAACCAGCCCCTGACATCGCACTCTTGGAGAAAGGCTTCCACATCGTTTATATGCGTGTGCAAGACATGCTGGGTGCCCCTCTTGCAGTCAAAAATTGGGATTTTTTTTACAACGAACTTACCACCAAATATGGTTTTGCACCCAAGGCCGCATTGGTTGGATTAAGCAGGGGTGGGCTTTATTGCTACAACTGGGCCGCTGCTAATCCCACTAAAGTTTCGTGCATTTATGCAGATGCGCCTGTTTGCGATTTTAAAAGCTGGCCGGGCGGTAAAGGAAAAGGTAAGGGTAGCCCCCGCGATTGGAAACTCGTCCTTGATGTATATGGCTTTAAAAATGAAATGGAAGCCTTGGATTACAAATTAAATCCCATCGACAATTTGAAACCACTTGCAGAAGCCAAGGTTCCTCTTCTACATGTATTTGGTGATGCAGACGATGTTGTTCCATGGGAGGAAAACACGGGGCTGATCGAAGAACGCTATAAAAAAATGGGCGGGTCAATCACTCTTATCCGCAAGAAAGGCATAGGCCACCATCCCCATGGATTGGATGACCCCACCCCGATTGTCGATTTCATAATCAAAAATTCAACAAGCAAAACTTCAGAGGCAAACGGTGTTTCCCCAGTTAAAGCTGAACTATTAAAGCAACGAAGCGGGGCGGGAAATTTCATCTGCAAACTTGTTACAGGCCAGCCTGTAAAAATCGCTTACTTTGGAGGTTCGATTACCGCCGCACCGGGATGGCGTATCAAATCCAAAGAATGGTTCAGCAAACAATACCCCAATTGCAAAATCGAAGAAATCCAAGCATCAATTGGAGGAACGGGAAGCGACCTTGGCGCTTTTAGAATTCAAAAAGACGCCTTGAATCACAATCCTGACCTTTTATTTGTTGAATTTGCGGTTAATGATGGCGGAGCGGCACCCCAAAGAATTTTGCAAGGCATGGAGGGGATCGTCAGGCAAACCTGGTCCCATTCCCCAAAAACTGATATTTGCTTTATTTACACTTTTCGCACTGGGTACGAAAAAGAATTAGCAGCGGGACTATGCCCAAACGCTGCCGCCACCATGGAAACCCTTGCAGATCATTACGGAATTCCATCGATAAATGTCGCTCTTAAAATCACACAACTCCAACAGCAGGGGAAATTGATTTACCAATCCGACAGCCCCACTGAAAAAGGTCTGGTTCGATTTTCATCTGACGGGGTGCACCCTTTGGATGAAGGCCATCAGATTTACGCCGGGGTTATCGCTGATGCTTTCCAAAAAATGGCTGCAAACCAAAAACCCATGGACCATTCAATAAAAACAAAAGCCCCTTTAATCAAAACCAATTGGGAAGACGCAAGAATGGTTGACCTGACACCCAACATGCTAAAAGGCGAATGGAAAGCACTTAAAGAAGATGAAGACCTTGCTAAAAAGTTCCAAAACCGATTGGGAACCATTTATGAAGCTTCAGCACCAGGCGCAACCGTTGCTTTCAAATTCAAAGGTTCAACCGCCAAGCTTTATGATTTACTCGGACCCGATGGCGGTCAAGTCATAATCACCGTTGATGGAAAAACCTCTACGAAGCCAATTCCAAGATTTGATAGCTATTGCACGTATCACAGGCTGGCCACTTTAAACCTTGCAGAAGGATTGGACCCTGAAAAAGAACACACCCTAAAAGTTGAAATCCATCCCGAACAACCCGACCGCAGCAGCGTTGCATTCAGACTAAAAGACCCCGCATTAGAACTTAAAACCCCGAAATATCAGGGTACAAAAATCCGGGTAGGGCAGATTCTGATTATAGGAACACTGATCGAATGATTTTGGCTAAATACTTCCGCCTTTCCTATTAATCTCTTTGCTTCATTGAGTTATCATTAGCTAACGGATTATTTAAGTTCCAGGTTTCATAAAACATGCCAAACGCATCAAACAGACTGCTTTCAACCTTGGCCAAAAGCTTCGTGCTTTGGCTTATTGTTGCGACTTGCAGCCCCAACCTTTTTGCCAATGATGCTGACTTTTTCAACACCAGGATAAAGCCAACCCTTCAGCAAAAATGCTTTTCCTGCCATAGCCATGAATCCAAGAAGAACAAAGGCGGACTGGTTCTTGATTCTCTTACTGGGATGCTCGAAGGTGGGGAATCAGGGGCAGCAATCATTGTTGGGAATCCTGAAAAAAGCAAGCTGGTGGAAGCCATCAGTCATAAGAATCAAGAATTCAAAATGCCTCCCAAGGGCAAGTTATCGGATCAGGAAATCAGCGACATTTCCGCATGGATCAAAAAAGGTGCGCAATGGCCCTCCACCACTGATAACTCTGCCAAACGAAACCCAGGAAAAATTACAGATGAAGATCGCAGGTGGTGGGCCTTCCAACCCGTGATTAAAAAGCCCTTTCCAACCACGGGTGGTGCTTGGGCCAAAAATGGTATCGATCATTTCATCTCCGAAAAACACTCCCAAAACAAACTCAATCCAGCACCCGAGGCGGATAAGCGAACCCTTGTTCGAAGACTTTATTTTGATCTCACAGGTTTGCCGCCCTCTCCATCCGAGGTCGATAGTTTCATCAATGACCAATCTCCCAATGCTTACGAATCAATGGTCGACCTACTTTTAAATTCCCAGCATTATGGTGAAAGATCCGCAAGATTCTGGCTTGATCTTGTGCGCTACGCTGAAAGCGATGGCTATCGACTTGATGAATACCGGCCCCAGGCCTGGCTTTACCGCGATTATGTAGTGAAAAGTTTCAACGCAGACAAACCTTACGACATTTTCATCAAGGAACAAATCGCAGGGGACGAACTTTTTCCTGACAATCCCGATGCACTTATTGCGACAGGTTACCTACGGCATTGGATTTACGAATACAACCAGCGCGATGTACGCACCCAATGGAACATCATTCTGGACGATCTGACAGACACCACAAGCGATGTGTTCATGGGCATGGGCCTGCAATGCGCAAGGTGCCACGATCACAAGTTCGATCCGATTTTACAAAAGGATTATTTCAGATTGCGTGCTTTCTTCAGCGGCGTAATACCCTTGGAAAACATTGATGTGGGAACTAGGGAAGAAAAAGACACCTATCAAGCAAAACTAAAAGACTGGGAAGATAAAACCGCATCACTGCGAAAAGAAATAGAATCCATCGAAAAACCCTCCATCAAGGTGGCGGAAGAAGGCGCCATCACCAGATTCCCTCTTGATATCCAGGCAATGATGCGCAAGAAACCATCTGAGCGAACCACCCTCGAACATCAGCTTGCCGAACTCTCGTACAGGCAGGCGCTCTACGAATTCCAACGCATCGAAACCCACATCAAGAAAGATGATAAAGAAAAATATCTGGCCCTTAAGAAGCAGTTATCCGCATTCGACAACCTCAAGCCACAACCGCTTCCAAGGCCATTGGTGGTAAAAGATGTTGGCCCTGTTGCTGCAGAAACGACCATACCAAAAAAGGGCGACACAAATATCGAACCGGGCTTCCTTACAATCCTGGATGAAAAACCAGCGCTGATAACCCCGCCTGCAAATGGCTTGAAAAGTTCTGGCAGAAGATCCACCCTTGCCAACTGGATCGCAAACAAAAGTAATCCACTCACTTCAAGGGTCATGGTGAACAGGATTTGGCAGCAACATTTCGGCAAAGGCCTTGCTTCCAACGCCAGCGATTTTGGCAAATTGGGTGACCCGCCTTCGCACCCGGAATTACTGGATTGGCTTGCATCTTACTTCACAGAAAACAATTTCAGCATCAAGAAACTACATCGCCTAATGGTTACCTCTGCAACCTATCGCCAAAGTTCGAACCATCCCGATCTAGAAACCAACAGAGTGATTGATCCAGAAAACAAATATCTTTGGCATGGTACTATTAAAAGATTAGATGCAGAGCAAATACGCGATGCAATCTACGCCACCACGGGTGAAATCAAATTGCAACCCGGTGGCCCAGGCGCTTCGAGTTCTGATGCACGAAGATCCATCTACACCAAAATCATACGCAACAACCGCGACCCTTTGCTCGATGTTTTTGATGCCCCCTACTGGTTTAGCAGCGCATCCAGTAGACAAATCACCACCACCCCCGTTCAATCTTTATTGCTCATCAACAGCCCTTTGATGCTTTCTCGCGCACGGGCATTTGCAGAAAGACTAAACAAGGAAGAACCCGACCCTAAAAAACGAATCGACCTAGCTTACAAACTCGCATTTGGAAGACTTCCAAACTCGGAGGAATCCAACATTTCTGGTACTTTTCTCGATTTACAGGCAAAGCGCATAGACCCTAAAAAAACCGCCGCACCTTCTGCCGCTTTTGCCTCGGGGAAAATACCTTTTCGCGATGGCCAAGCTGCTGAGATATCCCTGGACTCTTCCCTCTCTCTTGCCGTGCCTCATTCCAACCTTTTTCCAACATCGGATTTCACCATCGAAACATTCGCATTACCAAAATCAATTGCAGAAACAGGCGCAGTTCGGACTTTGGTTGCCAACCGTACCCCCGATATTAAAAAAACTGGTTGGTCGTTGGGTATTACTGGCAAGCAATCCCGTAGAAAACCCCAGACACTAGTCCTGCAAGTTATCGGGAAAAAGATGAATGGTGAAATTGGAGAAGAAGCGATTTTCTCTGACCAACATATCGCACTCAACAAGCCTTATTACATAGGTTGCTCCTTTACTCCTGCAACAAAAACCGCCAAGGGTATGGCAACTTTTTTCCTCAAAGACCTCTCCAATGATGACGAACCTTTGCTCGTTTCCAAAGTTGAACATTCAATCCTAGGGGATTTCACCAACAATCTACCCATGACCATTGGCTCGGTTTACGCAAACAACAATGGCAATTTCGATGGCCTGATCGATGATATCAGGCTTTCAAACATCGCTTTGGGGGTAGAACAACTCTTATTCACCCGCGAAGGGCTGGGAAAACAAACCGTTGGCTATTGGCAGTTTGAATCGAAGCCTGATGTTTTCAGAGATGCCTCTGATAACCAACTGCATATTCAAATTTCGGGAAAAACCCTTACGAATAAATCTGATGCACAAAACAACGCTTGGACTGATCTTTGCCAAGTGCTTTTGAACTCAAGCGAATTTCTGTATGTTGAATAATCCAACCAGACAACGAGCCAACCTAGAAGGCCAAATAAACATGCTGCATGACCACAACTTCTCAAACTTACGAGATTCGCCTTCTTCACGAAGGCAATGGCTTGCCCAAGCAGGTTCAGGGTTTGGCGCCCTTGCCCTAAACTCCCTCTTGGCTGAAACCGCTACTGCTAATGAAGCGACTATCCCAAACCCACTCTCATCCAAAATACCCCAGCATTTTGGCAAGGCCAAATCCGTCATCTTCCTATTCATGGAAGGCGGCCCAAGCCAGATCGATTTATTCGACCCCAAGCCCCTGCTTAACAAGCTTGCAGGCAAAAAACTACCCGATAGCTTTGGCAATGTCATCACATCAATGGGCGAAAGCGGCTCTCCACTTTTAGGTTGCCCCAGAACTTGGAAACAGCATGGCAAAGCAGGCACTTGGGCTTCCGAACTTATACCCCATACTGCAAATCAACTTGATGACATCGCAGTCATCCGATCCTGCGTCGCAGATGGTATCAACCATTCAGCAGGCGTCTGCCAAATGAATACCGGATCAATTATTGGAGGCAGGCCATCTCTGGGATCTTGGGCCACCTATGGATTGGGGACCGAAAACCAAAACCTGCCTGCTTTTGTTGTGCTTCAAGACAACCAAGGCCAGGTTGTAAATGGCCCAAGAAATTGGAGCGCGGGCTTTATGCCCGCTGTTTATCAAGGCATTCGCATACAAGGAGGCAACGAATCAATCCCCAACCTTAATACCCCCGAAGGAGTATCTGAAAACCAACAACGTGGAAAACTTGACCTGCTCAAACTGATAAACCAAAAATACGCAGCCAATCACCCTGAACAAACAGAACTCGATGCCCGGCTTAACAGCTACGAACTCGCTTTCCGTATGCAGGCTAAAGCCCCTGAAGCTGTCGACCTTTCCCTCGAAACCGCAGCAACAAAAACCCTCTACGGCTTCGAGCAAAAAGAAACTGCAGCCATGGCCAAGCTTTGCCTGCTATCCAGAAGATTAGTTGAACGGGGTGTTCGTTTTGTTCAAATTTACCATGGCGCAGGAAGCAAATGGGACGCACACAGCAAGCTTGAAGAAAACCACAAATCACTTTGCAAAGCCATGGATCAACCGGTTGCAGCCCTGCTTATCGATCTTAAACGACGCGGGCTCCTCGATAGCACTCTGGTTGTTTGGGGCGGCGAATTTGGCCGAACTCCCATGAGCGAAAAAGGCGATGGCCGAGACCACAATCCCACCGGTTTCACCATGTGGATGGCAGGCGGTGGAGTAAAAGGTGGCCAAACCATTGGCGCCACAGATGAACTCGGCCTTCGTGCCATTGAAAACAAACTCCATGTCCACGACCTTCATGCCACCATCCTTCATCTAATGGGCCTCGACAACATGGGCCTTGTTTACAAATACAAGGGAAGGCCCGAACGACCCACCCTCAACGAAGGCGAACCATTCCTTGCCATCAAATCTTAATAACCCAGCCGCTTCTCTTTAAATAAAATACATTTTATAATTAATTACTAAATTAATCTGTTTAATTGTTT
Source organism: uncultured Candidatus Kuenenia sp. (assembly GCA_964646215.1). GTDB lineage: Bacteria > Planctomycetota > Planctomycetia > Gemmatales > Gemmataceae > UBA969. The sequence goes on along the minus strand of CAZYAY010000070.1, from coordinate 477 downwards.
ACATTGCGTTTTATACAGCTACAATTTTAAAAGTACTATTACCAGATTAGTTTCCATATTGCCCCATGGAATGCGCCCAATGATCTCGTGGAACCAATGGCTAAGGCTGTTTTCACAGCCAATCCTGCATGTATTCAACCATAAAAAGTTATACACAAACAAAAGAAAGCGACCTTTTCTGGAAGGCCTTGAAGAGCGCATCACCCCAGCAAACCCAACCGTTTTATCGATCCAGCGCAGCGCAGGAACTTCCGCTTCTACCTCTGCTTCTTACACCGTTTCCTTCAGCGAATCAGTTACAGGTGTTGATTCTTCCGACTTCACCTCCTCCGCATCCGGAGGCGTTACCTCCACTTCGATTTCAGTCGCAGGCTCCGGTGCCACCTACACTGTCACGATTCTAGGCATTACAGGCACTGGCTCAATTAGTTTGAACCTTATCGATAACGACACAATTATAAACTCCGCCTCCCAACC
>CAZYAY010000069.1:0-15206 GCA_964646215.1 uncultured Candidatus Kuenenia sp. | reverse complement strand
CTGGCTCAAGGATAAAAGGTCAAAGATAAAAGATCAAAGTGGTATTGTGGCCTAATTTGATTCAATAAGCAAGAATGTCGTATTAAAACTTCGCAAGTAATGTTAATTGGGTATGCAACATTTTTCATTTTAAATTTGTGCATTGATGCCAACCAGAAAACTCTCTTAAAATCAAAAGTCAAGGATTTCTACGTACAAACCGGTACTTAGACCCTAAAATGATTATTGGTGTAGCACCTTGCAATGGGAACTCTGGAGTTTCTATAAATATACTATTCCCGCATTACCTGATCTGACGATATTGAAATAGCACCATGAACACCATACTTGCCTGCCAACTGACCTTGCTCTTGCTGAATGCAGATGCTGCGACCGTGGATTTTTTTGAAGCCAAAGTTCGCCCTGTGTTCATCGAGCATTGCGAAAAATGCCATGGTGGCAGCAAGCAGCAAGGCGGTTTTCGGCTCGACTCCAAAGACTTTTTTTTCAAAGGCTCCGACTCCGGTGCTGTTTTCAACCCCACCAAACCCTCGGAAAGCAAACTACTCAAATTATTGCATTATCAAGCTGAGCTTAAAATGCCCCCCAAGGGCAAGCTTCCCGATCAGGTGGTCAGCGATATATCTGAATGGATAATCAAAGGTGCACCCTGGCCTGCAGACTTGAAAAAGACCACTAAACCCGTTTCCAGTGCCAACCAAGATCATTGGGCTTTTAAGCCCGTCAAAAAACCTGTACCTCCTAAAATCGCCCAACCTTCTCTCGCTAACAACGATATCGATTTTTTCATCCAAGCCAAACTTGAACAAAACAAAGTTTCTCTCTCATCACAGGCAGATAAACGAACCCTCATCCGCAGACTTTATTTTGTTCTATTGGGGCTGCCTCCTACTCCTCAGGAAGTGGAATCGTTTTTAAATGATCCCGACCCGCAATCCTACCCAAAGTTGGTCAATAAACTTTTAGAATCACCACACTTTGGCGAGCGCTGGGCCAGGCATTGGCTTGATCTTGCACGCTACGCAGATGACCGTGGCTATATTGGTGTAGGTGTTGATCGTACCTATCCCTACGCCTACACCTTTCGCGACTGGGTGATTCAATCTTTCAACAACGATCTGCCCTACGACAAATTTCTTACCTATCAAATCGCAGCAGACAATCCAAAATCAGGTGCTTCAAAATCTGATCTAGCCGCTCTGGGATTCTTCACCGTAGGCCGAAGATTTATCAACAATCAAAACGACATCATCGATGATCGTATCGATGTATTATGCAGAACCACCATGGGCCTTACTGTTACTTGCGCAAGATGCCATGATCACAAGTATGATCCCATTCCAACTAAAGACTATTACTCCTTATATGGGGTGTTTGCAAGTTCACAGGAACCCGAGGATCTACCTGATTTGGGAATTGAAGCTATTGGGCCAGAAGCCCAGAATTTTCAACTAGAGCTTGCAAAACTCATCAAGGAAAAAGAAAAGTTCGAAACCGATAATGCGGAAATCAAAAAGAAGGAACCACGAAAATTCTCCGAATCCATCAAGCCTTACGACAACCGAATCAAGCAACTTAAATCCAAACACCCCGGCTCTCCACCCAAGGGAATGGTATTGCTCGATAAGCCATCGCCGGTGGAACCCGTGGTATTTATCCGTGGCAATCAAGGGAATAGGGGCCCCCAAGTACCCAGACAATTTCTTGAAGTAGTCAGTGGTGCAAACCGCACTCCTTTCAAGCAAGGCAGTGGTAGGCTGGAAGCAGCCCAAGCTATTGTTTCACCACAAAACACTCTTACTGCAAGAGTTTGGGTCAATCGAGTTTGGGCACATGTTTTTGGCAATCCATTAGTCAAAACGCCCAGCGACTTCGGCATCCGCAGCGATCCCCCCACCCATCCTGAGCTCCTTGATTTTCTCGCATCCAACTTGATGGAAGATCACTGGTCCACCAAAAACCTGATCAGGCAAATGTTGCTTTCATCCACCTTTAAGCAGACAAGTTCACCCAGGCAGGAACTGCAAAACAACGATCCAGAAAACTCTTTCCTGATTCGCATGAATCGCAGAAGGCTGGATTTCGAAACCATGCACGACAGCATGCTGGCAATGGCGGGCACCCTTGAACCCGCTGTGGGCGGAAGATCGGTTGAAATGTTTGCACCGCCTTTCAGCAGTAAGCGGGCACTCTATGCCTTCATCGATAGGCAGAATCTTCCAGGCGTATTACGGACCTTCGATTTCGCACTGCCCGACACGCATAGCCCGCAACGCTTTATCACCAGTGTTCCCCAGCAGGCGCTCTACCTTTTAAACTCTCCCTTTGTGCAGGAGCAAGCCTCAAAATTCACACTCCGCTTTGCAAACACCGATGACCATGCTGAAAAAATTGAAGCAATGTACCGGGTGGCATTGCAACGATCCCCGACAAATGAAGAACTTAAATCATCCCTGGAATTTCTAGTAGCTTCTGGCCCCGATGGTTTTAAACAACTAGCGCAAGTGCTTCTTGCAAGCAACGCATTCCAATTCATTGATTAAAAGGCATCACCAATGTTGAACCGAAGAATGATGTTGGAACGATCTGCGATGGGCATGGGCGCTCTTGCGCTGGGTGGCATGTTGCAATCTGCGGATGCTTCCGAAGCAAACCCTCTCGCTGTTCGAAAACCTCATTTCGCAGCAAAGGCCAAGCGGGTAATCCATTTGTTCATGAATGGCGGCCCCTCTCATGTGGATACCTTCGATCCCAAGCCCTCTTTAGAAAAATACGCTGGTAAAGCCCTGCCTGTCGACAACCCAAAAACTGAGAGAAAAACCGGTGCAGCATTTCCCTCGCCATTCAAATTTCAAAAGTATGGGCAGTCAGGTATTGAAGTTAGCGAGCTCTTTGCAAAAACCGCACAGCATGTCGATGACATGTGCATCATCAGATCCATGCATGCCAATGTTCCCAATCATGAACCATCGCTTCTGCTGATGAATTGTGGCGAGGCCAGGCTGATCAGGCCCAGCATGGGCAGTTGGCTTACCTACGGTCTCGGCACTGAAAACCAGAATCTTCCTGGGTTTATTGCAATGTGCCCAGGTGGTTACCCCATTCAGGAATCCCAGAATTGGCAGGCGGGCTTTCTTCCCGGTATCTACCAAGGCACCTATATCGACACCAACCAAACCGAAGTAAACAAACTCATCGAGAACATTCGCAACAAGAATCTTTCGCTGGAGAAACAAAGGCAGCAGTTGGATCTTTTGCAAAAGCTGAACTCCTTACACGTGAAAGACCGCTTGACCGATCCAATACTAGAATCACGAATTCAATCATTTGAACTCGCATATCGCATGCAGATGGATGCAGCAGATGCCTTTGACGTTAGCAAAGAATCGAAGCATGTTCTTGAAATGTATGGCCCCGGCGTTCAGGCCAGACAAATTTTAATCGCCCGCAGGCTCCTTGAAAGAGGCGTTCGATTTGTGCAAGTATGGCATGGCGCAGGCCAACCTTGGGATAGCCATGACGATATCGAAATAAACCATCGACGCCTTGCCAGGGAATGCGACCAAGCCATCTGGGCACTACTCGCCGATTTAAAGCAACGGGGAATGCTTGATGATACCTTGGTCATTTGGGGCGGAGAATTTGGCAGAACCCCCACCGTGGAACTTCCCACCCCCGGAGCCAATGCGGGGAAAATCAATGGCAGGGACCATAACCACCATGGTTTCTCCATGTGGCTTGCCGGTGGGGGCGTAAAAGGTGGCACCATCGTCGGAAACACCGATGAATTTGGCTTTGCCGCCCAAGATAATAAGGTGCATGTACACGACCTGCACGCCACCATGCTGGAGCTTTTAGGATTCGATCACGAGAAGCTTACTTATCGTTATGCAGGCCGGGATTTCCGCCTCACCGATGTGCATGGCAGAGTGGTAAATGACATCATCGCCTGATCTAAATGGGTTGAACTTGCTATAACAATGTTTTGGATGCCCTATGTTGGGCATGAATATTATTTCTGCAGAGCCGCCCACTTAAGATGGATCAACTTCCTAAAACCAGGGCCGAGGTTATCACCGTCTCCATCTTGGTTGAAGGCGGGTTGATACTAGGCGCATACCCACTTGGCTGGTTACTAGGCGTACACCCTTTAAGCAACTTTATCATCAACTGGCATGATTCGTGGGTGGGAATGGTGGCAACTTTGCCCTTGCTGCCTATCTTTTTGATCATGCTTCATGGGTCAATTCCATTTCTGGAAAAATTAAAGTCCATCAGCAAAGATACCATCAGGCCCATGATGCGAAGGTGCACGATTCCTGATCTTATCGGGATAAGTGTGCTTGCAGGGGTGGGGGAAGAGATGGTTTTTCGAGGCGTGCTACAAACTTGGCTGGCACAGGATAGCCCAAGTTGGGCCGCCATAGTGGCTGCAGGCCTTTCATTCGGAATGATGCATTCCATGAGCAGAAGCTACTTTGTGCTAGCCACATTGGTTGGCGCTTATCTCGGATTCCTCTTTGTATGGACAGGCAATCTGATAACGCCCATCATAGTCCATTTACTATACGATGCTTTCGCCCTTTACTACCTGACAAGAATTTGGAAGCCCTACCCCAACGAGGAACCAGCCCCTATCCCAGACGAAGAAATCGAAGATGATTTCTCAGAAGATATATTCTGATTGTTTGAAAAAGAATCTTTTCTTCAGTTTGGTAATCGCACACATTCCCAGACATTAGTTGGGTTATTATGAAACAACTTTGCTAAAATGAGCTTGTAATCAATACAGGGAAAAGATGATGAATGAAAACAATCCGCTTCAGGACCAATTGCTCAACGATGCGAAGTCTGGTAATCCCGATGCTGTAGACCGGCTGATTTCGCATCACCGCGAGCCTTTAAGACGGATGATCAACAATCGCATTGACCCTGCGCTTTCTGCCAGGGTTGATGCAAGCGATATTGTCCAGGATGTGATGCTTGAAGCCCACCGAAGGCTGAGTGATTATCTGCGAAATCCTGAAGCCATGCCTTTTCATCTCTGGCTCCGCCACATCGCGCTCGATCATATCATTGATGCGCATCGCAAGCACAGGCTTGCAAAAAGAAGAAGCCTTGATCGCGAAAAACCACTCGTCATCTCGGGGATGAATGACCAATCTTCAATCGAACTTGCAGGCCAGTTACTCGCCAACGAAGTTACCCCTGCTTCCGCAGCGATTCATGCCGAATTAAAAGGCAGGCTGGATGCTGCCATTTCACTCCTGGAACCGGATGACCGCGAAATCGTTCTCATGCGCCATGCCGAGCAGATGACCAATCAAGAAGTTTCGGCTTTGCTGGGCCTGACCGAGGCGGCGGCATCGATGCGCTACCTTCGTGCAGTAAGAAAGCTCCGAAGTGGGTTATTGCCTGGGGGCCTTTAAGATGGATAAAACCAAGGAAGTATTGCAATCAAAAAATACCGATGCTGATGAACTCCTCGCATCGCTTCTCGAAGATTTGTTGAATCAATCACGAAAAGGAAACAATAACCTTGATGAGTTATGTGCCAGGCACCCGGGAATTGCGCAGGAATTAAGGGAATTATGGGCTGCAAGCCAATTCGCCGATGTGTTTGGACGGCCCGACTCACTCGGCTTTCAAAAACCCCCGCAAGAATCACCCATACCAGCAACATCGTTTCCAAAATTCTTCGGAGAATTCGAACTTCTTGAAGAATTGGGAAGAGGCGGCATGGGCGTTGTTTATAAAGCATGGCAGAAAAATCTCGGGCGCATGGTTGCCTTGAAAATGGTGCTTCGAGGGGGGCAAGCAAGGCCAGAAGAGATGGCAAGGTTTCAAGCAGAGGCCAAAGCCATCGCCCTTCTTGAGCATCCGAATATTGTTCCCGTTCATGAAGCAGGCATATATGAAGACCAGCCTTATTTCAGCATGCGCTTTGTCGAAGGGCAGACCCTTTCCACTGTTCTGGCTCAGGGGCCCATTAAGCCAAGAGATGCCGCTTCGCTGATTGCAAAGATCACCCGCGCTGTTCACCATGCCCATGAGCGGGGGGTGTTGCATCGAGATTTAAAACCTTCGAATGTCATCATTGATCGCGAAAACCTTCCGCTGGTTACCGACTTCGGCCTCGCCAAAAGAATCGACCTTCCAGATGAAAACCCATTAACCCAACCGGGTGCGATTCTTGGCACTCCATCCTACATGGCGCCCGAACAAGTCAGTAGCAGCCGGGGGGTTGTTGGCCCTGCAAGCGATGTATACAGCCTCGGGATCATCCTTTACGAAACACTTACCGGCAGGCCCCCATTTAGAGCCGCTTCTCCCGTGGATACCCTTCTGCTGGTGCTTGAACAAGACCCTGTAAGGCCAAGGCTTTTGAACCCGAAGGTGGATCCGGATCTTGAAATGATCTGCCTAAAATGCCTGCAAAAACAATCCGACCTTCGCTACGGTAGCGCCTTGGATCTGGCTTTGGACCTAGAGGCCTGGGTTCGAGGCGAAGCCACTTCGGTTCGTTCGGGCAGCCTCGGATCTTTCTCCAACTTCTTCAGTAGAATGTTGCGCGACACCCATCACGCCATCGTGCTTGAGAACTGGGGTTTGCTTTGGATGATGCACAGCGTCATGATTTTTTTCCAGTGTGTTGCAACTTGGTACATGGGTCGGGTTGGCATCAGCAGCCCCTGGTGGTACATCTTGCTATGGGGCGGTGGCTTGGCCTTATGGGGCGCAATATTCTGGGAGTTGCGCAAGCAAGGAGGGCCTGTTCTTTTTGTGGAAAGGCAGGTAGGCCACATCTGGGCTGCCGCTGTAATTTCCACCATCGGAGTGTTTTTTACCGAAATCTTCCTAGGCATGCCCGTGCTTACACTTTCCCCCATCCTGGCCATTATTGCTGGTACTGTTTTTTTCACCAAGGCGGGCATACTGAGTGGCGAATTCTATCCACCAGCCATCGCCCTCTATCTCACCACCATCCCCATGGCACTATGGCCCGAATACTGCCAGCTTATTTTTGGCCTTGTAAGCGCACTCTGCTTTTTCATCCCGGGCTTGAAGTATCATAAACTGCGCTTGCGATCGCGCCTTGCAACCAACCGTGGCGATGCGAACGGTGGCAGTTCTCAGAACAATCTGGTTACAACCCAGTCTGCAAGATGACGGCCCTTTCGGGTAAGGCTCAAACTCTCCCCATCGTCTTTCAATAATCCCTGCTGCACCAGGTAATCTTTCTTGGGACCCGTGATTTCATCAAGATGAAAACCGGTACGCATGAAAAACCGTTCTCGATTGGCGCCTTGCATTCTTCGCAAATTCAGCCCCAGCGTTTCAACAGCCTCTTCACGAGGTTCGAGTTGCTCTGATTGGAAAATTGTTTCCTGCCCCGACAAAGATTTTTGAATATAAGAGTCCAAGTCTCGGGTGTTCACTTCGCGCTTACCGGCCACGTATCTTGCAGCACCCATGCCAAAGCCAAAATAGGCGCTATTTTCCCAATAAACCTGATTATGCCAGCATCTTTTACCCTTCTTTGCAAAGCTGGATATTTCGTAATGCTCCATGTCATTCGCTTCCAGCATATCGATTGCAGCTTCGTAATGTGCAAGCTCCTCGGTATCTTCCAGCGGAATGACTTCGCCCCGGTTCATTCTTTTCCAAAGAGGGGTGCCTTTTTCATAAGTAAGGCCATAGGTGGAAAAATGATCGGGCTGCAAAGCCAGGCCACGGGTGAGATCATACTTCCACGATTCAAGCGACTGCCCTGCCGAACCAAAAATAAGATCAATGCTAATGGATGAGATTTTATGCTTTCGAGCATCTTCGATGACTCGTTCAACCTGGGGATTTTTGTGTTTACGATCCAACAATTGCAGCACGGGTTCCTGAAAAGATTGCACTCCAAGGCTGAGCCGTTTTAATCCATGACCTGCAAGAACTGCGAGTTTTTCTTCCGTGGTGGAATCCGGATTGGCCTCGATCGAAAACTCCGCTTCACCAGTCAAAGGCAACCATTGCTTTAACATGAGGCATAATCTTTCCAACTGAATTGCGGTAAGTTCGGTTGGGGTGCCCCCGCCCATGAACCATGATTGCACTGGATGAGGTTTCCCCAACTTGGAAATTTCTTTTTCGAGGGCATCGAGATAATTATCCCTGACTGCATCCTTGCCCGTAGCGATTGCGAAATCACAATACCCGCAATGTTGTGCACAAAAGGGAATATGAATGTAAGCGGCTTCTGGCATTCGCCAGTTTGGAATGGGATTATTTGGCTGGGTAAGTAGCACTCTTAAAGTTCCAGTTTGAAAAAATATCCGAAAGATGGTAATGACAATATCAATGTAGCAAAAACCAAGGAGAAAACAGAATGAAACTATCAGGAAAAGTGGCGCTTGTAACCGGGGCATCTTCAGGAATCGGCCGGGCTTCCGCCATAGCGCTTGCAAAAGAAGGTGCAGATATTGCGCTGAATTATCTCACCATGCCTGAATCCGCAGAAACTGCTAAAAAAGAAATCGAAGCTCTGGGAAGAAAATGCCTGCTTTACCCGGTGGATTTGGTGGATCAAGCTGCGGTTGAAACCATGGTTTCTGATGCGGTTAAAAAGCTTGGAAAAATTGATACCCTTGTTTCGAGCGCGGTTTTCAGCGACCGCGAAATGTTCCATGTTGCAGACATGAAAGGCTTCCACAAAACCATTGATGTCACCATGTGGGGTGCTTTTCACGCCCTAAGGGCATGCACCAATAAAATGCTGGAAAAAGGCAACGGTGGCAATGTCGTGATTGTTAGCTCGCCCCATGCGGTGGTGCCCTACCCTTCCTGCATGGCATACAACATGGCCAAAGCTGCGTTGGATATGATGGCGAAAACCGCTGCCATTGAACTTATCAAACACAACATCCGCGTTAACATTGTTTACCCAGGCTGGACGGATACACCGGGTGAGCGCAAATTTTTCGCAGAAGAAACACTGCAAAAAGCAAGCTCCTTCCTGCCCATGGGAAGACTGGCACAACCCGAGGAAATCGCCCGGGGAGTTGTTTTTCTCTCCGACCCTGATTCCTCCTACATCACTGGGAGTTTGCTTACCATCGATGGGGGTGGCATGCTCCCCTGGTGGTCCAAGCGGGGAACCGGGGATTTCTAGCACCCATCTTTTATTGTGTTAATTTGCACATTTTGTTACTCTGACGCCCTAAGAGTCTATTATTAGAGTATACCTGTTGAATTTCTTTGTGGAGTCAATCATGTTCAAAAGATCACTGGCGATGTTTTTTTCCGCCGCTTTTTTAAGCTTTCTGCTTTTCTCTCCGACAACTAAATCGATCGCTGCTGAAAATCTTGTAAAAACCGAATGTGCCATTGATTGGATTCCCAAAAGCACCACCGCCTTTGGCATCATGCTAAAAAACAAGGAGCAACTCGATCTTGTTTTAAATAGCAAAGCATTCAAAAAGCTTTCTGAACTTGGCGCAACCAAGATGCTTATTGAAAAGTTTAATGAAGGATACACGGGTAACCTGCAGGAAGTTGAGAAAAAACAATTCAATCAGATACTTGCGGCATTGGGTCAACTTTTTTCCCACGAGGTGGTTATTGCAACCGGCCCCAACGCACCCAAATCCATGGGCGCGCTCATCAGTGCTTTAAGTGCAGGCCAAATGGCACCTCTTGCCTTGCTTATGCAGGGCAATTTCGATCAGGAAGCCATCAGTAAAGCCCAGGGCGAAAGCATTATTCAAGCGTTGGTTGAATCTTCAAATGATCTGAAAGTTCCTGAACTTTTATTGGCATTTAAATTGAAGGATATAAAAACAGGCGAAGAACTCCTCAAAAAGCTTGAAGACAAACTTCCTATGCTCGAAACTGCGGAACCCAAACTCAAGGGTGCTGCAAAAAAAGAAAAAATATTGGGTGCAGACTTCCTCACCCTGAAACTTAAAGGCAGTATGTTTCCCATCGAGGACATCGACCAAATCCCAGGCATCGAAGAAGGGCAACTGAAGAAATTCAAGGCCGACCTTGCAAAGCTTACTTTTTCTGCAGCTATTGGCATTAAGAATAACTATCTGATTGCGTCAATGGGCCCGGATCTGGCTTATCTTTCAAGCATAGGCAAAGGCGATTCCATTGCCTCCATAAAAGAAATGGCACCCCTTGCAAAGCATGCGGGCAAAAACATTCTTGGCCTTCAGTACTACAGCAAGGAATTTCTCGAAACTGCGCAGAGTTATGGTTCCAACCCAGAAGAAGCAAGCAATCAAATCAAGGAAATGATTGCTGGCGCAAACCTACCCAAAGATATTTCAAAACGAATTGAAAAAGACGTGGATGTCCTCACCAAAGAAGCTTTCGAATTCGCTCCAAAAATCGGCGCACGAGTCGGCGTGACTTTCTTAAGCAACAAAGGTTGCGAATCAGCGAATTATGACTTCACTTCTAATATGCCAATCGATGGCTCCAAACCCCTCGGTTTGCTGCAAAACTTCGGTGGTAACCCAATTTTTGCAACCGTTCTTCGAGCCAAAGATGTTGAAAAAACCTGGAGCTTCCTATCCAAGTGGGGTGCTGTTGGTTATGGCTACTTCACAGAATTTGCAGTGCCCAATGTTCCTGCTGATCAAAAAGAGCAGGTAACTTCATTCCTTAAAAAGCTAGAGCCCACAATTGCCAAGCTTGCAAAAATCACCTCATCTGATTTGATCCCTGCAATGAAAGATGCGCAAATCGCATTTGTCCTTGATGGAAAACTTGGCAGCAAGCAATGGAGCCCGATGCTTCCCAAATCCAAAAAGGATCTTTATGTTCCTGAGCCTGCATTTATTCTTGGCATCAGCGATGCCGCCAAATTTAGTGCAGCCATTAAAGGTTACCGCGAAGGGCTTAATCAAATCATCAAGGATGCAGCAGGGTTTGACCCCACTGGTACTCTTGCCGCAATCAAGATTCCCGCCCCAGAAGAAAAAGCTTTAAAGGAAGGCAAAGCTTACTACTACACGATTCCATTACTGGAAGATATCACCAAGAAATTACAACCCGCAGCGGTGGTTGGACCCAACTTTTCTGCAATCACCCTCTCCTTTGAGCATGCAGAAAGATTGTTGAATAAGACTCCCCTGACTTCTGATGTTGCAAAACTTGCTGCCATCGAAAAGAACCTCGCAGGATTCTGTATTTTCGATAACACCTCACTTTTGGAAATGATCAACCCATGGGTCGAATTTGGTTTTGAAATGATGCCCCCAGGCATTGATGAAGCCTTTAGTGTGAAAAAACAGGTCAAAACATTCTTCGAAGTTCTTGGCACATGCAAAGGAACTGTCTGCACCACCTTCATGGAAGATGGTATCTGGGTCAACCATTCAATTTCAGTTTGGAAAGACCTCGAATAATCTGACTTGGCTTAAGTAAGGGCTCCATGCTTGATTGCATGGGGCCTTTTATTTTTTAAATTGCACTTCCAGCCATTCTTTTATTTCTTCGATATGCTTTTGCGGTTCGGGCTCGAATTCGAAGGTGTGATGCGCCGCAGGGTATTCTTTAATGGTCAAGGAACCCGAGGCAAAGCGTTTGACAAATGCAATCGTCTTTGCATTGTCAATGATTTTATCCTGCCCTGCGATGAGCAACAGAATGGGCTTGCTGATTTTCGTCCTGAAAATTCGCAGGTAAAAATCCAACCTAACGCTATCTAAAAGAAATCTCGCAGTAGCCTTCCTTAATGCAAGTGGGTCTTCCTTTAAAAATTTTTGAGCAACAGGGTTGGCGGTGAATAGTTCCGGGTCGTTTAAGGGAATATTAAAAAGTCTGCGAGGTGTAAACAAACTGCCAAGGGCGATAAAAAATCGTTCCTTGCGTGTGGGATGAACCTTAGGACAAAAACCAGGTGCCATCAGAATAAACCCATCCACCAGGTTTCCCATGCGTATTTCCAACCCAAATGCGATCTTCCCACCCCAGGATATAGCCCCCAGAATCAAAGGCGTTGCACCCGCGATTTCTTTTCTTTGATACTGCAGGAATTCCTTGAGATCATCCAACAAGGTTCGAAAAGAAGGGCTGTCTCCCCTATCGACTTCGTTAAGGCCGCTCCCACGCCTGTCCAAGAACAACACCCTGTAGCCTGCCTGGGCAAATTTCCTGCATGAAGATTCATACCACCCACCATGGCTTTGGATTCCATGAATGAAAACGATCGTGCCCTTGGATATTCCAACTGGATGAAAATGACGGTAATGAAGTTTGTACCCGGTTAAAGTGGAGAAGGATAAGATGTCGGAAGAAGGATCATCCACGAAGGATCTCCTGACTGATGGACACCCTGGCCAACGCTGATTCATCAAGCACGATTCCCAAACCATGGCCTGTAATCGCAGGGGCGACTCCACCCCAACCAAAAGTGATATCCTTTTTGGATAGATTCTCCTTCACCAGATGCTTATCGTAAGATCCTTCAAGAAAGCGAATGTCGCAAACAGAGCAGGCAAAGTGCCGGCCTGCAGAAGAAAGAATCGCAGTCTCGCCCACCTGGCAGCCAAGTTGGTATTTCATGCCATGCCTTCTGGCATATTGCGCCAGCCTTAAAGATGGAATGAATCCGCCGCATTTCGAAAGCCTGATGTTAAAATAATCGCATGCCTCATGCTCAACCGCACGCTCCGCATCGATCATCGAACAAAGAGATTCATCAAGCATGATCGGGGTGCGGACTTGCGCGCGTACTTTTTTCAACTGGTAAACCTGTTCATGAGGCACGGGTTGCTCCATGCAGGTGATTCCCGCAGGTTCTAATTCTTGAATGCGCTGAACCGCCTCATCAATAGACCATGCTTCATTGGCATCAACCCTGATATCGATTTTCTTACCGAGCCATTTTCGAATCTGTAAAATTCGCCTGGCATCATCGTAACCTGCGATGCCCACCTTGACCTTCATCTGCTTGAAACCATAAAGGCTGTAAAACAGAGATAAGATTTTCATTTTGAAACCAGATGCGGAGGTTATCGCCCCACTATATCGGACCTTATTCACCGGCTTGAAGAGATCGCCAGCAAGCAACTTTGTAACTGAAGAGAGTGGTTCCTTGAATTTCTTCCCATAGGCATCAAGCACTGCGATTTCCAAGGCGCACCGGGCAGCGTTGGCGCTACATTTCCTATCATCATTTGGCAAAGTTGGAAGATGCAATCTTTCCGCCATTTGCACCGCTTGAAAAAAATCAGAGCAGGATTCAAGTTGGGAGGTAACCTGTGAGTTACGAAGGGCATCCATTGAAGAGCCAATGGTCTCACCCGTGACATAATCCCTGGGCAAACCTTCGCCAAAGCCGGTTGTGCCATCTTCCAAAGTGCAACGAACAAGAATATTATCGGTGTCGGTACGGGCATGCGAGGCATGCTTGATCACACGCTTTAAAGGGATACGAACATGACTGACTGCAACTTCCGATATTTTCACAAGACCCTCATAAAACAGCAAATCGACTTATTCGAAACATTTTATTGCAAATCAAAGTTCTTGCCATCACAAAGATAAGCAGGAATTCAATTGCGTAATTTTAGATATTAAGCTAAGTTTAAGAGTAATTCTGGGAACAAGACAATTATGGAGGATTTTTCCCATGACTTTCTCACCTTCCTCAAAAGATTCCACGGCAGGGATTGCTCTTCGAAGTTGCCCATTTTCGGCTTTACGCGATGTGGTTTTGGAAGAAATAGGCGAACGCGTCATAATTCATGGTACCGTCAATAGTTATTATTTAAAGCAGATTGCGCAAGAAGCAATAATTCCAGCACTTGCTGGAAGAAACTTGGAAAATCAAATCCGGGTTATCAAGGAAAAAGCCGGTTAGAAATCCAATTGCATTCCCGCAGTCACACCATTGATGATCAAATTGCTGGTGTTGTACTGAAATGCTGGTATTTGCAATGTTTGGTTCGCTGATTGAGTCTGGTTATTTGCAGTGTAATTCAGATTGTTGCTGTAGGGAATCAACTGTGTTTGGTTGGGCGCCCGAAGCACATTAGCAAGCAAAAGAAAATCATACCCAACAGTCAGCTTGATTCTTTCCGTAGCTTTAAAACCCAACTTCGCATTGATTTCTGGAAGCAAACCAAATTGATTTCTTGAATATTGGCCTACATCCGTAGGTGAAAATAAAAGTCCACCAGCAGAAGATGTCGTTGAAGTATTGGTGGTGGAGGTAATCTGGCCTGCTGCATTTTGAGTGGAGGTTTCACGTACAACAGTTTGAGTCGTATTGGATGAGATTTTAGCAACTTGGTGCATTACCCCGATGCCGAGGTTGAAACCCGTCATTACTGACCATCGATTATAATGGTAATCTGCATTGATACCAATCTGAGGCCCGATGAAGTGGTTATAAACCTTGATCTGGTCGTTGCTCGCAGATTGAATATTTATCGGTGTAGGAAAATTCAATGAAATGGGAACCTGTGTGGTGGTGGAAACTCCCGTGCCACTACCCAGGGTAAATGTTTGCAGGTCGGAAACGCCATTAGGCCTGAATATTGTGTATTGACTACTGACATCGAGCGCTTCTTTAAACTGAAAATATCTAAAGCCAAGTAGCCCACTAAAGTTCATGTCACCGATGAGAAAATCCCTGCCTCGCACATTCAATTCCCCGCCCGCAATATAGGTGCTGGCATTCGCAAAAATCGATGAATCCACCTGGCGAGAAAGCACAATCGCATAATCCTGAGTTGACAATGTTGGAGCATCTCCAACAACCACAGCGGGTATAACAAAATTAAGGGTGTTTTGAAATCCTGTTTGAAGCAGGATGGGAAAATCATTGAGACCAGTCACGCTGGATAAATAATAACTATTCTTTGGCACAAGAATGAAATTTCCATTTATCGAAAGCCCAGAATCCTGCTCTAGATAATATCCCGCGGAAAGCCTCATCCCCGATTGCATGCCGTAATCGATTATTCCATTTTGGGATAACTGCGCCTGCGATTGCAGCAAAAGGCTGGAATTATTTGACACGCTGACATTTGAACTTACCACGCCATTTTGATTAAAAGTTATGGTGGTTGGGGAGGTTTGTAGCAAACCTTCAGGTACATTAAATACGATGGGATTCACTGTCGTATTATTCAACTTCCAAGCAAGGTATTCACCACCTAGGAAAAATCTTGGATATAAAGGTTGAGTCTCTTCCCGGG
>CAZYAY010000068.1:0-15429 GCA_964646215.1 uncultured Candidatus Kuenenia sp. | reverse complement strand
ATTTTTAAGACTTAAACTAGTTTTTATGTGCTTTATGGCAACCGGTGCAGGAAGTGGCTAACTTGCCAATGGCTGCATCTGCGCCAGCTTTGTTCATAGCTGCGATGGCTGTTTTTAAAGCAGTGGCTTCATCCAAATACCCTTTGGACAAGGTGGCCCAGGAAGCAGCGTCGCCCTTGGGTGGCTTGCTTTTGCCCAGCATGGTTGCAAGGGAAACAAGTTCATCGGAATCATTTTTAAGGGTGGCCCAGTTGGGAGCGGGTGCTTTCAGGCCTTTTTGAATCTGGGGAAAGAGTCCGCCAGCTTTGTTGGCCTTTGCCATGATTTCTTTGATGTCAACGCCTTGGGCAAACAAAAGATGGGTTATGGAAAGGAAGGCCAAGGTGGCGATTGAAAAGTAAGCGGTAAACTTCATGAGCTGGTTCCTCCAGGCAAACAATCATGCTTCAAAAATAAAAGCAGGTTCCCAGCATAACCTGTAGACCTGCTTTTTGTGAACGCCAATATTTGGCTAAAGCTTACTTGTGAAGGCTATGGCAGCCTTTGCAATCAGAAGCAACTTTGAAAGCTGATTTGCCTTTGACGGCTTCTTCTGCTTCCTTGATCATTTCCTTGCAGCGTTTTTCCCAAGCATCTTTGTCACCCTTTTTGGGGGTATTTTGGCAAAGAGCTGTGTAAACGTCTACAAGCATCTTCTTTTCTTCGTCGGTAGCCTTACCGCTCTTTACCTTGCTCAAAAGAGCATCTTTACCTTGAGCAGCCTTCATAACTTCCTTGATATTCCATTTTGGATCAGCAGCTGCATTGAGGCTGAAACCAACAACAGCTAAGAACATAGCTGCAAGAGTAAACATCTTAACATTCTTCATTCTAAAACCCCTTGAAACGAAATCCCCTTCAAAGCACCAAACACCCACGAGAAAACACCGAGTTTTCGCAAAAACATGAGTAAATCGAAGCCAGGCAGGAGCAAAACAAGGCATATTATCCCCATTCCACTTCAATCCTAAATAATGCCAGAACAAATCCATGTCAATATAATAGTGAAGAATTAGTTGAAAATTTGACTTTTATCGAGTCCGCTGTCTAAGCCGTTGCGATTATCTTCAATTATCCTTGTAAAAACACTTAAAACTATCGATTAGTTAACAATTTCAGACTGTTTTTCACCTTTGCTAAGTGAATCAAGCTTTGCAAAAGAGCCTCTTTAGCCGTTTCAATTCATAAGCAAACCTAACCCCCGCAGCCGATATATCTTTTGTATAAGCAGAATACGGATCGGAATTGCTATGATAGTTTTTACCGTCAACAGAAGGTTTCCCCGGGGCAATAAAATAGATGAGGGTTCCGATTTTTAACAAAGCTGATTCAAATCCCGATGCTACTTCGCTTTTAAAAGCCCTTGCGTTAAAAATGGGATTTGACCTCGCTGGGATTGCGCCAGCTTCAAAGGCTGATGGATTTCATCACCTTACCTCATGGCTTGAAAAAGGGTTTCAAGGCCAGATGGATTACATCTCTAAAAGAGCCCCCGCCTATCAACATCCTGAATCCCTGCTTAAAAATGTTCGAAGCATCCTGATGGTTGGGTACAACTACAATCACCAACTCCAAGCCGATCCTGAAACAGCAAAAGGGAAGGTTGCAAAATATGCCCATGGAAAAGATTACCACGAGGTTCTGTGGGAAAAGCTCGATCTGCTTTTACAAGAATTTCAGAAACACTTTCCTGATTGCCAGGGTCGTGGCGTAGTAGATACCGCACCGCTATTGGAAAGAGATTTTGCAAGGCGCGCAGGGCTTGGCTGGATCGGCAAAAACACAATGCTCATCAACAAAAAAGCAGGCAGCTTCATGGTGTTGGGCGCTTTGCTATTAGATATGGAATTAGCACCTGACCAGCCGTTTGAGTTTGATCATTGCGGCACATGCACCGCTTGTTTAAGGGCGTGCCCGACCGATGCTTTTATCGGGCCGAAAGTTCTTGATGCCACAAAGTGCATTAGTTATCTCACGATTGAACTTAAAACGGAGATCCCGCACGAACTGCGTGACAAGATACAGGATTGGATATTCGGATGCGATATCTGCCAGGATGTATGCCCTTGGAACAAAAAAGCCACCCCTGCAAATGATTGGAACTCATGGCGCAACCCGGAGCTCGAATCACTTGATCTTGTCGAGTTGCTCGGCATGGACAACGCAGCTTTCAAAATAAAGTTTAAGGAGACACCTCTTTGGCGTAGAAAGCGCAAAGGGATATTACGAAACGCCTGTATTGCGTTGGGAAATGTGGGCAATCAGGAACATTTAGAAGCATTGAAAAAGGCCCGTCTGGAAGACGAGCCTTTGATAAAAGAAGCTGCAGAATGGGCGATTATGAACATTCAAAAAAGGCTGGGCATTACCCCTAATCCAGAGGAATGTTGATATTGTTATCGCCTGCTTTAATTACAGCTTTAAGAGTGGAAGTATCAACCTTGGATAAACCAGCGGGCAAGAGGTTGGGGCCTGCTTTGCCATCATCCATGGTGCGGGGGCTTCGCTTGATAACGGTGAGAATATATTCGCCCTCGGGCACTCCATCAAATGCCGTGTAAGTTGAGATTTTTGCAACCCCATCCTGATTGGTCAAACCATCGCCAATTCTTACAGCCTTTGGTTTTCCGGGTTGATGAAACACCACTTCTGCCTCGCTAAGTGGCACGCCCTTTTGGGTGACTTTCACTGTAGTCACAAAGGTCTGTTTTCGTTTGCCAGTTGCAACCCCGGTTTCATCCGATTCAGGAATTCGAAGGGAATCGTCCAGAATGCCTTCCAACAAAAGGTTGGCAACAACCGGGCCGGATTTTTTCATGGTAACCCAGGCGACATGATCAAATTCGCCATACACCGGGCCACGCAGTTTGCTCGCACCACCCGTCGTGGAAAGGCTGTAATATCGCATGCCATTGCGTTGAAATTTTTGGTAATGATGCACATGGCCTGCAAAGACAGTGTGATTTTTGCCCGCAAGAAGTTTTTCGTAATCGAGCCAGCCATTGATCGCAACAGACCCTTCGTTCCAAAGGGGCTTGTGCAGGAAAGTAAAGATCCACTTGGCCTTTGAATTATCATCGATCGCTTTTTTCATGTAATCAAGTTGGTCTTTGCTGAATCGGGGTGAATCCTCGTTTCCTTTCACAGGTGGATCTTCAGAACTTAAACAAAGAAAGAGGACATTCCGATATACAAAATGGTAGTAAGGCGCACGATACTTTTCCCGATACATTTTTTCCTGCATGGCATTGGTGATGTCGTGATTACCTGGCACATAGAAAAAAGGCATCTGCAACCTTTTCACATACGATTGAAATTCCGTCCATTCCTGCTCAACCTTGTCAGATTTTTCAGAGTATCCTTCGATGAGGTCGCCTACCGACATGACAAATTCGGGTTGGAGTAAATTAATCTGCTGCATGGCTTGGGAAAAGATTTTGGGGCGATGCCCACCAGTTCGATCGCTGACAACCGCAAAGCGGAAGTCATCAGGGTCGTTGTTCATTTTCAAACTGGTCCAGGGGTTTTTATCCCCGATTTGAATTTGAAGTTCTTTTTCGATGCCAGGCTTTTCAGAAAGAGCAACCGCAGCAACAAGAACCACACCAACAAATCCAAAAACCATGGTTCGCTTCATCATCAATCTCCTGCAAATAACAAAATCTTCCATATCGGAAGACTTAATTTGCATTAAGAAAAAGAATCAAGCAAGTAGTAATTACCTAAATCCAAATAGTTTTATTCGATTTTAACCGAAGAATAGATGGTGAAGGGCATATTATTAACGGCAAACCAAGTACAATCGTTACATTTTGAGCAGATTATTTAGGTTGTTCAAAGCCTTGTAATTGTGCAAACCCATGGATTTGTTGAAAATGAAATTATTGTCTTTTAGAAAACTATTGCAATTTTGTAAGGTTTAACCATGGCTCGCAGAAATCTCGAAGGATTAAGGATTGTCATCACAGGCGCATCGCAGGGCATTGGCAAAGCACTTGCATTGGAAGCTGCAAAGCGAGGCATGAATGTCGTGGCCGCTGCGAGAAGCGCTGATCTTCTTTACGATCTTGCTTCGGAAGCAAAACCCGGCATGAAGGGTTCGCTGGCAACCGTGGTGGCGGATGTTACCGAGGCTTCGGGCAGGCGGGCGATGTTGCAATGTGCGCTCAATCATTTTGGCGGTGTTGATGTGTTGGTGAATAACGCGGGCATAGGTGCAACGGGTCATTTTGCAGAAGGCAGTGCTGAAACACTTAGAAAAATCATGGAAGTGAATTATTTTGGCTTGGCAGAAACCACTCGAATCTTTATTCCAGAACTTAAAAATTCCGCCCATGCCGCTATCGTAAATATCTCATCGATTGCAGGAAAAAGGGGAATTCCCGCACGATCAGACTATTCTGCAAGCAAGTTTGCAGTACAGGGATTCAGCAACGCCTTAAGGGCGGAACTCGCAAAGGACAACATCGATGTTCTTGTGGTTTGCCCTGGTTTGACTCAAACCAATTTTTCCAAGAACATGATCGAGCAAAAAGCAAAAATGAAAATGGACCATATGCGTGGCATGACTTCCGAAGAAGTTGCAGTGCATACTTTAAGGTCAATCGAGACAGGAAGAAATGAAGTAAGCCTTACAGCAAATGGAAAACTGATGTCATTTGTCAGCAGATTTTTCCCAAGGCTTGCAGATAGAATTGCCAAGAGGAAAGTCATTGCGTTATTCAAGGAAGAAATGGCACAGCGCAGACTTAGAAGGCTGGAATTGAAAAAACAGCAGATTTAAGCGCTCTTCCCTCCCCATTTTCAGAGCCTAGCTTTTGTTTAGTATTTCAAACTCTTTCAACCGCTTGATTATTGGCGGGAAAACATATAAATTATCATCTGATGCAGAAGTGGCGGAATCGGCAGACGCATCGGACTTATTAGTTTGAGCACCGGGGCGGGAAACCTCCCGTGTGAATTCAGTCGAAGTCGGGGAAACCGCAGCACCAAAAGTGCCGGCAATCCCGAGCCAAGCATGGGTTTACTCCCATGAAGGTGTAGAGACTTGGTGGCTGAGGCCTAAAGCCCGAAAGGGCCATGGTCAAGGGAAAGTCCAGACCCCAAACCGCAAAAGCGGGTGGCGGAAGCCATAGTGGTAAGAAAATCCGAAGGGGTGAAAACTCCGTGAGGGTTCAAGTCCCTCCTTCTGCATCTTTATAAATCACCCGGGACTTAGTAATGTCCAAATCTTATGATGGCGATGGTCTTCAATTTCAATATCCCGACTCTTGGACTCTGGAGCGTGAAGAAAACGAAAATGGCTGGGGTATCACCATTCAAAGCCCTGGAACTGCTTTTATTCTAATCGTTTGCGATCAAGATATGCCGGAATCGGAAGAATTGGCAGATGCAACTTTGCAGGCACTTAAAAACGATTACCCCGACCTTGAATTCGATCCCGTAATCGAAGATTTATGTGGCCAGCCAGCCATAGGCCATAACATTCAATTCTTCAGTTTAGATTTGGGAAACAGTTGTAAAACACGGTGTGTATACAGCCAGGAAGGGACACTTCTAATTTTAAGCCAGGTAAGCGACTTGGAAATTCAAAAATATGGGCCCGCAATGCAGGCCCTAAGTTCTTCGCTTAAAATTGATGATGAATAACCTTTGTCAAAAAAAGGCTATTACTTACCAACTAGTTGGCTTACACCAGCATCGTAACCCGTAAGTAAATTATAAAATGAAGTGTAGAAGGGTTTGTCGCCTTCAACCGCAGGGGCAAAGCGCAAACCATTGCTGGTCATATGATCCATCAATGCGCCCACGGTAGCACCTTTAGCACTCCAACGACCGTTTAAATAATTTACCGAATTTGGCTCGGAAAGATTTTTCAAACCTTCATCAAGGTTGTTGGCAAATCTTTTTGACTGGATGTAATCCCCAGGAGAAAGATCTGCAGCCATATTGTTGATAA
The DNA here is from genome assembly GCA_964646215.1 of uncultured Candidatus Kuenenia sp. GTDB lineage: Bacteria > Planctomycetota > Planctomycetia > Gemmatales > Gemmataceae > UBA969. The sequence goes on along the minus strand of CAZYAY010000068.1, from coordinate 9,431 downwards.
TTTCACCGAGGTCGCTGATTGCGTCTTTAAACTTTTTGTAGGTATCGGGTTCAAGGCTGCCTGATGATGCTTGCCGAACAGCTTCGGGGGCAATTCGGTTAATATTATCGCGGGGGCTTTTGAATTCAGGGCCCCGTAAAACCATGGGCCAAGTAAGATCAGCACCGTTTTTAAAAATACCAACACTTCCAGCAGCGGTTCCCGTGGTTAGATTAAGATGCCTCAAAATTTCTTCTGAAATTGGGATTGAAGGCCCCTTCACCCTATTTGTGATTTCGGTTTTTTGAATCGAATTGAATATCGTATTCAATGCCTTGCCAGACCAGATATCGCCATTGGCAGGATTATTTCTTGCAAGGCGAAGAGCTTCTTGACGATCTTTTTCGTCCAATTCCGCCCTAGTTGGGGTATTGGCTTTTTCATACATATCTTCGTCAAATTTGGCACGCCTATTTGCAATCTTGGCGTTTTCAACTTGTTCTTTACCCAAGCGAGCCTGCTGGGTGGTGAAATAATACTGGGCGTTGGCGTTAGTCATCGAGGAAACGCCTTGGAAATAGCTACCCGCACCACCGCCGCCACCGCCACCATACCCACCACCAAAACCAAAGCCACCGCCGTAGCCACCATGGCCACCGCCACCACCACCGGTAAACTGGGCATAGGTGTTTACAATTGGCTGGGCAACGCGTGGGACTGGTGGAGAGTTAGCTTGCCCTCCAGCGCCAGGAACTTGGGCAAGAGTTTGTTGGCTTAAAAAATTCATTCCAAATAAAGCGCCGAGGATAAGCTTGCTGGTAATTTTAGTATTCATGACTTCACCTAAATTTTGGTTAAATTACTGCTCATGCACCAAGGTTAATTAATCGAACGGGGTGGCACAGTGCCTTTAGGCACCAGCTTTTTCCATTTTGCAATAGCTTCTTTCCGCTCTGCCTCAGGGGCAAGAGGATTAAACTTGATATCCCGGCCTTTGGGTACCAGGCGATGCAAATGCCAGTTTGCAAGGCCACGAATTCCCGCCTTGTCACTTCCAAGATAATCAATCAATACTTCGTATGTCTCGGGTTCTTTAAGTTCATCATCACCAAAAGAATGCAGCAGATCAATAAATATCTCCGCTTGTTTTTTACTGTAATGACGTGAAGAAATGATGAACTCATATAGCTTTAAATCCTGACCAGACTTTCGGCCAATCCAATGCCTAAGGCCAATGATACCATTGTCAATAACATCGTTATGCTTGGTTGACGAAAGCACCTTGAAAAACAAATCAAGTTGATCTGTGGCAAGGATCAGGTTGATTGCAATAAAGCGGTCTGCATCAGATTCAGAAGAAGCTAATTCGAATAGAACTTCGGAAAGAGGTTTTCCACCTAGGAACTGGTCCCTGAATTTCATAACCGCGCTTAATCGGTTTTTTACAACAGGGTTGGAAATATCTGGAGGCAAGGTCCACTCAGGCAGCTTTTCGAGTTTTGTTTTAACTGGATGAGCACCATCTGCACTATTCCAAGAAAGCATTGCAGGTCCTGGTGGAGCAGACATGAAATGGGTAACCCCATGATCAGAAACCTCACTGGTACCTTTAAGGGCGATGTAAACCAAATCATATACAGGCTTGACGGCGTCTTTGCTCTCAGGTTTAAAATGAGTACCTTTGGGCCAACGGCCAAGTTCCTCAAGAGAGCAGGTCGAACCCGGTTCAATCAGTTTCACTTTGCCATGATCCTCATCATTAAACAAGGACACCTGACATATTGCAGAGCCTTTTTCCTTGGTATTGGTTAGTTCAATACGGCCTCGTTCGAAGTCAACGGAAAAATCAACCCCTTCTTTGTTGGGAAGCAATATGACTGCGGTTTCCCTGATGGGTAATGGGGAACTGCCAGCGATATCACCACGAAAAGTCAGTTTGACTGATTTATCAAGGCTTTCAATTGTGGTGCCGGCTCCCGAGAGAATAAAGTCGCCTGCAAAAAGTTCTTGGTCATGCCTGGCAGACTTCCAAGTGGAAGAGCCCTTTTCCAAAACTAGTAGGGAACCATCCTTACTAAGACAACGCGCAACGGGAATCCGTTTGACATCATCCTTGGCTTCTTCGTAGACAATGCGTTTTTTCTTGAAGAGTTGCCTGAAATCCGCAAAAGCATGATCAGAGGAATATCCGACAGTTACCAGACCAACAAATAAAGCAACAAAAAGTAACCTCACCATCAAAACTTTTCCAAGAAAACCTGATCTGCAAGAATTCATGATTTGCCTCGCAAAAGAACCGACATCAAAATTATACGCTTACCTACAACAAACTATTTTGCGCTACTAACTTCCAGAGGGATATCCACGGAAGAATTTTTACCTGAGATCTGATCTACAACCTGAAGTTTGATCGTGAATTTACCAGACCTATTCAAGGAAATATAAAACTGCAAAGGCAACAAGTCTAGTTCAGGAGCCACATCTTTTGAAATCTCGGCTACCGGTGGTTTTTGCACCGTGGGTTTGCCATTGGAATCAACTATCACCATGCTTATTTTAAGGTTGGGTTGCTTCGCTTTATCGCGGGCGAAACCAACAATCGACATATTCAGCCATAAGTCTTCACCAGTAGAAAAAATGGCAGTCGGAACCTTTTCTTCCCGATCTGCGGTGGTGCGAATGCGAACAATACCAAGTTCTGCCTTACTTAGAATAAACTCTTGAACAATACTTGCTGTCGCCTTGGTTTTCTTTTCTGTTGCAGTAACTTTAACTGTGTATTTGCCATCGGGTTGGTCCATCCCAATATTTAACTGGGTAAACCCGGGAAGCACATTCCCACCAAGCGAATCGATGGCCTCAATATCTTTGGACTCGTGTTTGAATTCCAGCCTGCCATCCACCATGACTTCTGTCAGCAGGGAATAAGAAACTTTGCCCTCCGCATCACTTTTTACACCTTTAATATCAAAGGCAAGGTTAAAGGTGTCACCATGTGCATACTTATTGGAGGCACGGGGCAAACCCGGAACGCCATACAATAGCCTAGGGTTCTCGATTGAAATTTTCCCGGATTGCTCGGGTAACATAGCCAAAAGACAAGTCAAACCAACAGTTACAGTCCACATGCGAAAAGTCTCCGCACAAAGCTTAAAAGGTAATGGAAAACTATACTACAAGGTACACCCTATTAGTATTTTACTCCAGTGGAATTATAGAATCGCCCTATGATTTTTAAAAATCATCCCCCAAGGATGGAGCAATCCAAATAATTTTACAGGGTTCGTCAATCTACCTACGAGTTAATTTCGGCAAATGAATCTTTGGCTGCCTTGAGGGTTAAATCAATGATTGCTTCATCGTGGGTAACGGAATTAAAGGCTGCCTCGAACTGACTGCAAGGCAAATAAACGCCCCTATCCATCATGGCCCAGAAAAACTTGGAGAACATTTTGGTATCAGACAATTTAGCGGAATCGTAATCGGTAACAGGATTTGAGGTGAAGAACAAAGTCCACATACTACCCACCCGATTGATAACATGGGGTATTTTGGCATTTGAGGCGGCCTCTTTGAGCCCGGCTTCTAAGCGCTGGGCGTACTTCTCCAGCTTTTCGTAAGGCGGGTTTTTCTTAAGCTCGGTAAGGGTTGCGATACCCGCAGCCATCGCCAACGGGTTCCCTGAAAGCGTTCCAGCTTGGTAAACGGGCCCCGAGGGCATGACCTTCGCCATGATTTCTTTTTTCCCGCCATAAGCCCCGACAGGCAAACCACCCCCAACAATCTTGCCCAAGGCTGTAAGGTCGGGCTCAATGCCTAGCAATTGCTGGGCCCCGCCCGCAGAAAGCCTAAAACCGGTCATCACTTCATCAAGGATAAGAACTGCCCCAAATTGAGTGGTAAGGCCTCGAAGCTCTTTCAAAAATCCGCTAGAGGGCGGAATCAAACCCATGTTTCCCACCACGGGTTCTAAAATCACACAGGCAATTTTATCACCCAATTTAGAAAAAGTATCTTTAAGCTCTTCTATATCGTTATAACGAAGAACCAAAGTGTCTGCGGTGCATCCCTTGGGAACCCCCGGGCTGCTGGGTACGCCAAGTGTCGTTGCTGCGGAACCCGCCTGCACCAAAAGGCTATCCACATGCCCATGATAACAACCAGCAAACTTGATAATTAAATCACGCCCCGTGTATCCCCGGGCCAACCTGAGCGCACTCATCGTTGCCTCGGTGCCAGAATTAACCATACGAACCATCTCAATGGAAGGAACCATCGAGATGATTAGTTCCGCCATCTGCGATTCCATCTCCGTGGGGGCCCCGAAACTACTTCCCTTAATGGCAGTTGTTTGGATGGCTTCCACCACCTTGGGGTGTGCATGGCCTAAAATCATCGGGCCCCAGGAGCCAATAAAATCGATGTATTTGTTGCCATCGATGTCAAATAGATAAGGCCCTGAAGCGTGATCGACAAAGATAGGAGTACCACCAACCCCACCAAAAGCCCTCGCGGGACTATTAACCCCGCCAGGAATCAACCCCTTGGCCCTGTCAAATGCACCCTTGCTCTTCGATCTTTGCATCGCTACTTTTCCCTTAAAATAAGAACAACTACTGTTTAAGCTCGTCATTGATTTTTTTTAGAATTCTATTGGCATCATCAAGGTATTTCTTGATGCCCTTTTGATCCGAATAAACCGCAATTATATTCAAACAGTTGAATCTACCATCGAGAAGGAGCGCCTTGGGCGAAGTGGCATTGGCAAGTAATTTCTCAATAAGGTTGTTTCGTTCAGCCTCGGGATCGCCTTTAACCAAGCCTGCCAACTCCTTGATTTTACGATTACAAAGCAGATAAGGCAGCCTTAAAACAGGGTCAAACATACATGCGCGATCCGTATCTTTTTCAAACTTCTCCTTGCACTCCTTATAGCGGGCAATGGCCAGGGCGTTATCGCCCAAGAGCTCGGTTCTAAAAGCTAGAAATGTGCTGGCAACAGATTCAGGCATATCAGGGGTATTTCCCGAATCCCTGATGGATCGAATATAATCAATCCAGATTTCCTCGAACTTCTGCTGCGAGGCGAAAAGCTTGCGCCTGTTATTCGCAAGCACCACCCACCTGCCCTTGTAATTCTGTGCGATTGCTGCCCATGCCTTGTCTGCATCATCAAACTTGCCCTCGGTTTCCAAGCTGATGGCTTCAAAAGCTTTGCCCTCCACTTCCTCTTGGACTCCGAATTTAAAGTTCTTTGCTGTAATCTTCAAATACTGCCTTAGAAGCGCCTCGCATTGTTCCACATCAATCTCATCTGCCAGGCTCTTGATTTTCTTCGCACCATCATCATTCAAATCGGGATAGTATTTAAGGTAATCAGCAATCGGGCCTTCCCTTGCCTCATCCCTGGAATTGGCTTTGATCAATTTTTCAGCAGAGACAATCAGCGATTTTGCGGAAGGGGTACGGATAAAAATCTCGTACATAGTCCAACTGAAAGCAAAGATGACAGCAAGCATCATCATTGAAACAAAGAAGCAAGACCTAAACCACGGGGTGCCCTCTTCTTTTTTCCCTATGCGGGAAAGAAGCTTGCGCGCCTTCTTGCGCTCAGAGGTCTTTGTAAGGCCGGTGCCATCGGCATAGCTTTTTGCAAGGTCCTCGCCCACACTGGTCTGTGCCAATATTTTAACCCGGATTTCCTCTAATATTTTCCCCACCACATTAGCGCTTGCTGGCCTATCCTCAGGTTTCTTTTCCAACAAGTGCAAAATCAAAGTATCTAAAAACTTGGGGATCTCCAAGTTGATGCGGGAGGGTCTTTCGGGTTTGGATTGCACATGATGCAAAAATAACTCAACCGCATTATCCCCCCGGAAAGGCCTCTTTCCTGTCAACAATTCAAACAACACCACGCCCAATGAATACAAATCCGACTTCCCCGTCACCGTGCTTTCGCCCCTGCATTGCTCGGGCGACATATACGCCGCTGTTCCTATCGCACAATTGGCACCAGTCAACAAGGTGCCATCCAAATCCTTGGCTATCCCAAAGTCGGTAAGCTTTAATACCCCCTGTTTCGTAACCATCAGGTTCGATAGCTTTATATCCCTGTGAATCACCCCGTTATCATGGGCATGCTGCAGCGCATTGCAAATCTGCTTCCCTAGTTCGATTGTTTCATCCCAAGAAAAAACACCCTTTCTCGCAAGTATGGCTTCAAGCGTTTCGCCATCGATCACCTCCATAGCGTAATAACGCAAGCCTTTGAACTTGCCTATGCCAAACAATCTTACAATATTAGGATTATTAAGATGCTTTAATATCTCAGCTTCGCGCTCAAAACGCGCCACCAGCGAACTGCTGGCATTGCTGTTGATTGCAGAAGACATGATCTTGATGGCAACACGATGGTTGTTTTTAGTGTAACGGGCAAGGTATACGGCACCCATGGCGCCGCTACCTAGCGTCTTTTCGATTATGAATGGCCCGAACTCCTGTCCTGCAAGCATGGACAACCTCATGGTAGGGAGCTACACGATGCCCAAGTAACCCCAAGGAACTAAGCCTGGGCGTAATACTTATTGGCTGCACCAACAGCAGCACCCGGATCAACCTTGTAGCCCTGATTTGCAAGGGCCTGCTCCAAAGCAGCAAGTGCCAAAAGAACAACCGAGGGCTTACTATTATAACCCATCAAGCCAATGCGCCACACTTTGCCTTTGAAATCACCCAAGCCACCACCGACTTCAATGCCAAATCTTTCAAGAAGGAACTTCCTTCCTTTTAAGTCATCAATGCCTTCAGGAATGCGCACTGCATTTAATTGAGGCAACTGACAGGAAGCATCAGCAGTATAATGTAGGTTTAATGCCTCGAGGCCGACTTTCAAAGCACGATGGTTATGCCAGTGCCTTTTCCATCGATTTTCAAGCCCTTCTTCAAGCACCAGCCTAAGCCCCTCATGGATTGCATAAATCATGCTGATCGGTGCGGTGTGATGATACACCCGATCCTGCCCCCAATAACTCATGACCGTGGTCATATCAAGATACCAGCTTTGAACCTTGGACTTGCGGTTTTTTATGACTTCTACAGCTCGATCACTAAAAGATATGGGCGATAACCCCGGAGGGCAGCCCAGACCTTTTTGCGAACAACTATAAACAGCGTCCACACCCCAGGCATCAATATCCAATTCTACACAAGCCAAAGAGGTGACTGCATCCACTACTAATAACGCGCCATGTTCATGGCAGATATCTGCTATTTCCTTGATGTTGGCCTGCAAAGCCCCGGTAGAGGTTTCTGCATGAACAAGCCCCAGCACCTTGGGCTTCACCTTGGAAACCGTATCGCGAATTTCATCAACTGAAAAAGTCTTGCCCCAGGGGGCTTGCAGGGTTGTCACCACCGCACCGGTTCTTCCAGCAACATCAATCATGCGCTGGCCAAAGAAACCCAATGCACAAACAACAACTTTATCGCCTGGCTCCAGCAAATTCACCAGGCAGCACTCCATTCCCGCCATTCCTGTTGCGCTGATGGGCAGGGTGACTTTGTTTTTCGTTTTCAAGACGCCGCGAAGCATCTCCTGCACCTGGCTCATGATCGAAACAAACTCGGGATCCAAGTGTCCCATGAGTGGATTGACCATGGCTCGAAGAACCCCGGGATGGGCATCGCTTGGGCCGGGCCCAAGAAGGATTCTTGTAGAAGGTTGTAAAGGAGCTGGAATTTGCATAGTTTCATCCAAATCTAGATTGTTACTTGTTTAACAAGGCATTCCCTTGGGGACCAATCTGCCTCATTCTTTCCTGAACCATTGCGCTGATATCCTTGAATGCAGGATTGGCTGCTGTTTCAAGCCATTCATACACGCAAGCTTCAGCAGTCACCAAAATCGCACCCGCCTGCTGCATTCGCTTTAACGCAATCTTGACATCAATAGCATATCGGCTTGAGACCGCATCGACACATACAAACACATGAAATCCTTGGTTTAAAAGATCCAGCACGGTTTGCATGACGCAAATATGAGCCTCGATACCAACCACCAAAACTTTAATTCGGGCATCAGATTTTAAGTATTCAATTGCACCGCCCTCGCCCACTGCAGAAAAAGTCTGCTTTTCCCAAACCGTGGTCAAGAAAGCCCGTATTGGCTCTACAGTGGGCCCCAAGCCCTTTGGGTATTGCTCTGTTGCAATCACGGGAACCCCCAACACTTTGGCTGCGTTTATTAAAAATGAAGCATTCCGAACCACCTCATCGGCTTGTGTTATTTTAGGCAGCAACCTCTCTTGTAAATCAACCACCAATAATGCGGTATCTTCAACTTTCAAACGAAATTGATGGCTCATGAATCGTCCCATGCCTTGTATTTTGATACCAAAATGAAAATCTATAACGCTACTAGATTCGATTATTCATACCAACGCAAGAAAAAGCGCTCCACCCACCATATTAACAACGCAAGGCTTCTATCTTTATCATCCCTCGAGGGATCAAATTCACTAATCCCCACCCCCACGATTTTCTTCGGATCAATCGCTTCCATGATCCTAGTCAGATACATCGGTGTCAATCCCATGGGAACAGGCCTGCCCGTTGCAGGAAAAAAGGCCGCATCCATCACATCACAATCAATATCGATGAATATTCGCTCCGCCTTGTTCACCGCTGCCATGATTCTTTGAAACGCCAACTCTGCGTTGACCGCTATATCTATTGCAGAAATATTATCTTGAAAGAAAGTATCGATATGATCTTTGGTCAGTAGTTGCTCACGATGCCCCACATTGACAATGGGTAATAGCGGCCGTTTGGCAAACAGTACAAAATTTCCATGCGAGGGAGTATCCAAAGTGTTATCAAAGTGATGGATATCCAAATGGGCGTCAAACTGAAGCACCAAGGTATTGGTCTCGCATAAATGATCGTAAACAGGAAGGCAAGCAAGATGATTACCACCAAGCCAGATGAATTTTTGATTTTTGGCCCTGATGGAGTCCAGACATTTAGAGGCGGTCTGACTCCAGTTTTTCAATTTGGAAAAATTATCGAGCGAAATCTCCCGCAGTCGGATATGGTCACGCCATGCGAGAGCACGGGTCGTGACGGTTTCACTAAAAGAATCCCTGAGGATTTCCCGGATTTCATCAGCTAAAATCCTGGCTCCCTCGGCGGCCCCCGAGTTGCCAAATAGATCGAAGGGAAAAACAACCACCCGGGTAGACATTGCTGTGTTTCCTGTGCCATGATAAATAAAACAACTTACCTCTATTGTTTTAGTGTTTCCTTTTCCGTTCGCCATGATTGTTTACATTACCCAAGGACGCTTTACCATGGATGACCACTTTTATATTGCAGATGATGCGGTAATCACAGGCGATGTAACAATCGGAAAAAATGTAACTATTTGGTTTCAAACCATCATCAGAGGCGATGTT
>CAZYAY010000067.1:0-15498 GCA_964646215.1 uncultured Candidatus Kuenenia sp. | reverse complement strand
GGAAACTGAAGTGCAATACCAGCAATGAAGAGAAACACTCCCAAAAGAAAAACGAAGGAGGCAAAGCCTGAAGGAGCATGCAATTCCAAGGCATGCCAGCCAAGAAGAGCGGGAAGATAACAAAGCGTGGGAAGCCAAAGCACGACATAAAAAGCCAGGCATCCAATATATTTGCAAAGCACAACCTGCCAATCGAGGAGTGGCGCGGTCATAAGCATTTCCAAGGTACCGGTGCTGCGTTCTTCAGCAAAAAGCCTCATGGTAAGAATGGGCGGGATGAAGAGAAACACGAGCCAGAATCGTTCATCAGCAAACATGGCCTGCATGGGAAACTCGGTTCCCTTTGGGCCTGCGGTGGTTAAAAGATCGAAGGTTCGGTGAAAAAGGTAGCCCGTGACTGCAAGGAAAACCACAAACAAGACATAGGCGATGGGGGAAAGAAAGTAGGCGCTGAATTCCCTGCGTAAAAGAGTCCTGGCACTATAAAGCCCACGGACCAGATAGCTTGCAATGAAAAAGATAACAGCACCAAGTGCGATCGCAATCATTTTTGCGAAGACACCAGTCTGTGTTGATTCAATTAAGGCAATTTCCTGCATGATAAAATCTCCAACGGGAAAAATCATCCACCTGCCAAGGCGGATTCTTCCCTATCCACAAGTTTGATGAACATTTCTTCCAAGGATTGATTCTTGGAGCGCAAATCTTCGAGAGGGCCAGCAAGTGCAACTTTGCCCCTGTTGATAATAATGGCCTGATCGCAGGTCATCTCCACTTCGGAAAGAATATGGGTTGAAAGCAGGATGGTATGCCTGCAACCAAGTTCACGGATGAGTTTACGTGTTTCGCGAATTTGAGTCGGATCAAGCCCAGCGGTGGGTTCATCCAGAATTAAAACCGCAGGGTCTGCAAGGAGAGAATCAGCCAACCCCACACGCTGCCTATACCCTTTGGAAAGGGTGCCAATAATCTGGCTACGAACTTCCCCAAGCCAGCAGCGGTTCAAGCATTCATCAACGCGTTTTGCCCGGAGGCTACCATGAATACCCTTGATACCAGCCCTAAAGGTGAGGTATTCGATAACGCGCATTTCTGGATAGAGTGGGCAACTTTCGGGCATGTAACCAATGCGCCTACGGACTGCAACGGGATCCCAAAAAACATCAATGCCATCGATGGTAACCTGACCGGAGGTGGCGGTAAGAAAGCCTGCAAGTATGCGCATGGTGGTGGATTTACCTGCGCCGTTGGGACCAAGGAACCCAACAACCTGGCCTTTGAGGACATCAAAGGAGACTCCCCCCACAGCGAGGAAATCACCGTAATACTTGGTAAGATTTTTAACATGAATCATAAAGCATCACCTTCCAGTCAACAACAAGCCGGTTATCAAGTGGCCAACTTATTTAAAATTAATCGATCTTGATGGATAGATCAAGGAGTTCGCACCAAGGCAGCGATAGATATACCAGGAAGAAATCATTCTGCAGTAACCAAGGTTCTGTTACCAGTAGAATAGGCTCTTTTTTTTGCAATCAATTGCGATTGAAGTTCTAGAAGTTGCGCAGCCAATAGATCCGCCATGTTCTTGTTAAGATCCGCCATGCCAAATCGCACAGCATAAAGGGTGCGGGCGATTTTTTCAGGTATCATCACCAACTGTGGTTCCAGTTGGAAGTGCAGCAATTCTGTTTTTATCCTGGCTGCAAACTCGAGTGGGGTTTCGCCGGGTGCCGGTGACAGGCGTAGATGCATCCGTGCAAAAATTTTCAGCTTGTCATATTGAATTCTTGCGGGGCTTTGGCCCACATACTTCAACGACCCAATTCCTGCTACAAGCCTGGGAAGGCCGAGTACCAACCCCACACCTGCAAGAAGGGCGAAACCAACCCCCAGAAAAATTTTGGGGAGTGATGTGATGAACCTTTGTAAATTTATGTTACTCATGTCAGGAAAAAGCCTGTACCAGAACTCGGCTTGTTGCTCGGCATTATAATCAACGATCATATCGCGCCAGAAACTCTTGGCGCGGTCGATCAATTCAGCAATCATCCGCAAGAGGGAAAATTTCTGATTTTCAAGTAGTTCGCTATCAGGGGTCGGGTCGAGTGTAAGCCAGTCAAAAACGGGCCTGCCCGAAACCAGATCCTGTTTAAAAGCGCCATCGCTTGAAAGTTGGGGAACAAGAACTTCGACCCAGCTATGAGCCTGATTATTACGCACAACATAAGTGCCATTTTCAGAATAAGTACAACCGCGAAAACCCTTGATAACCCGTGAGGGAATACCAAGGGAACGAAGCATCAAAACAAGGCCGGATGCATACCGTTCGCAGTGCCCTTTCTTTACATTCAAAAGAAAATCAACGACGGGATCAACATGGTAGTCACTACGTTTAAGCTCGAGCGTATAAGTGTAATCCCCACTTTGGGAAAGATAATTGGAAAGTGCGCGAGCAACCGCTTCGCGGTATGTGCTTTCAATCGAAGGCCTTGCCCGCTCACGGGCAAAAGCCCTGGGCAGGGAGACCTTTTGCAAGCCATATCGGGGGTTATCCTTGATAGATTCAAGAATACCCAGAGTCCACTCTTCCAAGGAACCGATTCTAGGGGTAATCAAATCTCCCAGAAATTCGTTATCAAGGGTCGCCACAACGCGTTCACCCTGATTTTTTAAAGGTACAACCTGCCTGTAACTTATGGGTTGTCTGATTTTGGAAACACCCATGGAATATTGGACCGTGCTGCCTTGTTCGTAAAAAAACGACATATCTTGATAGGGCGGATCAATGACCACGGGAAGCCTGGATGCGGGGTCGGTGTTGTTGAAGCGGATTGGATCCGCAACAAACAACCCGCCGACTTTTCTGGGGATAAGTTGGTAATGAAAGACCAGTTGTTCCGGGCCAAAGAAAGGAAGCTTTGTTTGAATAATTTTTGGTGGTGGTTTACGCGTGATCCTTCGATTCCATAATCCATTATCATAATGTTCAAGCACCGCCCCCCTCCATCGCTGATCCAGTGGCAATCCTGAATACGGATTACCATCAACATCAGTTACAGAAACCGTCATGGCGATATCATCATTAAGTTCAACTTCGCCTGTTTTGTTCAAATTCATCTGCTCAGCAAACCCGGTAACACTGGTGCCACCGGTCCCCCTGGCCTGCCCAAAACGAAGTAATGGATTCCAAGAAGAAGAATCAGTTCTGGGGGTGATTAGAAAAATCCCAACGCTAAGAATACCCAGCAACAAAGTCCAACCCATGCTGGGAAACAGGCCCATGCTTCTGAGTGAAGGCCTGGATTCCAAAGGGTTGGTGGAAAGTTCCACCTCTCCACGTGTGGCTTGATAGCGTTTAAGAATCCAAACAAGGGAGAAAAGGTAAGTGGAAAAAAGAAAGGCAAAAATAGTGCCCGTGGTTAGGACACATGCCAGGCTGACTTGCAGCATGCCCATACCCTGAAGAATCCAAAAATCCCTTCTGCCCTTGGGCCCAAATAGTCTGAGCATGACCAGAAACGCAAGGATTGGGCCGACAAAGGGAACCAGCGCAGTAGGCATGGGAAGGGATTGCGCTGCCCCAGCATCCCTTGAGACCTTGGAAAAAACCCAAAAACAGCCCAGTACGGAAATAAGAATGCCCAGCGCATTGGAAACCGAAGTGGCTAAAATCCTACGCCCCTTGCTTACATAAGAAATCCAAAGGAAGCCATAAAACAAGGGTAGAAACATGATCAAGCCGGGCACAAAAGCTATTTCCGATTCCAGCAGGCAGGTTGTGGAAAGTGCCAGGGCAAGATGGCCTAGAAAATGCAATTGCGGATCCAACTCTGAATACGACTTTTCGTTTATGCTATTGTTGTCCATCATACTTCCCCCATGAGGGAAGGTGGCTCGTAGAAACCTTTTTCACGAGCTGTTTTTGCATCAAGGGATGGAGCCAATCTATCCTTCAATGGCTCAAATGAATCGGAAGTGTTGGTTCGCCTAAGCGCAAGCACCGCCGGGGGCAGCGTTAATTTTTCCAACTGAATCACAGCGCTGGTACAAGCGCCATGGTATTCCAAATTGGTTGCACAAGAGTTGGCCACTGCAAGATGCTGCAAAACTTTTATACCAAACGAATAATCCGCCCGCTCATCAAAAACAGCCACGTCTGCAGCCAGCACGACCACCACCATTCTGTTTCCGCGAACGCGGCAATAATCATGCACCACTGTTGCAGCAAAACTAATGAAGGATTCGAGTTCGTTGTTGCCTACGCCCAGATCCAACACAAGAAGCAAATCATCGCCGGGAAAATCTTCGAGTTCGCGAACCATGAGTTCGCCCCGCCTGGCAGAGGTGCGCCAGTGAATGGCACGCGGGCTATCGCCCGGCCTGTACACCCGCAAGCCGTGAAATTCTTCCTGGGCAAGCGGATGAAATCTCGCAATATTTCCGGTGTCATCAAGTGCTGAAAGCTTTGCGACGAAACTTTCCAACGAAGCGGGTCTGGTTAGACCCAGTTTGGGAAGAACGAGTACTTTTTCCTTTTGCTCGGCCCAAATGCGCTTTTGCACCAAACCAAAGGGATAACTTCCCCTTAATTCCAGCTTTGCAAGTTCCAGATAGCCCCTGTTCAAAGGCATGATTCGCGATTGCAGATAATACCTTGCATACGCCCCGAGGGATGGTATCGCCCAACCCTTACCCCGATCACACGAAGCATCAATGAGATACCAGGGGGGAATTATTTTGTTTCCAACATTGTTGACTTCAATCTGGTAAATGCCTGGGACACCGGCATAAAGATGATCCGGGAAATAACGCTTAACGGTGATATTCCTAAGCCGCTTGGAAGCCAGGATTGCATTAAAAAAGAGGGTGAGAAATAAAAAATACCCCATCAGCGATAGAAGATTGATGCTTTTATAGACACCGATAAAGACCAGCAAGGCGGAAAACAGGGAGAATATTTTACCTAGGGGCAAAAGCGCCCTCTTGCGTGGCTTGATCTGCTTAACCACCTGGGTTTCATTTTGTTCAAGAGAAGCAGTGACTGAATCCGCCATGGGTTATTCCGGAACCACTAAACGATCAAGGATATCGCCCAAAATCTGCTCGGCAACCCGGATGGCGCCGGAACCGCCTGCAGACCTTGGCATAATTCGATGCGCCAAAACATGCTTTGCCAGATTTTTAACATCATCGGGAACCACAAATCCCCTGCCCCGCATCAGGGCAATCGCCTGTGATGCACGATAAAGCCCGAGAGCGGAACGAGTGCTCGCCCCCAGCAAAATATCGGGGTGCCTACGTGTGGCTTCGATCAAATCCAAAAGATAATCTGCTATGCTTTCATCAACTGCGACTTTACAAACCATGGCTTGGATGGCAACGAGGTCGTCACTTGAAAGCACTGATTCCAAAGCATCTACGGGTTCGCCGGTGCGGTGCCCAACCAAGATTTTCTTTTCTGAAGCCCGATCTGGATAACCGACAGAAATCCGGATCATGAAACGATCCATCTGGCTTTCAGGCAGGGGATAGGTACCTTCAAACTCGCGGGGGTTCTGGGTGGCAAGCACAAAAAAAGGCGGGCCCAAAGGGCGCGTTTTACCATCAATCGAAACTTGGCGATCGCTCATCGCTTCAAGCAATGCGGATTGGGTTCTGGGGCTGGAGCGGTTGATTTCATCTGCAAGAATAATTTGCGAAAAGATGGGGCCGGGCTGGAAAACAAAGGCCCCCGTGTTTTGCTGAAATACACTGGTGCCCAATAAATCGCTGGGCAATAAATCTGGGGTGAATTGAATACGGTTGAAAGAACAGGAAAGGCTTTTTGCGATCGCCCGCGCCAGAAGTGTTTTGCCTATTCCGGGCACATCCTCCACCAGTAAATGGCCTTCCGCAAGAAGGGCGACCATTGCCAGCTGAACGACCTCGGATTTCCCCAGCAAAGCAGAAGAAACATTTTCGCAAACGCCGTTGATTGAATCGATAATCCTTGGATCAACCTCAAATGGCTGCAACATCTGCTTTTTTTCTTGGCTCTCCATCGCTTCCTTTACCACTATATTCATCAAACGATCCTAGATTATATCTTATGAATACCATTGATAAAGTAGACAGCACGCCATCAAGAATTGATACTAAAAAGCAGATAAATGAAGATTCTTCACAATTCTTTAACGACAAGCAAAGTAGTAAACCTGCCCCGAATCCAAAAGCGCAAATTCTGGCTTATCCATCAAGGATGGATCCGAAACACCTTCCAACCTGATTACCCGTGCCTGAAATAGCTTTTTTAAACCATCGTGAAACGAAGGACAATCCAAATAGGAATAGGCATTCTGCAGCATTTCGAATAATTCAGGGAGTGGGCATTTTCCAGCATCCAACTCGCCCCTGCGCCATTGCAAATAACGCACCACCTCGATCGACCACGGAACTTCCTTAAGCACAGCCGGTGGCACCAAGGGGCCAGCTTGCTCGAGCCGGTCCAACGCATCGAAAATGCGCTTTTCGAGCGATTCGATTTTCTGGGTCCAATGACCGGCCTCTTCCAAAAGTTTTTCCGAGATTTCCTGCAACCTTTCCTGCATCCGCACCACCCCAACTGCAGTGGCATCTTTCTCCTTCTTCAGTAAACTCAAGGCTTCGTCCAAGGCGCGGACAGGCGATTCTCTTTCATGCAGGAAACGAATACCCTTGGCGGTGATTTTCACCCACTGGAATAATTTTTTACCTTCCCCCTCACTTCGGACCAACTCGATGAATTGTCTGTCCAAGGCATTCTGGGCAACCTCTGCCGCAAGCCCGGACTTCGAGGCAAACAATCCTTCCTGCTTTGAAACCTTGAACAAAAGGTGTTCCCCGCCGGAAGCCACCACTTTCCGTAAGGCTGCGACCAACATATCAGTTTCGTGATTCATCAATTACCCCTGGCTTACCATTACTGCGCCATAAATATTCAGGAAAACGAGCCAAAACCACCTCTGAACATTAAACTAATTCTTTATACACCATAAGGAGCCCTGTCATGAGCAATAATCAGCCAAAAAAACGCATTCTCAGTGGCGTGCAACCCTCGGGCAAACTGCATCTTGGAAATTACTTTGGTGCAGTCAGGCAGCATATCGAGCTGCATCACACCGCAGAATGCTTTCTTTTTATTGCAGATTATCATTCACTTACGACGATCCATGATGCCAAAACACTGCGGGAAAACACTCTTGATGTAGCGCTTGATTATCTAGCACTAGGCTTGAATCCTGAGAAAGCGGTATTTTTCAGGCAGTCTGATGTTCCCGAAGTCACAGAGCTGGCTTGGATTTTTTCCACCGTCACCAACATGGGCCTTTTGGAACGCGCAGTCTCCTTCAAAGAAAAAATCGAGAAAGGCATTGATGCAAGCGTTGGCCTGTTCTATTACCCCATATTGATGGCAGCTGATATTCTCATTTACCGTTCGACCTTGGTTCCAGTTGGAAAAGATCAGATCCAACATGTGGAAATGACCCAGGACATTGCAGGAAAGTTCAATCGCACTTACGCGAATATTTTTCCAATTCCAGAATACAGACTCGATAAAGAATCGAAAGTTCCGGGCATTGATGGGCAGAAAATGAGCAAGTCCTACGGCAACACCATCGAGATATTCGCTGAAGGAAAGGCTCTGGAAAAAAAAGTAATGAGCATTGTCACGGATAGCACCCCGGTTGCAGACCCCAAAGATCACCAGAAATGCAATGTGTACACTCTTTACTCACTCTTTGCGTCAGACGAAGAAAAAAAACTGCTGGCGGCAAAATATCAGGCAGGCGGAATGGGATACGGAGAAGCAAAGAAATCACTGCTTGCGAAGATCAATACTTATTTTGAAACAGCCAGAATCAAGCGCAAGGAATTAGCTGCAAACCCCAATACTGTAGAGGAAATCCTTAGGGAAGGCGCAAGAAAAGCAAGAACCGAGGCCCGCGCCACCATCGATCTTGTGCGCGACGCGGTTGGCATGAAAAACAACTAGCATGATTAATATCTTAGATTATATTTTTGAAAAATTTAAAATACAGTGCTTGCATTGCATGACGAAGAGCATTACATAAGTTCAATTGAAATGAATTAAGTCATTTGGTTTTAATATTGCCAAAACCATCAAGTTCTTTTCTCGAATTGCAGGTGTTCTGGCAAGGAAGCTAATAAGGGGTAGGATGCCCCACTTTCTTATTGGCTTACTTTAAGTTTTGCCTGCGCCGCATTCCAATCCCCCACAACGGCATTAACTTCCCTTGAGACTCTTTCACGCCAGATTCTAAGCTTGATTGTCTTGCCTGGATCCATGGAACTGACAACATTGATGAAATGATTTTCATTACGAATCACAACACCATCGATCTGCAAGACCACATCCCCTTTGCGAATACCAGCGAGCGCGGCAGGAGTTTCAGGATAAATCGACTCAACCAAAGCCCCCTGCAACCTTTCCAAACCAAGCTTTTGGGCATCTGCAGATTCAAAAGAAGGCGCTACTTGAAGACCAAGGTAACCTCGTGAAACCACACCCTTATCCAAGAGATTGCGCACCACTTTTTTAACCATGTTGATGGGAATACTGAATGCAACCCCGCTATTGTTGCCGCTGTGCGAGGCAATTGCAGTATTCAACCCGATGATTTCGCCATCAATGTTTGCGAGGGGTCCACCGCTTGAACCTGGATTAATGGCGGCATCGGTCTGCAGAAAATCCTTGATTCGGATGGTGTTTCCTAGGCTGACCTGGCCACGCTCGCGGGCGCTGATAATCCCATGCGTTACGGTTTGGTGAAGACCAAAGGGGCTGCCAAAAGCGAGCACCCATTGCCCAACCTTAACCTGTTCGCTATCGCCCAAAGGTGCGGTAATCAAAGTTTCATTATCTTCAAGTTTAAGCAAACCGATATCGGATTCAGGATCAGACCATACCTGGACGGGATGAAGAATCCTATTGTCATGAAGGGTGATGGTGATCTGCTGGGGCTGTGACTGTGAAATAACATGATTATTAGTGATGACAAAAACGCCTGCCTGCCCGGGAACACGGATAAGAACGCCCGAGCCTGATTCATCAACTGATTTGCCTTTTTTTCCTGGTTTTAAAGCTTCAACAGAAACCACTGCGGGCGAGATTTTACGGGAAACCATTTCAAATCGCTCGCCCAACCTGACCGATTCTCCGGGGGGTACAGCAGACTTATTATCGCCATCGGCATGAAGATCGGCACCGTGTTGGAATCTGGCTCCAACGATCCCGCCGCAAAATGCACAACCACCCAGGAAAAGGGCCAACATGACTGATTTCATAATAGTCCCCAAGTTTCGAAGCGAAGACGAAAGGCTGGCATTCAAAATCCCGAGCGGGAAAAGAACCCCTGATAAGTAACTGCTCAATTCTAGCGCTGAATTTGAGAAAGATGATAAAAGTGAATGGTTTTCAGGAAAGTTCCTGCCCTACCTATTCGTTATAAAACGAACTTGGCTTGGGAAATTATTCCCAAGCCAGAAAAATTCATCAAAGTTTTAACCGAATCCTTAAGATTCGTAATCAGCCAAGTTAACCGAGTCCATGCTATCGACCAAGCCTAATGCACGGTCAGAAATCTTGGCCCAGCCCGCATTGCTGTTGCTGCTTTTGGTATCCCAACCATGCCCTTCTTCCATTTCTTTTTGGCAGGCAATACAAAATGTACTGTAAGGGAGGGCATGCAGACGGCCCACTGGAATCTTCTTTTTGCAAGATTCGCATGTTCCATAAGTACCCTTCTTCAATTTTTCCAAAGCACGTTCAATTTGGGACAACTCATCAGATTCGAGCTCTGCAAGCTGGCAGTTGACCTCTTCATTGCCCGCATCAAAAGCTTCGTCCGCGCTATCACGGCCTTCTCTTGAATGCAAAGAATCAAGATCGCCCAGCAATTTGGCACGTAAATCGGTGCGTCGGGCTATCAAAACCTTATGTAATTGTAATAATGCATCTACTCTAGCCATGATCCACCTCTATTTCTAACTGTCTCTTACAAAGAAACGATATAATTTAAATTAAGCCAGAGAAGAACCTAAAACCCCGGGCAAAGCTTTGTTCTAATGCTAAACGAAAACATAGCATTTTAAGAAGAGAGCAAAACCGTGTCAGAGGCGAAATTCCAACTTGCGTTAGAAGTCATCTTTCCCTGCCGTCAAAAGTATATACGCCATAAACAGAGAAAGAGTTCGCTGAAACAGCAAAACTTTAAATTAATTTCAAAATTTAAGGTTTCAGAACGACAAAAGTAACAATAAGAGGGATTTTAATGATTATAAAGGGCATTAAAATCTCCCCTAAATCAGGGGAGGTTCATGATAAATAACAGATTTTCAACAGAAAAAGTAATTTGGACTCTTGGTAATCGGATTAAGGATTGGCAAGAATCGAGGAGATACCAGAAAGTTCAGATCCCGGGGCTAAATACCAAAGTCTTGGCATTAAAGCATCTGGAAGGTTGGCTAAGTTAAAGGAAGCTTTCGGAGGATTTTTACCTGAGTAGACTTCCAAAAACAAATCGGTAAACGACTTGGGTTTTTCGTAACGGATTGCTTTATTATCCTCGGAAAGGCCGGCTAGTTTTCGCGCCTCTGCAACCGCATCATCAAGAGTTCCGATCTGATCAATCAAACCATACTTAAGTGCTTGGTCGCCTGTAAAAATACCGCCATCAGCACGATATCGCGTATAGGCCTTCCCTTCGATTTTTGGACCAGGCCCAGCTTGCAAAGGATCGATGGTGATCTTTTCGAGAAATTTGTTTTTAAGTTCAGGCCTGCCATCTTCCACAATTTTTAAAAACAAGTTGTAAGATTGATCAACCATATCCTGCCAAACCTGCCTTTCCTTGGCACCCATCTCTTTAAAAGGCGAACCACTGTCCTTGATTTCGCCTTGTTTAATGGTGATCATCCCTGCACCAATCTGCTTGCTTAAGCCTTCCATATTTGGAAAGGATGCATAAACACCAATGGAACCGGTCATAGTGGTGCGTTCTGCAAAGATTTTTGAAGCAGGCATTGCAACATAATAGCCACCCGATGCGGCAAGACTGCCCATGGAAACCACCAGATGAGGCATGGCATGAAGTTTTTTTGCATCATTGCCCTGCTTTAATTCCACAAGCCTGCGGTGCAAATCGTCGCTTGCAGTAATGCTGCCACCCGGGCTGTTAACGCGAAGTACAACCGCCTTCACATTTTTATCTTTGGAAGCTTGGGAAATCTGCTTATGAACAAAACCCAAGGTGCCTTCCATGATAACGCCTTCAAGATTGATGATCGCAACTTTATCCTTTGAAGTGGTGCTGCCGGAATGGTGGGTTTCCGAAAGTTGGGCCGAAGACGAAAAATCTGTGGAAGTTCCCCCACCGACGGCTGCTGCTCCAAGACATGCCAGAAATGCAAATCCGCCCAATAAAACATTCATCACCAGAGATAAGGCAAGCAGACAACCAACAAGGGAGGAACGCTGCTGCGGTACAGGGTAATAAGGGGGAAAAGGGGAAGAGTTATTAAAATCAGACTGGCTCATGTTGAATCATCCATATTTTGGTAAAAAATCATCTATCGCAATGATAAATGTTTATCCCGTGGTTGAAAGGAAAATACCTGCCAAGCTTGCGAAAATAGTTTTATGCGTTAATTTCTTAAATGAAAGCCTAGGAAGGCAAAGAATTACAGGAGAAAAACATGAAGTTACGCTGCAGGTTAGATGGCTTAGTGGTGCCCGCAAGGGTGGAATCGAGCCGACTTTTGGCATGGGATGGCGAAGAAAGCTTCGAATTGGGCAAAATCGAGGCAAGTTTTTATGAAATAGTCGAAGCAAATCAGTCAGAATGGCAGGAATTGGCTAGAAAAGGCTACAGAATTTTAAGGTGGGCTTCCGATTTTAAGCCCTCAAAACCTACAATTTACCCCACAAACCACTAATACTAGTTGCCAGAAGGCAATAAATGTCCTAATAAATCAACGATGGCTTATTTTGGGGACGTAGCTCAACTGGTTAGAGCACCGGCCTGTCGAGCCGGATGTTGCGGGTTCGAGTCCCGTCGTCCTCGCTCCAAAACTATAGCCTTCATAAAGAACCCTAGGGATTAATTTCCCAGGGTTCTTTTTTATTGATCCCACCCCTTGGGCCAAATCCCCATCCGGGTTGGCCAGTTGCATCCAAGCACCACTCATAAACAAAGCTTCGCACCCACGCTTTTCAATCCGTTTTCACATGTCCAAAAACCAAAGCAATACAAAGCATTATAAATATCAAAATAATCTTTTTATAAGCACTGGCTTGGGTTGCTTACATTAACTAACACCATAATTTTTAAAGTCGGTGATTGAATAACGACACAGTGAAAAGCAGCCACAATTCAAGGAAGGGTTGTGTTTTATTTGTTAGCCCAGGAACACCGGTAATTGTTTGAAACCACGCGCTGATAAGCCTTCATGAAATCCTCGTGATTTACTTGCTTGCCCCACGCGTTTCTATCTGCTAATTTGCCCCCTAGGTTTATATACTAGACTTAAGCTCGAATTTGCGAGTATGTCTTTTTCATCGAATTACGGAATTTCAGGAACCATCCATGATCGAATTCAAGAATCGTGTGTTATTTGTTGGCTTTGGAGCAGTGGCCCGTTGCTCAATTCCCGTGCTTATGGACCATGTTAAAATCCCAACCAAAAATATCACCATCATGGATTTTGATTCCAATGATGAAGCCTTGCGCCCGTGGATTGAAAAAGGAATCACCTTCGTCAAAAATCGAGTCACCCGCGAAAACATGGGCCCCCTTCTGGAACAATATGTTTCCAAAGGCGATGTCATCATCGATCTCGCTTGGAATATCGATTGCTGCGAAATCCTGGATTGGTGCCATCAGCACGGCGTGCTTTACATCAATACCTCGGTGGAAGTCTGGGATCCGTACGAAAACGCGGAGAAACTGCACCCTACCGAACGCACCCTTTATCACAGGCACATGAAACTGCGTAAACTCATCGCATCATGGAAAAAGCCTTCCGTCACTGCGGTATTAGAGCACGGTGCAAACCCAGGCCTTATCAGCCACTTCACCAAGCATGGCCTTTTGGACATTGCAAGCCATGCACTTGCAGACAAACTTTTCAAGGGCGCCCAAGCAGAGCTTATCGCGGAACATGCAAAGAAACAGGAGTTCAACCACCTTGCACATCAACTGGGGGTCAAGGTTATTCACTGCAGCGAACGCGATACCCAAATCACCGACAAACCAAAACTGGTGAACGAATTCTTGAACACCTGGAGTGTTGAAGGATTTCGTGAAGAAGGAACGACAACTGCGGAAATGGGCTGGGGCACCCACGAAAAAGAACTACCCGCCTTTGCCTACGAGCACAAGGAAGGCCCAGGCAGCCAAATCTGCCTCGCCCGCATGGGTATCAACACCTTCGTCAACAGCTGGGTTCCCAACTACAGCATTGTTGGCATGGTGGTAAGGCATGGTGAAGCTTTCAGCATCACCGAAAAACTTACCGTGCGCGAGGGCGGCAAAGCCATCTACAGGCCAACTGTTCATTACGCGTACTGCCCTTGTGATGCTGCAATCGCATCTTTGAACGAACTAAAAAGCAACCGCTACAACCTTCAGCCAAAAATCCGCATCATGACGGATGAAATCACCTCGGGCGAAGATATCCTGGGCGCCTTGATAATGGGCCACCCTTATAAATCATGGTGGTGCGGTTCAGATCTCTCCATCGAAGAATCGCGTAGGAAAGTACCACACCAAAACGCAACCACTCTTCAGGTTGCAATCTCAGTTGTGGCGGCTTTCATGTGGATGATCGAAAATCCCGAAAAGGGCGTGGTTCTGCCTGATGATCTTCCCCACGACTTTGTTTTGAAGATTTCAAAGCCCTACCTTGGGAAGTTTATTTCCGTCTCTTCCGATTGGACCCCGCTTCGCGATTACGCCAATGCTTTCAATGGCTACAACAAACCAGAACAGGATTTATCGGATCCATGGCAGTTCAAAAACTTCCTCATCAATGATGGGGATTAACCTTCCTTGCATCTTTTTCGGGGCTGTTTTTTTTAAAGTAAACTTCAGCCCCTATCATTAGGTAAGTATCAAAGACGAATTTAATTCAAGATTGTGAGCTTTCATCCATGGATCAAAAAACCCTTCTCAAACTTGCAAAAACCCATGGTACGCCACTTTTCGTCGTGGATCACAAGGAACTCATCAAGAATTACAAACTGTTTCGCAAGAACTTCCCCAGGGTTCAAATTTACTACGCTGTCAAAGTAAACAGCGATCCCGCGATTGTTGAAACCTTTTACAAGCTGGGCAGCAGTTTTGATGTCGCAAGTATTCAAGAGTTCAATACCGTTCATTCATTCATTGCGCATCTTCCCGCCAAGCAAAGGCAGGATTTCATTTGGAATCGCATCATATATGCAAACCCAATCAAACCAGTGGAAACCCTTAAAGACCTCGACAAATACAAACCTCTTGTTACCTACGACAACCACGAAGAAGTTTTAAAAATCGCGAAATATGCACCTCATGCGGGGCTGGCACTTCGGGTGCGCGTTCCCAATACGGGATCAATGGTCGAGCTTTCGAGCAAGTTTGGCGCCCTGCCTGGCGAATCCGTCGCCCTTATCAAATTTGCCCACGATCACGGCCTTACCGTCGAGGGGCTTTCTTTTCATGTGGGCAGCCAATGCACCAATCCTCAAAACTACATTCAAGCCTTGCATCTTTGTGCGGGCATCTTTGCCGAAGCTAAAACTGCCGGATATAATCTAAAGCTTTTGGACATCGGCGGTGGCTTCCCCGCCCTTTATGATGATAGCGTGCCTGATATCAGCATCCTTGCAAAAAGCATCAACCACGAAATCGACAGGCTCTTCCCCAAGGATATCGAGATACTCGCAGAACCGGGGCGCTTTTTGGTTGCCTCCGCTGGAACTGCGGTTTCAAAAATCATTGGCAAGGCTTTGCGTAACGACAAGCTTTGTTATTATGTAAACGATGGGGTTTACCATACCTATTCAGGTATCATATTCGATCACTGCATCTACCACATGAAGAGTTTTAAAAAAGGGCCCCAGCAGCTTTGCGCAGTTTTCGGCCCCACCTGCGATGCTCTCGACACCATCAGCCTTGCTGAAAACCTGCCCGACCTCGAATTGGATGAATTCCTTTACAGTGATAACATCGGGGCCTATTCGAATGCCAGCAGCACCCACTTCAATGGCTTCCCGCCTGCAAAAGTCGTGCATGTAAACCAATGATCAACCTCATTTAAGCAAGCGTTGACTTTTTGATTTCGCAGTGCTTTTAATTAAATTCGGGTTGGCGGCTTGTACGCTGCAATCGCATTCTTCATGAAGTATTTCTCTGCTGCGACTTTTCCTTTGCTCGAAAAATATGTGTGCACGATTTTATGTATTGTTGCGTAAGTTGC
>CAZYAY010000066.1:4777-15638 GCA_964646215.1 uncultured Candidatus Kuenenia sp. | reverse complement strand
GATCCCCTAAATTTCGGTCGGGGTGGTATTTCATTGCAAGTTTGTTGAATGCAGACTTGATCGATGAAAGATCCGCGTTTGCTTCGATATTTAGAATTTCGTAATGGTTGATGATTGTCATGAATGCTTTGATGTCTTGTTGAATCGGAATCAATGTCTATGTTTTAGCGAAAGTTATGGTAATAAGCAAAGAACAATCTTAAAGGGATATTAGCGCCTATGTTTGGGACGGTAAGTATCCCGGTGGTTTAAAAAACAGCATGTTTTGTGAATGATTTGTTCGAATTTCTTTGTGATAATTATCCTAGATGTATAAAACTTGGCCCCACCTTGGATAGACGGCATCCGAGGGCGAAAACTTTTTTGGAACTACGTTATGAAATGCAGGTTGATTCTTTTGCTATTGCTGAGCTTGATTGCAATACCCCAATCATTTGCCCAGTATTCCACCTGGCAGCACTCTGGTTCCCTGTAT
Organism: uncultured Candidatus Kuenenia sp.; assembly: GCA_964646215.1. GTDB lineage: Bacteria > Planctomycetota > Planctomycetia > Gemmatales > Gemmataceae > UBA969. Next base: position 15,163 of record CAZYAY010000066.1, on the reverse strand, counting down.
ATTTTAACCACGCCCGAAGGTGCCAACCTGCCTGAAACAACAACTCTTACAGACTTCCCCCTGCTTGTCAGGCTGCATAAAGATTTTTTCAACTTCAGTAAAGTCAGGCCCATGGGTGAGGATATTCGCTTTTCCTCTGCGGAAGGCAAGGCACTTAAATACCAGATTGAGCAATGGGATAACAACAATGGTTTTGCAAGCATATGGGTTCGCCTGCCTCGCATTCAGGGTAATCAAAGGCAACGTATCAACCTTCATTGGGGAAATCCCAACTGCGAAAGCGAATCCGATGGCAAGGCGGTGTTCAATGAATCCAATGGCTACGCTGCTGTGATGCATATGAGCGAAAAGATGGAAGACTCCACCGGATCAGTAACGGTTAAAGACCAGGGAACTTCCGATGCTTCCGGGATGATTGGCAGGGGCAGGCATCTCGCGGGGAAGCAGGGGTTATTCTTAGGAGAGAATATTTCCTCGTTTCCTGTGGGAGCCAATGGCAGCAGTACCGAAGCTTGGTTTAAGGCGGAGAAACCCAATGGGACTGTGGTTGCATGGGGCAAAGAGCAAAGGCCGGGCAAAGTGATGATGAATGTTTTAAGCCCACCACGTGTAGCTATTCAGTGTTATTTTGCGGATGTTGATGCCAAGAGCGGGATCACCATGGATCGTTGGGTGCATGTGGTTCATACTTATGAAAAAGGCGATTCCCGGGTATATGTTGATGGCGTTTTAGATGGAAATACCAAGCCTATATTGGATATTCCGACCCCTGCGCGCATGTGGATTGGTGGTTGGTACAACAACTATAACTTTGTGGGCGATGTCGATGAAGTGCGGATTTCAAAGGTCGCCCGCCCGGCAGACTGGATCAAATTGCAGTATGAAAATCAAAAACCCATGCAAACCGTAACAGGGTTACTTGTCGAACAAGGCGATGGGTTTGGTGTTTCCAAAAAAGAACTCAACATCAAGGAAGGAAAAAGTGAGGTTGTTAATGCTGATGTTAAAGGTGCACAAAAATTGTATTGGATTCTTAAGAAAGACGGGGTTGATACTATTGTTGCTGTTGATCGGCTTGGCTTTAATTTCGAAGCCCCAAGGGTAACTAAAGACACCAGGCAGGCTCTTCAACTGAAAGCGGTGTTTCCCAATGAGATCAAGACCATCGATATACCAATCACCATTGCAGAGGATATTCCTGAACCCGTTTTTGTATTAAAGGCCCCTTTACAATGGGATGGCAGGGAAACCGTCGAGATTGTTCCAACAATTTCAAATCAATCCGAAATGATTGCAAAGGGGGCGGGTAAAGTTAACTACCGATGGAATGTTTCAGGTCTTGCTGTGATTAAAGAAAACGCCAATGAAAAGTTAATTCTCAAGCGTGCGCAGAACAGTGGGAAAATGTTGGTCACCCTTGCAATGAATAATGGCGGGGTAGAAACAACAAAGTCCGTCACAGTGGAAGTGAAGCAGCCTGAAAAAGATCCTTGGGTTCAGCGGGTTTCTTCCAAAGAAGAGCGACCTGTGGATAATCAATTCTTTGGCAGGGATGACAAAAACGAGGGAACACTCTTTTGTAATGGAATAATTTCTGAGCCTTCTTCAGAGATTGTCCTTAAAGTTTTCGCAGATGAAAAAGAGTATAAGGTTGAAACCCAAAAGCCCGGTGCTGGAGGGGCTTATGCCTTTACCGTAAAGTTGAAACCCGGGTTGATCAAGTATCGCATGGAGCTAATTACCAAAAAGGATGACAAAGAGGTTGTCGTGTACAAGGCTGATAATCTTGTTTGTGGTGATGCCTACGTGATTCAAGGCCAATCCAACGCAGTAGCCACGGATATTGGCAAGGAAGACCCTGAATTTAGCAGTGAATGGATTCGAAGCTTTGGCAGTACCTCGACAAGCCCTGATGGTTCCAGATTAAAATATTGGGGTAATGCAATCCATCGTGGGCGCAAGAACGAGAATGCCCAGATTGGATATTGGGGCATGGAGCTTGGCAGAAGATTGGTCGAGGCACACAAGGTTCCCATCTGTTTTATCAATGGCGCAGTTGGTGGCACCCGTATTGATATGCACCAGCGCAACCCCTTGAACCCTGAAGATTCAAGTACCATTTATGGCAGATTGCTTTGGCGCGTGAAAGAAGCTGGGCTTACCCATGCGATCAAGGCTGTGATCTGGCATCAGGGTGAAAATGACCAAGGTGCAGATGGCCCAACCGGTGGGTATGGTTGGGAAACCTATCTGCAATATTTCGTTGATCTTTCCGCTTCTTGGAAAAGTGATTTCCCCAACATCCAGAATTATTATGTCTTTCAGATTTGGCCCAAGGCTTGCTCGATGGGTGTTGCGGGTTCGGATAACATGCTTCGGGAAATCCAGCGAACTCTTCCCAGATATTTTTCAAACATGGGTGTCATGTCTACCTTGGGGATTAATCCCCCGGGTGGTTGCCATTTTCCTCCTGCGGGTTATGCAGAGTTTGCACGCATGATCTGCCCTTTGCTTGAAAGAGACCTTTATGGCAAGAATTCCTTGGTTTCAATCACGCCTGCCAACCTTGAAAACGCAAGTTATTCCAATGCTGAAAGAACTGAAATCACATTGAAGTTTGATCAAGCTATTGTGTGGTCTGATTCCTTGGTGAGCGAGTTTTATCTGGATGGCCTGCAAGGAAACATCGCATCGGGAAGCGTTTCAAACCACATTCTTACGCTTAAGTTGAAAAATCCCTCCCAAGCAAAGAAGATCATGTACCTCGATAGCAAGGCTTGGAATGGGAAGAATCTTTTGTTGGGTGCGAATGGGATTGCCGCACTCACTTTTTGTGATGTGCCGATTCAATCAAAATGATCATGTTTAAATAGAGGTTTTAAATGCGAACACCATTGCCTGCCCTGTTTGGATCCATGATGATTATTGGTGCTTTTGTTTTTACTATAACCATGCAAAACACGCAGGCGTTTCTGGTGTTTTTTCGAACCATGCCCATTGCGCTATTAATAAAATAGAGGTTGTCCGTAGTTCGATTTCATTCTTTGATATTTATTTCATGTAAGGATTATTATGCTACGTAGTAACTATGTCAGGAATGCTTTTGTTGCCATGTTCAGCTTGATGGTTTTGGCTGGATCCTGCCTTGGTGCAGAATCTGCGCCAACCTTGCAACAGCAATTGATCAAGGAAGACATCTCAAATCTTTCACGCGATGCCAGGGAAAAAGGCAATGCCTCCCGGGGGGCTTTGGTTTTTTACAGGCAGGATATGGCTTGTATTCGCTGCCATTCGGTTGGTGATGATAATAATAAGTATGGCCCAGACCTTACCAAATTGGGTAAGGAAGCGACTGATGCCTATCTTGTGGAATCCATGATTCTGCCATCCAAGGTGATTAAGAAAGGTTTTGAAACCATAGTTATCACCACTAAGGCAGGGAAGACCATATCGGGGCTTTTGGCGGAGGATAAAAATGATGCGGTTGTCATCCGTGATAATGCAATCGATGGCAAACTCATCACGATTTTGAAAAAAGAAATTGAAGAGCGAAGTGATAAGGGGCCTTCATTGATGCCCGATGGTTTGATCAATGTTCTTGGTGGCAGACAAGAATTCTTGGACATGGCTCGGTTTTTAATGGAGGTCGCGGAAAAGGGGCCTGAGTATGCAAAGCAAATGCGCCCCGCATCTTCTCTCTTTGCGGCACTGCCCCTGCCCGAATATGAAAAAGATATTGATCATGCTGGGTTCTTGAAATCGATTGATGCGAAAAGTTTCAAAAGGGGGGAAGCCATTTATTTGAGGGTTTGCGCCAACTGTCATGGCACCAAGGATCAAGTCGGTTCAATGCCCACTTCATTAAGGTTTGCAGAGGGCAAGTTTAAAAATGGTGCTGACCCATTTCGCATGTATCAAACTTTGACTCATGGTTATGCCGTAATGACACCCCAGGCTTGGATGGTTCCCGAACAAAAGTACGATGTGATTCATTACATCCGGGAAGCTTTTTTAAAGCCTTATAACCCAGAGCAGTATGCCAAGGTGGATGATGCCTACCTTGCAGCGTTGCCCAAGGGGGGCATACGCGGGCCCAAGCCTTCCAATATTGAACCATGGGTGATGATGAATTATGGCCCTAGTTTAATGTTAACTTTGGAGGTTGGTGATAAAGGCAATTTTGCCTACAAGGGAATTGCTTTACGGTTGGATAATGGCCCAGGAGGAATCACCCGGGGCAGGCATTGGATGATGTTTGATCACGATACCATGCGTATGGCTGCGGCATGGGAGGGTGAAGGGTTCATGGATTACAACGGGATTAATTTCAATGGCAGGCACCAGGTGCATCCAAGGGTGGTGGGGAATGTGAAGTTCGCGAACCCCGTGGGGCCAGGCTGGGCCAACCCAGAAACCGGATCGTTTGAAGATCCCCGTTTCAAGGGGCGTGATGGTAAGCCTTACGGCCCGCTGCCTAATTCATGGTCCAAGTATTTGGGCATGTATCATTACGGTAGTCAATCCATTATTTCTTATACCGTGGGTGATGCCAAGATTCTGGAGATGCCCGCTTACGAAATCGCATCATCTGGCAAGGTTGTTTACACCCGCAATTTAAATGTGGGAAAGTCTTCCCGCGATTTAACCATGAGGGTGGCACCCGTGGGAACCCCTTGTGCGCTTGTAGCAGCTAATGCCAAGCTTTTGGAAAAAGATGGTTATACGGTACTGCAAATTCCAGCATCGAATACTCCCCAACTTATTAAAGTCTTGCAATCCGATGGCCCTTTGGATCAGTTGCAAGCGTTTGCCAAAAGTGCAACAACTGCTGCTTCATTGGAACCTTTTATCAATGGGGGGCCGAAGCGTTGGCCCGATTTGATTAAGGCTCAGGCGGTTGTTGGATCCAATGATCAAGCTTTCGCAATCGATGTGTTGAACCATCCGACGAACAACCCGTGGAATTGTCAGATGAGGCTGACGGGTTTTGATTTTTATGCAGATGCAAAAAGGGCTGCGGTTTGCACCTGGGATGGCGATGTCTGGCTGGTGGATGGTTTGAATGCGATTGATAAAGGCCTTACTTGGAGAAGGATCGCATCAGGATTATTCCAGCCACTTGGGCTTAAGTTGGTGAACGATGTTGTTCATGTTACTTGCAGGGATCAGCTTGTAATCTTGCGCGATCTCAACGGCGATGGTGAAACCGATTTTTATGAATGCTTTAATAACGATCATCAGGTGACCCAGCATTTTCATGAGTTTGCGATGGGCTTGCAGATTGATGCAGAGGGTAATTTTTATTATGCCAAGGCTGCCTGCCATGCGCTTAAAGCCGTGGTTCCACACCATGGAACACTTTTGAAAGTAAGCAAGGATGGATCGAAGACTGAAATTCTGGCTACTGGTTTTAGGGCGCCAAATGGTGTCTGCCTGAACCCCGATGGTACTTTCTTCCTGACGGATCAAGAGGGTTTCTGGATGCCCAAGAACCGTATCAATCTTGTGGAGAAGGGTAGTTACCATGGTAATTTCTGGGGCTATCACGATGTAACTGATTCGAGCGATGCAGCAATGAAAAACCCTCTTTGCTGGATCACCAATGAGTTTGATCGGTCTCCTTCTGAATTGGTTTGGGTTACCGGAAATGGTTGGGGCCCGCTTAAGGGTTCACTTTTGAATTTCTCCTATGGTTATGGAAAAGTTTATATTGTACCCCACGAAAAAGTTAATGGTGAATGGCAGGGAGGAATGTGCGCATTGCCTTTGCCTCAATTCCCCACTGGGGTTTCGCGGGGTAGATTCAATCCGGAAGATGGCCAGCTTTATTGCTGTGGAATGTTTGCCTGGGCCGGTAATCAAACCGCTCCTGGTGGGTTTTACCGCATTCGTTATACGGGTAAACCTGTTCAAGTACCTGTTGAATTACACGCAATGAAGAAGGGGGTATCGATTAAGTTGAGCGGTACGGTTGATTCCAAGTCTGCAATTAATCCAGAGAATTATGCAGTCAAGATCTGGGGGCTAAAACGCAGCGAGAAATACGGTTCCAAACATATTGATGAGAGAATGCTAAAAATTACCTCAGCAAAGTTGTCTGCAGATAATAAGACCATTGAATTACAAATCGATGGCATCGAACCCACTTGGGGCATGGAAATCAAGTATTCTTTGCTTGCTGTAGATGGGCAGAAGTTTAACGGAGTAATACACAATTCGATTTTCCGCCTTGCTGATTAAATCATAAACAGCAAGACGGAGTTTGAATTGGGCCAAGCTTAAACCAGTTCGGGCATGGGTTGGGCGTTGTCTTCGACAAGGTACTGTGGCCTGCCATTGAAATCATTCAAGGTTACTTCATTCGCATTGATGCCAAGGTTATGGTAAAGCGTGGAGTAAAGTTCGCCAAACTTGACTGGGCGCTGGGTTGCTTCTCCGCCGATGCGGTCAGTTGCGCCAATAACCTGCCCCATTTTCATACCGCCTCCTGCAACTAATGCGCAGTTGACTTGGGGCCAGTGATCGCGGCCCACGATATTGCTGATTTTTGGTGTGCGCCCAAATTCACCCATGATGACCACGCTGCAATCTTTATCCAAGCCGCGCTGGTGAAGATCTTCAATCAGTGCGCTGACGCATTTATCAAAGATCGGGAAGTCTTCTTTTTCACGAAGGAAAATGTTGTTATCAGCCCTGCCTTCGGCATTCTTTCCGCCATGCCAATCCCACTTGCTGTAGTTAAGGGTAACAACTCGGGCGCCCGCCTCGATTAATCTTCGCGCAATAAGCATGCTTTGTGGAACACGGGGTGCGCCATTGCCATCGATGAACTTGGTCGGGTCGCCTGTGCCATACCGTTCCACGGTTTTGGGGTGCTCCTTCGATAAATCGAGGGCATCTGCAAGGCGGGAAGATGTCAGCAAACCAAAAGCCTGTTCGTTGAAGGTGTCCATTCCTTTGAGCATGCCCTTGGCATCAACATCGCGACGCATGTGATCAAAACTGCGCAATAGGTTTTTTCTTTCCGAAAGGCCATCGAGGGTAACCCCTTGAAGGATCATATCTTTTCGGGAAGGTCCCATGGGGCGGAATGGCGTGTACGAAGAGCCCAAAAATCCTGGGCCGGGTTCGTTATAGGGGCCATGGGTGCAGGTGTAACACATGCTGATAAAGGGGGGAGTAGCTTGATCAACCGGGCCTTGGATTTTTGCAACGGTGGATCCAAACTGGGGCCACCCACCCGCAGGGGTCATTTTTTTAGGATGATGTCCATTGAAAACCTGAATGGCATCGTGCCCATCTTGGTTGCCAACGATTGATCTGATGATGGTTAGTTTATCCATCATCCCAGCAAGCAGAGGGAATGCTTCACAGATTTTGATGCCATTGACATTGGTTGCTATTGGTTTCCATGGCCCTGCGATTTCCTTGGGGGCATCGGGCTTTAGATCGAACATATCTTGATGGGGCGGGCCACCGACAAGGTAAATAAGGATGACTGATTTTTGTGAAGACTTGATGCCTGCCTTGGCTTCGGCTTGCAAAAGTTGGGGTAATGTAAACCCTGCAGCACCAAAGGCACCTATTTTGAGAAAACTTCTTCTTGCGAGCTTATGGTTGGCTTGGGTTGACATTGTGAGTCTGCTCCAAAAAACGCAAAGAATCTTCAGGTGGGATTAACAACTTATCTCATAAATATATCGTATATTGAAGGCCGAAAGAATTAAAAATCGTCAAAGATACCGTCTTTTTTTGGTTATTGCCCCTGTTCTTGCTCAAAAAATGTCTGTTTATCTTAAAATAACGATCATTTTTGCTTTTACTCGAACCTTTTTGCAATTAACTTAACTATTCCTTCCTTTGTTATTGAGAGACCCAAACCATGCTTAGTTTTCTTCCCACTCGCTTTTTTACTTACCTAGTTTTGGCTTTTTCCCTTGGAAGTCTTTCCGCGCAGGAATCGAAGCCCGTTAGGGTTGGTATCCTTGGAATTGATAACTACCAATCTGTTGCTTACACCCAATTATTTAACGACCCCAAGGCTACAGGCGATCTTGCTGGCCTGAAAGTGGTTGCAGCTTTTCCCTCGACACCTAGCAACGATATTCCCGAAAGCGTTGATAGCCTGCCCAAATGGAAAGACGCTTTAAGCAAATACGGTGTAAAAATGGTTGATTCGGTGGAGGAGTTGCTTGCAAATTGTGATGTGGTGATGATCATGAGTTTGGATGGGCGCAGGCACCTTGCAGAGGCTTCTTTAGTTTTGAAAGCTGGAAAACGACTTTACATCGGCCGTCCAATTGCCGCTGATTTTAACGATGCTGTTTCAATCATCCGCCTTTCTGAAAAAACCAAAACACCCTTCTGGACGAGTTCCCAGCATCGATTCAGTCCCGGTTTCATAGGCATGAAAAACCATCCCGAGGTTGGTGATGTTCTTGGTTGCGAAATGTATGGCGGTTGCCCCACTGTGCCACACCATTCAGAACTTTACTGGCATGCCTTGCACAGCATCGAAACAATTTACAGCATCATGGGGCCGGGATGTGTATCGGTATCTTGCACATCAACCCCCATTGCGGAATCCATTACCGGAACCTGGGCGGATGGCAGAGTTGCAACTTATCGGGGGATTAAAAAGGGGGCGGTCAAATACAGTGGTACCGTGTTTGGCGAAAAAGGCGTGTCTGTTGCAGGCATTTATGGGCATGGTGTTCCTGTAAAAGGCGTTGTCCCCACGAATGATAAATACATGGGCTATGAGGGGATCGCGATCGAGATCGCCAAGTTTTTCAAAGGCGGCCCAGTGCCCGTAAGCGCCAATGAAACCATGGAAATACTGGCATTCATGGAAGCCGCCCATGAAAGCAAAAGCAAGAACGGCATCAATGTTCAAATTGCAGACATGATGAAAAAAGTGCAAAAGTAATTGTCAAACCCCGATGTCTTCATTCCATAGTGTTGGTTTTTGGATAATGAATTGCTCCATCATCTCGATGCAGCGTTGATCCTGCAGAACCAAGGTTTCAACTTTACGGCTGGCGAGAAGTTTCTCTTCTCCCATGAAGGTTTTGTTTTCACCGATGATGACCCTTGGGATTTGATAAAGCAGAATCGCCCCGGTGCACATGGGGCAGGGCGAAAGTGTGGTGTACAAGGTGCATTCGCGATAAACACTGGCAGGCAATCGGCCTGCATTTTCCAGGGCGTCCATTTCGCCATGAAGGATGGCGCTGCCTTTTTGAACCCTGCGGTTATGCCCGCGCCCTATTATTTTGCCTTTATGCTCAAGAACCGAACCGATCGGGATTCCCCCCTCTGCGAGCCCTTTTTTGGCCTCTTCGATTGCCTCTAGCATGCAACTATCTTCAATAGGTGTAAGGCTCATGGTCGTTTTTCCTTGGGTTTTTTATTGGTTGCATCACGCTACCACTTCTTTATAATCCAAATGGTTCAACCAGGTAATTATCTCCCCTTTTCTCACAGGATGAAACATGAATCGTAGAGAGTTTGTTGCTAGCCTTGCTGCGGCAGGTATTGGTTCGGGCTTTGCATTTGCCAGCCAAAAAAAAGAACTGTTCGAAATCTCCCTTGCGCAATGGTCGCTTCATAAGGCGCTCTTTGCCAAGAAAATGGATGCGGGCGATTTCCCCAAGGTGACCAAGGAGGAGTTTGGCATCAACGCGGTCGAATATGTCAACCAGTTTTATAAAGATAAGAAAAAAGATGATGGCTATGTCAAGGAACTCCGCAAAAAGTGCGATGACCTTAATGTTAAAAGCGTTCTGATCATGTGCGATGGCGAAGGCCAGTTGGGTGATGCGGATGAAAAGAAACGCAAACTCGCGGTCGAGAATCATTATCGCTGGGTTGAATGGGCCAAGGTTCTTGGTTGCCATTCCATACGGGTGAATGCAGGCAGCAGCGGTTCCTACGAAGAGCAGATGAACCGGGCCTCGGATGGCTTGCGCATGCTTTCCGAATGGGCAGGCAAAATGCAGATCAATGTGATTGTTGAAAACCATGGTGGTTTATCCAGCAATGGCGCATGGCTTGCTGCAACCATCAAGAAGGTTGGCCATCCCGGTTGTGGCACACTTCCCGACTTTGGGAATTTCCGCGTCAGCAAGGATGAAGAATATGACAGGTATAAAGGTGTTTTGGAACTGATGCCTTATGCAAAGGGTGTAAGTGCCAAATCCCATGATTTTGATGCCAAGGGGAATGAAACCAAGACTGATTATCGCAAGATGATGAAGATTGTCATGGATGCCAATTACCATGGCTTTGTTGGGATTGAATACGAAGGAGGCAAACTTAGCGAAGCAGATGGTATTCGCGCAACGAAGAAGTTGCTGGAAACCGTGCGAACAGAACTCGCAAGCT
>CAZYAY010000066.1:0-4677 GCA_964646215.1 uncultured Candidatus Kuenenia sp. | reverse complement strand
AATAAAAGAAGGCTTCCCGGAAATTATCTGGGAAGCCTTTCTTTATTTGAAGTAATGCCTTAGTTGACAACACCCATAAGCTTGATGGGCAGGGGCTGGATTCTATCCTGATCGTAGGTGAATTTTGCAGGTATGCCAATCTGGTTTGGGGGTATGGCGGGTTTCCCTGATTTATCCAAGGGGCCAAAAAACCAACTATACGAGGCATCTTCAATCTTTTTCCTGCTAAAGGTTCGTAATGTGTTTTCACCTTTCTTTGTCAACAGCGTGATATAGTTTTTGACAATATCCTCGTTGGCTTCCTCTAATAATTTGGTGCTTACATTCTTCGATTTGTATTTGAATTCGCCCGTGAATTTTTGATCAGGGGAGGTGAGGGGTTTTGCTTTCGGATCCGCTTTTTTCTCTTCGCGTGTAAAACCAGGTTTTACCTTCTTAAGTAAGCTTAAAGAAAAATCATCTCTGGTTTTATCTTCCGTGCCGGTCACAAATACCATCTGTACCCTCCTAGTCCTTGGCATGGTGATATCCTTCAGCCAGCTTTGAATTTGCGTGGTAAAAGGTTTGCCCGCAATGGTTGGGCTGATGGAAAGCCAGATTGCTGCAAGTTGCGCACTGCCTTCGGCATCTTCTGCGGCATTTGCCTTTAGGTATATTTTCTTGGGTCCGGGGGCCTTAAGGTTTAATATGCCACCACTTTGCGGGATATCTTCAACAGTACAAGGAAGCCTGCGCCATTCGCTGGCCATCCAAAGTGCGCCCAAGGTTGCACCTTCGCCTGCGCCAATCACGATAATGTTGGAGCTGTTTGCCTCGCCCTCGTCATTTTTGATATCGAGGAATGATTTGGCGGCGGCAATATCGTTTACAAGGTGGGGGTAGTAAGCGGCTGTAAATTCACTGAAGTTTATTTTGGCAGGTTTATTTTGCAGCTTCGCCCCGGGTAAAACAAGGTTATGAACATTGGTTGGCGCCCAGAAGTTTGGGTTGACACCAACACTCTTGCCATGCCCGCGAAAATCAAAACTTAAAACGCTTTGGCCCGCAGCTTGGAGATCAAGTGCTAATTTTTCCCAGCCGTCTTGCGAACTGTCGCCACCTTTTCTGAAAGTGAAATCGTGCAAAAGAATGATGGAAGCGCCATCTTTAGGCTTGGCACTTGGGTAAAATTTGCCTGAGAGCAATACGCCGTCATGGGTTCGGAAATTGATGGATTCGCTTTCAGCCTTGGCAGTGCCTGGGATTGCCAGCAAGGTGAAAAAGCTAAGAATAAGTGCCAGAGAGCCGGCTTTTAATGTGAAGTTGGTCATGTTTGTTACCTTGGTGTGGGCCGAAATATCTTATACTTTTAATATTTCATCTTCTGAAAGAACAGGCAAGAGAAAAGCGGGGTTTTAAAAGGAACTTGCGTAAAAAAACCCGATTATTCGCGAGCGAAGGGGCTTTCGCAGGCGCTTAATCGGGATAGATCAGAAAGGTTCCCAGCCTTTCCAAAGCCAAACCCAGCCAGAAGTCTCTGAAGGCGATCATCCTGTTGTTCGTTGTTTTCAGGAACGCCATTTCCCAGCAGGGCCAGCCAAACCAAAACGACAATGATTCTCTTTTAGCAGAAAGAGTCATGAAGTTCATTCGCCCCAAACCTCATGAACATTGTCAGACCCAGACAATTCTTGTTCTACCTTTCCTTGAAATGCCAAGGGCCTTTTCCGGGCACCATGCCCGAACCTCTCCTTGCAACTTTGTGCAAAGGTAAATTTAATCAATCAAGGATCCGGGGTGGCTGCTACTGTACGATTTACTGAACTTTAAAAAATTCCAAATATGGCTGTAAAAATAGTTAAAATAGGATATCTGTGTAATCGTGATTCACTTTTTGGTTTGAAATTCTACGAAGGTTCTCCGGTTTGGTAGCCCCGGGCATCGCTTGTTTTTTCTAAAGCGTAGTTTGATGGTTCAAAATCATGGTCGATATCTTCGTAATTGCAAACATAGCCTGGTAACTTTGATTTTTCGAGTTCAGCATGGAAGGCGTTTAAGACCGATTGCTGAATGTTTTCCCTGCATTCGGGGTTGATCGGGTGGGCGATGTCTGCGTGCATTTTCTGCTTGCCATTGATGTCGCGACCCATGCCTCTGAATTCTGCGAGTTTGTTTCCGCATTGGTTGCAGAAGCGGGCGCGGAGTTGGTTTTTGCAAAAGCATTTGGGGCAGCGATCCATCAATTTACGGCTGGGCATTGCCACAAACCAGCCACGGGTGCCCTCGATGATTTTCAAGTCGCGGATGACAAAGGCATTGTCAAAGGTAATGGAGCAGAATGCTTGAAGTTTTTCGTTGTCGTTCCCTGATTCCATGAGTTTGATTCGAACTTCCGTGATTTTCACAACAACTCTCCTTAATTGTCGCAGGAATATAAAGCCTGCCCAGTGATAAAAGTCTGCTGTATAAGATTTCCAGCGGGGCCATGAATTAATGATTTCGCTACTTCAAGCGCTCTTTCATCCGTTTCAAAAAGCGCAAAAATCGCAGAACCACTGCCACATAGCAAAGGTCTTTTTGCTCCCGCCTTTTTTAAGGCTTCGAACAATAACCCAAGTGCAGGTTCCAATTCGAGTGCGGGTTCCTGCAATCTGTTGAACAAGCCATCGTTTATCCTGCTGATTCCCGAACCAATAAAAGCACCCGTCGCTTCCGCTTGGTTCATTGGAGAGGCGGGAATTTTCAAACAAGAATAAACACCGGCCGTGGAGAGTCCGAAAACAGGCTTTACAACCAAGATACTTAGATCACATCGATAAGCCGAAGGCAAGATTTTTTCGCCTCGCCCATGGCACCATGCTGCCTTCCCTTGCAGAAAAAATGGCACATCACTGCCCAGCTTCGCTGCTTTTTCCTCTAATGCCTTTTTGGGTAGATTCAGATTCCAGAGATGGTTCAAAGCGCAAAGCGTGGCAGCTGCATCTGAAGACCCACCGCCCAACCCCGCCTGCCATGGAATGTGCTTGAATAAACGGATTTCCGCACCCAAGGGCTTTTGGCTTTCTTCCTGCATCATAAGCGCTGCACGGGTTACCAGATTATCCTCCCCGGTCGATAATTCTTTCGAATCGCACCACAGCCTGATCGATCCCGTGGGGTCTTCACGAAATTCTAAAACATCATTTATCCGCACAGGCACCATGAACGTGCTTAATTCGTGATAACCATCAGGGCGCTTGCCTGAAATTTCCAAATAGAAATTCAGCTTGGCGTTTGCCCAAACCTGCAACCCATCGGTGATGGAAACCATGTGCATTTCAAAAGCCGCTTTCATCCTTGAAATCAACCGCCCGGGTCTTTCGCACCTTTAAACTTATTCAAAGGATACACAAATTCGCCAAGTCTTGTTTTGACTAACGGAATTTTAGTTCTTATTCCGGAACCTAGTCAAGAGGGGATGCAGGTTGCAATCAAGCAGGCTTGCTACTTGGTCTGGTCTTTGCTGGAAATCAGCTCCCGGTTTTTTAACCAACCAATCAACCTGTCCGGCCAGCTTGAAGTTTCGCCCATCTTCGTTGCAAGCCCCACTCCGTGTCTGCCTTTTTCATAGATGTGAAGCTCCGCGGGCACCTTGTGTTTTTTCAAGGCGAGGTAGAACAAGATGCTGTTTTCAGGGGGCACCGCGGTATCTTCATCGGTGTGAAAAAGAAACGTGGGCGGGGTTTGTGCAGTTACCCGGTTATGATTGCAAAGGCTTTCCACAAGCTTTGCATCTGCATCTTTGCCCAAAAGATTATTGCGTGAGCCCATGTGGGCAAAGGGTGGTTCAAAAGTGATCACCGGATAGCAAAGAATCAAGAAATCTGGCCTGCAACTAGCTTTATCGATGGCATCTGCGGCATCGGGGTTGCCAGCATCAAATTGGGTGCCCGCAGTGGATGCAAGGTGCCCGCCTGCGGAAAAACCCCAGATCCCGATTTTCTTTGCATCCACCCCATAGCTGGTCGCATTCGCCCTTACCGTTCTTATTGCGCGTTGTGCATCCATCAAAGGTGCGGGATGGCGATACTTGGGCCCCAGCCTGTACTTTACTACAAATGCTGAAATACCTTGGAGATTAAGGAATTCTGCGATCTCTTTTCCTTCATGGCTAATCGCCAACCCGCCATACCCACCACCCGGGCATACCACCACTGCGGTGCCGTTGGCTTTTTCTTTGGCAGCCAAATAAATGGTGAGAGAGGGCTTATCTTTATCTTCGGTACCCATCGCGCCAGGGGCACCATTAGGCCAAAGCGGGATGGTTTGGGGTTCTGCATGTGTTGCCAATAGGGCAAACGCAAGGAAAGTAGGCAGTGAAATCATGATTTTTCCTTAAAAAGAGAAAATAGTTGAAATAATATTACTGTAATTACGAAAAATACTCTATCTCCAGAAGGAATTCGAGAGATATAATATGTTGAGATGGTGATTTGTATTTTTCGGGGGCGATCCGGTTTCGACCGGGCTTACGGAAATGCAGGTTGCGTGCCGTGGTTGATCAGATGGCCACGTAAATATCTGATCAAACTTAACTGCAGAACCGCAGTTCTCAATGGCTGCTTAATAAAACAGCAGCCGCGCGTCTAGGAGCTTAGCCAGAGCGGTTTTAGCGCGCTAGTTAAATCTGGATCGTGGGGGTTAGAAGTCACGCAAGTG
>CAZYAY010000065.1:6312-16074 GCA_964646215.1 uncultured Candidatus Kuenenia sp. | reverse complement strand
CTTTGGATAGCTGGCTTCATCCCAAAGATAAATGATGCAGGTAACCAGTAGAATCGCATACCAAAGAAGAATACCCCTGCCCATCATGAGATTGGGCCAATCATTTGCAGGAAGCAAACCCCAGATGGAAGTTGATGCAATAAACCCGCTGAATAAACCGAGCCCCAGTAAAATTGCACAAAGGGCAGCGAGGGTCCATTCGTCAATCGATCTTCTGGTTTCGAACCAAATATCGCGGAAGATACGGCTTTTGCGTGCCTCAAACCTTAATACGCTCCAGACAAATGCGAGTACGGATAACCAGCATCCCAGGGTTTGCAATGCCCAGGGGTGGTTCAAATTTCCGCCTTGCTCCAAAAACCAAGGTTGCATTCTTATGAAGTGTAAAGACAAACAACCCACTGAGCCTGCCATTGCCATTTGAAAGGTTCGAAACCATGGGCTACTGCTGACCAATAGGGCGCGAAGCAATGCGGCGAATGCAAACCAATCAAGATAAATTGCAAGGGGAAGATCAAGGATCCTGGATTCTAAAACTGCGCCCGCAGATTCCAATACAAGCACGAAAGGCAGGATTAGCAGCAGCCAGTATTCTGATATTTGTGCGGGCCTGTGCACGCCCTCATCCCAAAGCGAATCATAAAACACAAAGAAGCTGTTTAAAAGATGCAATAAAAGTGCAAGCGTTACTGCAGCCAGTAATCCCGCTGTAAAAGGCATGGGCAACAAAAGGTGATGCTGAAAAAAACTGTAGCCTGAAATCGACAGGAACAACAAGCCACCAAGGGTGAATTCCGTCCTGCCAAACTGCCAGGCAAGAAAAACGCAGGCCATGCCAAGCTCCAGGGCACCCAGGCTGAAGAAGAAAGATTTATCCTCGGGCGTTTTGGAAAGGAAATACCATGCGGGTAATAAACACACAACAAGAACGCAGGAAATAATCTTAAAAGCGTGGTTTAAAGAATTGGTTTTGGCAGAGGCCGGAATGATTCTTGCAAGGGCGGAATAAATCAATGCCAGCATACCAAGGCATGCGAATCCGAAGTTTGCAGGAGGATCGGGGTATAAGAAAGCCACGGTTGCGGTGATGGGGAATACAGGAACGATAATTGCGCTGAACCAGTTGGTTTCCAGGCGATAGAGATACAAAAGAAGGCAGGCAAAGCCAATTTGTGCGATGGCGCCCCCCGGGCCGGGGCCCTCAGGTTGCGACCATCCCATTGCCAGCGAACTGATTGCTGCAATCCATGCCCCAGCAATCCAGCCCTTTCGGCCCAGACTATTTTCAACATTCCAGCGTGCCAGGGCGGTAATTAAAAATCCAACGAGAAACATCACAAAAGCAGAAGGGGGTTCGACCAGAATTTTAACAAGATCAAAAGAAGAAATAGCCACGGTCGTATCAAGAGTTCCATTCAACAGATGTACTTGGACCGCGAAAGCAACAACCAATTGCATGCTTGCTGCCAATGGGCCAAACAAAGGCACCGAGGTTCTGGCAAAAAAGACAAGCATTGCGATTGAAATCCATAATGCAAGGATCATGGAAGAAACATCAGGCCATGCCAAAAATGGTGCAATCGTAATCGTTAAAATACCAAACCCATGAAGCAGGGGGCCCGCCAGTGAAAAAGCATCATCTGATGCACCCGGTTCTGGAATTTGCAAAGCTAGAAATACAACACCTGCAAATATCAGGGGGATTGCAAGCGATGCGATCGTAAAAGCACCACCCGAAGCCAAAAGAAAACCTTGTGCGACACAAAGGGAAAACACAAGAATCAGCGCGAAAAGTATAACTTTTGCAGAGGTTGCAGGTTTGGCAACCCGAGACAAACAAGCACCCATCAACGCCAATACTATTGCCCCGCCTTGCGCAACTTTCATATCAAGTGGCACATACCACGATGCTAGCAACATCGCAGCACTAAATAGCAATATCCCCAAAGTCAAAGGACGGGGGATTCCAGCAAAAGCGATATCTTCAAACAGATCTGAAATTGCTTTCTTAAAAAGAACCGCCATGGCTGTAAGGGCGATGACCTGAACAGCGGCGGCTATCCAATAACCTGAACCAGCAACGCCCAGATTTGCCAGCACCAAAAGAGAAAGCACAGCGAGTAAGATGCTGATAACCAGCATACCCCTGCTGGTCGATTGTAACTTCCAATGGTGCAGAGTGTATTGCCCAGCAAAGAAAAGGAGCAGGGCTATTGCTGAAAGCATCAAAAACGGAAAATAGGGAATTTGTTCAAGGCTATTCCATAAGGTTGCAACCAAGGCAACCGACCCACCAACAATCAATAATCCGCCCACCAACTCGCCAAGCAGGATGTTGCGACTTTCAAGAAAAAGGTTAAGCACCGCTGCAAGCGATCTTTGTGGTTTTATAATAATGGGTGCTTCGGAACTTTTAGGGAACGGAAGTATGGGCCGTTCATCTATTGGTACGCTTTTAGATTCCTGAGGTAAAACCACAGGCAATGCGGGGGGAACACTTTCATCTTTTATGACAGATATTAATTGTTGATCATCTGAAGCTTCAACAGGGGTTATAGGAAGGGGGGGAATTGCATTTGAGGGAATGGTAGGAAGGGTAAGTTTCGCCAGGCGATTTTTCAACGCCATCACAACCACGGCGCCGGCCTCTTTGGAAACTTCATCCCGATCGACCAATTTTTCCAACTGGGCAATTGCCATATAAAGTTCGTTCACTTCCGAGGAATCGGTGGGCAGGGGATTCTTACCACAATTTTGACATTGCACCGAAGTTGGATGAAGTTCGCTGCCACAGGCTTTGCAGAATCGTGGAGGCGAAGCAGGCGAGAAAAGGGAACCGAAGAGAAATTTGAGAACCTTTATCCCAACCCAAAAGAAAAAGATGGGAAGAACAAAGATCACACCCAACAGGAAAAGTAGGAAAAAGATATCCATGAATTACGAACTAACACCTGAAAAGAGCATCTGCAATAGTGAACAAAAACAGGACGCATTGCGCCTATTTTTTTACCCAAACTGCCTATATTAGACACTTTTGGTGTTTTTTGCGCAACCCCTATCTTCTTATCTGGTAAGGTTTTTGGTATTTTATTGGGTCATGTTATACCTTATTTTCCATGGTCAGACCCAAAAATACCCAACCTATTCAGGCTGATTCGTTGTAAGATAAACTCTAAATAGCTAGACTAATTGATAGAGTCTTTTTACTTATGGGATTTGTCCTGCGTATTTGAACCGAAAATGGACTCTCCTAGCAGTTGAGTGCAACCTTATAAATTCGCAAGGCCTTTTTGCCTGCGGGAAGCAATATAATGCAGTTATCTTCCAAAAAAACTCCAATGGCAGAACCAGTGAAGTCCAAAGGGACATTCGCCTTCGTAAGCCTAGGGTGCCCAAAAAACCTCGTTGATTCTGAACGTATGCTGGGGAAACTTGCCCAGGATGGATACACGCTTACCGCCAACGCAGAGGGTGCCGATCTTGTAATCATCAACACCTGCGGTTTTATCGAACCTGCAAGGCAGGAATCGCTGGGTGTGATTCGTGAAATGCTTGATCTCAAAGAAAAAGGCAAACTAGGATCGGTGGTGGTTGCGGGTTGCCTTGCTGAACGCAAGGGCGATGCCCTTCTTGAAGAAGTGCCAACGGTGGACCATATTCTTGGGGTTCATGCACGCGAAGAAATAGTACAGATCATCAATCGCACACTTTCCAAGAAGGCAGCAGATGAACAGCGCTCGGTGTTTCGCCCCGCGCCCGTGAAGGCGCAGGAAGATACCGGCCGCTTCCGCATCACGCCCAGGCATTTCGCCTACCTTAAAATCTCTGAAGGTTGCGACAGGCTTTGTACTTTCTGTGCCATTCCCTCGATGCGTGGCAAGCATGTAACAAAGCCGATGGAAGAAGTAATTCGGGAAGCCAAGGAACTTGCAGCCGATGGCGTGCGCGAGCTTCTAATCGTTGCCCAAGATACCACCTACTACGGGCTCGATCTTTATGGTGAAGTCCGCTTTGCAGCGTTATTGCGCGAGTTGGAAAAAGTAAATGGGATCGAATGGATACGCATACTCTATGCATACCCGATATTCTTCACTGATGAACTGATTGAAGTGATAGCGAGCTCGAAAAAAATCGTACCCTATCTTGATATGCCGCTGCAGCATATCAATGACCGAGTATTACGCAGAATGCAACGAAAAGTCCGCAGGGCCGATGTTGAGACATTGCTTGCGAAATTACGCGCTAAAATTCCGAATCTGGCTTTTCGCACAACATTCATCGCGGGATTCCCAGGCGAAACCGAAGAAGAATTCCAAGAACTTGTGGAGTTTGTCAAGCAGGCTAAATTCGAAAGGTTGGGTGTGTTCACCTACTCTCTTGAACCGGGCACCCCCGCTTCCAGGCTCGAAGATCATCTTCCTGAAGAAGTTAAAACCGCCAGGCAGAACGCCCTCATGGCTTTGCAACAACCCATTGCATTCGAGTGGTGCCAATCCCAATTGGGCAAGGAAATGGAAGCGATTGTGGATGGCCCCGATCCCGAAGTCCCAGGCCAGTTTACAGGCAGAACTTTTGCAGATGCACCCGATATTGATTGCCTGATCCGCCTTAAGGGAAAAGGCCTTCGCTCGGGTGATATCGTTCGCACAAAAATCACCGGGACGGATGGCTACGATCTCGCAGGCAGGGTAATTTCTATTCGCTAGTTTTGCATAAAGAGTATTTGCTTCATGGAAAGAAACCTCGCAGGCACGCAGGCCATCAAATCTGGAAGGGCGGTTTTATTCAACCTTCCCAACCAGCTTACTGGCATGCGCTTCCTCCTTTCCTTCGTTCTCTTTTATCTGATCTCGCAAGAATTATGGCTTGCCTCCCTCCTGGTTTTCATTTTTGCGGCATTCACCGACTGGCTCGATGGTTACCTCGCACGCACCCAGAACATGCAAAGCAGCCTGGGCCGAAATCTCGACCCCCTGGTCGATAAGGTTCTTATCTGTGGCACCTTTATTTTTCTCATCCCGATTGGAACCACCGAAGGCTGGCTGCCCCCATGGATGGTAACCGTTGTCGTTGCCCGGGAACTACTGATCACCGGATTAAGAAACTTCATCGAACAAAAAGGCGTCAGCTTTGGTGCGGACTTCCTCGGTAAAGCAAAAATGATTCTTCAATGTGCCGCCCTCATCGCAATCTTCATCAACCTGATGAATCTCGAATGGATCAATCCATCGTTTGGTTTCTATGCCAGGGCCTTGCTGATTTATGGCATGCTTGCAGCCACCCTGTTCAGCGGGTTGCAATATCTTGTCAAAGCTTTCCAAACCATTCTTTCTGAAAATTCTTAATTGATCAGGAGTAACTCTATGGCGAACAATGGCCAACCACTGGGAGTTGCAATTGTAGGTTGTGGTATGATCGCGCGCTTTCATGCCAGGGCGCTTGCTGAAGTTCCCGGCACAAAACTTCTGGCACTCGTCAGCAGAAGTGGCAAAAATGCGCAAGCCATGAACGAAGAACTCAAGCTTTCATGTGATATCTATAAAGACCTCGCACCTGTTCTTGCAAGAAAAGATATTCATATCGTAATCATTACCACGCCCTCTGGGGCCCATCTGGAGCCCTCAGTCGAATGCGCCCGCGCAGGCAAACATATCGTTGTCGAAAAACCCCTTGAAATCACCGCAGATCGTTGCGATGCAATCATCCGCGAATGCGATGCCAACAAGGTTTTACTTTGCACCATCTTCCCCTCGCGCTTTGGCGATGCCAATGTCGAACTTAAAGCTGCGGTTGATGCAAAAAGATTTGGCAGGCTAACCCTCGGCGAGACCACCTGCAAGTGGTGGCGCACCCAGGCCTATTACGATGAAGGTGGCTGGAAGGGAACCATGGCTCTCGACGGCGGGGGCGCTCTCATGAACCAGGCAATCCACAATGTCGACCTTCTGCTTTGGATGATGGGCCCCGTCACCCATGTAACAGGATTCACCGCAACCCTTGCCCACGAACGCATCGAGGTTGAAGATACCGCAGTGGCATGCCTCAAATTCCAAAACGGCGCCCTTGGTGTCATTCAAGCCACCACCAGTGTTCACCCCGGCCTTCCGAAAACCATCGGCATTCATGGCGACAAAGGTACCGCGGTCATCGAACAAGATGACATACTCAAGTGGGATTTCCTCGAACCCATCGCCCACGATAATGATGTGAAAACCCGCTTTGCACAAAAGGTGGGCGCTTCGGGTGGATCCAGCAACCCCGCTGCAATCAGCCATCAGGGCCACACCAGACAATTGACCGATTTCGTCAACGCAATCAAGCTTGGGGGCAAGCCATTGGTTGATGGCAGGGAAGGGCGCAGGGCAGTCGAATTAATCCAAGCGATCTATGCTTCCAACGCTTCAGGTAAAGTGATTCACATCAAATAAAAAAAAGCTCTCCTTGATATTATCAGGGAGAGCCTTGATTAATTTAACACAGCCCTATTGAATGACTTTAGTCACTTGATAACGGTTGCCAGCCTTGGCAGTGACCGTTTGCTTGAGTTCATCGAGGTTGAACTTTTCCTTCTCGGAAACTGCAAACCTAACGGTTTCAGAATTACGGTTGGTAACGATCGATTCTTTGACCACCCACGGGATTGTTACAAGTGCGGACCGCACTTTCGTTGGGCAACTCATTCACGACATTCCCCGTACTTCCACCGTGTATCGCTGCAAACTCGCATCTGCAGTATCTTCGCCGGGTGGAGACATCTCTCCACAACCTACCAGCAGCACCATGGGTACTGCAATTCGCATTATAAACCGATTAAACATTCGAAATCCCTCCTTCAATAAAATGACCTATCATTATTATAGCTATCAACGAGCTTATAAACAAAATCTCAACGACCACCGGGCGCAACATACTTTTCCAACCATGTGAACACCTCTTTATACCAATACTGGCTGTTCTTTGGTTTCAAAACCCAATGCCCTTCATCGGGGAAGTTCACAAACCTTGAGGGAACCCCCTGCCGCTGCAATGCGGTGAAAATCTGAGTTCCTTCGCTGATGGGTACGCGGAAATCGAGATCATTATGAATGATCAACATCGGCGTTTTAAACTTTGCGAGATTCTCTGCAAAACGATGGGGCGAATATTTTTCATAACTTTCCCTGCCTCCCTTGCCCCAGGGTGGGCCACTATGTTCCCATTCGTCAAACCATATTTCTTCGGTGGTCGTGTACATGCTTTCAAAATTATAGACACCGCAATGACTGATCAAGCATTTGAACCTGCCTGTTTTTACCGAGAACCAATTCATCATGTAGCCACCAAAGGAAGCACCCGCGCTGCCGATGCGATCCTTATCGACATAGGGAAGTTTTTCGACATAATCGGCAGCTTTCATAAGGTCTTCGTAACATTTGCCACCCCAGTCTCCAGAAATTTCATCGACATACTTCTGGCCAAAACCGGTGCTGCCCCGTGGGTTGGGCAATGCGACAACATAACCCCGTGCCGCCCAGGCTTGTGGGTTCCAGCGATAACTCCAACCATCTTCCCAAGCCCCCTGGGGACCACCATGAACCAGAAAAGCAACCGGCCATTTCTTCGATGGATCAAAACCCGGGGGTTTTAAAATCCACATCTGGGTTGGAACATCTCCCGCACCCGGAAGCGTGACACTTTCAGGCTTGGGAAGTTCGAGTTCCTTTAATAAACCTTCATTTACCTTGCTGATGTTGATCGGGTTCGACAGCCTCAAATCTGCATTCCCTGCAAAAACTTCGGGCGGACTTGCCATGCTTGCATTAAGAAAGGCAATCTTGGCACCATCAGTGCTTGCGCTGATACCAGAGTTATAACCAGACAACTGATTTTTAATCAGGGTTGCAGCTTTAACATCTTCAAGAGGCAGGATTTGGAACAGACCGACTTTGCCAAGATGATCCGCAGTGAAAATAATTTTATCTTTTCCCGCCCAGGTAAAATCATTGACAGATACATCGGTTTTCAAAGCCCCCGTGAATGAAACAGGCTTGCCCTTGAACGAGCCATCCTGACTGGTTTCGACGATCATGATTTCCCATTTATCAGCCTCGAACCCTGGGCGCTTTTGCGCCCTGTAAGCCAGGTAATTACCATCGGGGGAAAACATCGGGGCGGTATCCGCTGCGGGATTATCTTTGGTCAGATTTTCCCACTTATCCGAAGTGTTGTTGATGGATACCCTGCAGAGATCCATGTTGGTGCTCCATGCCTCATCCTTTTCGGGTACCGCGCCAAACACAAGATATTTCCCATCAGGGGAAAAAGTAAAATCATCCCCCGAAGAAAAAGTCGAGGAGGTCGGGAATGCATCACGGTCACCCGGTGTAACATCGCGGGGTTCTAGAAAACCCTCCAAAGCATTGGCATCATAAGGCAGTACAAAAAGGTGCTGGCGTTTATCTTCAACATAGCTATCCCAATGGCGGTAGAAAAGCTTGGTAAACACCTTTGCCTTGATCGGGCTGGCTTTGATCTCATCCATTTTTTTCTTGTTCGCAGCATCAGACTCTTTGAATGAAAGCTTGGCAAATTCGGGATATACAGTCGAAACGAAGGCGATATTTTTGCCATCGGCGCTCCAAATGGCTCCGGAGGCTTCGGTGGCAAGATTGGTGATCTGCCTGGCTTCGCCACCCCGGATGTCGATGGTCCACAGTTGGTTTTCACCCGAGCGTGAGGATTCAAATAGGATGCGTTTGCCATCGGGGCTCCACCGGGGGTGTTTATCCTTTTTATCAGTGAAAGTAAGTCTTTTGGGAGGATTTTTCCCAGCAACATCAGCCAGCCAAAGGTTGGAGGAAGACTTATTTGCATCAAGATCAACCTTGGTTACAACATAGGCAATCCAAAAGCCATCAGGGCTGATTTGGACATCCGAAACCCTCAGAAATTTAAACAGATCTTCCACCTGCATGGGTCTAGCAGCGGTGGCGACCGTGGCGGTCATGCCGAGGATTGTAATAAGTCCCAGAAGGGTTAAAAAGAATCGATCCATGATTAAGTTTCCTTGTTAAAAGAAGTACAATGGGGCAAGTCTACCAAAAGTGCCTTAACAAACTCCATGAAAAATGAAGAGTTTTTAGTTAGATATCCGCACAAGTACAGATTTGAAAGCGTATAGTAATAAGAGAGTAGTCCGAGTGTTTGCAAACATAAAATTCTCGAGGCAAAAATGTCCTATGCCAGCCAATTTATAATCGCCAGACCCAGCCTGCAGGATCCAACCTTTCAGCAAACGGTGATCTTGCTTTTGCAACACGACCCATCCGGTGCGTTTGGCTTGGTGGTTAACAGGCCTTTGCCTCCCCAGGCTTGGACTCTGCCCTTTCCGCTTTATTTGGGTGGCCCCTGTAAATCCGAAGGGTTACTCATGCTGCATGGACATCAGGAATGGATGGACATGCAATCGCAGAAAGAAAAACAAATTGTGCCGGGCATTTTTATCGGGGATGAAGAATGCGTCAAGCAGGCAACCCAGCATCTCGCCGAGGAGGCTACTGGACGATTTTTAATGATGACAGGATATGCGGGGTGGGGGCCGGGGCAGTTGGAAAATGAAATCAGCCAGGGAGCTTGGGCTCTTGTAAAAGCAACAAGCAAAAATCTATTTGAAATCAGCGCACAAGATAAATGGGCCGCACTATTGCCTTCCATCATACCCCAACCCAGCGATAACTAAGGCCACAGCTACCCACATTTTCTTTCAGAGCCGGGGGCGTTAGC
>CAZYAY010000065.1:0-6212 GCA_964646215.1 uncultured Candidatus Kuenenia sp. | reverse complement strand
TTTGTGTGCGCCTGCGCAAGGATGCAAAACCGTCGCTCACGCTTCCGGCTCTGAAAGATATTTACGCAACCCAGCGATAACTAAGGTCGGGGTTTTAAACCATCAGGAGATATCTTTTTTATCAAGCCTACCCTCGGCTTCCAACTTACGAAACTTCTTGATGGTTCGGAAAATGCCCTCTGAAAGAGGGGTCTTGGGCAATGGCCCGATTTCTTTTTGTAGAGCATCATCTGATAAATTGTACGCGATCTGAATCTGCCTATCACCGAAAGTGATCAACTTCGAGGCCTCGGGTTCAAGCTTTTCGAACACCTGGTGAAGGGTTTGCAGATCGACCACATCACCCCGCAAGTTGTAACTCTTGGCGCCTTCAAAAGGAACATCCAGGCTATGCGCAAAAACCCGTGCGACATCCGCGACATATTGCAAATCTTGAAATCCACCGTAAGTGATGTGGTAGGGTTTATGCAAAGCCATGCATTTCATTGCCTTGGTGGGTTCGCTGGTCATGCCAACATCGCGCCCCACGCCATACACTGTCCAAGGTCGTAAGCCGATGCTGGTCATGCCATGATCCAGGAAATAAACCTTGGCATTACCCTCGTTGCAGATTTTATAAAAGCCGTAATTAGTGCTGGGGGAAAGGCGGACATCATCAGCAAGGGGGCCAGCGGGGTAATCTGCAGGTGGGCCAAAAACCGCAGCGCTACTAGCATAAACAACCCGCTTGACCTGGTTACGACATTCCTTGTAGGCTTCAAAAATCGCCAGGGTTCCCATTACATTCACCTGAGCACCCAGCACAGGGTTTGCCCTGCAGGTTGGCACCTGCAAACCAGCAAGATGAACGATATGCGTGATGCCATGCTCGCGAATGGTGCGGATCAGCCTATCTTGATCCGTAACATTCCCTTCGCAAAAAGTGGTCTGAGAGATGATATCTTTGTTAAGAACAACCTCCAACCGCTCTGCATCTTGCTTGATGTCATACAAAAAGATGGAATGCCCGCCTGCGAACAAATCCTTGACAATCCAAGAACCAAGAAAACCATAACCGCCAGTGATAAGAACTCGCATAGTGCTGCAAACCTCTAAAGGAAATCAAGTGGTGGGTGTGGTTGGCTCGGTGGGTACTACAGGCACTGTAGACTCTTCGGTTTCAGGAGGCACTTCTTCGTGTGGAATCTTAGCGAGTGATGCAACTTTATCATCATCCTTAAGATTCATGACTCGAACGCCCATGGTATTTCGCCCAACGGTTCGAATTTCTGCAACATGGGTTCGATTAACCATTCCCTGGCCGGTAATGATCATGATATCGTCGGTGTCGCGCACGCTCATGATACCCACGACTTTGCCATTGCGTTCGCCGGTGCGGATATCCCGCACACCCTTGCCGCCCCTTTTCTGCTTGCGATAACGCATACTCGAAGCAGTAGATGGAACTTCGCCATTTTCATCAGCGACTGGTTCCTGCTCTTCGATTTGTTCTTCAGCAACATCATCGACCAATTCATCGGCATCGCCTGCAGAATTTGGGCCAAACGGAGTGCGTTTGCCATAACCTTTTTCGCAAAGAGTAAGAAGAAAACCTTCAGGATCTGCAACAACCATGCCTACAACAGCATCGTCGGCGCCGATTCGAATACCCCTTACACCCTTTGAATTACGACCCGTATCGCGGGCATCGGCTTGATCAAAGCGGATAGCCATGCCGTTACGGGTAACAAGGACAATTTCATCGGTGTTACGAACAAGAGCAACCTGGATAAGGGAATCGCCCTCTTCAAGATTGATACCGATGATGCCACCCTTGCGGGGATGCGAATACAAGCTAAGCGGGGTCTTCTTGACCAAGCCATTGCGGGTTGCCATGATCAGGCTAAACTCTTCCGATCCATCGAAAGATTTCACAGGAATAATGCTACTGATCTTTTCCTCGGGCTTGAGGGAAAGAACATTAGCCACCGAACGACCTTGGGAAGTGCGGTTTGCCTGGGGCAGTTGATAAACCATCAGCCAGTGAAGCTGACCAAAGTTCGTGAAGCAAAGCAGATGGTCCTTCGTATCTGCGACGAAGAATTGATCAATAAAATCATCATCCTTGGTACTGCCACCACTAACACCACGGCCGCCACGATGCTGGGTGCGGTAAGTGGAGACAGGCAGCCTTTTAATATAGCCCTGATGGCTAAGGGTGATGGCGCAAGCCTCGTTTACAATAAGATCGAGGTAGTTAACATCACCAATTTCGCCGGTGATCTCGGTCCTGCGTGGGTTCGCATACTTGGTTTTAAGCTCGATGAGCTCCCTGCGAACTTCAAGGCTGATGTTCTTCTCATCGGAAATCAGAACCTCGTAAGTGATGATCTTGCCACGAAGATCATTGTACTCGCGAAGAATTTCATCGCTTTCAAGTGCAGCAAGCTGACCCAATTGCATACGCACCACAGCCTCGGCTTGCGCTTCGGTCATGCGGTATTCAGCAAGTGCGCCCAACTCTTTTTGCAAATCAGCAAAGTTGGCACTTCCCAGAGCGCGCGCTAGCACCGCTGCAGCAACCGAATGATTCTGCAACGCGATCTTCGCCTCGTTCCTGCTTGGCGAAGTTCTGCAGATGCGGATGATTTCATCAAGCGATGAAATTGCAATCAACTGGCCTTCAAGCACATGGGTCCTACGCTTGGCTTCGCGCAATAAAAACAGTGTTTTTCTACGGATAACCTGGGCTCGGTGCCTAAGGAAGCACTCGATCATCGCCTTGATGCTAAGGGTGCGGGGCCTGCCATCAACAAGAGCCAGAAGAATAATGCTGACGGTTTTTTCCAGCGGAGAAAACTGGTAAAGCTGGGCCAGAATAAGGTTTGGATCTGCGCCACGCTTGATCTCTATCACCAAGCGCACCGGGTCGCCCATGCGCACGCTACTTTCATCGCGGATGCCGGAAATACCCGTGATCTTTTCATTGCGAACCAAATCAGCAATCGCCTCTGCCAGGCGATTTCGAGTTTGCTGGTAAGGAATTTCCTTGATGATGATCTGGGCCTTGTTGCCCTCTTCAACAATCACCGCCCTGGCACGAAGGGTAACTTTGCCCCTACCAGTCATGTAGCCTTCAACAATGCCCTGCCTGCCACAGATAATCCCACCCGTTGGAAAATCGGGCCCGGGAAGAACTTCCATAATCTCCGGAATTGAAACATCAGGGTTATCAAGAATCATTACCCCAGCATCACAAATCTCACCCAGATTCTGTGGCGGGATATCAGTTGCCATGCCTACGGCAATACCATCCGAACCATTAACCAAAAGGTTGGGAAACCTACTCGGAAGAACCAAAGGCTCACGATATTTGCCATCGTAGTTATCTGTGAAGTCGACCGTATCACGCTCGAGATCGTCCATTAACTCTGCAGCGATGGGGGTCAATCTGGCTTCGGTATAACGCATTGCAGCGGGGGGAAGGCCTGCAAGAGAGCCAAAGTTGCCTTGGGAATGAACCAAGCGATGCCGCATGTTCCAATCTTGCGCCATGCGAACCAGGGTGGGGTAGATAACCGCTTCACCGTGGGGATGGTACCGCTTCATGGTTTCACCCACGATACCCGCACACTTACTTGTAGAGGAATTGGGCCCAAGGCCAAGGTCGTGCATTGCAACCAGAATACGCCTTTGGGAGGGTTTTAAACCATCGCGGGCATCGGGCAGGGCCCTGCTGATGATAACGCTCATGGCGTAAGTCAGATAGCTTTCCTTCATCTCATCTGCAATATTCAAAGGCATTGCAGAGGGCAGTTCTGGAACCAAAGCGGCGTCATCGGGGGGAAGAGTGTTGTCCGGCAAAATTGCACCTTTTTCCAATCAAATCTTACTGAAAAAGACAAGCTTAAAGCCATCGCTTTTAAGTCAGGCCCCATGGTAATTATTTTACGGAAAATTGTAGGTTTTACCACTAATTTCATGGGGTTATTTTTACATCTTTTTATGCGATTTTTTTTGCCCGGCAACCTTTCCTGTGATAGCATGAATTCTATTCCAGTTTTGGCACTGGTATTTTGTTTTTTAGTGACAGCTTTTTTACATTTTGGAGGTATGCCGTGCATCGCTTAACAGGAATTCTTCTTTCAGTCGCTGTTTTCTTCGTGGCTTCTTTTGCCCAAGCCCAAGCTACCAAGGGTACTCCCAAAGCCCAAGCCACCATTAAATCCCTTGAAAAGAAAATCACCGTCGACTTTAAAGACACCAAACTCGCTGATATTATTGACGAACTCAAAGATCAAGTTAAAGGTGTTCAAATCCGCATGGATGGCAAAGGTGGCGTTTCAGGCAACAGAAAGCTTACCTTCACAGGTAAAGATGTAACTGTTAAAGAAGTTCTCGAAGGTCTCCTCAAGAAAGAAGGCCTTTGCTACGGAATCACCTCCAACGAAAAAGATGCCTATGACGGTTCAATCTACATTCGGGTCGGCACCGAGTTTGGCACCTTGATCAACAAGAAGTAACATTTTCCAACGAAAGATCCCGGTAACTTAAACTTGCCGGGATTTTTTTATGCCCTCTTTTAACTTTCCAGACCCCTCGCTCGCAGACCCCGATGGCCTTCTTGCCTTGGGTGGCGACCTCGAACCAGAAACACTTCTTAGCGCCTATCAACAGGGAATTTTTCCATGGTTCGATGAAGATACTCCGATTCTTTGGTGGTGCCCAGATCCCAGGGCCATCCTTGAATTCGAAAACCTCTACATCAGCTCCCGATTAGCCCGCACCCTTCGTACCAGCAAATTCCAAGTTACCTTCAACCAAGATTTCGATGCGGTTGTTCAAGGTTGCGCTTACCGCCCAGAAGAAGGAACCTGGATCACGAAGGAAGTTGCCAACGCCTATGGCGAATTCCATCGTAAAGGATATGCCCATAGTGTGGAAGTCTGGCAGCAAGGAGTATTAGTTGGTGGTTTATACGGAGTTGCAATTGGTGGTTTATTTGCAGGCGAATCCATGTTCTCCACGGTTTCAGATGCATCGAAAATTGCACTGGTTGCATTGGTTAGCCGACTTAAGGAAAAAGGCTTTCAGCTTTTCGACCTTCAAATCATCAATGAACACACCTCCATGATGGGTGCCTCCGAAATATCACGAGACGATTATCTGGCCAGAGCCAGGATCGCTGTTCAACTCAAGATCACTTTCTAGTGAATTAATTCCCATTCTAATTTCAATAAAAAAACCCACAGTCTAAACTATGGGTCTTTTTGGAATTATAGGTTTTAAAACCTAGGCAACAAAGACTCCCTTAGGGCTTGCAGGATCACCAGAAAAATAACTCAACTCCTGATCCAAGCTTTGGCCTTTAGAGTAGACTTTAACATGTGGGCCACCGCCAGGGCCTGCACCCACAATCAAATCCTCTTTATTATCATCACTTCCATAGGCAATGCCCACTCTCACCCCGCCTGCAAATAGTTGATCAATCACCGTACCATCAGGCAGGGTAAACTTGTCGAATGCCATGGTTGAATCAAGCACTTTAAGGGTATCATATTCCCAATCAATAACATGAGGGCCACCACCTGCGCCCGCACCGGTTATAATATCCGGAACAAGATCGCTGTTAAAATCCCCCGCTGCCACATAAACGCCACCACCAAAGGTAAGCGCGTAAGCCATGAATTGTTTGGTAACCTGTAAGCTTTGGCCATCAAATACTTTCACATGGGGAGTGCCTCCGGGGCCAGCGCCCGTGACGATTTCATTAAACCCATCCTTGTTGAAATCATAAGCAGCCACACTTACTCCCCCTCTAAAAGAGGGATCGTAGGCAAAGAATGATTTTATTTCCGCAAAAGTTTGACCATTAAATACTTTCACATGAGGGCCACCGCCTGGCCCTGCACCGACCACAATTTCAGCCAAACCATCATTGTTAACATCATTGGCAGCAATAAAAAGTCCTCCTCTAAATGCGGGATCGAATGCGAAGAACGAACCAAATTCTTCTCCAGTTGCACCGTTTATAACCCGAACATGAGGGCCACCACCAGGGCCCGCTGCAACTACGGTATCTAAAATTCCATCACTGTTAAAATCTGCATGGGCCACACTTACCTCCCCATCAAACCCGGGAAATGATAGTATCGAGCTCGCTGCATCCGCAGTTCCAGATGTTCTAACATAAGTATCGGTGGGATTAATAAATCCATTAGAACCAACAGGAA
>CAZYAY010000064.1:7729-16413 GCA_964646215.1 uncultured Candidatus Kuenenia sp. | reverse complement strand
AACGGACACCCAGAACGGACACCCAAAAATCAAAATGTTGGAGTTATCTTGATCAGCGCTTGAGATTATTTTGTTTTACTAAGTGTTTGGGCGGTAGGGCAGAACTGTTGCATTAGTAAAAGAGTGCTTTAAAATTTAAATTCGGAGCAGTTTTTTAAGTGTAGGTTACGGAATAAATAAGCCCCTTTCTCGGTAAGGGCTATCTAGTTGAACAACTATCCTTCTCGCTGATTTGCAAACGCAGCGCAAAAGGCAAATTTCAATTTCTGGCAGCTAATTACTTGTTGATACTTCCATGTATCGATAATATCAATTTCAAGCGTTTTTACATTCACTAGGATAGTGCATTGGTAAGACGCATGAGGAGGCTCAACATGCACCAAACATTAAAGATAGGGCTGATTGGGGCAGCATTATTAATGCTTTGTTTCAGCTTATTTACCCTTCCCTCCTTGGCACAGACCAACCACTTGCAACTGATGGTGACAGAAGAGGGGGGAAAGTTAACGAGTTTAAAGGAACTTTCCGCTGGTAAAGAATTCATGGTGGTACTGATTCTGGGTGCTGACTGCCCCTTGTCAAAAAAAGCGTTAACCGAGGCTGCTGAGGATATTTTGAAGGCCAGTTCAGATGGACGGGTAGGCATTATGGGGCTGCTGGTTGCTCGGGATGATGATGAGGATATCAAGCGTCTAAAAAAAGATTTCAATGTAAGCTTTCCGCTCTATATGGACCGGGATAACTCGGTAGCTGCAAAAATGGGTGTGAAGGTTGTCCCAACTGCAATATTGCTTAACAGTGGTGGCAAAATTCTTTATCAAGGTCGGATCAACGATAGGGTGGAGCAATTGGGAAAGCGTTCCTCTGCACGCCGCCACGATTTGTTTGAGGCGTTAAAGGATGTACTTGAGGGAAATCCGGTCCGAGTGGCCAAAACTGAGGCGGTAGGCTGCCCGGTGGAAATACGCAGGCCAACGCCTGATGCCAACAGCAAAGTTGAATACTACCGCGACATCCAGCCATTTCTTTACAAGCATTGCGTGGTGTGTCATCAGGATAAAAGTGTGGCACCCTTTTCGCTGGCCACTTATGAAGATGCAACTCTCTGGATGGAGACAGCCATCGGCCTAATCGAGCAGAAAACAATGCCCCCTGGTCAGGCGGAATCGGACTTTGCAATGGAAAACCTTCTCCCAAATCCTACACCCATGCAGATAGATATGCTTCGCAAATGGGTGGCTGATGGCATGCTCCGTGGGCCACTTCCAGCCAAACCCCTTGAGCTACCTTCCACCGATCCAGAGGCAGGGGAACTGGGCAAGCCGGATATGGTTCTCAAACAATCCGGCCCGATGACGCTGGCACCGATAGGTGACGATGTGTACCGTTTTTTGGTATTCAAATTGAACCTAAAGGAGGAATTGAAAATTCGGTCGATACGTCTTGTCCCTGGTAACATAAAAGTGGTGCACCATGCCTTGATGTTTTTTGGAGATTCCGCCAACCTCGCTGAGACCTCTGCTGACAAGAACCTTATTAATTTTGGTTTATTTCCAGGTGATAAAGGGCCCGGTTATGGCCAGGGGCCAATGCTGGCAAAATACCTGAAGCTTGATAACAAATCCACTCGCTATTCATTTGAAATGATCGGAGGCTATGCACCAGGCAGCGGTTCTTACAGGGCTCCCAAAGGATTCTGCTGGACCATTCCCCCAAACTCTGACTTGCTGGTGCAAATGCACTATCACCGTACTGGTAAAGTGGAGACAGACCTTTCAACAATAGAACTGCACTTTGCCAAGGGGGATATCAATCCGACTATGGAGTACCGTGCCTCCAATATAAATGACGAGGGTTTTCTGGTCATGCCTTCGAATGAACGCAAGCATACTAGTTTTGATTGGCCGGTGGAGGAAGACTGCCAGATAGTAAGTATTTCACCGCATGGCCATTATCTTACCCTTTCACAAACACTCACGCTGAAGCGCCCCGATGGTACCCGTCAGACCTTAGTTCATGTGCCTGTCTATGATTTTAATTGGCAAAAGTTGTACACATTTCGTGAGCCTGTACCCGTTCCTAAAGGCAGCAAGATTAATGTTTCATCTTTTATGGACAACACCAGCGGTAACCCACACAACCCGAACAAGCCACCAAAGGCTATTTTCATGGGCGAAAAAACCACAGATGAAATGGTTTTTCCATTCATAGCACTGACTGTCCACAAAAACTCCCAATGGAATCTGAAAAGGGCTTTACACAGTGGTTACAGGAATGGCAGCGTCGTCGATTTATTGCGTCATGGGTTTGGCTTTGAAAGCCCTAGCAATGAAGCTATCCCAGAGAAAAATAAAAAAGTAAATCAACCATGAACGAAAAAACAAGCAATATTATAGTCCCTTGGGCATTGGGAAATGAACTGCCCGAAGAGCCTGCAAGCTTTAAACTTGTGGAATTATTTGCGGCCAAGAATGAAATCTTTGTTGGCCGCAGTCCCGAAAACGATATCTGGTTAAATCATCCTGCGGTATCCAGAATTCATGCATCTCTGCGCCAAAAACCCGATGGTAGCCTGTTGGTGAAAGACTTGGAAAGCACCCATGGTGTGACAATAAATGATACCCCCGTGGATGGTGAAGCCGTCTGGAACCCAGAAACAACTCTTAATCTGGGTCCTAAATCATTGTGGCTGGATAACGATAATGTTATTACTGTGACTAGGCGCGGATCGCCAAACCTAGAAGCAAAAGACCTGACGGTAATTGTTCCAAATCGTAAAAAGCCGATTTTGGATCATGTATCCTTCACTTTTAAACCTGGCCAATTCGTATGCGTACTAGGCCCAAGCGGGGCGGGGAAGACAACACTCGTGCGATGCATGCAAGGCCTCCAGTTCACGAGCGGGGGAAGTTTGCTTTTTGGTGGGCACCCAATTTTATCGAATCCAACTATTTTGAACGGGCTTGTTGGATACGCACCCCAAAAAATGTCGCTCCACGAAACCTTGACAGTGCGTCAGGTTGTATGGTTTGCCGCCAAACTCAGGCTACCCTCGGACACTTCTCCTGCCGAAATCGAAAATCATGTGGATGCTGCCCTTAAGTCTATGGGTATAGAGTCTCTTGCTGGTCAAAGGGTATCCTCGATTTCTGGAGGGGAACTCAAGCGAGTTGAACTGGCTTCGGAACTTGTTGTAGACCCATCCATCCTTCTGGTGGATGAAGCGACCAGCAGTTTGGACCCTGCCTCTGAAGCCCGAGTTATGGATGTTCTTGCCAAAACCGCCAAACAGGGCAAACTGGTTCTGTGTATCACCCATCATCTGGACAACATATACAAGGCCGATACCATCATCATCCTTGCAGATGGAAAAGTGGTTTATCATGGTCCTCCTGGGGGTGCCTGCGCACACTTTGGGGTGGACCACTTGGCCGATGCCTTTGTTCGACTGGAAGATGAGGGTGCCGAAAAGTGGGCTCTTTTGGACTCCCAATCGCCTGTCGAAACCGTCTCTGCAGTTAGGAAACTTCCGCCCAGGCGTAGCATTACGGCAAGGTTTTGGGAAACCATGCGACAAGCCGGCATACTAACCAAGAGGGAATTTGCCGCCACTTTAAACGACCGCCGTTACCTTTTTTTGGCAATGCTTATGCCTGCACTTTTTGCCTTGATATTGATTGGCTGCCATTGGAATGTTAATTTTTCGTCAACCATCCTGCTGACCCGTGACCTCAACGATGATGAGAAAAGCTCATTCAAGGTTTTCTGGCCGGTATTACATGATGCAGCAAAAGGCGATGGCATCGATGAAGAAAGCCTAAACTTTAAGTCTCAACTGGCTTTCATGCTGGGAAAAAAACCTGCCATGCGCAAAAGTTTGGCCAGCGAAGAACTTAACCAGATCTTAAATGGCGCCATTGATGGAATCAAAACTGTATTCCCAGATAAAATCATCAAGAATCCTCTTATTACTTTTAAGTATCTTTCCGTTCAAGTAATGGGCATTTCGTTTATGGGTATGCTGTTGGGGTTAACTTTGATGGTTAGGGATGGAGCCATCTTTTTAAGGGAAAAGGCCGCGAGTTTATCGCCTCTTGCATACCTTGCCTCAAAGATGGCAATTATCATTCTGGCTACTGGATTCCAAACACTAATTTTTGATGGAATTCTTGAATCACTTTTCCATGTCAGGCAAATGGTCAACGGGCTCGAACTAACCCCGATGCAATATCGGGTGACCTTGGCGCCGATGATGTTGGCACATTGGTTTGCAGCTCTGGGTTGCGCCTGCCTTGGCATGTTTCTTGGTGCTTTAACCTTTAAAGCTGACCGTGCAATTATCCTTCTGGGTGCCATGATGCTGCCCCAGTTAACCCTTGGAACCGCCATGTCACTTGCGACAACCTCCATTCCCAGAACGGTTGCCTACTTTATATCACCCACCTATTGGGGGCTTCGCGCCAGCCAAATCTCACCCATGGAAAATGGGATCGTACTTTTTCCGCCCTACATGAGAATTTTTGGCGATAGTTTCATTCAGTCAGTTCCCCTAGCCCTTGCGGGAATGACTGCGCAAATAATCCTTTACCTGTTTTTGGCGTGGTGGATGCTTCGCTTCAAGCGACCAGAATCAGCCTGAGCCCTCACAGGAAAAGACCCCATCATGGAATCAGGAAACCATTCCGAAAACGTTGACTCTGCTTCGCCTCAGAAGGCAAATGTCGACAAAACAAGAAGGCATGACCTGGATGCTCTACGGGCAGGGGCGATGCTTCTGGGAATCTGCTTACACGCCATGATGGCCTATTCGGGAATAGCATGGATTGTGATAGACAATCAGCAAAACCACACTTTTAAACTAGTAATAGAGTTTATCCATGGTTTCCGGATGCCATTATTTTTTTTGGTCAGTGGTTTTTTTACCGCCATGCTTGCCTGTCGGCAGGGTTCCGGAGGGATGCTTAAAAATCGGGCGGCGCGAATTCTGATACCTTTTGTAATCAGCGTTGTAATCATTATTCCGCTAGACAAAGTAGTAGGATTCTTTGCGGTAAGTTCCAACGCCAGCCATCCGCAAGACCCCTTATTTAAGGCAATCCTGCAGGGCGATAGCAACCAGGTGCTGCATCTTTTGGAAAAAAGTCCAAAAGCGTTATTGGAGGAACCTGAAAATCGCATGCGTTTTACTCCTCTGAACTGGGCGGTCCTTTGTGAATCAGAACCGATCACGAAGCTGCTGCTAGAGCGTGGCGCAAACCCGATGGCTAGCAACCGAAACGGTTATAACTCGCTTTACATGGCGGCACTACTCGGTCGGGTGGACTTACTAAAGCTTCTGATAGAAAACGGGGGCGACCCATTTCATTCCACTGTATCAGGTAAATCTGCATGGACGGCCGCCCACCAACCTTGCGACGAAACACGCATGATAGTCTTCATATCCAAAGGCAAGTTTCCAGAAGACATGACTGTTATCGAGAATGGTAAACAGACGGTGATTGAGTTCCTTAAAGGGTTATCCATGGAACAATATAAAACCCCAAGCCCACCGGATCAAACCTCCCCACCCAAATCCATCGAAAGTATTCCAAGTTGGATGCAGTGGTATTTTGATTGGCTCTCGTCAGACCAAATCGTGGTTAATATAGCAGGCCAGAAAATCAACCTCCTTCAAGATCCATCCCTTGAACACTTATGGTTTCTGTGGTCTCTTTGGTGGCTATGTGTGATTCATTACATCATGGATTGTTTACGCGGTCCTATTGGCCCGGCATCAACAGACAAAACAAATCTTATTTACCCTGGGTTGATGGTGGCCTTTGGTCTAACCTGTTGCATGCAGTCATGGATGAACTTGGATTATTCCCCGAAGCTTTTGAATTTCCCTGTGGGTCCAGACTTTTCGCCGGGGCTAATCCCCAAGCCTCATGTTTTTTTGTACTACGCAGTGTTCTTCTTTTTCGGAAGCTGGTACTTCGGGTTAGGAGATAACGAATGTTTTCTTGGCAGACATTGGCGCTGGGCGTTACCATTGGCGATGCTGGTTTTATTCCCATTGGTATTGGCCACAAAGGAGCAGAGGTTACCAAACATTGTACTTCAATCGCTTTACACTTGGCTGATGGTACTTGGCTCTATCGGTCTGGCAAACCGTTTATTTCAAAGGGAAAGCAAGCTTTTTCGTTATATGGCCGATTCTTCCTACTGGCTTTATCTGACCCATATTCCACCCGTACTGTTGATGCAGTGGCTATTTCTTTTCCTACCCGCGCCGGCATTGGTGAAATTCACTTTAGGGTTTTTAACAACTATGCTGATTCTTTTTGCTAGCTACCAATTGTTGGTGAGGCACACTGTGATTGGTCGAATCCTAAATGGCAAAAAAAAGTAAATACCTTTTCTGAACCGAGAGAACAACATTCGTTTATCGCCGGATGCTTAATCACTTTGGTTTACGATTGCATACTTTTTCCGGCTGGGTTCCTTAACAGAATTACTTGCCTGTGCGAAAAATCGTTTTGCCTTCCTTAATCGTCTCAATCACCTTGATGTCTTTGATGTCCATGGGTTTCACGGTAAGCGGGTTATTATCGAGGATCACCAAGTCGGCCAGTTTTCCGACTTCAAGAGAGCCTTTCCTTTTTTCTTCCTTGTACATGTAGGCGCCATCGATCGTGATAGCCCTCAGTGCCTGGAGCGGGGTGATCCGCTCATCGGGGCCGATGACTTCGCCACCGCGAGAGATGCGATTCACCGCCGACCATAGCACGAACATTTGGTCAATGGGCGAGACATTGAAGTCGGTATGGTTTTGGCATCGAATGCCCATGGCGAGAGCGGTTTTCATGGGGCTAAGGAAATAGGCCTGCTCCTTGCCGCGGTTCTTGATGTGCGTCTCGCCAAAGAAGAAGCAATGCTCGGTGAAGAAGGATGCCATCATCTTGTAGTCGACATACAACTGGAGCTGGTCCTTGCGCACGAACTGCGAATGAATGATGGTGGTGCGCAGGTCGGCCTTTCGGTCTTTTGCATTGCTTGCATGAGCATCGAGTAACATGTCGATGGCGGCATCGCCGTTGCAATGCACGATAAGTTGTAGATTGTTGTCATAAATGAATTTTACAAAGTCGTGAAGTTGGGCCTTTGGAAATGTGGGTTCCCCGACCCAGTTTTTTTCGCCACCCGGCCCCCCAGTGAGGTAGGGTTTGGTGAAGAATGCGGTACGGCCTTGAGGCGAGCCATCGACAGTGATCTTGATGCCCCCTAGCTTGAGGCGGTTCGCGTACTTTCCAAAAGTTTCCGGGGGATTGGTTTTCATGATTGTCTTGGCATCAACGATGAATGGGTATGCAACGACATCGATGTTTAACAATCCCTTCGAGTCGGCTTTCTGGAGAAACGCCAGATCGATTGCCGAGGTCGCACCCTCTTGTGCGGTGGTGATTCCCGCAGCGGCATAGATCATCTGCCCCTCCTTGACCAGCGACAATAATTCTTCTTCGCCCGGCTGGGGCATATTCGTAAAGACAGGAAACCATGCGGATTCCATGATCAGGCCCTCGGGTTCCATGGAACCCGGCTTACGGTTGATCACTCCGCCCTTTGGGGTTGGGGTATCCTTGGTGATTTTAAATTTTTTGAGGGCAGCGGAATTGCAAACCGCACCATGAAGCGAGACATGTTGCACGAAAACGGGATTATCAGGAAAGGCTGCATCAAGATCAGCCGCGGTCAATTCGCGTTTCTCCTCGGTTGCATCGGGGTCGTAGCCATAGCCAATGATGAACTCGCCCTTGGGAATCTTGAACTGCTGCTGATTCTTCTTCATGGCGTTGATGACATCCGGGATTGATTTTCCCGGGCCAGCGGGTGGGGGAAAGCAATTCGCCTGTTTGGATAACCGAAGGCAGTTTATGAAATGGCTGTGCCCATCGATGAATCCCGGCAAAAGTGTCCTGCCTTCAAGGTCGATCAGCTTTGTGGCATCGCCCCTTAGTTTCATCACATCTGCCTTGTTGCTTACTGCAAGGATCTTTCCATCCTTTACCGCAAGTGCTTCGGCCATCGGATTTTTATCATCCACGGTGATGATGTGCCCGCCATGGTATATGGCATCCGCGGGGGGTTGTGCCGTCGCCGTTGTTGTGAAGATTGTCGTTACGACCAGACTGATGATGAGAATAAGAAATCGCATGGGTTCACCTTTAGAAATTAAATTTGGGCCTGATCGGCGATGCTGGGTTAAGAGGTACAAAAGATCGAGTTCCTTTTGTTAAAACGGGAAAGTTAGTGAAAGCTTTTTGTGGAACGACAAATCCCAATCAAAACGCATTTTTGTAAGAAAACGATGATCAATCCCGAGATTTTTTACTGAAACCGAAGTAATTGCAATCTTTTTGTTCGGTTTTTTTCAAAATGAAAAGTGACTTGACATAGATAAATATGTAATGTATAACATGAATAATAATTCGTGTATTTTGTTTCACATTTGTTTTTTCATGCAAGAAAGGTGGTGGTTCATGCTGGTTCTTACAAGAAAGATGGATGAAGAATTTGTAATAGATGGAAACATCCGTGTGAAAATAATTGACATCAGGGGTAAAAAGGTTCGTATCGGTATTGAGGCCCCTGAAAAAATTCCTGTTCATAGACGTGAGATTAAAAA
This sequence comes from uncultured Candidatus Kuenenia sp., assembly GCA_964646215.1. Taxonomy (GTDB): domain Bacteria; phylum Planctomycetota; class Planctomycetia; order Gemmatales; family Gemmataceae; genus UBA969. The sequence goes on along the minus strand of CAZYAY010000064.1, from coordinate 7,748 downwards.
TACCCGCAAAGCTTTTTCT
>CAZYAY010000064.1:0-7629 GCA_964646215.1 uncultured Candidatus Kuenenia sp. | reverse complement strand
ATGACAGTTTTTTAACAATAAACCTTTTGTGTAACTAGTTTGATTTTTAATAAAGAATCGGTGTAAAATATAAGTTGTATTGGTTTTTTGTTTTGGAATGTAAACTTGAGATGGAAAGTTTTATGAAGACCAGACAATTCGAATCCCTTGACTCCAAGCCTGACTTAAAATTGAAGGAACGTCGTACATCCAGTTGGACTTTTCTTAGCAATCATGCCCATGTGCTGTTATTGCTTGCCAGAGAGCCTGAAATATTGCTTAGGGATGTTGCTGCTCTTGTTGGAATAACGGAAAGGGCAGTGCAGAAAATTGTGGCAGACCTTGAGCAGGGTGGCTTCCTTAAAAAAGAAAAATTCGGCAGGTGCAACCGTTACATTATAAATATGAAAAAACCCCTTAGACATCCGCTTGAGGCCCATAAGCCCATAGGAGAACTTCTGCGGATTTTTGTTTAATAAAAAAACTTTGCTGGTTTGACCAAAGTCAAGTGTTGTAGTTTTGCAACATTAGGGAGATAATATGGATAGCCATGTGCACGGGAATTATCTGGCGCGACTAAATTCGATTCTTATGCTTGAAAAAGGCGATATTTTCAAGGTTGCTCTTTTTGCATTTGCTGTAGCGGTGCTTTCTCTTGTTATTCCAATCGCAGTCGAAAATTTGGTGAACACTGTTGCTTTCGGAGTGTTGCTCTGGCCTTTGTTGGTGATTGAGGGAATTCTTTGTGTGTGCCTGGCCCTTGCGGGTTCGATAAAGGCCATGCAGTTTTATCTTGTGGAATGCATGCAAAGAAGGCTGTTCGTTTTTACAGTCAATAAATTAGGTGCTAATTTTCCCCGTGTAAATCTTGATGAAATGGATAGGTATCAGGGTTCATCCATCGCGTATAGATTCCTAGAAATCAGCACTCTTCAAAAGTCGATGGCATCTCTGCTTTTGGATGCCTTGGGGATTATCATTTCCGCCCTGGTTGGCATGACGGTTTTGGCTTTTTACCATCCGTTTCTTTTGGGTTTTGATCTATTCTTGATTTGTATTTGCAGCGTGTTTTTTTTGTTGCTCGGGTGGGGAGGTATCGGGTCCAGCATTAAAGAATCCCATGAAAAATACGAAATGGCAGACTGGCTAGAAAGGCTTCTTGGAAGCCCAAAAACTATCAAGTTGCATGCAGATGCCAATTATGCCACTCAAAAATCAAACTTGCTTCTGGTTAATTATCTTTCCTCTAGAAAACAGCATTTTCAGGTTGTATGGCGTCAGACGTTATTTGCATTGGGATTACAGGTTGTAGCCAATACATTGTTGCTGGGTTTAGGAGGTTGGCTTGTAATCAATCGCCAATTGACGCTTGGCCAGCTTGTGGCTGGAGAATTGATTGTAACACTTATAGTTGCCTCGCTTGCAAAATTTGGAAAGTATGCCGAGGTCTTTTACGATTTGGTAACGTCGGCTGAAAAGCTGGGAATGCTTGCAGATTTGCCAGTGCAAAAGGATGGTGGAAGTGTGCTTGAAAAAAAACAAGCTGGAATTGATGTTCGGATAATTCAACCTTTTCTCAAGCAGGATAAACAATTATCTGGCAGGGATTTGCATTTTTTGGCTTCCGAAAGGGTGGGGATTTTTGGGCCGGATGCAAATGCATTGTTCGAGATGATGGGCGGGTTAAGGGTGCCAAAGACTATCCACATTGAATTGGATGGAATTGATGTTCGCGGAATAGCAATTCAGAAACTTGATGGTCAGGTTGGGATGATTTCCAACCCGGAGATTTTTCCGGGAACTCTTTTTGAAAATATCTCACTAGGCAGGCAATTCGTTGATGATGTTGAGGTTCGCCAGGCGCTTGATAGAGTTGGATTTTTGAAAAAAGCCATGTCACTTCCTAATGGGTTGGAAACCATGATTGGAAAAGACAGTCTGGTAATTTCAAAACAGGAAGAAATTCTTGTGACAATAGCAAGGGTAATTGCCGGAAAACCAAGATTGCTATTGGTGGACAAGATTATTGATTTATTGGATTTCGAATCCAGAAATCGAATTCTTACAGATTTGGTAGATCCCCGATCAAAGTGGACTTTGCTTGTATCAAGCAACAATCAAGATGTGCTTGGCCGTTTTGAACGTAAGGAGGAAATAATATTTCTGGAACAGCAAAAGAAATATAGCGAAGGTATCGAATAAAGAGGTGGCTAAATATGTCAGATAACATGGATTTGAATCGATTTGATTTTACCAGGGAAATTACCCGGCTTACCAAAACACCTAGAATGGCAATCGTTTTGGGCAGAATGCTGATCATTTCTTTTTTAACACTGCCATTTGTACTTCTGATGGTTCCATGGCAGCAAACAGTAAAAGGACGGGGGCAAATAGTTGCATACGCCCCAACTGAGAGAAAACAGGTAATCACGGCAAGGGTGACAGGGCAGGTAGTTAAATGGCATGTTGTCGAAGGTTCCAAAGTCAAGATCGGTGACGCTATTGCCGATATTAATGATAATGATGTCGGATTAGCGACCAATTTAGAAAGCCAAAAGAATTTTCTGTTAAGGAGACGTAAGGCGGCGGAAGAGGAAGTTGCTGAGCTGGGCGGAACTGTACAGGCTCAGCAAAGATCCATGAATGCTGCTATCCGGGGGGCGAAAGCAAATTATGAGGCAGCCGTACTTCAGATTGATGTCGCCAACCAATCAGGAAAGAATGCGGAATTTGCCTACGGTTTTGAAAAACGTCGTTTTGACATGTTTGAGAAACTTTTCAAAGATAAGCAGTTTGGTGGCCTGGAATCAGAATTGAACCGTGATGAGGCAAAAATGCGGGCTGATAGGTCTGCAACTGAATTAAAGAGGGCTCAGGCCGAGGTTAAAAAAGCGGAGGCCACCCTTATAAATAACGATGCCTTGGTTTTTCAGGCAGAAGCTACTGGGTTGTCTAATATCGCCATCACCAGGGCAAATAAAAGCAAGGCGGAACAAAATATTTTTACGATTGAAAGAGAGCTTCAGGAAATAGATAACAGGATTGAAAGATTCAAAGCCCGTTTTGTGAAATCCACATGTAATGGAATCATACACAGGGTTTCTGCAAACGTCAGTGAAGGTGGAATTTATGTCAAGGAAGGTGATGAACTTGCAGTCATAGTTCCCGATACCTCGGATAGGGTGGTTGAGATTTTGATCGATGGAACGGATGCACCACTCGTAGCTTCATTCATTAGGGAGAATGGCAAAGGGCCACATGTACGTTTGCAGTTTGAAGGTTGGCCTGCACTTCAAATGGCAGGTTGGCCATCCGTGGCAATAGGTACATTTGGAGGCAGGGTCAGGCAGATAGATCCTTCAGATGATGGTTATGGTCGTTTCCGGATAATCGTGGAACCGGAATCCATGTTTGATGGAGATGAATGGCCTGAAAATACTTACCTGCGGCAGGGAAATCAGGTAGTGGGATGGGTTTTTCTCAACAAAGTAAAACTGGGTTATGAATTATGGCGGCAGTTCAATGGGTTTCCTCCGGAATTGGAACCCAAGGCTGATGAAAAGAAAGAAAAGGCTAAACCTCCGAAGGTTAAGGCCCAATGATGCGATTACCTAAAAGTCAAAAAATTAGAGTTTTGTTTTTGCTGCTCACGCTGTCAGGTTGTGTTGCGCCCAAGCATAATCCCGATTTATTTACAAACAATGCATTCGAGCAGTTTCCTGCTATTCAAAATGATCTGAAAAAATCCAGCAATGTCGTGAATGAACAGACAAAGGACTTAAATTCAGATTCCCCTGAACCTTCCGAGATTCAACTAGTCAAGCTGGAAAGTCAACTGCCTTTGCCAACCCCTGATGCCGCCATATTGAAGAGGGGCGGAAATCCAATAACCGCACCCGGAGACCTACCTGATATAAAGGGAGTTGCCAGCAGCAATAAGGGGCCTTTGGCGCTGCAGGAAGTATTGGATGCGGTGGAGGAAAACTATCCGCTATTAAGGGCGATAGAACAGGAAAGAATTCTGGCAGGCGGCAGGTTGTTAAGTTCCCTTGGGGCATTTGATTTGAATTTGACTGCTTCGGGTAACAGTCAAGACCCTGCCACTTATAACAATTACCGATCCAACCTGGGTATGAACCAGCTTCTGCCTTTTGGGGGAATCGGTACTTTTGCTGGTTACCGAACGGGATTCGGCGAATTTCCAACCTATTATCTTGATCAGAAAACTGCAGATGGTGGCGAATTAAGGGCTGGGGTAAACATTCCGCTTTTACGCGACAAAAGTATCGATCGGGTCAGGGCTGGCCTCCAACAGGCAAAAATAGACACCCAGATAGCTGAACCTCTGATTGAAAGGCAACGGTTGGATTTTCAAAGAGCTGCAGCAAGAATCTATTGGAACTGGGTTGGTGCGGGACAGCGATTAAAAATAGCTGAAATGTTGGTTAAGCTTGCGGTAGAGCGTGATGCACAATTAAAAGCCAAGGCAGATGTGGGGCTCACTGCAAATATCGAAAGGGTTGACAACCAGCAAAATATCGCATTTAGAAATGGCCTGTTCGTGCAATCGCAACGTGCCTTTCAGCAGGCAACCATCGATCTTTCTTTGTTTCTTAGAGATGCCTCGGGTACACCAACTCTTGCTGGTATTGAAAGGCTTCCTTTGTTTCCGAGTGATATCAGGCAGATGAAATTGGATCGTTTCGATGCCTATGTGCAAAAAGCGCTTGATCAACGGCCTGAACCCCAAAGGCTTAGGCTTCAAAGAGACCGCGTAACCGTGGATCTTCGGCTTGCAGAAAACCAGAATATGGCAAGTATGAACGCCACACTTGCAGGGGCTCAGGATGTTGGTTATGGCAAAAGCCCTCTTTCAGGCCCCAACGGGCTTGACAGGTCTTCGCTTAATGCCGGACTTGCGCTGCAATTGCCACTGCAACAGCGTGAGGCAAAAGGAAAGATTGTTGTTGCGAATGCACAACTGGCACAATTGAACCAGCAATTAAGACATACAGAAGATCTGGTAAGAGCAGAAGTGCAGGATACATATTCGGCTTTGGAAAGGGCTTTCGAGTTTTATCAACAGGCTAAAAAGCGAGTCGAACTAGCGAAGTTGGTTGCAAATGCCGAGCGCGAGCAATTGTTACTGGGAAGAAGCGATGTTCTGAGGGTAACTTTGCGCGAGCAAGCTGCTTTCGAGGCTGATATTATTGAAATCAGTTCCCAGCAGGATTTCTTCAGGGCGCAGGCTGAATTTCGTATAGCCTTGGGATTATCCGCCATAGGCGAAATTGTATTGGAACAAAAATAACAATCGCAAGAATCAAATCAACTCCCGCACCTCCAGTTTTAATTAAAGATGTACAAGCTTTTACCAACCTTTCTGCTGTTTCTGTAAAACAAGTAGTACAAGATATAGAAACCACCATTACCCTAGCCGACATTCAAAGCCGAACAAATGCAAACGATATTGATGGTGCCGTTGATTCTTACCTGGTCACGGCAGTCAGCAATGAAAGCCCGAGAATTGGTTTTAATTCATTACCCGTATTGCCATGCGATGGTTCTAATTCCATTACCGATACAACGCATAATTTCTATTGGATTCCTAATGCAAATGCCAATGGTTCAATTGCTTCGTTCTGCCTGGTGGGGCACCTGTGGTCAAGGGGTTTTCCTTCCCTCAGCTTGATCTCTTGTTTTCCTTCTTCAGTGGCGATCCTTCTGACCGGTCCGGCGTTTTTCTAAGTTGATTACGATTTCAGGGTTTCTTTGATTTTTTTGAAAGTGTCTGTAGTTGTTCGTAGCTAATACATCGAAGTTTTTATGCAGATGCCAATGCTTCTAAACCGTGTCATAAAAGGGCTGCGGTCAAAGGGTTTTCTTACTTAAAGCCTTTGATAGGTGGTAAGACAGAATAGCTTTTATACGGAATTACCATTTTTTTGGCATAATTATTTATCTGCTTGGTATAATCTACCAATGCGTCTACCAAAGGGGTTGAATCGCATCGACGACCAATCAGAACACAAAATACGGTCAACAGTGTTGGTTTTTTAAATCTTGCTGTGACCGGGATTTAAATACGAAGAATCTTGCTCGATTTTTCGCATTTATCAGACTTGATAACACCCTCGCCCTTAACGGTTTTTTAATAATAGGATTTGTTTGCCCGAGAAAGCGGTGCCAAATCAAATATGTATCCATGTTAAGGAGTGAACATTTGAACAATATTTGTATGCCCGACAGTGTAAATTTATATTTATGCTTACAACCCGAACTTCAACTCTAGGTAGTTTGGGGGATATTTACGGATTTAAGGTTTAATCCTTAAAATATATATTAAAATTAATGGTTCCAAAGTTTATTGAAATATCGCTCGATTTTTCCCAGCTTGGTTTCTGATTTTATTTTTTAGTAAGGTTACAGCTTATGATTTTCAACTTGTTCCGCAGGCTCTATAACAACCTACAAAACAGAAAAGTTGGAGGTTCTGCTTATTCCCGCAGACTCGAACTCCTTGGCCTTGAAGATCGAATCACCCCTGCAACTATTATCGTCAATTCGCTCGCCGACAATACGACTGCCGACGCTTTCACGACGCTTCGCGAGGCGATCACGACGGCTAACGCCTCTTCCGATGCCGATACGATTGAATTTGCCTCCTCGCTCTTCACGGGCGGTGCGGGTACTATCACGCTTGCATCATCTTTGCCCGCCATTGTTACTGCCACCACCGCAGGCACACTTTCCGTAACTGGGCCAGGCTCTACACTGCTTACCATCAGCGCCAACAATGGCAACTTTAGAGTTTTCTCCATCAATTCGGGCGCTAATTTAACCATTTCTGGCGTAACTGTTTCCGGGTCAAAAATGACCTTCTCTGGTGGCCAGCTTGCCTTAGGCACAGGCGGGGCTTTTGATAACTATGGAATCCTTTCCATTTCTGATTCCACGCTTTCAGGAAATTCTACCAGTTACAGGGGCGGAGCAATTTTCAATAGAAACAGTGCTACATTATCTATCGCAAATTCAATCATTTCGGGTAATTCTTCAAATGCGGGGGGTGCTATTTTTGCATATAGCGGTGTTACGATCACAAGTTCTACTATTTCAGGTAATTCCGCAAGTTATCGTGGCGGTGCGATTGCCTCGGCTTTTTCATGTAATGCCATCGTTTCCAATTCGACCATTTCCAATAATATTGCTGGTGACAAAGGTGGCGGCATCAGTAACCAAGGTAGTACTAACTGGTCGATTACCAATTCCACCATTTCTGGAAATACGGCAGGCGACCAAGGGGGTGGTGTTGAAACCAATTCGCCCATCTCACTTTCTTTTTCAACAGTTTCAGGGAATTCTGCAGGGCGGATAGGGGGAGGTATAAGCAATGGAGGGCCACTTACCATTTCCAATTCAACCATCGCGGGGAATTCCGCTTCTTCCGGGGGCGGGCTTTACAGTTTCACGGGGCAGTCTCCGAGGGGTATTGATTACACGATCATTGGTGACAATCCAATTGGGGGGGATTTTGCAGGAACCTGGAATTTTTCAGCCTCCAACACTCTTATGACCCAAGGGTCTTATTCCGGGGTCACCACCGTTACAAGCGCCCAGCTTAATCTTGGCGTGCTGCAAAATAACGGTGGC
>CAZYAY010000063.1:0-17208 GCA_964646215.1 uncultured Candidatus Kuenenia sp. | reverse complement strand
AGGCCCCTCCCGGATTCGAACCGGGGATAGCGGATTTGCAATCCGCGGCCTTACCACTTGGCGAAGGGGCCTTATTAATTGGGGTATCTTAACGGGGTTGGCCATCGAGGTCAACCTTAGAGTTAGAAACAACTTAGGATAAAATCTCACTTTTTGTTGCCTTAAGCAGGAAATAACCTTACTTTAGCTTCATAATAACTTTTTAAGCGGAGTGGATCATGGTTGCCCGACTGGTCCTGGAATTAGGTATTGGTGCTCCAACAACGGTATTATTATCGCAGGAACTGTCTGTTAAAATAGGCCGTAATCCAGATAATGACCTTGTGATCCATGATGAACATGCCTCGCGTTTTCATGCTGAAGTGTATTTTAATTCAGGCAGATTCTTTTTAAAAAACCACAGTAAAAATAACGGAACCAAACTGAATGGCAGCAGAATCAGCGATGATGTCGCCCTAGTAAACCAATGCAAAATAAATATCGGTAGTGCTCAAATTCGCTTTGAGATGCCACAAACCGCCCAGGATGACAGCAATAAGACTTTGCCTGAATTGGAATTCCCGGCAGAAGATAAAGAATCGAAGTCCGACTCTTCCATTACCCAGTTTCTGCATGATGAGTTGGGCCTTTTATTTTCGTATGTTGCGGAATCGGTGTTGGAAAATAATCCGAGGGATTTAGTTGAGAAGGCGCTTAAAATTCTTTTAACAAGGACCCAGGCCGAGAAAGTTGGTTTTCTTAGTTTGGATACCAAGGAATTCATGCTTAAGCAGGTGCTTCCTGCAAATACCAGCCTTGATTTGGCATTAAGCAAAACCCTCACCAATGAAGCGGTAGCCAGGGAAAAAACAGTATGGCTTCTTCAAGAGCAAGTTGGGATTGAGGCGGAAAGTCTGCAATCGATGAAGGATGCAGTTTGTTTGTTGGTAAGAAGCAAAGCTTTGGAAAACGGCCCAGAAAATATTCTGGGAGCGGTTCATTTATATAATTCGCGGAAGTTTTTCAATTATAAAGATGTTCGTTTTTCAGAATTTCTGGTGGATTGCCTTTCCAATAGTTTGCATGTCCTGAGGTTACGCAGGGCTTTAGAGGCCGATAATAACAGGTTTAAATTGGTGGAAGAAAAAGACAGGGAACTGATAGTTGGTTCAAGCCCCCTGATAATGAAAATGAAGCAGGAAATACAAAGGGTTGCATTAAGAACGTCCTCGGTTTTGATAACTGGTAATAGTGGTGTTGGAAAGGAGTTGGTGGCTCTGGAGTTGCATAATAAAAGTTCGAGGAAGGCCGAGCCAATGGTTTCGGTAAATTGCGCAACGATATCACCAGGGCTCGCGGATGCAGAGCTTTTCGGGAATGAAAAAGGTGCATATACCGGTGCTGATCGTGCTAATACCGGGTATTTTCAGCAGGCAGATGATGGGATACTTTTTTTGGATGAGGTGGGCGAGCTATCGCTGGAATGCCAGGCGAAATTGCTGAGGACATTGGAAACAGGGAAAATCCGCCCATTGCGAGGCAAGGAAATAAATGTGAATGTGCGGGTGATATCTGCAACCAACCGTAACTTGCAAAAGGAAGTGGAAGAAGGGCGTTTTCGCGAAGATTTGTTATATCGGTTGAATACCTGCGTGATTAAAGTTCCCGCATTAAATGAGCGGTTGGAAGATCTCCCAGAGTTGGTTGACTTTTTTTTAAAGCGATTTTCAGTGGAGTATCGCAAGCGATTTTTGCCCAGCCCAGAAGTTCTTGAAAAATTGAAAAAATATCACTGGCCTGGAAATATCAGACAGTTGAAATCAGTGTTGGAATCGGGAGTGAACAGAGCTGAATCTGAAACATTGATGGCGGAAGATATTGATATACCGACGAGCGATGCAACTGGTGGTGAAGCACCCAAGACAATAAAACTAGCTGAAGTGGAATCGTGGGCGATAAAAATTGCGTTGGAAAGGAACGGATGGAACCAAACCCAAGCCGCCAAGGTTTTGGGAATTCACCGGGAAACGCTAATGGATAAGATAAAAAAGTATAAAATTGAAAAAAATATACCAAAAACCACTTAAAGAAGAGTTTTAAAGCGTAAGAATAAAAGCAAGGTAAGATTAAACCTTAGGCAGACTGTTTTCGGTATCAGCAGCATTGCTTTCGGGAGTATCTTCCTTACCATGGATTGCATCAAAAATTTCCTGGCGATGCACAGGAACATCCTTTGGCGCGATTATGCCTAATCGTACCTTATCACCGCGAATTTCCACCACCGTAATGATGATGTCATTGTTGATGACGATGCTTTCGTTCTTTTTTCTGGACAGGACTAACATGGGTCTGTCCTTCCTTTGGTCCAAGTGAAACGACTGCACAAGTATTCTTAGGTTTCTGCAAAAGCGAGGGAGTTATGCAGAAAAACCCAGACAAATATTAATAAAAAATGCCTGGTGATACTTATTGGCAGCGATTTCAGGTGCTAAGCTGTCAACCGCGCTGAGGTGTGACTGCTTGTTGCCGCCTATATCTCGCCAATGTCATACTAACAGGCAAGGGCGGTTCGTCAACAAATTAAATAAAAATTATTAAAGTTTTGTCAAAATAGTCATTTATTGCCTGAGTTGCCAAGAGTCTCGAAGTTGACAGGCTTCAATTTGTTTGATTTTAGGTAATAAGTCGCAAGATCTGAGACTGTTTTACTGGGGTCGCTGCGGGACATTTGGTCAATGCGGTCGTTGAGATCATTGGTTTCTTGAAGGCTCATCATTCTTAATGCTGCAACTCGTACCGCTGGGGAGGAATCATGGCTCAATTTTCTCAGCCAAAGGCTTTGGTCTAATTCATTGTCTTCCATCAAGGAGTCTAAAACCTCGAGCCTTTTAGAAGGCTTGGGATCGGTAAGCAGTTTACCAAGTTGAAGGTGTTCTTTTTTCAGACCTCGGGCAATGAGCGCCGATTCGCAGTAAGCGCGAATTTCCGCATCTGAATCGTGTAAAGAAGGAAGAAGGGAATCGACGGAAACGCTATCGAGTGCTGAAGCGCAAGCGATGATGGCAACTTTTCTTACCTCGACATTTTTATCTTGCAGGGCGGCAATGCACAACTCGGTTAATCCCACATCAGGGGCGATTGCCAAATGAATCGCCTGAATTTTGATGTTTTCTGGGGCATCGGTGATAGCCTTTGCCATGATGCCCGCAAGTCGCGAATGTAATTCTTTATCGGTGTTGTTCTTGATGAGTTGTGAAACAATTTTCATCGCGGGTACAAGGGCATTTGGGTTGTTTGCCTCGGGTAAAGAACCGAGAATTAATTTGGTACCTTCGAGAAAATCAGTGTTCAAAGGGTTGGGGGGCGGGGAATTTTTTGAAATAGAGGCGAGGAGTTCGAGGCTTTGCACCTGTGCTGGTGGAGAGAAAGATGTAAACCTTCGGGCGAGGTGATGAAAGCATTGTTGTGAAAGCAGGGAACTGGTGCCACCCCAGGAGTCGAACATTTTGCCTAATGCTTTTGTAAGGTCGGGGGCGCTGGCCTCGTTTGCTTTTTCAAGGTGATCTAAAAGAGGGTATTGGGCGTTTTCACCAAGTTTTGCCAGGGCATCGATGTAATGAGATTTACATTGGGGTTCTGCCTTAAGCAATTGATCGGTTAGGTACCAACCCATGAGATAATCGCGTTGCCACCAACCAAAGCCAATAAGTGCGGGCAGGCAGACAACCGTGGCAAGGGTAATAACAAAACGAGCGGTTTTAAGCATGGAATTCAGCCTTTGAATCAAAAGTAAAAAGACAAAAGTAATATAAACCTTGGTGGCCGAAAAAGGCAACCCGAGGAGTTGGATTGGAAAAACCGGTAAAATCATTAAAGCTGGCACTTGGGGATAACGATGAAATAAGGGTTGGATGTATGTGACTATTAAAATAGGAAAGCTGGAGAGTTTCGATGCGCCATTTGCAAAGAATTAATCTGATGCTTCTGTTATTGGTAATAATTTCGGGAATTCAAAGTGTTCCAGCAGGAGAATTCGAGAGAGAGTACAAGCCTGCTGGCACATGGTCGGGTTCCTCGCAGGAGTTGAAATCTTTTGCGACAGTGGATGTATTAAACGGAAAATTGATACCGGAAGCATGGCAGGAAAAAGTTCGTTTAGTGGTAACAGAGCCAACTTTGTCAGCCAAGGGGCCCGCAGAGGTTTTTACCTGCGACCCAACAACCTACGAATGGCTTTTGGAAAATCCGCACCATGCGGTGACGATGTGGAAAATGCTGGGCGCGAAGTGCTCAAGCATTGAGAAGGAAAGTGCGAACAATTTTTATTCGCGTGAAGCTTCTGGGAACAACATTCAATTTCATTTGATCACGGATAGGGATGGATTGAAGATATGGTATGCCCATGGTTTTGGAAAACCTACAGCACTTTTGCCTGCGATTCCGGTTCAGGCGGTGATCGTATTGCAATACCAGGATAGCGTTATCAATAAAAGCGTAAAGCATCAGATGACTATTTATGCAAAGACGGAAAGCAAGGCTGCATCGATCGTATCGAAAGCATTTGGCACATCGATGGTGGGTATGTCTGAAAAAACCGTGGGTCAGATGCAGATGTTTTTTGGAGCATTGCCATGGTATTTGATGCGAAACCCCGAAAGAGCGGAAAACCTTCTGAAAGCCACGCTTATAACCAAGGAAACTTCAAAGCCTATTGCGTTGAAACCCTAGTTTCGGAAGTCTATGGGAAGTAATCAGCCCGGTTGCTTAATCAGGGCTTAGCAGAACCAAGACCATTTGTGGCTTGACTAAATTATCCCTCCCCAAGGCGAAAGAGAATTCCTTTTTTATGGTGGATTGAACGCCATTAAAAATTGGGATATCAACGATTGGTGAAGTATCGCCCCCTGGTGGGCGGTTGGGCAGCCAAAGCCATAGGGTTTGTTTTTTTTGCGCCACAATCGTGGGCAGTAGATTTTCAGTGGCCCAAAGAATCTTGTTTTTTTGGATGCGCAAATACCACTCTAAAGTTGGGTCCACCAAATCTTTTTCCTGGGTGATGACTAGCGATTCGCCTGGTTGTAAAAATGCGCATAATTCCCGGATCAGGGTTCGGGCTTTAAGGTCGCCCGATGATTTGTAAGGTTTTTTAACATCTCTTCCAGCTTGAAAGAAAGCCAAAATGATCAGGCACCAAAGCAGGCCTAGATAGGCCTTGGAGCGGATGGTTGCAAACAAGTGCAATTGTAAAATGCTGCTTATGCCAACCGCAGACAAAATGCAAATGGAAGGGAGCAGGTGCTGTGCGACTCGGGCGCTTCCGCCATAGGGATAACGCCCCATGAAGGCAGCTACCAAGTTTAAAGCGAAGGGTGATAGCAAGAGGATAAGCAGTGAGAATTTTGCATTGCGGGCGAGTTTAAAAATGCCCAGGAGAAAAAAAAGGAGAGTCAGAGAGCTAGCGCCATCTTTCCCCCCAACAGGGTATGCGCTGAGGTTGCCTGCATGAGTTTTTAAGAGCCAGAAGGGTAGTTGGAAAAGGTTGGTTGGTGGGAAAGTTGAATCCCAGTAGGCCTGATGTTTTGCAAGTTCGTTGTGGAATTGGTTGGTGCCAATGATTGAGTAATGGGCAAGGAAAGAAGCAATAACGGCGAAAGTAAGCAGCAAACCCGGGGCGATGAGGTTGTATTTTTTTTGTTGGAGTATGTGGAAAGCCAGTGCGATGCAAACACTCCCCGCAGAAAAAGCAGCAGGAAAGGAGGTGAAAAGAAGGAAGGGTGAAAGGATTGCTAGAAGGAATAAGGGTTTTGAGGAGGCATTATTTTTAAGGGCAGAGGAGCCTAGCCAGAGGAAAATGGAAGCTGCCAAGAAATCGAAGGCGTAGGGTTTAACTTCGCAAGAGTGCCTGATGGGGTAATAGGAAACAGCAATTATAGCCAGGGCAAGTAAAGCGGTTTTAGGGGGAGTTATATTTTGGGCGGATTTAAAAGAAACAAGGAGGGCAAAAACGCCAGCGAGGCATGGAGTGATTCGGAGGGTGAATTCGCTGGTGCCGCAAAGTGAGACAACGGCTTTTTCGAGCCATAAGAAACCAAGGGGAGCAATTTGATAATGCCTAAGAGGTTTTGTAAGGCTGGTGAAATCAGAATCGAAGAAATTTAATGCAACAAAAGCCTCATCACCCCAGAGCGGAAAATTTAGTCCCAATCTTAGCAATCTCAAGCTAATACCCAGAAAAATAAAAGCTACGACAAAGCACAGCAGCAGCCTTTTTGGTCTACCCCAGCGGTTTTGGTCAACCCATGTGGTTGCTGCCATGCAGAAAATCTCCGGAAATGCCGATGAATCAATGGCTTATATCAAAGTTTGGGGCGCTGAGGGAAGAGGAGTCGTCGAGGCAAGTTGGGGCAAGGCCCTTCCTTAACCGGTCTGGCAGAAAAGATTTAGATTTGGCACAATCCCCGTTTGGTTAGGAAGAATCCTGGGCACAAGGAAGTGCGATGCCGTTAGAGCGGGAAAGTAATTTGTTTGCGGATGAGGGTATCCCCAAAAAGGCGGGTTGGCGGTTGGGCTTAAGACTGTTTGCCATATTTCTAATATTATTATTATCTTTAAAATGCTTTTATATTTTTGCAGGCGGTAACTTCTACGAGGTCATACCCGGGAAATTTTATCGCTGCTCCCAGCTTGGCGCTTCAAGGTTGGAATCCATCATTAAGAAAAACAACATCAAGACCGTGGTTAATCTTCGGGGTTGTTGCGATACGGTTCCTTGGTACATGAATCAGGTTCAAGCGATCTATAATTGCAATATATCACAGGAAGATTTGAGTTTTTCCGCAGGAAGGCTGCCCTCCACCAAGACCATTAATCAACTGGTGGATGTTATTGATCAAAGTGAAAAGCCAATGTTGTTTCATTGCCATAAGGGGATCGATAGGACCGGGATGGCGGTGGTGATGTCCGAGTTATTGCAAACAGATGTCGGCCTTGATGATTCGTTAAGGCAGTTAAGTCCCTATTACGGGCATCTTAACATAGGCCGTACCGCACATATTGATGAGTTCTTTGTTTTGTACAAGGACTGGCTTGCAAAGAATGCGACTGTTCATTCAAGTGATCGGTTCAGGGAATGGGTTAAAAAGTATTATGTGCCTGGGGATTGTGCCGCCCAATTGCAATTGATTGAAGGTGGTGGCGGGACTTTACATTTGGAAAAAGGCAGGAGTAAATTATTGAAGGTCCGGGCACAAAACACTTCGATTAGAGAATGGTGTATGAAACCTGGGACAAATGCGGGAATTAAATGCAAGTGGCTGCTGCTGACGGACGATCGCAGGGTGCTGGCGAGTGGATTCGCAGGTAATTTTCAAGCGGTGGTAAAGCCAGGCGAAGGCATAGATATTGCAGTGGTTATTCCTTCTTTAATGGAATGTGGCAGTTGCCTGCTAAGGCTGGACATGTACGATCCACAGCATGCGGCGTTTCATCAGGCGGGTTCAGAGATACTTGAAGCAAAGGTGATTGTGCAATGAAAGTGCTGGTAAGAGTGGTGGGAACCTTGTTGCTGGTGGGATTGATCCTAACGAGGGTAAATCTGGGCCAGATAATGGATTCGTTTACGACGTTACGCCCGATCTATTGGTTTGCCGCGTTTCTACTTTTGTTTTTCACGCAGGTTCTAAGTTGCCAGCGTTGGAAAGTGCTTGCGAACGCAGTTGGTTTCGGCGGGACTTTTTATGAATACCTCAAGTATTTTTTTATCGGGATGTTTTTCAATCTTGCCCTGCCCACCTCGGTGGGTGGCGATGTGGTTCGTGCCTGGTACCTGGCATATAAGATGAAGGATGAGCTGGTTGAAAATCGAAGAAGCAAAGCGGTTTTAACAGTTTTTGCAGACCGGTTCAGTGGTGTCTTGGTGTTGGTTGCAATTGCAGTTGTAGCAACAATTTTAAGTCCGGTGGAATTGCCTGTGTGGGTTAAAGGTTCGGTGATGTCGATAGGAATGGGTGCCATCGGGTCGCTGGCGGTGCTACCTTTGGTTGCCAAATTCTCAATCCGGTTTCCCAAATTAATGGTAGTGTTGAAAAGTGCAAAGCTTTGTTTTGGCAATATGAAGGTATTGGTGTCAACCACCGCGATGTCTTTATGGGTGCAACTTTCCAGCGTTTCAATCATGATGCTGATAGGGTTGGGGATGGATTTGCCCATACCGTTGTCTTTTTATTTTGTGATGGTTCCCTTGGTTACATTGATGACCATGCTACCAATAAGCCTTGGCGGCATGGGGTTGCGTGAAGGGGCTACAGTATTGATGCTGGCACCTTTGGCAGTCGCACCTGCATCAGCAGTTGCATTATCCGTACTATGTTTTTCCGTTTATGTTGCAGTCGGAATGATAGGGGTCTTTTTTTACCTGGGTTCACGGGGAAGCGCATCGGGCTCGGACATGAAAGATGTCCAGTTGGAAGGCGAAATATCCGGATCTACCGAATTGGAGGAATCGCACGATGGCTCTGCTATCCGTAATAATACCGATCAAAGACGAGCAGGATAATATTCTTGCTTTGCATGAAAGAATTGCTTCTGCAATGGAGCCTTACTGTGCCAGTTCCAATGGATCGGGCGTGGACGAATTTGAAGTCGTCTATGTTGACGATGGCAGTATCGATCGCTCACCATTGATTCTTGCAGACCTTGCAAGACGCGACACCCGTGCCAAGGTTGTTGTACTTAAAAGAAATTACGGCCAGACTCCTGCGCTTCAAGCAGGCATCGATTGGTCGAGGGGGGATTTCATCGCCACCATGGATGGCGATTTGCAAAACGATCCTTCAGACTTGCCTATGTTATTAGAGAAAATAAATGATGGTTGCGATGCTGCACTTGGGCAGCGGGCGAATAGGCAGGATGGTTTTTGGCTTAGGAAGTTCCCCAGTTTTATTGCGAACTGGATTATTCGGAAAGTAACGGGTTGCTCGATAAAAGATATGGGCTGCACGATACGGGTTATGAAAAGAGATCTGGCTGT
Organism: uncultured Candidatus Kuenenia sp.; assembly: GCA_964646215.1. Classification (GTDB taxonomy): domain Bacteria; phylum Planctomycetota; class Planctomycetia; order Gemmatales; family Gemmataceae; genus UBA969. Next base: position 8,201 of record CAZYAY010000063.1, on the reverse strand, counting down.
TGCATTGCCATTATATGGTGAAATGCACAGGTTTATTCCAGTACTTGCGCAAATGTGCGGGGGCAGGTTGACCCAGGTTCCCGTTAAGCATCATCCGCGTGTTGCGGGAAAAACAAAATACAATCTGACCAGAACTCTGCGTGTGGTCTTGGATTTAATCACCGTAAAGTTTCTTTATTCGTATCTGACAAGGCCCATGCATTTTCTTGGAACGGTGGGCTTGTTTGCAATCGGTCTGGGTTTTGCCAGCGTTCTTGGAACAATCGGAATGAAATTGTATAACCAGACGGATATGACGGGTAATCCATTGCTGCTTTTAAGTGTGATGCTGGTTTTGGTGGGTATTCAGTTGATATCCATGGGTTTATTGGGTGAAGTGATGACCCGAACCTATTTTGAAAGCCAGGGAAAAGCATCGTATCTTATTCGGGATACGCATAACCTTGATAAAACCATGATGAACAAAGCTGCATAGTTTTAATAAGCGATCGTAGGCGGAAAAACTTGATTTAATTTTGCAACCACCCGTGATATGTTCTCGCAACATTCACAGGGTGGTTGTAGTTTTTCGGGATGAACGCATTCCTTGTCAGTGCCAAATCATTTGAAAGCCTGATGATAATACTCTCATGATTGAAAGTATTATCATTAGGTTAAGTGTTTCGTGCTATTTTGCAGCATTTTCATGATTCATTCATATTTAAGAATCTCAAAAATTTTGGAAGAAATGCGAAATTGAATCGTCTTACTTGTAGAGATGGTTTTGAATTTGATTATGCATGTTGTGAATCAGCATGAATTGAATGCAGAACCGGCGGGTTTGTTTTTCGATGCGTTGAAGATTTAAGAGATGTTACCTTGGATGAATGGGTTTGGAAGTTTTATTTTGAAAGGTGTTAATACCATGTTGAAGATGTTTAAAATTTTTACATTTGTCGGCCTTTTGTTTGGTGTTGGTGGTTGGTCTGCATTGGGGATAAATGCCCAGGAAGTTAAAAAGCAAAAGAGTGCTGTTAAAGAAGCGCCAAAAGATGCATTAAAGGAACCCATGGAAGTAAAAAGCAAAGTGGTTGCAGTTACGATTTATTCGGATAGCGCACTTGTAACCCGCGAGGTGGATATTCCAGCGGGCATGGGTGCCATGGAATTAGTGGTTTCTTCAATGCCTTCCAAGGTTCAACCATCCTCGGTTTATTCCGAGGGCACTGAAGGGGTTCGAGTGCTTGCAACGAGGTATCGCAACAAACCGATCAAGGAAGATAAGCGCGAAGAAGTACGTGAGATTGAGGAGGAATTGAAAAAGAATGAAATGGAAACGCAAAAAGTACAAGCCATGATTACCGCCAATACTGCGAACACCACATTTCTTACGAAGCTGGAGGGGTTTGCAAGTGCCAGTACGGTGAATGCCACTGAAAAAGGGAAGTTGGATTCTGATACAGCAATAGCGCTTGCAAATTATTTGAAGATGGAAAGAATCGCCCGGGCTCAAGAAGGCGTGGAATACGGGCAGAAATCGCAGCAGATAATGAAAAGCACCCAGTTTTTGACGAGGAAATTGCAGGAACTTACAAGCGGCACGGTAAGAACAGAAACCGATGCGATTATCGTTGTTGAGAAAGTAAATGCAGGTGCTGGAAAGTTGCGTTTGAATTATCTGGTGGACACAGCGTACTGGCATCCGCAGTATAAAATCCGCTCAGGAAAAACCGCAAAGGATGCTGTCAAGCTTGAGTATCTTGCATCGGTACATCAGCAATCAGGCGAGGACTGGACGGGGGTTGAGTTGACTCTTTCAACTGCGCAACCCATGTTGAACGCAACGCCTCCAGATTTAAAAGGCCTTGCGGTAAGCTTGATACCCAAAGGAGGGGCATTACCTCCGGGAAAACCAGGGACAGCCTTGGGGTTATCAAATTCTTCTGGATATATCGCTATTCCCCAGTCGCCTAACAGTGGAACCGCACTTGCAGAAATACAGGAGGCGTCAAAGAATTTACGCAGGAAAGCCCAGGTGGATGCCAATCGAAAGGATGAAAAGTCCAGTAACGAAATCTTTAATTATGTCGGGAATTTGGAGCAGGCGAAAGATCTTGTTTTTCTTGGTGATGAACGACAGACGCTTTCTGATTTGAATAAGCCTGCGGATTCAGATCGCGAGGGGCCAAGTGTAGCGTACAAGCTTGAAACCAAAATCAGTATCCCTTCCAGGAATGATGAACAGGTGCTTGAGGTTGCTCGAATAGATCTTCCCCCCGAGTATTTTTACAAGGCTGTGCCCGTGCTTACGCCTCATGTGTATAAGCAGGCAAATCTTACCAATAAAAGCAAGTTTGTACTTCTTCCAGGCGAAGCCACCATGTATTCCGAAACGGATTTTGTAGGAAGGATGCAACTGCCATTGGTTGCCATTGGTGAATCGTTCACCGTGGGATTTGGCACGGATCCACAATTGCAGGTTCAAAGGCAGTTGGTTGAGAAATCCCGAATGATGCAGGGTGGTAACCAGGTGTTGAAATTTGAATACCGAATTCTTCTTAGTAGCTTCAAGCAGGAAGCAGTGAAGGTTCAACTCTGGGACCGATTACCCAAGGGCGAAAATGAAGCATTGAATGTAACCTTGGGCAAGGTGCTTCCTGAAATCAGCGCAGATCCTGTTTATCTAAGGCAGGATAGGCCTAACAACTTATTGCGATGGGATATCAATTTGTTGCCTGAAACTAATGGCACCAAGGCGAACACCACGACCTACGAGTTCAAGGTTGAACTGGACAAGCAAATGTCGATCGGGAGTTTCCAGAGCAAGTAGGATTTGAAGTATCAGGGATTATTGATTGGTCAGGAGCACGACATTGCAATTGCGATAGAAGTCGGTGGCCTGGCCAATTTTTTTTGCCCGGAGTGAGTGTTTAAGCTCCAGGGCATCCCATTTCTTTTCGGGCATGAATAGGTAGGCGGGAATCGGTTGCTCGAGGAATTGTTTCACATCATCTTCGGTAGTCAAGGTGTTGATCTGTCGTTTGCAATAAAAGGTGATGCTCGGCTGAAACCAGTCGTGGGTTGCGATGACAATTTCTCGGGTCAGGTGGTCTTGTGGCAGTAGTTGGGAGAGCATTTTTGGGGCTTTGATTTCATTAAGGTTTGAACCATTCCATGCGCCCAAAGCACCGGTAAAACCAATTGATCCCAGGCAAAGAACTGCGAGTGTTGCGATTCGGTTTTTCTTTGCAGCAAGCACCAGGGCTAAGGTGCCACAGATGATTGGTATAAATCCAATGAATGCCATTTGCTCTAGCCTTGGGATTTTTCTTCCTTTGATCCACGAAATATCTGCCTGGGTTGAAACTAGAATCATTCCAAGACTGGTGATGATGCCAATGAAAACCAAAATAAACATTCCTGTTTTAGGAAGCCATTTGGGGTATGCGTCAATTCCATTTTTCCAAGCAAGCATTGCTCTTGAAGTAAGAATTGCAATGGCTGGGTAGAGGGGCAGAATGTAATTGGGAAGCTTGGTGCTTGAGATCGAGAAAAAAACAAGCACGATTGCAATCCAAGTTGCAAGCAAGCGTATTGCGCTGCGGTCGTTGATTGTGCTGTTTGAAGGTTCGGTATTAAAAAGTTCTTTTTTGGCATTCAGGAAAGTCATACCGATAAAAGCAGACCAAGGTGCGGAACCTATCGCGATGACAAGCAAATAATAAAACCATGGGCCAGAGTGGTTTTCCATCGCAGTGCTGAACCTACCCAGATTATGGGTGAAGAAAAATCCCCTGTGCCATTGGAATTTTGTTTCTACGCCCACCCAGATATACCAGGGCCCTGCAACAAGGAAGAATAAAAATAGAGCACCCAGCAGATTTATGGAAAGCAATCGCTTGGGTTGTTTTTCCCAAAGCAAAAACAAAAGAATGATCAATAATGGAAGTGCGAGTGCGATTGGACCCTTGGCAAGCATGCCTATGCCGGTGATTATTCCGCCCCAAAGCAACCAGTTGGAATTATTGTTTTGATAACCTTTGAAAAAAACAAAGAAAGACCAGGCAACACAGGCATTTAGAAGAGAGTCAGGGTTTGCAAAATGAGCGGACCCAGCCCAGGCGGGCATTGCCAACAATATCAGCCCTGCAAAGAAGCCCGTACCCGCCCCAAACATGATTGTTCCGAGGGCATAGGTTGCAAAAAGAGAAAAGAGCCCACCCAGTGCAGAGGGGAACCTTGCTGAAAATTCGTTTACGCCAAAAGTGTTATAGGATGCGATCTGTAGCCAGTAAAGCAAAGCGGGTTTATCAACACGAAGATTATAATTATAAGTGGGAACAATCCAGTTTCCCGATTCCATCATTTCGTATGCAGCTTCCGCATTGTTACCTTCGTCAATATCCCAAAGGCTGGAAATACCCAAATTAGGTAAACAAACCAGAGCCCAAGCCACTAAAAGGCAGGCGATTTGAATTGCTGGTTTTTTAAATACCGCGAACATTAAGCCTTCCTTAGCTAATCAAAAAAGCACCAACTTCGTGCCTTTGGAAACATACTCGAATCTAAAAAAATAGGCGATAGCAACATGTTTGAATCGAGGTTGACTCGATATTCCCAACTGGTTATGGTCCCGCCCCTTGGGCAATTTCTTTTTAATGGACGAATAGATGATTTCCGGTTCGATTTTAGCTTTGCTTTTATTGGTTGGACAGGTTCAACAACCTGCCTCCGATATAGCACGCCTTAGAGAGCTTCTTGCAGATAAAAAGCAGCCCCAGTTGCAGGCCCAAGCAGCTTACTTAATCTTGCAACAACAAACCCCTCTCGCAACCGAAACCGTAAAACAATATTTGCGCGATCCCCGTAACGTTGAGGTTTTCACAGCCTTTGCCGGGGCAATCAAGCTGCGAAGGGATAGCCGTTTTTCGGAAGAATTGATCGAGGCGCTTTCCATCGATCTTCCCGCAGTACGCCAATCGGCTGTTGATGCCTTGGGCGCAAGCGTGGATGGTAAAGCCGCATTCAAGTTAAAACAAATTGCTGAAAATAATAAACTCAGCGAAAGCCTCAGGCAGCAGGCAATGATTGCATTGGGGAAAACAGGGAAGAAAAGCGCCGCTGAAACTTTATTGAAACTTTTTACCGATCCTAAAGAAAGTATCAGGATAACAAGCAGGCAAACCCTTGCGGATTTGATCGGGGAAGATCTGGGCCGCGATAGTGTTACTTGGCAACTTTGGTTTGATGAACGAAAAAATCTTTCTTCCGATGCCTGGCTTGAAGAGAGGCTTGCCCAGCGAAATGCAAAATTGACCAGGCTTGAGGGGGAGCTTGATTCTTCGCGAAATCGAAACCGTACCCTTTACCAGCAACTTTATGCACGACTGGGGCCCACAGAAAAAATACCATTCTTTCAGGGCCTGCTGGATCACGAAGACCCAGCAGTTCGATTGTTGCTTGCTGGATGGTTATCGGAAGCACTTAATGAAGAATCGTTTCGCAAGGCCGCAGGCGAAATGTTGTTGAGTTTCAGTAGAGATCCCATGGAAGAAGTGCGCAGGCAAGCCGTGCTTGGTCTAGGCCGCTGGAATGATAAGGCCTGCTTGGATCGGCTACTCCTTATTATTCAATCAGATCAAATTGCGGTTCGTGCTGCTGCAGCAAGATCGCTTGCAATGCAAGCTAAGGGTAATGATGGTGCGGCCCGTATGATTCTTGTGCTTCCCGCATTGCAAAACGCATTGAGCGATCCCGCATTGGAAGTCGTGGTTGAAGCAGCCGAAGATCTTGGCTCGCTGGGGGTTCCTGCTGCAGTTCCCTTATTGGCCGGCTTGTTGAAGCATAATGCGATTGCGGTAAGAAAAACTGCTGCGCAAGCATTGGAAAGAATTGCAGATATCACAGTGCTTGAGGAATTAATGGCTGGTCTGGAAGACACGGATGTCGGAGTCAGGCTTGGAATTCTTGGGGCTGTATCTCGCGCAGTGAATCAAGCAAAGACGATCAAGGAAGATGACAGGCTAAGATTGCAAACGCGTATGGAAGCAATTCTTTTGAAAGATCCGGATGCGGGAGTTAGGGCAAGGAGTGCAACACTTTTGGGCGATTTTGGCACGGCAAATCATCTTGTAACCTTGTGGAAAGCCGCAATTACTGAGGGTGATCCACGAATCCAGGAAAAGTCATGGCAGGCGTTTTTAGAGATCTTATCCAAAAGCAAAGATCTAAAACTTATTAATGAATGGAATAGTATTGTCCGAAAGGAAGCTCCGCTTCGCAGGGTTAATTTTTTGGTAGAGCTTCTGGGAAAAATGCAGCCTGCAACCATGAACCCTAAAATCGAGCTGGCGCCTGTCAGGGAATTGTTGGTGCAATGTGGTATCGAGAATCAAAAATGGCTTCCGGCCTGGAGTGCTTTAAGGGAACTACCCCAGGCATTGGCACCAGAGGAAATTGAGGAGCGGTTGAATTTGTTATTTCAAATAGCGGAAATCGCACTGAAAGAACAAGCTGCTCCAGATGTGCTGCAAATGGTGGATTTCGCAAGGCCCTTGTTTGTGGAAAGAAAAAAGCTGCAGGCAGATTTCGAAGAATTGTATCGCAAGGCGAATTTCATCATTAATTCAAAAAACTAACTTTATACCCACTTCTCAACCAAGTTGTTTGTCGCAGTATGAATCCAGTTTTTGCAGATACGCCGCCTTTGTATCGGCATCTAGAAAAGACCCGATGAAGGAGTTCCTTGCTGCGAGGATTGATTCTTTTTTTGTAAGATTTAACGCGGCGGTGCATGCCTCGAAATTATCTGCCACATAACCGCCGAAGTAGGCGGGGTCATCAGAATTAATACTTGCAATAATTCCGCATTCGAGCATCTTCCTTAAAGGATGTTCTTGAAGGTTGTTAACCACTTTAAGTTTCAAGTTGGAAAGTGGACAAACAGTAAGCGGGATTTTTTCGCGTACCAACCTTTTTGTAAGTTTCTCATCTTCTAGGCACCTAACCCCATGGTCGATCCGTTCTGCCTGTAATAAGTTTAAAGCGTCTTCGATGAATGAAGGTGGACCTTCTTCACCAGCATGGGCGGTGATGCGGAATCCCTGCCGCTTTGCCTGTGTGAATACTTTTTGGAATTTGGATGGGGGATTACCAATCTCTGAAGAATCGAGCCCAAACCCAGTGATCACTTGTTTAAACTTTAAACACTGTGCAAAAGTGTCGAGGGCGGAATCTTCTGATAAATGCCTAAGGAAGCAAGGAATTAGAAAGACACTTAACTGCAGTTCTTTTTTTGCCCGCTCCACCGCCCTGCATAAACCATCGATCACGGTTGCAATGCCGATACCGCGTTCGATATGTGCCTGGGGATCAAAAAATATTTCAGCATGTAGCACGCCCTGCGCATGGGCTTTTTGAAAATACCGCCATGCAAGTTCGGAAAAGTCATCTTCATCTTTTAGCACCGCCATGCCTTGGTAATAAATGTCTAAAAAGGATTGCAGGTTTGAAAAATTGTAGGCGTTCTGGATTTCTTTGATGGAATGAAACGGAATCTGGATGTGATGTTTTTTTGCTTTTTCCAGAAGGAAGTCAGGTTCGAGGGTTCCTTCGATATGAAGGTGGAGTTCAGCTTTTGGTAACTGTTGAATAAATAGGGTCATGACAAAATCCTTTTTAGCCTTATGTATTTAAACATTATAGGCGGGTTAAATTGGGAGAGATTAAAAAGAGTATGAAACATGAAGTATTTTACCCAAGCTTCCTGCTTGTTCTATTTTTGGGAAGTAATAATCGGAATTGTCGGAATGTTCGATATATTTTGAAGGTTTGGGTTTAAAAAGTCGATAGAGCATACAGGATAATGCATAAAAATGGCAAAGTTTACCCGGCTTGTGATGCTGGGAAAACGAAAGCCAAATAGAAATAATGTTAGAGGGGTGGCAGAAAATGAATCGAGAAAAGCTGTTGGCATCAGGTGCCTGGCTGCTCATGGTATCTGCCATTGTTGCGCAATCCCCTGTGGATGGTGGGAAAGTTCCATCGCCTCTAAGCCCTTATGGTCAGATAGGATCAGCGGTAATCAAAAAAGAACAAGTGCCCAACGAAAAGAAGGACTTGGAATTACCAGCAATGGAATTGGATAAAGTAGCTATTGGGGCAATTCCCCGGGAAGAGACTCAACCTTTATATCCAAGATTTTTCCTAGGTGGTGAATACCT